>PBRC01000075.1 GCA_002725285.1 Gammaproteobacteria bacterium | reverse complement strand
GCCGAGATCAGTTGCTGATCCGATCGCCTGAGGACATGGTGACCCCGGAGGCTTCTTGATCTTCCCCGGGTGATCGAGGAGCAAGGTGGGAGAAACGTTATTTTGTTGCCACTATGTTGCTTATTGCACCTGTTATTGGTGCCGGAATTGTATTAAGTGACATTAATACCTCTTACGGAGCCATTGCAACAACGGCTTTACTCTCAGGATTTAGACCCCGTTCGATAAATTCAGAGCCGTTGTCACTGCGAATGTGCTCCGGCGTTCCGTGTTCATCTAAACTTCAAAGCACGGCTAAGGGAGGAGTGCCTGAATCGAGTAGGGTTATGGACGCTGACAGAGGCGTGGGGTGTGATTGAGGACTGGAGATGGAATTACAACCTCGTGCGTCCTCATCGGCTCGGGTTGCGCCCTTCCTGCGTCCCTGCATTGACTTACTCTATGAGATCGAGCAAATAATCATCCCGTCCAGACTAACGAAAGCTTTGGCCCAGTTTGGATAACTCGATCAGGTTCATATTTCGCATTGTCCTGATTCTTGTCGGGAAGATCCGAGGCAAAATTGAAAGGCAAACCCAATCTTGGCAAGTGGTTGCATAGAAACTATCGGTTAATGACGAAAGCACCAATTACTGCTGATCGCAACCTGCAATCTGGACCTCATCCATGTCTATTCGTGGTTTCGTTCTGATTAACCTGGTCATTGAATCGAATGTTTTCATGATGGATTGGTAATCCGGATCGCTTTTCGATTTAAAGACGGGTTTTCCACAAAGCTGAGTTCCTCCAGATTCTTTTGCCAATGGAGCAAGAAGGAAGCTATTGTTCTCTACGCGGGTAATACGCATATAGGATTCTAATGGAACGCCCTTCTCATGACAGGAAACACAACGCCTCGCAGCGACCTCTTCCATAACCTTTCCAAACGTCTCAGGATACAACTGTCGGCACCCCATCAAATTTTCGTGCCGAGAGGTTGAAGCACCATAGTAAGGTACGTCAAGATCGATCCATGCAAAGATCCTTCTCTTACTGTCGTCATCAAGTTCCACGCGCTGTTGCTGTTTCTTGTCCGGATGCCCCGTAAGGACTATATCTGCCAACTTGCTGGCAGGAGAACCCCAGTACTTTGGCGTCACCTGTAAAATGTTATCCTCCATTCCGTTGAAAGTTGGTATCCATTTTGTATAAGGATTTTCGCCCGGCCTGCCTTGTCGTGCCAGTGTCTCGTATGCCACGTTAAAGAAATCCGTCCTGTCACGGCTCAAGTCCACGTCTCCTGACTTCTCTCGTGCGTTGTGACATTCCACACAATGCTTGTCCAACACGGGTTGGACAATGTGAGCAAAACTGAATCCTCGGACACCCCATTCCGGTTTCTCCAGATCCCGGGCCAGTCGCAAAGTAGCCGTGGGTCTCGGGTTATTAATGGGTACCGCGTAGTTACGGTCGGCATGACAGCCAATACAACTTTGCTTCTCACCTGGCATAAGGTGCGTGAAAGACCTCATTCTCTGAAGTGCACGGCCATGTTTATCAAGGGCCATGAAGTAAAGGGGTAAACCTGGGGGCACCTTGAAGTGCGCAGAGCCATCCTCCTCAACCTTCGCGTATCCCCATATCTTTTTCGGAGCGTAGGTCGCCCCACACGATACCACGGGAAACTGGAATCCAAATGCCCTCCTCTCGAGTGGAGCCAGTTTACTCTTCTCCATTTCCTGCACGACGGCTATTTTCTTTATCTCACCCCGTTTCACATGCGGCTCGAGTCCCACATAGACATCCTGCATCGCCAGAGTCGCCCATTCCTCGGCATTCTTACTTACGAGAGACGGCCGAACCGGGGGGCGCAGTCTCGCCACTACAGGGCGTGCGGTGTAGTAACCTAATTCTCCCTCTTTTCGCAAGACGGTCACCTGCCCTGTTCCCTGGTAATCACGTAAAAGTACCGTCCCGTCACGTGAAACCAGGAAATACTTGTCATCTAGGGGATACGGGCTCTCATACGGTCCTCTGATTCTGTTGCCATCATTTCCTCTATTAACCTGTCCAATGTCAATTTCGGGCGTAATGTTCTCGATGGCCTCCTGGGCATTGCCGCCCTTGGAGTAATCGACAATACCAATTCCACCACGACAGGGACCATTATGCGAGGTCAGCACGCAGAGCACCTTACGCGTGCCGGGAATCTGCCGTGCTTCCATAAAGGTGGCCGGACTTAGAACGCGATTACCAAAGTACCCGGACAGGCCCGTCCCGTCCTGATTGATCGTCCACAAGCTTTGAATGGGGATTGCCGGTTTGTCCACATACTCCCAGCGACTGTATAGTATCCGACCATCATTCATCACGGCCGGAGTAAAATCGTTGAGGTAATTTGCAGACAAGCGCACAAGTTCGCTGCCATCCACCTTGGATCGATACAAAATGGGCGTAGTCGTTTTCCAGCAGTAGGCGAAAGCAGGTTTGCGATCAGACAGGAATGCAATGCCGCCATCCGGAAGCCAACAACCGTTGAAATTGTTCGAATCGTGCACTGTTACTTGCTTGAGATCCGTTCCATCGATTGTGATTGTGTAGATCTGAAACGTCTCAGACATGCTTTTCTTCCAGCTGAACATCATCGTCTTGCCATCAAAGGAGATGTTTGCATCAAGGATCACCCCTTCTGTTGCATCTACGAACTGTTCGAGCAATCCACCTTCTTCATTCAGGGTTAACCGATAAAGTCCACCTCCTGGTTTCAGGCCTTCCTGATGATAGGTATATACGTGGCTCGGGTCTATCGACGGGCGCTTAATCAGCATGAGTTGGTTGAATCCAAGCTCTCCGGAGTAGAGGGTCGTCCTGAGTGATTCTGATTCTGGAACAAGCGCAGCTCCTTCCTGCTCACCTTCACCGATCAGGGATGATGGCAACATCAGTGCAAGACCTGCCACTACAACCAACAGTATTGTTGAAAGAAATTTGCTTTTTAAAGGTGGAGTTGTAGGAGTGGTTCTTTGCTCAAGCAACCATTCTTCGTAACGGGTAATCCCGTTTGCAGACATGGTCAAATTCGCCGCTGGGATTCTGGGATCGTCCACCTGGGGATGATGGCTGTTGGAAATCGAAAGGATCATGTGCATGTAGTCTCCATTGTTGTTATGAACTTAAAAAAGCTATTGGCCACCGCCTGAAAAACGGATCCAAAATGGGTGAGAGGATTTGAACAACCAAATGGCGCTTGTTCCATCATGACCCAACCCTCTACTTTAAGGACTGCAAATAGGAGAACAGATCATCCAAGATTTCCGCTCATTCCTCCTTGATCTAGGTCAATGCTTAAAGGCGACGCAAGGATAACCACGAACGCGCAACGACCTTCGATACAATCACAGTTACGCTCCAGAAGGTCACTTGAAGGTGAAGGATTCCATTCTTTATTTTCAGATCGTTCTTCAACCTATTTGGCATTCCATGATGGGAGGTAAAGGATCATCTCAACAAAGGGATGCGATCATTGAATCGCCGGGATCATTCGATGACCTGATACGTTCCGCCTCATTCATCCCAAGACTTTTCCCGTTCAACGACGAATTGTCCATGAATTACAACTACTCTTGCCAATTCCCAATTGCACTCCCCACTCCCATGCCGCCTTGAGTGATTCGAGGAAGTTGGTTGGATGCATTCTCCTGGCGTTGGCAATGTATTTTGCTCCCATATTCCAATCCAGAGTCAAGTGCCTGATAAGGGTTTCCTTTTGAGCTGTTATCAAATTCTGCAGCTTTCATCGTTGTCTCAAGCAAACAGCTTCATTCCAAATCTGCACAGGCGCCATCAAGTTTGCCCGCGTTTGGTTATGAAGATGGATTACATTCAAAAATCGTTGTTCGAAGTTCAGCCCAGACAACCAGAACAGGTTGAAGTGTCGATCGAAGCGCTTGATGAACCATGTCCTGATCAGTCCGACAGAAGGTTGTTGAGTGTGTAATAACCGTGTGCTGTTCCCAGGGCTTGCCCCTTCTCGCTTTGGACGCCTTTCAATTGAATCCCATAAACCTTGCCCGTTTCAAGCGGCACGCTGAATTGCAGCGACCTGCCATCCACAGCGACCGATTCCAGGTCAGCCGACAAAATCTTCTCGTCGACTTTTGGTGATCCGTACTGACCGTGGTAGTGGTAGTGCCATGACGTCACCTGAATCGTCTCGTTGCTGAGCGTGGACACATCGGTTGCTTGGGTGAAGTTCACTTGAAACCCGGTTGAGGTGAGCTGAATCGAGTGTATTTCGAAAGGCGTCGTTTTCCCATCCCACTTGATGCGCTGCAAACCGAACATTTTACCGCCTTTGGAAGCCCAACCGCGTCCTGTTTGTCCCACCCATAGCTTACCTTGTGGATCAAGCGTAATGCGTATGCAACCACTTTGAAGATGGTCAATAAAATTGAATACAGCCCCCTGGTACTCACCCTTCACCTTTTCAATATTTCCGCGAACGATGGACGAACGTGTCTGGCAGCCAATGAACACCTGTCCATCAAACGGGCCGAATTTTCCCCCGGTTTCATCGAACAACGGATTGCCGGGTGAGTTGACCAGTTCACCATGAGGCAACCAGAGAACCGGCTGCTTCCGCTGCTGGCTGAATTCCTCAATATCCAGCTTTTTTCCGGCACGATATTCGGCCTTGTCCAACAGGGAACAGGGATAGCCATAAAATCCGCCTTCCACGATTTGGTGCAATGTGGAGGAGCCCACCCATCCTCCCTGGTTGTCGGTGTAGAACAACTCATCATTGGAACGAATCCCAATCCCGGCGGGTGAACGTAATCCGCTGGCAAAGGGAATGAACTGGCCTTCCGGAGTGATCTTTGCAACCCAGCCGTCATAGCCAAGCGTTGTTGCCATGGCCGCTCCTCCACCTTTTTCGGACGCAGGAAATCCGTTTCCATCGGCCAGGTTGATATTTACATAGTAGTTTCCTGTAGAATCAACCACGGGACCATGGACATACTCGCAATAGTTGCCCGCATAGCGCCATTGGTCACAAAGGGTCCGATATTGATCCGCGACACCGTCTTCATCGAGATCCCGGATGAGAGTCAGCTCAGGTTTCTGGGCCACGATGACGGAGCGCGTGTCCTGATCCGGCAAGTAAATTCCCTGTGGATCATGGATACCATCAGCGAAGCGTGACCAGATCCCATTTTGATATTTCCAGATCCCCGCCGTCCGTGCAGCAACCACCACGGATCCGTCCGAAGCAATGGCAATCCCTCCAACACCAAATTGAATCTCTCTTCCCTGTTCATCGATCGGCGTGGGAATCGTAACGACCGAATAGCCATCGGGAATAAGTTGGGGAAAGTATTCGGTCTCTTCTGCAGCCATGCTGTCAGCCAGGCATATCAAAATGAATGCGGACTGAATCAACCAGGGCGATGTGCTCAATGGACTTTTCATTGAAGGAAAACTTTCAATTCCCGAATTGCCGGGCTCCTGCCGTAGTAACCGGTAATTTTCAATTGGATAACTTTTCCTTCCACCGGATCAAAACGAACTGTCAGCAGGTTGTTTTTGTATTGAGCATCCTGAACCGTTTTGACCACCTGCCCATCCACCAATACCTGGAAATCTCTTGGGGCAAAGTTTTGGTGCTGCCACCCCATGAGGATCAGGGTGTTCATCCGTTTTTCGAACGGCAAAGAAAGTTCGAGGGAATACTCCTTCAGATCGTTGGTTTCATCCCAGTATGTCTCTATGTTCTCGTCGATGGCAGCCATCGCGTCCCCGCCATTGCCGTCCGGCGTTCCTGGACTCGAAGCGATGGCAAGACGGGTGAGCATGGCAGGCCCAGAGGGATGTTTCGGCGCCTTTCTTCTGAGCCGTACGGACACGGAAAAGTTGCCAGCATCTCTGGCGGATATCTCCAGCAGACCGTCTTTCAATACACCATGAGATGACTGAACAGATTCAACTCGGTCTTCCAGGACCTGAAAACGGATCGGCGCAGTGGCACCCCGAGTTTTGAAATGGTAATGAAATACTTCATCACTCTCAAAAACAAGCTGTTGGTCATATTCAACCCCGTCGATGCGAAACTGAAAAACGGGCGGTTGATTTTTCAGGCGGAGATAACCAAGAAACTGATAGTCCCCATCCGGTGCCTGCTCAAGAAACGGTTTGGGATTTTTAAGATCCTCCTGAAACCGCTTCAACTGCCAGTCGCGGTCATTCAAATAATCCTTATAGGAAAGATCGATGGGGCCAGAGAGGCCGAGTGGAGCAAGGCATTCTTCAGATAAAACGGATTCATGCTTGATTCGATTGATATCGTTGAATCCGCTGCCACGTCCTGTTCTTTCTTTAGCCAGGTTGATAAACCCTCCTTTCCAGGCTTTTCTCACGCTGAATGTGCAGGGATCGAAAATGTAGTTGTACCCCCCGGGCAAACCGACACTGATCGCGCGGGTGGACACATCCTTCATGGCAACGCGATAAACCAGAGGCTGGTCCTCAACAACAATTTCATGGGGATCTCTCGTATCGACGGCTTGTATTTCATTCTGCCGCCAAACTGTCAAAGGACCCCGGTTGGGAGCCTCGTTCAAGGTCTTCATATAAGCGATGACCCCATCAATCTCCAGAGGCTTCAACATCGGATATGGGGGCATGATCGGCAGGAAGGGTGTGCCTTTCTGTGGTTCATGTTCGCGAATTGCCATTTGGGCAGTCGGTTCGAGAATTGAACGGCGGATATATGCCTCATCCACGCGTACCCGAGCTTCCTCCCCTTGTTGAATGACATTTTTTTCTGAAGTCTTTTTTCCTATCAACCCGAACCATCCGGACCCCTGTTTGCCAAGCTCCGGTTCTTTGGTTATAGAATGACACTCCACGCAGGCATAGTTGGTGGCGATCGTTTTACCGAGTTCAACCAGGTCGATCCGTCGGTTCGCACCCTCAGTTGATCGTGCAGCGGTTTTCGGGTAGTCACTAGAAAAATCACGAAACTCCTTTTCAATATTTTCGATTCCAGGGAGTCGGCTGTGGACCTTGATACGGTAGATCAGATCCAGATCTTCCCCGGCATCCAGAACCATGCTGTTTTCAAACAGGAATGCCGGACTGAAATAAGGCATGCTGGGAAACACAAACCAATAATTCGGAAAGCGGGGATTCGAGGGATGATCAAAGATGCTTACGGATGCGTCCCCTTGGGTGGTATGGCCGGAGAATGACATCCAACGGGCGCGCTTACCGTGAGAATCCTGCCTGCCTTCACTGTCCAGAAACTTCCATTTCAGAGTTTGCTTGTTCAAGCGCAGGGACATTCCGGCATAACCGCCATGGGCAACGCCATTCGGTTCACCGATCCGGGGTGTTCGCCCGAGGACCACTTTCTCCTTGGCCTTGAAAGAATGCCTCCAATCCATGCTGTAGCTTCCATCCTCATTGGGTGAGCTGACATGGATCTGTCGTTTTTCTGTGAGAAGATCCGCCTGATCGGGCAGATGATAAGAAAGCGTCATGCGAATCAGTGCGGAAAAATCTTCGCGGGTTGTGATTTGGTAATCGATCACTTTTGTCCGCCCATCGGAGAGCAGCGTTTCCCGATTCTCCTCCCAGTAATTTCTGTTGTTGATCAATTTGAAACAGAACCAGAGGGCGGTATGCCAGATGTGATCCGCCGGCCGGTAATCGCTCAGTTCAAAACCGTCAACCGTGTTCAGGGGATGGATGCAGGGTTTGCAGTCTCCCTTTTGAATCTTTAACGCCCAGACGGTTGCATCACCATTACGCAAGGACAAACTTCCACCTGACCGATCCCAACGAAAGGATTCGGCCTGTAACGCACTGATAAGACTCAGTCCGACCAACAGGGAAACAAATCGCCTTTTGGGGTTCAGTTGAAACATTGCCGTTGTCACATCACGAAAAGTTCGCCCGGCGAGGCGGCAGAAAGTGTTGGCGCCAATCAGTCTCCCATCCCGCATTCGCGCAGATAGTCCACGCTTCTTTTATAAATATCCTGTTCCCCCATGATCTCGAGGGTTGAGGTGTCAATCTCGCAATCTTTGAGCACGGCGCAGACACCCTTGATGTCAATCACTCCGTCGCCCAGGGCAATGGTGGAAAAACCGCATCCATACTGCGTTCCACGTTTGGATTCCCACTCCGTCCCCAGGTCCTTCCAATGGATATGATGAATCTTCTTCTTGAACACCGTTGCCATTTCGACAGGATCCGTGCCACCCAGCCAGGCATTACCCGTATCTAGGTTGACTCCCAGGGACTCCGGATTGCCAAGTCGGTCGAAGACATCCTGCAACCCACGGATGCTGTCAGTCACCGGTCCATGCGGCTCCAGAAGAATTCGCACCCCATAGTCCGCCGCCATCTTTACCGGGGTATGGAGCTTTTCCGCGATGATGAAAATCTGCTCTTCATAGGAAAGACTTCGCGCCCATTCTGATCTCGGATCTGTTTCCGTCGTCACCACATCCTTGACGCCGATGGCTGCCGCAAACTGAACCGCCTTCATGATCTCCGCTGTCCCGTAAACACCCGGGTTGCTGGATTCCAACAAACCCGCATGGGCACAAATCGTCGAAGGAGAGATGCCATGTTTCTTGAACAGCCGCTTCACCTCAAAAGGATCTTCATCCAAACTCACCGTCGGTGAAAAGCCGGCTGTTCCCAGCATGCTGCCCCCTGCGTTGGTATCGGTAATATCCGCACAGGTAAACCCCATCTCCCTCGCATGGCCCAGTTGTACATCCACCCTGGCAAATGGCTTTATCAGCAAAAAAACTCCAACATTCATAGCAGATTCTTTTTATATTTAACGCTTCACAATTTCTTCAGGACAGTTGGCAATATGCTTACAGAAGCAGCCCTCGTCGTGCCGATTCTACCAGTGAACGGTTTTGAACATATTGCTTCGTCCTCAAGGATTTTCCATTCCGGATTCTGACAGGTAAGTTTCATCTGGATTGCCTGGACGGATCGATCGTTTCGAACAACAGAATGACCCCTCAGCAATTAAACGAGTTAATCAGTGACCAGGCGTTGACTTAGGTCAATTTCCTGATTGAAGGATCATGCTGAACTTTTTCAATTGAAAGACAAAGCTGGGAAATCAGTGATTAAGTTGAAATCGTTTTATTGGAAGTTTTTGATATTGCTGCTGTTTCCCTGGCATCTGGCGGCGGAGAAGCAAGATACCTTTAGTGGTTTACGCCCCAGCGGAACAGGGGGGATTACGGTTGTGATTGAAGATCCTACCGGTACAGGCAGCCCGGTATGCATCCGAATGTTGCTGGAAGGGAAACTGCTGAAATTGAGCATTGAAGGGAAGCTTTACCTGACCGAGAAACGAGACGGTCATTCCTCGCAGATTACCGTTCAGTATGAACGGCGGGCAGACGCGCCGGAAAGCGGCTTCTTGAGTTGGCAAATGCCGTCGGGAAGGAAGGGGCAGCGAACTTTCGTGCTAGAGGGCGGACAGGTTGCCGCTCCGAGTGTGATGATGGCGAGCAAAGACGCGGAGAGTGGGCAGCTGGACATTTCGGAATCTGGCCAGCCGGTTTTACGATACGTATATGAGACCAACGGCCCCGGAGCTATGCTCAAGTCAATCCACCCTAACAATCACAAATATGCCTGGCCACGCAGCGACTACATCCATCCTCTCTATGGACTGGACGGTGAGGTGTTGACCAAGGATTGGGCAGTAGATCATCCGCACCATCGTGGGATCTACTGGGCTTGGCCGGAGACGTTTTACCGGGGGGAGAACGGCGATTTGCACGCGCTGCAGCGGGTTTTTGCCCGACCGACCGGGAAGTATCGTTTGACGCAGGGGCCTGTCTACGCGCAGATCGAAGCGGAGAACACCTGGCTGTGGGAGGATCATGAACCGATTGTGCATGAGACAACCATGATTCGTTCCTACGCACTCGGTCCTGAGGGGCGTTGCATTGACGTGAAGTTTATCTTCACGGCCCTGAAGGAGAGCGTGACGATCGCCCGTCGTGGAACAGACAAGTATGGCGGGTTGAACATTAGGCTGGCGGAGACGGCGCAACAGGAGCTCTTGGTTCACACGGACCCGGCCCATACGAAACCGAGGATGGCTTGGTCGGATTTTTTGGGAGTGTTCAGGGAGCGGAAGAAGTGGACGGGCTTTGCAGTGTTACAACGGCAGAGTAATCCAGAGTATCCCGGCGACTGGGTCCAGTATCCAGCCCTCCAATGGTTGCAGCCTACTTTTCCTTCGGCAGGCAATCGTTACGAACTGAAGAAGGGGCGTCCGATAGAGTTGCAATACCGGTTTTGGATTCGGTCGGGAGGCAAGCTGACCAAGAACGTTTATGCCGATCAGTGGCGGAACTATAACCAACTGGGAGGACTATGATGAGCAAACTAAAGATTTCGGACAGTAATGCAGACAAACATCTGAGCAAAGTGAAAACCAAGTTTTCATCCAATTCGTTACGATCAACTCGGCGTCAGTTTCTTCAGGGCACCTTTGCCGCGACAGTTGCCGGGCAGCAGATTATCCCATCGACGGTGCTTGGCCGGGCGGGCAATACAGCTCCGAGCGAACGAATCAATCTCGGTATTATCGGGACCAATGGCATGGGGCGCGCCAACCTTGCGAACTGCGCCAAATATCCCGACGTCGGTATCACTGCTGTTTGCGATGTGTGGGACAAGCGCCGAGATCCCATTGTGGCGATGCACAGGGCATCGGCGAAGGGTTACAGTGATTATCGTGAGTTGCTGGCGCGATCGGATGTTGACGCGGTGATTATAGCAACCCCGCCGCATTGGCACGCGTTGAATGCGATTGATGCGGTTAAAGCAGGCAAAGATATCTACTTGCAGAAGCCGATGACAATGTTTCCTGACGAAACACTGGCGGTGCGCAACGCGGTCAATCGTCACAAACGTATCAGCCAGATCGGCACACAGATTCACGCTGGGGCGAACTACCGGAGAGTCGTTGAATGGATCAGGTCAGGGAAGATGGGGCCGGTCAGCGTGGTTCGCACCTTCAATGTGATGAACCAGGGAATCGGTGGCATTGGACACGCACCGAAGCAGGCGGCGCCGAAGGGTTTGGATTGGAAGATGTGGCTGGGGCCGGCGCCCGAATGTCCCTATAATTCTCTCATGGCGGCGAATGCTCACAATCATTGTTCATTTTGGGATTACTCCGGCGGTTGGACGCCAGGCATGGCACCGCACATCATTGATCTCCCCATCTGGGCACTGGATTTGGGAGTACCGACGGTGACCAGCTGTTCCGGCGGTCGGTATGCGATCAGCGACGATGGTGATGCTCCGGATGCGCAGGAAGTCCTGTGGCAGTATCCGAACATGACCATGACCTGGATGATGAACATGGCCAACAGCTTTGGATTTGACTTTGGGCGCGGATCCCGGGCGCGACGCCTGGGGATATATTTTCATGGCGTGAACGGAACGTTGTTCTCCGACTATGGCAAACACGAGATCATCCCTGAAGGGCAGCTTCTCAAGGATAGTTCACCTCCCGGCGAATCCATTCCCCCTTCGCCGGGACATGAACGCGAGTGGCTGGATTGTGTCAAGTCCCGCAAGCAACCAAGTTGCAATGTCAACTATCACTACAAGGTGGATTTGGCAATCACGCTGGCCAACCTCTCTTACAAGCTTGGACGATCGATTCGCTTCGATCCAAAGACCGAGAAAATTGTAGGCGACAAGGAAGCGGTAAAACTGGCCCGGCCAGTCTATCGAGACCCCTGGGAATTCCCAGACAATTACATGTAGCCTTATGCCGCTCCTGGGCTCCGTTGAATGGGGGCAGAACAGCTTGAGTTCTCCCCCGTTCATGATGACTCACGTCATTATAAAAATGTAAGGCCTGACATAGTTAAGGGATAGAAAGAACTATGCCGAAAGCACGTAAGAAAGAGTCGGTTAAGCGGAAAAGCTTAGAGCAAAGTTGATAGAAATATTTGCTGCAGGAACCACGGCAAGAGCAATCGCAGATCGGGCGTTGACTTGAGTCAATTTCTTAGGTGAAGGATCATGCTTATATTTTTTCTATCTAGTGACAATCAAGTGACACCTTTTGGCGTTAATTCTGGAGAAGGATAGAAAATCGCTGGGGGAGAAATGAAAATTTCTGTTTCTCCATTCATCTTTTTTTCAGGCAAATGACGGCAACCATTGGAAATAGACTAATGGAAGAAAACGAACCTAAAATTTTTTGTGAATACCACGCCCAGCTTGAGCTTTGGCCGTGAACTACGAAGCGGCCGAACTGCTTGGACAGACTCTCCGGACGATTTGCAGGTGGCGTCAGAAGGATTAGTGTTAAGCGAAAAAGCAAATTCCTATCAGTGAGTCAGTCGATGAACAAGGTCATCGTGTTAGCGATTCAGGTTCTGTGTATCGCAGCGTGCAGCCGACTGTTGGCGGTGGAAGGGGCGGGTGTGGACCTGGCCAGACTGGACGGCTGGGACATTGTCGTCGCCGGTGACGCGATACCCAGTGAGCGTTACGCGGCCGGGGAGTTTCAGCATCACTTCGAGTTGG
>PBRC01000074.1 GCA_002725285.1 Gammaproteobacteria bacterium | reverse complement strand
GGCAAAGCCAAACGCAATAGCTTGTAATTGTGGCTTGGCAAAGCCAAACGCAATAGCTTGTAATTGTGGCTTGGCAAAGCCAAACGCAATAAGAGGTGGCAGCTATTTCACAAAGTGAAACAGCGAGAGTCCAAGTTAGGAGTTCGTACCGGCTAAACCACGGACGTGAAACAGACAGTATCCAGGTTCAAAGTACTTCAAGCATAAACACAAACCCGACAACGAACCAACCCATAATCCGGAGAAACCCAATGACCCTAAAAACTCTCGTCGAAAACCTGGCCTTCTCTGAAGGTCCTCGCTGGCACGATGGTCGCTTGTACTATTCAGACTTCTATCGGCATGTTGTTGAAGCCGTGGATGTGGAAGGGAACGTTGAAGTTATCGCCGAAGTGCTAAGCCAGCCGTCCGGCCTTGGCTGGTTACCTGATGGGCGTCTGCTTATCGTGTCGATGCTAGATCGGAAACTACTCAGGCAGGAAGCAGATGGATCTCTTGTAGAGCACGCTGACCTCAATTCTGTTGCCACTTATCACTGTAACGATATGGTAGTGGATGGCGCGGGTCGTGCCTACGTGGGTAATTTCGGGTTCGATATCGAGGTTCAGGGTAACAGTCCAAGTAATGCAGATCTGGCGTTCGTCGATGCTGATGGTGTCGTATCGGTTGCTGCGGAGGGAATCGCGTTTCCAAACGGCACGGTTATTACACCTGATGGCAAAACCCTGATCATTGGTGAGACGTTTGCCGCAAAACTTACAGCGTTCGATATTGACGAGGCTGGAAAGTTGTCCAACCGACGGGTCTGGGCTGAGATTGGTCCACATGTGCCTGATGGCATCTGCCTGGATGAAGCCGGGGGTATCTGGGTTGCCGATCCACGCGAGGGATGCGTGGTCCGTGTACTTGAGGGTGGCGAGATCACAGAGACTATCGATACGGGGAGACCCGCATTTGCTTGTATGTTGGGGGGAGAGGATCGAAAACGGCTATTTATCTGTACGGCTTCAGGGTCCGGCAGTGGTGCGGATTTGGCGCGTGATGGTTGCATCGAAACGATTGATGTTGAGATTCCTGGTGCGGGTTGGCCGTAAAAGGTATTTGAACGTGTAATTTCACAGCGTATACTGATCGAATTACAACAGGTCGTTCATACGCCGTCCATGCACCGTTTATACATGAGGAGAAACCCATGGCAGAGATTAAGATGAAGAGACGTTCGTTACTACAAAGCATGTCGATGCTGGCTGTTGGTGGCGGTGCCTTGTTGAAAACACGAGATCTGCAGGCGGCAGTCGATGAGGCCACTAAATCTGTCAAGGGCTGGCCCGAGATGGAATACCGAAAGTTGGGTAAAACGGATTTTGAAGGTAGCAGGCTGGTATTTGGTTGTGGCGCTGCGCTGTCTCGAGGACAGGCGAATGATCTGCTTGAACCGGCATTTGATTCTGGAATCAATGTATTTGATGTTGGTTATGGCGATTACTACGGTGACGCGGAGAAAAATCTTGCACCATTCCTGAAGAAACATCGTGACGATGTCTTTCTAATTTCAAAGGCGCCAGTGGGGAGATTTTCCGCAGACGAAACAATCAATGTGGTAAAAGCCAAACAGGCAGCCAGGTACTGGTCGGATTGGATAGACGTCAGCCTCAAAATGATGAAAACGGAGCATATCGACGCTTATTACCTGATGGCGAGTAATAATCCCGGTGTAATTCGAAGCGAAGAAATCTACTCGGCATTTAACGCGGCCAAACAGGCCGGAAAGATATCACATCTGGGCATAAGTACTCATGAAAATGCCGAAAATGTGCTGCTTGCAGCAGCAGATACCGGATGGTACAGCCTGGCTCAGATTGCAATTACACCGGGCGGCTGGTACGACTGGGAGGCCAAGGACATCTTGGCTGGTTCCAGAGATATGATGGGCTTGAAACCAGTACTCGAAGCAGCGAGGGGAGCTGGCATTGGATTGATTGGCATGAAAGCTGGCCGACACCTGGCAGGCCGGTGGTTTGGGTGGGGGTCACCAGATGCCTATGATAAGTACTACAGTGATAGTGTAATGAAATCAAAACTCAACACTTTTCAAAGAAGCTATGCTTATGTGCTGGCCAATGGACTTGATGCCGTTAATGCGGACATGCAGGAATGGCAGCATCTGCGGGAGGATGTTGTCTCAGCGACGAGTGCACAGACTTACTTTGTATAGCCACCTGGTTCTTGGAAGGGGTACTCTGACTCCTTCGTAGAAACGCTGGTTTTAAGGTCGACTAGTCACGCGCCAGTCGGAGATTCTCCGCCGAGAGCTGAAAAAAGCTCCGGCAGGAATCGAGCGAATTCCAGTGTCATGTTGGCGAATTCAGCGTCCAGTCTGGCGATTGGATCTTCGTCCTCAATTTCATCGCTATTCAGCCTCTCAAGTTTTATCTGTCGGAGCTTCAGTTCCTTATCAACAGCAAGACAGAGATCCCCGTGCCAGCGCAGACCCAGTCGTGTGCAGATCTTGCCTGCTTCAATATGTGTTCGGATTTCTCGGGTGTCGAGATCCTGCCTGCGGCAGGTGATGGTTGAAGTATCTTCGATATCCAGCAGATCGCACTGGTCTCCCAGAGAAAAATTAGGAGGTAACTTTCTGTGCAATAACCAATGAGTAAAAAGATCCTGCGGTTTCTGTTTGACCTGAGGTGGTACGACGGTGAATGAGCCAAGAGAGTCGCGAATGCAGTTCACAAATAATTCTGCTTCTGCTTCCGATGAAGTACCAACAACCAGTAGATTATCCCCAGGCGAAATATATCCCATCACCTGTTTCGATTTTGCCAGTGCCCGGGGAAGTAGTTCGGCCAGGGTGTTGTTTTTAATGCTGCGCTTTTCGTTGGCGTGAAGTTTGCGATCCTCAACGAACTCAATCTTGGAGACATTCTCCATCATTGCCTCGTTTAGCGCGCTGGCAGGAACCACCTTCTCCTCTTTCCTCGCACAGAGCAGAAAACAGCCACCTGCTTCATGGACCAGTGGCGAATCTTCACTGCCACCGATGGGTGATATCCAGCCAAAGCTTGCAGGTTTAAAACCGGAGCAGGGCACAAAGCTTCTATTTGCAAGTTGTTCGATCAGATCTTCGCTGGAGAGGTTAAATGGTTTGCTGAGTCGGTAGGCGATGGCGTTTTTAAATAACATGTGCTGCGAGTGTTGGTGATTAACTGTGGAGATCAAGGAGGCAGCATTATATATAATCTGATGTATGACGAGCCAATCAAAGCCAAAAAATTCATGGGTATTGACGGATAATTCAGTAAATTCACAGAGGACGCGCCATGAAATCAAGACCTGTCCCTTGTCTGTTGGTTTTCCTGTTGACGATCTTGAGTTTTCACTAACCATGTTGAACCACATATTTGGACGGGTCGACGATGGGCTCCGATGCGTACAACCGATCACTATTATCGAATTCCACCAGCCGCAGGTGTTAACGCCGGCATCGACGATATGAGAGCCTGATTGCTGGCTCAACTGGGGTATGGTCCAGCGGACTGTCTGAAGACATGCAGGATCATTTGCAGACCGGTGTGATCTCGACTATCCGAACACAGGCATCTTCTCTTTTTATTTCTTTTATAGGAGAACCGGAAGGGGATTTAGAATAGAATATCGCGTTTTGCGGAAACCGGTCTCTCCGCAAGAGACGACTAACAAGAACATAATCTCTGGTTCCGCATTCTCGCAGTAGGGAGTAAGATACAACTATGCGTTTGCAGGCAATTAAGCTCGCTGGTTTCAAGTCCTTTGTAGATCCTACAACAGTCCCTTTCCCCTCAAATCTTTGTGCAGTCGTTGGTCCCAATGGATGTGGTAAGTCAAACATCATTGATGCCGTTCGTTGGGTCATGGGTGAATCGTCGGCCAAGACCTTACGCGGCGAATCAATGGCTGACGGGATTTTTAATGGCTCCAACAGTCGAAAACCCGTTGGACAGGCCAGCATTGAACTCTTGTTTGACAACGCCGAAGGGAGTCTCACGGGTGAGTATGCGGCGTACAGTGAACTGTCCATCAAGCGTCAGGTAACACGAGATGGTCAGTCTAATTACTTTCTCAACAGCCAGAAGTGTCGTCGCAAAGATATCACCGACATCTTTTTAGGAACTGGTCTCGGTCCCAGGAGTTACTCTATTATCGAACAGGGCATGATCGGTTCCCTGGTCGAAGCAAAACCTGAAGAATTACGGGTTTATATTGAGGAAGCCGCTGGCATCAGTAAATACAAGGAACGCCGCAAGGAAACTGAGCGCCGTATTTCGCATACCAAAGACAACCTGGATCGACTTAGTGATATTCGAGAAGAACTGGAACGCCAGGTCCATCATCTCGAACGCCAGGCCAAAGCGGCTGAACGCTACAGAGATTTCAAAAAGGAAGAGCGAGAGGTTCAATCACAGCTGCAGGGATTGAAATGGCAGGCAATCAGCAGAGATGCACGAACGAAAGAAGACAATATCAATCGAATGCAAATCGCGCAGGAGGCCAAAATAGCTGACCAGCGACGAATTGATGCGGAGGTTGAGCAGAAACGTTCGGTTCTGGTTGAATTGAATGACCAGACAAATGAAGTGCAGAAGCGCTTTTACGACCATGGCACTGAGATTGCCAGAATTGAAGACAGCATCCAGTTTCAAAATGAACGAAACCAGCAACTGAATCAGGATCTCGAAGAAGCATCCAGTAATTGGTTTAAGATCAGGGCTGACATTGATGCTGATCAGCGAAAACTGGGTGAATTGAAGCGTGAGTTGAGTCAAACAGAACCTCAACAGAATCATCTTCGTGAAACTGAAGAAGCATCGGTTCAGATCCTGTTAAAGTCTGAAAAGGATATGCATGACTGGCAGGAAGAGTGGGATGTTTTCAATCAAAGTGCTGCTCAGTCTGAGAATCATGGCCATGTTCAGCAATCACGAATTGAGTCACTGGAGCAGTCGATTGAAAGGCTAAACAATCGAATGACAGTGTCGCGTGGCGATGTGGAAAGACTACAGGGAGTCACCATAGAAGCAGAAATTCCACCATTGCAGATGATGTTGGGGAACCAGGAAGAACAGATCGAAAGAATAGAGGGAGAAATCAGGGATCTTGTCGATCATATTGAAACGCAGCGAGAAGATAACCAGCGTCTCAGCAGCCAGTTGGATCACAAACGCAGCGAACTGCAGGGGGTTCTTGGTCGCTTTGCCTCTCTGGAAGCTTTGCAGCAAGCGGCACTTGGTCAGCAGGATGATGCCGAGATGGAATGGCTGGAACGGCATAATCTGAATGGCAATACCAGGCTGGGAGAGCGCATCAAAGTTGAAGATGAATGGACAGTGGCTGTTGAAACAGTGCTGGGAGACTATGTACAGGCGGTCTGTGTCGACGGACTCGATCCTGTCAGCGAGTTACTGGGTGACTTTAAGAAAGGATCATTGAATTTTCTGACAAACACTGAGGGAAAAGCCGAAGCGCGGATTGAAAGCCGGGCAGAGGGAACTTTGCTGTCCAAGGTCACGAGTGATCTGAACCTGAATGATTTGTTGAAGGGTGTTTTTGTTGCCCAGGATCTGAATGCTGCATTACAACTGAGGGAAAGACTGCTGCAGGGGCAGTCGGTGATCACTACAGATGGTATCTGGCTCGGTGTCAACTGGCTACGAGTCAGTAAAGACCAGGATGCAAACGCAGGTGTTATCAAACGCCAGGCAGAACTTGAATTGCTTGGGAGCCAGATAAAGTTGCATGAAGCGGAAGCTAGTGAACTCACCAGCAAGCTGGACGCCGGTGTAGCCAGTTTGCAGGTCGCTGAGGCTGATCGAGAGAAACAGGCAACACGACTTGCGGAACAACAGAGCGCACATAGTGAAACCAGAGCACAGCTTGGTGCCAAGGAGCTTCAGGCTGAGCAGGTCAAGACAGATCTGCAGCGTGCGAATGATGAAATCAGGGAAAGTGCCAGGCACCTTGAGGATGATCAAACTCAATTGAAGGTGCATAGAAACCAGCTGCAGGATGCGATGAACCAGATGGAGAAAGACACACTTCAAAGAGAGCAGCGCCAGGCTGATCGCCAGGATAAACTGCAGGCACTGGAAATGGCTCGAGGGAAGGCCAGGCAAGACCGGGATATATCACATCAGTTGGCCCTTAAAATACAAACATTGTCGTCACAGATTTCTGCAACTGAACATGCCGTGTCGAGATTAACAGAGCAACAGCTGATTCTGAAAGAACGGCGACAAGCTCTGGAAGCAAGTATCAGTGAAAGTGAACAGCCTCAGCTGGATCTTAAAACTGAGCTTAAACAACACCTCGAAAAACGACTTGCGGTAGAAAATGAGATGGTCGCGGTAAGACAGAAGTCCGAAGCCGTGGAACATGATATTCGAGCCTTAGAACAGCAGCGATCGAAAATTGAAAAAGAGGTTGAGCAAATTCGAAGCAGTCTGAACCAGGTGAAGATGGACTGGCAGGCACTTGAAGTTCGACGAACGACCATTAAAGAGCAGTTGGAGGCAGATGGTCAGGAACTGGAGGCAGTGATTGAGTCTCTCAGTGAAGATGCCAATGAGGAAGATTGGGAAGATAAGCTCAGGAGGGTTGGGAACAGGATACAGAGACTGGGTGCGATAAACCTTGCGGCGATCGATGAATTCAAAGTGCAGTCCGAAAGAAAGCAGTATCTCGACGCCCAGAATGATGATTTGGAAATGGCTCTGACGACGCTTGAGAATGCCATTCGCAAGATTGATACCGAGACCAGGACAAAATTCAAGGAAACGTTCGACAGCGTCAACAGCAAGTTACAGCAATTGTTTCCAAAGGTGTTCGGTGGAGGCCATGCCTATCTCGAGATGACAGGTGCAGACCTGCTGGATACTGGCGTTGGATTAATGGCGAGGCCGCCAGGCAAGCGAAATTCCAGCATTCACTTGTTGTCAGGGGGAGAAAAAGTGCTGACGGCAATCGCCCTGGTATTCGCGATTTTCAGTTTGAATCCCGCACCCTTCTGTTTACTCGATGAGGTCGATGCGCCGTTGGATGACGCCAATGTCGAACGTTACTCTAACCTTGTGAAAGAGATGTCGCGTACCGTCCAGTTTATCTATATCACGCACAACAAAATTGCCATGGAGATGGCTGAGCAACTGATGGGAGTGACCATGCAGGAACCGGGCGTATCACGGCTGGTTTCTGTAGAAGTGGATGAGGCAGTAGCGATGGCTGCTGTCTGATGATTGACTTATAGAACTAAAGGTCAAGTTTTATGACAGAGTTACTCGGGGAATTCGATTTGAGAGACTGGTTGCTGGTACTGGGACCGGTATTTATTACTGCGATTCTGATGCATGGGTACTGGCGGATGCGAAGGAACCGCAATACGCTCAAAATGGCACTGGATAAGTCGTTCCTGAGTGAAGCAGGTGAAGAATCAGATACGGAAGCCGATTTCACGATGCTTAGAGAATTACCGAACGGTGGTGCAAGGGTTCGCACCAAGATAGAACCCGGTGACGATCCGCTTTTGAACCTTGATCAGGATGTGCCGGTATTAACGGAGCCGGTGGACAACCCTCAGCAGATTGATCTCTCTGAGTCAGTGAACAGCCCTGAGCCGATTAACAGCCCTGAGCCGATTAACAGCCCTGAGCCAATTAACAGCCCTGAGCCGATTAACAGCCCTGAGCAAATTGATAACCCTGGGTTCTCAATCAATACCGAGGCCGATAGCCACATAGTACCAGCTCCGTCAGAACTCGATCTTGATGGCGAAGTAACAGCCGCCAGGAAGGAACCAAAGATCGGACTTGATCCGGAGCCTCCAATTGAGATACCTGAAAAATTTGTCATCGTTCACGTGCTGTCAACAGGAAAACCATTTAAAGGTCAGGTGTTGCTTGAGGCGCTGGTGGAACAACAGATGGCCTTCGGTGAGATGGATATTTTTCATCGTCTGGATGATCAGAATGATCCGAAATTTAGTCTGGTCAATGCAGTGGAGCCGGGCATTTTTGACCTGAACACCATAGGCGAAATAGTAACGCCAGGCGTTACCATGTTCATGCGTGCACATGAAGTGGCTGATCCATCCTGCGTGTATGATGACATGATCAATGTAGCGCAGACTCTCGCGGAAGAACTTGGTGGTGAAGTAAAGGATGAAACCAGAAGTGCGATGACGACTCAGACGATAGAGCATTGTCGTCTGGATATCAGGCAGTATCAATATAAGTACCGCTAAATATGACAGCGGCATCAAAAAAAGTCCTTAACGAAACCGAGCAACTGCGCGCTGAAATCAATCACCATAATTATCTATACCACTCGCTTGATCAGCCAGAGTTGTCTGATGCTGAATTCGACACTCTATTTCGTCGTCTCAGACAGATTGAATCTGAATATCCGGAACTGATTACCGAAGATTCACCCACTCAGCGAGTAGGATCGATACCACTTGAAGGATTTACTCAGGTTCAGCATGAAGTCGCCATGTTGTCGCTCGACAATGCATTCAGTGAGGATGATCTGCGTGACTTTGACAGAAGAATTAAGACTCGACTGGAAGAATCGACGACCATTGAATATGCCTGTGAACCCAAGATCGATGGTATTGCGGTCAGTCTGCTGTATGAAGACGGCAGGCTGGTGAGAGGTGCAACCCGTGGCGACGGCACAACAGGTGAAAATATAACGCAGAACATACGAACCGTTGAGTCTGTGCCGCTGAAGCTATTGGGGTCGGGCTTTCCGCGACGACTGGAAGTGAGAGGAGAGGTCTATATTGCCAAATCGGTGTTTCAGCATATAAACAAGATGGCAGAAGAAGCGGGGGGAAAAACGTTTGCCAATCCACGAAATGCAGCGGCAGGTAGTGTCAGGCAGTTGGATGCCAAACTTACTGCCAAGAGAAGGTTAGCCATGTTCTGCTATTCAGTCGGCTTAGTGGAGGGTGGTGACCTGCCTTCAAAACATGGTGAGATCCTGGCGCGATTAAAGGAATGGGGATTACGAACGAATCCCGTCATCGACATCGTCAACGGTGCTGAAGACTGCATTAGATATTACGAAAACATACTCATGCTTCGTGAACGTCTGGATTATGAAATTGACGGTGTGGTTTTCAAAGTCAATGATATGGATCTGCAAACTCGACTTGGACTGTTGAGCAGAACACCCAGGTGGGCTATCGCTCACAAGTTTCCGGCTGAAGAAGGAACAACCAGACTACTGGAGGTCGAATTTCAGGTTGGCAGAACCGGCGCCATTACACCCGTTGCACGGCTGGATCCGGTTAAGATTGGTGGTGTCACTATCAGCAACGCCACGCTGCACAACATGGATGAAATACGTCGTCTGGATCTGGTGATTAACGATACGGTGCTGGTTCAGAGAGCCGGGGATGTCATTCCTAAAGTCGTTGCAGTACGAAAGGAGAAAAGGCCAAAGAAAACCAGAGAGATTGAATTACCCGAATATTGTCCGTCTTGTGGGTCTGATGTCATGCTGGTGGAGGGAGAAGTTATCGCCCGTTGTAGCGGTGGCCTGGTCTGCGGGGCTCAGCGCAAAGAGAGGATTCGACATTTTGCTTCCAGGCTGGCAATGGATATTGAAGGACTGGGTGACAAACTGGTGGTTCAATTGGTTGATGAAGGATTGGTTCAGAATCCAGCTGATCTTTATTCACTGAAGGTCGATGATCTAGTACTTCTGGAACGACTGGCACCCAAATCGGCCAACAATCTCTTGGATGCGCTGGAAACAAGCAAATCGACAACACTGGCAAGATTCATTTATGCCCTGGGTATCGAAGAAGTTGGAGAGTCGACAGCTCGTAGTCTGGCCGGATACTTTGGTGATTTGAATGGCCTGAAGGCAGCGAACAAGGATACTCTTCAGAAGATACCGGACGTGGGCCCTGTTGTTGCGGTTAAAATTGTGAGGTTTTTTGAACAGGCAGTTAACCAGGATCTGATCGAAAAACTGATAACGGCTGGTGTTGTCTGGCCAGAAGAGAAAATTGAAACGAATCGAGAGGTGTTGTCAGGAGAGACATATGTATTGACAGGGAGTCTGAGTCAGATGACCCGAAATGAGGCCAAGGAGAAATTGCGGTCCCTTGGCGCCAAAGTGTCAGGATCTGTCTCAAAAAAAACCAGCTGTGTTGTCGCTGGTGATGCAGCTGGATTGAAGTTAACGAAGGCACAAGAGCTGGGCATTCCAATTATGGATGAGCAGGCGCTGGTGGCATTGTTCCTGGAGCATGATTTATGAAAATGGCACTAATAGTGGTGATCTTACTGGTACTTGGTGGATGTTCGTCTTCACCGCCAAAAAACCGTGAAGATCTGTGTGAGATATTCAGGGAGAAAGGCCGATGGTATAAACACGCCGCGGCGTCGCAAAGAAAATGGGGCTCATCGATTCCCGTTATGATGGCCTTTATATACCAGGAGAGCAGATTTCAGGCGAGAGCTAAACCACCACGCAAAAAGATACTCTGGATAATCCCGGGTCCACGCCCGGCGAGTGCCTATGGATATGCCCAGGCAACGGATGAAACCTGGCGCGTTTACAAGAAATCGACTGGTGGCTGGGGTGCTGACAGGAATGATTTCGATGATGCAATTGATTTCATTGGCTGGTACAACGATCAGAGTTACAGGAAGAACAAGATACAGAAAACAGATGCACATAATCTGTATCTGGCCTATCACGAGGGGCAGGGTGGTTTTGCGAAGAGGTCCTATCGCAGTAAAGCCTGGCTGATTGCCGTGGCGAAGAAAGTCGCCAGTCGCGCATCATCCTATAATAGTCAACTTAAGACCTGTGAGAAAAGCCTTAGAAAAGGTTGGTTTCGACGACTGTTCTGGTTCTGATATCCTGGTTCAGAAGGGACTAACTAATTTGTAAGTGATTCTATAGATTGCATCTGCCTTGTCGTCCGAGACCAGGACACTGCCATCGTCCATCTGTAGCAGGTGTACCGGGCGTCCCCACGATTTGTTGTTACTTTCAAGCCAACCGTCGATGAAGATTTCATACCTCATCTGCTGACCTACTTTTCGACCAACGGTAATGCGATAACCCGTGTGACCAGCCTCAGGCGAACGATTCCATGAACCATGCTCTGGTATGAGAATCTGGTTCTTGTATCGTTCCGGGAACATTTTACCCGTGTAAAACATCATACCTAGGGCGGCAACATGAGGATCCAGCAGGAGTTCTGGTTCTCGATAGGCTGATGCGGGTTTGGCCTGACCGCCAAACTTCGGGTCAGGCAGTCCATCAGCATGAAAGAAAGGATAGCCGAAATGATCGCCAATTTTTTTTAGGCTGTTAAGTTCACCGGGTGGCACCTGATCTCCCAACATGTCCCGACCATTGTCTGTAAACCAGAGTTGTTTTGAGATCGGATGCCAGTCAAATCCAACCGTATTGCGAATGCCGTGAGCGATGATTTCCAGCGTTGGGTTTGTGACATCGAGTCGCATTATCGATGCAAACTGAGGATTTTCAGACAGGCAGATATTACAGGGGGCACCAACGGGTATGTAGAGCAGGTCGTCTGGCCCAAAGTTGATAAACTTCCAACCGTGGTGAGTCTTGTCTGGCAGTGAATCGGTGATCACATCCGGTCGTGGTGGATCTGCCAACTGATTATCTATCGCTGGATAACGCAGGATTCTGTTAACGGCACCAACAAACAGATCACCGTCTTTGTAGGCAACACCGGAAGGCATTTTCAACCCTGATGCAATGACCGTGACTTCTTCAGCTTTGAAGTCCCCATCACGGTCAATGACAGCGTGCACTTTACCCAATCGTCTGCTGCCAACGTAGATTATCCCGTTACCACCTTGAGTCATCTGCCTTGGATTGGAGACTTCAGCGTAGGTTTCTATCGCAAAACCATCAGGTAGATTGAGCTTTTCTACCGGTGGGGACTTTCCAGTAGCCCATATTGGGGTCAGGGCTAGAATGAGTGGTAAGATGATTTTTTGCGTGACCATATCAAGAGCATAACGATGTTGAGTGATGAACTCAAAACTGAAATTCGGACAGCTTACACTCAACTGCTCGATGCAAAGAACTATCAGGCGCGTTACTGCCAGAAACAGATGATTGCAGATATTGCCAATACCTTAGGCAGTATTGAAGTAGATTCAGAAGGCCAACGGCTGACCGAAACCAATATCTGCGTGGTCGAAGCAGGTGCGGGCACGGGGAAAACTATAGCCTACGCGATCGCGGTTTTACCTATAGCCAAAGCTCTTGGTAAGACACTGGTCATATCAACAGCGACAGTCGCCCTGCAGGAACAGATTGTACATATCGATTTACCAGACATCATGCGATATTCCGGGCTGGATTTTTCATTTACATTAGCGAAAGGTCGACGGCGTTACCTTTGTCTTTCCCGTCTTGACCGTACCTTTCAGGAAAACCAATCAGGCAATCAAACTCTGGCTTTCTATGAGGATGAGATGTTTCAGTCGGAGGAATCTCATCAGCTGCTTTATGAACTGATGCTGGTGAAACTCGGTCGTAATGAGTGGGATGGGGACAGGGACAATTGGCCTGAAGAAATAAAAAACAGTGCCTGGTTTCCAGTCAGTACTGATCATGTGCAGTGTACTGGCAGGCAGTGCGCGCATTACGAAAACTGCTATTTCTATCGTGCAAGAGAGAAAATACACAGGGTAGATTGCATTGTAACGAATCATGATCTGGTCATGTCCGACATGATGCTGGGTGGCGGTGCTGTCTTGCCAGCACCTGAAGATACCGTCTACATTTTTGATGAGGGACATCATCTTCCGGACAAGGCGATAAATCACTTCTCCTTTTTCATTCAGGTGAGGAGCACACAGGGCTGGCTCGAACAGTTGCCGGGTGCGTTACAACAACTAACTGACGAACTGGGTGAAATTGGTGGACTCCCGGCGAGTCTGATCCAGTTTGAAAATGCTTCCGAGGACCTGATTGAGTTGCTGGAGCAGGCAAAGCACCTGCTCGATCCCCTGCGTGAGCAGGCGAATGGCGCGGAGAATGATTTGAGGTATCGATTCGCAGGGGGTGAAGTTGGTCCCCAGTACCGGGAAATGAGCGAGTCATTGTATGATGCTACCGGGAGGCTGCTGCATCACCTGAGCCTGCTTCAGAGTGGTGTTGAATCAGAACTGAGTGACGGGGATGCGTCTGTCAGGGACAAGGATGGTGTGGAGGTCTGGGTTCCCGTTGTTGCAGGCATGACCGCAAGAGTTGAGAGTGCTGCCAACCTTTGGCATAACTATATGCTGCAGGATGTGAAGTCTAAACCACCCAGTGCGAGATGGATTAATTTTCGTGAAGGTGATGAAGTGGTTTTGCAGTCGAGTCCAATTGCCGTCTCAGAGAAGCTTCACGATATTTTGTGGTCCCGGTGTTTTGGCGCGGTGGTTACCTCAGCCACCCTGGCAGTGGGTAATGATTTCAGTCGTCTTCAAAAACGAACGGGTATCACCGCAGATAATTGTTTTCGTGCACTGCAGAGTCCATTCAGATTTTCCGAACAGGCGACGTTAAGAATTCCAAAGATGCAGGTTGACCCCAGAGACGCGGATGATCATAGCGATGCAGTAGCCGATCTGCTGCCTGACCAACTTTCGGATGTAAAAGGTGCCCTGGTCCTGTTTTCTTCCTGGCGGCAGATGTATCGAGTCAGTGATGCGCTTCCGGGTGAATTCATGGATAAAGTACTAAGCCAGGGTACCTTCTCGAAGGCAGAAATCGTCTCAAGGCACAAGGCTCTGGTTGATGCTGGAGATTCCAGTGTGATATTTGGGCTCGCGAGTTTTGCAGAAGGGATCGATTTGCCAGGCGAATACTGTCAGCACGTGGTCGTGGTTAAGATCCCATTCGCGGTACCTGATGATCCGGTTGGTGCAACGTTGAGTGAGTGGATCGAGGATAACGGTGGAAATTCGTTTCAAGAGGTCATGATCCCTGATGCGGCATTGCGGATGGTGCAGGCCTGCGGTCGTCTGCTTCGTACGGAGACGGATACCGGCGTTGTTACCATCTTTGATCGAAGGCTGGTCACTCAGCGATATGGCAATCTTCTGTTAAATGCACTGCCTCCCTTCAGAAGAGAGATCTCGTGAACCTGATGAGCATGCTGACGGCCACTGATCGCGCAAAGATGAATGACAATGTCCAGTGGTTTCAGCAGCTCCGTGAAAAAAATCAGAAAGATCTAAGTCAAAACTATTTTGAAATTTTAT
>PBRC01000073.1 GCA_002725285.1 Gammaproteobacteria bacterium | reverse complement strand
TGCGACGTACGAGCAGCCCGTAGTCGCTCTTCAGTGGTGAGTAGATGTTTTCCCTGATCAAGTAGCCGTTCAATACCCGGTTGATCAGTAGAAAAAAGATAGATCTTGATAGAGGATTCAGTTTTTGCGAGTTTCATGTTGAGAGCAACTCATGCACTGTTAGCCATTGCCGTGTGCGCGTTACCTGGAATATTCGATAGCCTGTTATCCACCCTGAGTTGCTTAATGCCGATTTTGTCCACCGGTTGGTCCAGCCACTCACTGTCGATCAGCGGATTTTCACTGTCAATAATGAAAATACTGGTTGAACTGTAAAAAGGTTCGTTGCAAATAGTGATATTGGACTTGTATAGTGTGTGGCATACATCCACCAGCAAAATTTTCAATCACCCGACTCCTACTCGATCGACTGGTCTAATCCGGTAATCCAAGCACTCGTTTTGCAATGATATTAAGTTGAATCTCGTTTGAGCCTGAGTAGATTGAAGCGGCTCTGCTTGAGAGAAACATGCGCAGCGATTCCTGATCCGCCGTTGAAAAACCATCGCCCTCCCAGCCCAGACCCTGACTGCCTCGAATATCTCTCGAAAGATCAGCCGCATTTTGCATGCTTCTCGAACCGTAGTATTTGAACATCGAGGTTGCGGGTCCTGGTGTCTTGGCTTCTGAAGTTTCTTCAACGGCCTTTCGCTGTGTAATTGAGTATGATCGGGCATTCATTTCATGACGGAGAATCCGCTCGCGAAAGTCGCGATCTTGAATTCGACCGTCATCCTCGCCAAGGTATTTCTTTGCGAGATCCGAGAGTTTCGGGCCGGTGGGTCGCTGTGCACCACCCGCCAAAGTAGTGATTCCTGACCGTTCGTGCTGCAGCAAACGTTTTCCCACTGTCCAGCCTCTGTTGAGTTCGCCTATAAGGTCGCGCCTTTCTGCCTTTGCATTGTCAAAAAAAGATTCACAGAATGGAGAGTTGCCGCTTATCAACTGAATGGGTTTTACGGTGACACCAGGCTGGTCCATATCCAGTAGCATGAAGCTGATCCCATCGTGTTTAGGTACGTCAGGATCAGTTCGGACAAGAATGAACATCCAGTCGGCCCACTGGGCACCAGAAGTCCAGATCTTTTGACCGTTGATGGTGAAGTGATCTCCTTCAAGTACCGCTCTGGTCTGCAGGCTAGCCAGGTCAGATCCTGCGCCCGGTTCACTGTAACCCTGGCACCAGGCAACTTCACCTCGAATAATCCTTGGGAGATGGCGTTGTTTCTGATCCTCTGTTCCAAAGTCAAGAAGCGTTGGCCCGATTAGACTTGTTCCCATCCCGACCAGAGGTGATCTTGCCTTGATGCGTCGCATCTCATCAAGCAATACAAGAAACTGATCCTTGCTGAGTCCGCCACCACCGTATTCTTTGGGCCACATGGGTGTCGTCCAGCCACGTTCTGCCATGCGATCAAGCCAAAGTTTGGCGTCCGGATTTTCAATCTTGATCTTGGTGCTGCCCGTGAGTATCTGTCCAGGACCCCTGGCACCCTCCGGACAGTTTTCAGCAAGCCAACTTCTTACTTCAGCTCGAAAATCTGCCATCTCACATCCCCTCGCTTCAATGTAGTGCTTCTACTTTATGTATTCAGACAGTGAACAGCAACCGTTGGCACTAAGTATCATCTGTCTTTTCGTGTTCGCTCTGACAGTCTAGGCAAAGGTTAGCTTCCGGGTAGGCCTTCAGGCGATTCAAACAGATGACTCCATCACAATTAGTACAGAAACCGAAGTCGTCCTGTTTTATTCGCTCAATGGCTGCAATCACCTGCTTTAGTCGATTTCTGGTCACATTCCTGTTAGCAAGCAGAATACTCTGATTGTGCATTTCATCCATTCGACTTAAGCGACCGGTGTTCTCCCTTAATGAAACAGGTTTTGCACCGGTTTCGGTCGCTATCAACAGGTCCTCCAGGCTCGTTTTCAGATCGTGCAGATCTGACTCAAGTTCAGTTAATTGTGCTGGTGAGAGTTCATCGCCCATGGGGTTATCATAACGCATCAGGGAATTAGCGGAGAGTGGGGCATGGTGAGGTTACGCCAGTCAGGCCATGAGTATGTTGAGACAATCAAGAACTACTATCGGGGATGCAGTGCGGCAGATAGTGAATTAATGATGTCTACATTTACAGATGATGTCGTTCACTATTTTGTAGACCATAGTGCCGTCAAGGGTGCTCGGGCATTGGCGAATTACTGGGCCAAAGTCGGACCCAGGACCCAGGCCGAGTGGCGGCTGGATCACGTTATCATTCAGGAGCCTGAAGCAGTAATCGAGTGGAGCATGCGCTGGACTCCTTCTGCTACCGGGAGGCCTGAACTGCTCAGGGGGAGTGAATGGTACTACTTTGTTGATGGCAGAATCGCGGAAATACGTTCATACCACAATAACTTCTATTTACAGGATGTTAAGAATCGTGAGTTGTGGGAATTTGACTATAAAGGCAGAGGGTACCACCAGCTGTGAAACTTATTCGTAGGGCTCAGTACTGACCGGAAATAGGATAAAGCACTGTGTATAGATTTGTGATAGTTTCTTAACATGGTGTGATTGCAGGGTGAGTTAAATGGTCGATATTGCAGTGGCGAGCATGACCGGAGAGACAGGACGTAAACCACTGACCAAGTGGATTCTGATCTCATATGCTGCGCCAGCAACACCACTTGCATTGGCAGGACTGCCGATTGCTGTGTACTTACCGGCAGTTTACGCAGATGGTTTTGGTCTTTCGTTATTCTGGGTTGGCCTGCTGATCACGCTCTCACGGATCACTGATGTGGTCACTGATCCGATCATTGGATTTCTTTCAGATAAGTTACGAACTCGCTGGGGGCGTCGTAAACCCTTTGTATTGTTAGGCACACCGATCTATGCGGCTGGCATGTATCTGCTGTTTATTGCACCCGGTGGATTTAGTGATGTAACTGTTTTTGGATCGACATTTTCGTCAGGTTATCCGTGGATGTTCTGCATGATGGTACTGCTCTATCTGGGATCGACAATCAAAGATCTGCCCTATTCTGCCTGGGGAGCCGAACTGGCCGATAACTACAATGACCGCACATTGGTGATGAGCTGGCGAGAAGGATTCAGCGTCTCTGGTGCGCTGTTATCTGCATTTATCCCCGCCATATTGCTTTTTTGGGGTATTTCGAAACCCGTGGACGTTGTGTTCTTCCTGGTGGGTTTTATGTGTGTCGTCATGCCGATCGTGGTGGCTAATGCGCTAATTTCGGTACCCGAGTGGCCTGTTGTTGAATCACAGAATAAACGTGTGCCATTGATCGAAGGTCTCAAGGTCGTGATAAAGAATCGACCCTACGTGCTGCTTGTCGTCATATTTGCCTTCTCGAGTATGGGCGCTGCGATGACCAACAGTCTTTCTTTCTTTTTTGTTAAGCATGTACTGGTTGCGGGTGAATTGTATGGACTTTATCTTGCGCCCTATTTCCTATGTCAGATAGTGGCCATTCCTCTGTGGTTCAAACTGTCCCGAAAGATTGGCAAACATCGCGCGACGATGATTGCGATTGGCTGGTATGCATTTTGGGCCTCATGGCTGCCGCTTATCGCCATTGCCCCAAGTAGTTGGTTTACCGCTTTTGAGATTCCTCGACTTCTGTCATTCCTGCCTGCGGACACTTACCAGTCAATGGTTGAGTATTTTGAAGGAATCGATACTGGCAAGTTCTTATTCTTCCTTATCGTCATGTGTCTCAAGGGATCGGCGATTGGTGCTCTGTCTGCCCTGCCTTCGGCTATGTGTGCAGATGTCATTGATGTTGATACGGCGGAGACGGGTCAACGAAGGGCTGGCGCGTACTTCTCCATCTGGTCTATGGTTCGCAAGGGAGCCTATGCCCTGGGAGTCACAATCGGCCTTTCTCTCGTCGTTTGGTTCGGTTTTGACGCACAAGCCGACCCGCGTAACACAACCAACTCAGAGTTTTCCCTGTTAATGCTTGCCTGTGTTTATTCTGTTTTTCCGGCACTCTTCAAGTTTGTCGGTGTACCGCTTTTATGGTCTTACCCTCTGACTGAAGCGAAGCTACGTGAAGTTCAGGCGAAAATTGCCGATGGGTAGATTTGTTCACAGTTTTTGAAGCAATAATACCTTGTAATCTGAAATTTGGCAGGAAAAATTGATCCGTGAAAACGCGAGAAATCCATTCCAAAAAAGGAGTTATATCATGGCTGATGAAAACCCGATCTTGACCGAACGTCGTGGAGATCACGACGGAATCTTATGGATAACACTCAACCGCCCGGAAAGACTCAATGCACTGACATTTCCACTGCTTGGTGAATTTAGAGAAATTCTGACCGATACCCGTGCCGATCGTTCAATTCGCTGCGTGGTGATTACCGGTGCTGGCCGTGGGTTTTGTGCTGGTATGGACATCAGCGGGACGGCTAATCCGAACCGGGAGAAACCGCCCGAAGATATCTCGATCGATGTGGAAGGGACAAGATTGAACTTCCGCTACGAGGTTGAGACCTATATAGCACTGCGTCGTTTGGAAGTGCCGGTGATCGCCTCGATCAATGGTCCCTGTGTTGGTGCTGGTTTCGATCTGGCAAGTCATTGTGACCTGGCCGTAGGATCAACGGCTGCTCGCTATCAGGTTGCCTACGTCAAACGGGGCTTGTATGCAGACCTGGGTGGATTCTGGTCTCTGCCGAAGATACTGGGTTGGCGTAAAGCAATGGAGCTGATGATGACGGGCCGATTTATGAGTGCCGAAGAGGCTCATGAATCGGGGCTGACCAATTACCTGGTGGAACCGGAAGAGTTAGAGAACAAGACCATGGATCTTGCCACGGAAATAGAGAACGGTCCGCCCATCGCACAGAAAATCGGAAAGTTGCTCGCCTACAAAACATCGACACTTGATTTCGAAAATGCCATGTTGTGGTCCGAAACCGCTATTCCTCTGGTGAGTTTGTCTGACGACAACAAAGAAGGGTTTCTCTCATTTAGAGAGAAACGCGATCCAAATTTCAGAGGGTATTGAGCAGGAAAATTGAGAATGGGTGTCAAGAAGCTTCTTGTAGCAAACCGGGGTGAAATTGCTGTTCGCATCATTCGGGCAGCTCGAGAATTGGGAATTGCGACAGTAGCTGTGTTTTCCGACGATGATGCCCGGTCGCCACATCTGCGGCTCGCAGATGAAAGCTGCTCACTCCAAGGGAGAGGTGCCAATGCATACCTTAATATTGATCAACTGATTGAGATAGCAGGCGCGACCGCAAGTGTGGCGATACATCCGGGATACGGATTTCTTGCGGAAAGTGCAGATCTGGCGAGACGCTGTTTTGAGGCAGACATCACATTTGTTGGCCCGTCTGTCGAAACACTGGAATTGCTGGGAGATAAAACCAGGGCCAGAAAGCTGGCGGAGGAACACGGTGTGTCGGTTCTGCCCGGTAGTGTGGCATCAGTTTCACTAGATGAGGCTGAGCAGTTCCTGCATGGTCTTGGTGAAGATGGCAGCATGGTTATCAAAGCGGTGGCTGGCGGTGGTGGACGTGGAATGCGAGTCGTGTCACGGCTTGATGATGTTGCTAAGGCGTACGCACGTTGCCAGTCGGAAGCAAGCGCAGCGTTCGGCGATGATGCAGTGTACGTTGAACAGTTGTTCAGTAATGCGCGACATATTGAGGTCCAGGTGTTTGGTGACGGTGAAGGTTCTGTTGTTCACATGGGTGAGCGAGAGTGTACGGTTCAACGCAGTCATCAGAAACTGCTTGAGATTGCTCCGAGTCCGAATATAAGTGCAATACTAAGAGGAAACCTCTGTGAGGCTGCAGTTTCGATGGCCCGATCACTGGCCTATCGGAGTCTTGGGACTTTCGAGTTTCTGGTTGGCGCGGTTGGAAGTGAAGATCGATTCGTTTTCATTGAGGCGAATCCGCGATTGCAGGTTGAGCATACCGTTACTGAACAGGTTATGGGTCTGGACCTGGTCCAGGCTCAATTAAGACTCGCTGGTGGCGAGAAACTCACAGATCTGAATTTCCCTGACAATCCGCAACCATCCGGTTATGCAATACAGGCGCGAGTTAATACAGAAAAAATGGCACCTGATGGCAAGGTGCATCCGACAGCGGGGCAACTGGCAGTTTTTGATCTGCCATCAGGCCCCGGCATTCGCGTTGATACCTATGGTCAGAACGGTTATGTAACTAATCCAGCATTCGACTCATTGCTTGCGAAAGTCATTGCCCATTCCACTTCGGAAGATTTTGCGATGGTCGTCAGTCGGCTTCTTCAGGCTCTCGATGAAGTTGAGATCGTGGGCCTGGATACCAACCTTTCTTTGTTGATGAAGCTGTTGCGTCACGAGGATTTTACGAGTCAGAACATTTCTACCGATTGGCTGGATCGCAATATTGAGCTGCTTTTGACCGATGATGAAACTGATCCTTCTGTTTCGGTGGCTGGCAGTCAGGCGGGTGCTGCGATCGACAAGATTGATCCACTCGCTTCGCTGGATTACTTCCGCGATGGGGCGCGCAATGAAAGGCCTGCTAACGCGCCTCTTATCGGGCCACCCAATACTGAAGCTGTGCCATCACCACTGCTGGCAACTGTGACCGAGATCCATGTCAACGAAGGGGACCTGGTTCGTGAGGGTCAGACGATGTTCGTCATGAGTGCGCTCAAAATGGAACATGTTGTAGAAGCAAAATCGGGTGGCATCGTTCGGCAGGTGACCGTCGCCCTTGATGAAACCGTATTTGAAGATCATCCTCTTGCCTTTATTGAGGTTCAGGATGTTGGTGGCGTTTTCGAAAAGGAGAGCCGGGAGGTTGACCTTGACTATGTGCGCCCGAGCCTGCAGGCCTTGTTTGACAGAAGAGAGTTTGGTCTCGATAAAAATCGTCCAGCGGGAATAGAGCGGCGTCATAGCAGGGGTCGCCGGACAGTTCAGGAAAATATCGAAATACTTGTCGATCCTGGAACCTGGGTTGAATACGGGGCGCTGACTATTGCCGGTCAGCGAGGCAGGAGACCACTCGAAGAACTGATTCGTAAAACACCTGCTGATGGTCTGGTTGCCGGGATTGGCTCGGTCAATGGGGATCTGTTCGATGAGAAACGCGCACGTGCTATGTTTGTATCATACGATGACACGGTTTTTGCTGGCACGCAGGGCGCAAGGGGTCACGACAAGACTGACCGGATGATGGAACTGGCTAACGAATTATCGCTGCCGTTGATATTCCATGCTGAAGGAGCCGGTGGTCGTTCCGGAGACACAGAGATCTCACCAAGCGTACATCCGTCAATTCGGACCTGGGAGAAGATGGCACAGCTCAGTGGCAAGATACCGATGATTGGGGTCACCGCCGGCTGGTGTTATGCCGGTAATGCGGCGATATTGGGTGTCACCGACATTATTATTGCAACGGAAGATTCGCTGATTGCCATGGGTGGACCTTCGGTTATCGAAGGTAGTGGGATGGGTGTATTCCTGCCGGAGGAGGTGGGTGCGATATCAGATACAGTTTCGGCAGGAACAGTTGATATTGTTGTAAAAGATCATGATGAAGCCATAGCAGCTTCCAAAAAGTGCCTGTCCTACTTTCAAGGTTCTATTGATCCCTGGGAATGCGTGGATCAGCGTGAACTGCGCCATGTGATACCGGAGAATCGTTACCGGAGTTTTGACATTCGTGAGTTAATTTCGAAGCTTGCTGATCGGGATTCGGTCCTGGAACTTCGGCCTGATTTCGGTGTAGGGATGATTACCGCATTTATTCGAATCGAAGGTCATCCATTTGGTTTGACTGCCAATAACAATGCTTTTATCGGTGGCGCAATTGACAGCCCTGGGTCAGACAAGGTTGCCCGGTTCTGGCAGATCTGCGATGCATTTAACATCCCGATCGTCAGTCTGATTGACACACCTGGAATGATGGTGGGACCAGAAGTAGAGAAAAGCGGACTGGTCAGACACTGCAGTCGGTTATTCGTCACAGGTGCCAACCTTGAAACACCAAGATTCAGCATCATTCTCCGCAAGGGATATGCCTTGGGATCTCTGGCTGTGATGACAGGTAGTTCAAGAGCGTCGGTGTTCACTGTCACCTGGCCGGATGGCGAATTTGGCGGGATGAATATTGAGTCCGGCGTATTACTCGGTAGCCGCGAAATTCTGGAGAAGATCGAAGACGTGGATGAGCGAGCGGCTGCTTACAAAAAAATGGTGGATGCTGCGTACGAACGAAGTGGTGCTCTGCATTCAGCCAGTGTCTTTGGTGTAGATGATGTGATTGATCCTGCTGAGACTCGAAAGTGGATCGTCGATGGATTGAAATCGGTGCCACAATCTGAACCACTTCGCCGGGGCCGACACTCGTTTCTTGATCCCTGGTAGTATGATCGACTACCATGACCGTGTGAAATACAGTATGAAGGGATGATCCCATGGCATCAGAAAACGCGAACCATATTCCCATATACCCGGCACCTACTGATTTTGGTGATCAGACTTTTCGGAGTGCTCTGGTTGTAATAACCAACGCCTGTAATCTTGAATGTAAGCACTGTTTTGTTTTTCGAAAAGACACACCGAATCAACCCAGGGACAAAATGACTGATGATTGTATGTTGGCGCAACTGGAAGTATTGCGAGATAAACATGAGATTAAGTCCATGCTGTTTATGGGTGGTGAACCGATGATTAAGTCAGATCTAGTGCTCCGTGGGATGTCTCTGTTTGAATCAAGTTCAATTGTCACTAACGGAACCTACGGCATACCCTCAGTACCAGGGCACCTTGTAACCGTTTCGCTTGACGGTCCACGTGAAGCTAACGATGCGATTCGGGGAATTGGCGTTTTTGATCGAGTCAAGGCTGCGATATTTGACCGAGATCCTGACGACGGCACACTGGTGATATTACAGATGGCGATTACACGGCAGAACGCACCTCATCTGGAGGAATTCGTTGAGGTCGTAGAAGACTGGCCCGTTGATGGCATTGCTTTTACTTTCTATGTGCCATCCAGAGAGGAAGAGAGTGAGCTCAGTTGGCATGACCTGAAGGAACGGGATGAAGTTGTGCATCGTCTTATTGCCCTAAAAGGAAAACATCCGCAGATAAAGGCAAATGTTGGTGCGCTCAAGTTACTTCTTTCTGACAGATGTCTTGAGGCTACAGGACAAGAAGGTGAGAACTGCAGGATAAAGAAAACGCTTCCACTCTACATAGGTGAAGGTGGGCAGTTTGAGCGAACATTCTGTTGTTATGGCAATAATGTCGATTGTTCACGCTGTGGTGCTTATGGTGTATTTAACAGTGCATGGCATCAGCAAATGGAAAGCAGAGAGAGTTAAGAAGGGTACGATGCCTGTACGTCAAATGAATTTCTGGAACTGGGGTTGGGCTGATGAGGCTGGGCCGGAAGACAGAGCAGCAACCGAAGAATTTGCTGGAAATCTTGCCGGTAGATTTGGTGTACAGCAAATCAAACCACTTACCCGACCCAAACTCGATGATTTCGAGATACCTGGTTCCTTGTTGTCGGCACCGCCTGGTCTGGCGCATTTGTGCAGCCGCGATCCTGACGAAAGACTTATTCATTCACTTGGAAAGTCGTTCGCTGATTTAGCTCGAGCGGCATTAAGGGACGTGCCTCGCTTTACTGACATGGTGGCGTATCCTGAAACTGAAGAAGATGTTAAAGATCTGATTGATTGGGCGGGTCATCAGAATGCGGCAGTTATTCCTTTTGGTGGCGGTTCAAGTGTCTGTGGCGGTGTTGATCCGGATGTGGGGGGGGGCTACGAGGCTGTCCTGACGATAGATCTTCGTCATCTGAACAAAGTACTGGAAGTTGACAAAACCAGTCGTGCAGCCCGGATTCAAGGCGGGATTCTGGGACCGGATCTGGAATCACAGCTGAAGGCGAGTGATTACACTTTGCGTCACTTTCCCCAATCATTCGAGTTTTCAACTCTGGGGGGCTGGATAGCCACAAGGTCGGGCGGCCATTATGCAACTCTGTACACCCACATCGACGATATGGTAGAGAGCATGAGAGTCGTCTCTCCAGCTGGTATTACTGAATCGAGAAGGCTGCCTGGCTCCGGTGCGGGTCCAAGTCCAGATCGGATGATGATTGGTTCTGAGGGAATACTGGGAATCATCACTGAAGCCTGGATGCGCGTGCAGGATCGTCCGAAATTCCGTGCGTCGGTGCCGGTGTTTTTTGATGATTACTATCGAGCAGCTGATGCAGTCAGGGCCCTGACGCAGTCTTGGTTGTTTCCTGCCAACTGTCGCCTGATTGATGCCCAGGAAGCAGCAGGAGCGACGGGTGGTGGAAAGAAAGCAATGTTGATTGTTGGTTTTGAATCAGCCGATCATCCGGTCGATGCGTGGATAGATCGAGCTCTGGAACTGGTGGCTGACCTAGGCGGCGAGTTTGATCGGACTGTGTTGCAGAAGAAGGCAAGTAACAAGGAAGGTGCTGCCGGACAATGGCGGAATGCCTTCATGCAAGCGCCTTATAACAGGGCACAAGCAATCGCCTGCGGGCTGGTAGCAGATACGTTTGAGACTTCTATTACCTGGGACAGGTTTGCAGACTTTCATGCTGAGATTACGGCTCACATGAAGAATGTGTTTCGGGAAGTGACAGGTCATGAGGGTCAAATCACTTGCCGTTTCACTCATGCGTATCCCGATGGTGTCGCGCCATATTTCACCTGGTCAACACTTGGAGATGTTAACAAGATGATTGATCAGTGGAGAGTCATTAAGGCGGAATCCATGTCAATTGTCGCGAAGCTGGGTGGCACTGTAACGCACCATCATGCTGTTGGCAGAGATCACAGGCCAGGTTATGAGCAGCAGACTGAACCGTTGTTTCGATCAGCACTACAGGCAGCGAAGAATCAGTTCGATCCTTCGGGGGTGATGAACCCAGGCGTCCTGATTGATCCTCAGGATCGAAAGGTAGGACAGACGGGTGTGATGAACTTCGATTCCTGAATCGACCCTCTTCGGTAGCAGGAATGGAGGGGTTTTTGCACGCCGTATGACTGGTTCAATAATCCACTAAAGATTTTTCACTTAACCGGACAGGCCCAGCATCTACCATGCTTAAACCACGTCCTAAGGTAGTAGCTGACGTCAGAAAGGAAAATGCTGGCGAGGAAGCAGACGGCAGGTTGAGTAATAGATATGAGGAAAACAGATGGAAAGTGAAGGTACAAAAGCGGTTCGTACGTTCATCGATTCGTTTAACAAGCAAGACCACGAGGCTCACGCCAATTCTTTGAACTATCCACATGTTCGACTGGCCAACGGAAAATACATGACCGTTGAGTCAGCTGAGCAGTTTGCACGGATGAGTGAAAAAAACAACCCTCGCTTACTCGCGGAAGGCTGGCATCATACTGAGATTAATTCCATCAAAGTTATTCATTCAGGGGATGACAAGGAGCATATAGCCTTGACCATGGATAGAATCAATGCCGAGGGTACTGTCTATAACAGATTTGATACCTTCTGGGTTGCGACCAGGCAGGACGATCACTGGGGAATCCAGTTTCGTTCCAGCTTTCTCAGTTGATTTGATATGCCATGGTGATCAGATTCTGGCGGTAATCTGCTTATTGATCGTCCAGTAACTCAGATTCTGGACCAATATCCAGATGGTGAAGGTTCCGAGTGCGCCTGTCGAGTTCATCTTCAACGATGTTGAGTCGTTTTGATTTTGCTTACTGTCGCCAGTCATCGTAGTCAGAGAAATCGATAGTAACCAGAGTTTCCGCACATCGGCTCAGCAACCTGTTGCCTAACATTTCATCCCCGCCGCCAGGTTCCTCGGTGTTGAGATTTGTGATCAGGAAAGGTCCGGGTCGGCCCAATTCATAGCGTCGTTCCAGTAAATGCAGAACAATCTTAATCTGTTCAGGGTCTCCCTGCGGGTGCACGTCATCAATGAACACGATCCCTGCATTTTCGAGAGCGTGTATGGCCTCATAACGTTCTGATGAGTGATTACAGACCTCAATCAGCACTTTGAAACCGATATAGATTAGATCTGTCGGTTATTGGGAACTGACCGCGGGGTGGTCAAGTCTCACTCCCTTATCGAGTCAGATATTGTCGATTCAGATATCCTGACCATACTACGGTGAGTAACGAAATTATCGACAAGGGAGAGTTTAATACGAACATTGAGGGGATATCTCACTGCCATCTTGGAGCAGAAATCTGACAGATTCGTTTCTTGAACAGCGTAGAGTGAATTGCTCCACCCAGGCTGCGACATTGGCCAGCGGATGCGATTCGATTTCTATCACCCGTGCCTCGTCGTGAAACCCACCGCTGCAATCAGGAGTGATCATAATCAGAACAGAACCTTCAGTTCTGAAAGCTCTCGGTCCGCGGCAATGCTGTGCCAACAACTTGTGTATGAGCCGCGTTCCTTCGGCGGTTGTTAATTGCTCGCGAGTGACACTGATCTCAACACCGACGTCATTTAATGCTTCTGCGATCTTCTGCCAGCGAGCCAGGCCAGGTGTATTGAGAAGCAGGGCCGCAATACCCTCGTATCGTTTGTCGCCTCGTCTTTCCACTACCTCATAGAACTCCGATACCGAAAGTTTGGTTCCATGGCGACTGCCTGGTTTTAGCATTTCACTCCAGATGGACGTTAGAGATTCCGGATCATCCAGCAAAAGAGGAACGATACTAACCAGAAATTCTCCACAGATAGGGGGGATGCGAGCCTCGGTGGGTAGTTCCATTTTTGTGAGTGGCTGTGATGCGATTAATGCCAGACAACGATCGAACAGTGTTTGTATTGATACTGAATAGTCTATGCTGCCTTCACTGTTCAGTTTGCGTGAAAAATATTCAGCCGCACCTTCCGTCAGCCAGACCGAGCGTTGTCGAGTGTCAACATCGTTCTCCAGACGTCCACCAACCATATGAAAAGCTTCATGCTGAATATAATTTGCTAACTGGTTCAGTGCACGGTCGTTGTACTCAAGCCAGGGCTTGCCCTGGAGGTGGATCGCAGCGATATTGCCGTTCACGAATCCTTTGAAACCAAGTGGTTGATCTTCTTCGATAAACAGAAATATCTTGGGTTGGTGAGTGATTTCTCTGCTCAGCAAGTTGGCGTAGTAGTTAGTGATGTCTACAAGTAAACTATCCAAGAGACTGACCAGGGGCGCCTCGAACTCCCTGGCAGCGACAATAGTTGAGAGGTTTCTTTCCACTAGATTCGAATCACCCAGATAGGCAAACCCTTTCGGATTCACAATCTCATGGGGTTCTGAAGATAATGCCACGTCAAGTGAATTTGAGATTAAGGTAGCTTCTGGCGCGTTGACAAAGATGCTCGTTGAAAAAGAATTCTCGTCAACGAGAATATAGTCCATGTCGAAAACCACGCCATTACCCAGAACAACCAATCCCGGATCACCATCAAACCACTGGTTTTCTGGTCGAATACTAAATGCTATCTGATTCAGAGGGCCGCTCAGACTTCGAACGGCATCATCAATCAGTTCTACGTTCGGTGTCTGAACGGTCCAGGCGATTTTGCGAATTCCCCGAGCTTTATGCTGGAAAGAAAAGTTATCCACCGGCTGATCGAATTGATAGCTAAGTGATATCCCATTGGCTGAAGGCAGTGGTTCTATTATCGCTGATATATGAGTCTGACTTGCTGGACTGGTAGCAAAGTTGGACGCGCAGCCAAAGACGATAAGAAGAAGAAATCCCCCGAATACGCGGACAAGAATCTGGATAAGTTTCATTTAGAACTCTCTTGGCGTCAGAGACATATTACCTCAATCGTGCGGAACGACAGAATCCACTTGAACCTCCTCTTGATGAACCTGCGGCCGGGAAAACTTTCATCACGGTGTATCGCAAGGATCATCGAGTAACTAGATTTCATTCTTCTGGTCTGTATGATTTTTTTCGAAAGCATAGGCCATGCTCAACAACGCCGCATCCGAGTTTGCGCCTGCGACAAAAGAAAGTCCTACTGGTAAACCGTGTAGCTTGCCCATGGGCAAAGTAACATGTGGGTAGCCGGAAATAGCAGGATAGGAGGTGATCCCGCTGCCAACACCGTGATCACCATTCAAAAGATCAATGGTAAACGCGGGACCACCACTCGGTGCAATCATGACATCCAAATGGTGGGTTTCGAGAAGTTTGTCGAGCCCATCTTCGCGGGTTACCCGGCGGTTTCGGGCGAGGGCATCTATGTAGACCTGGTCAGTTAGAGGTCCTTTCTTCTGGGACTTTAAAAAGATTTCCTGTTTGAAGTAAGGCATTTCATCGGCTTCATGGGTGAGATTGAACTCGATAAGATCCTGTAGCGACGCTACAGACACGCCGTCTGGTGAACTTGCCAGATATTGATTGATATTGTGCTTGAATTCATAAAGCAGAACGTCATAACTGTCTCGACCGAACTTGCGTGGCTTGTCAAGTCGAAGGTCATCCACAATGACTGCACCTGATTCACGGATGGTATTTATCGCTCTTTCAAACAGGGCATCCACACCCTCATGGGACTTTGATGAATCGCGAAGTATACCGACGCGTTTGTTTCGTAACTCGTCTTTGCTCAGATTGACAGCCAGGGCCATATGTTTATTCGCTGCCATGATATTCAACAGAATTGCAGCGTCTTCAACGTTCCGTGTCATTGGCCCCGCGGTGTCCTGCGTGTGAGCGAGAGGTACGATGCCGGATTGGCTGACAAGATCAATACTAGGTTTCATGCCTACGATACCGCTAAATGATGATGGACAGATCACTGAGCCATCCGTTTCAGTGCCGATGGCTAAGATTGAAAGTCTTGCGGCGATGGCAACAGCCGAACCGGAGCTTGAACCGCAGGGAGACCGGGTTGTGTCATATGGATTTCTGGTCTGACCGCCAATGGCGCTCCACCCGGAAGAAGAACGCTCAGATCGAAAATTAGCCCATTCCGAGAGATTCGTTTTACCAAGAATGATCGCACCTGCGGAGCGCAGATTAACGACAAGGTCAGCATCGCGAAGCGTAACATTGTTTTTTAGTGCCAGTGAGCCAACGGTTGTTGGTAGTTCACGAGTCTCAATGTTGTCTTTGACCAATATGGGAACACCAAAAAGAGAGCCGAGGTCTTCGTTGTTTGCCAGTGACACATCCTGTGCGGCTGCCACCTTCATGGCTTCTGGATTTATCGAGATGATTGCATTGAGCTCAGGATTCAGTGCCTCGATACGATCAAGAAAATACTGCGTAACTTCAGATACCGAGAGTGTTTTTTCTCGGTAGGATTGATGCAGTTCTTTGATCGTAAATTTCATGGCTGGATTCTCGTTCAGGGGCTCGTTATTACCTTCAGGACTGCATCCGGTCAATAAGATGCAAGTCAGAAGCAAAATTAGATGTATTTGCATTTTGGTTTTTGTCCGGTCGATACCTGTTTGGTGATGGTAAATTATTTGCAGGTAATCACTGGCACCGGGAGTCAACTCCCCTCACATTCCCAGGATGCAATCTGTGTTTGAATACGTGCTACACAATACCACTGTAGGGTCTGTGCGGGATCAAAACCAGTGATTGAGCAGATTCTGAACAGCCTCTCTAGAAGTGCATCAATTAACCACATTCTGGGGACATGAGCAATGCAGTGTCAGAGACATGTCCCTTTGTCAGGATGCGATGACAAGACCCGTGAAATGCTGTAAAAAGTCTATACCCTCACGTAACAGTTGCTGCACAAAATAAGAACAAGTCGGGAACACAGGGATAATGTCACCGATCACAATAAGGAAGTATTAATGTATCCAGGTCATTGGTCAGGCATCTGTCCTGACAAAGCTGCGGTGATACAGACTGGTAGTGGCGAGAGTATTAGCTACAGGGAATTAGACGATCGCTCGAATCAGTTTGCCCATTTCATGTGGGATCTTGGATTGAGACGTGGTGACCACATCTCAATATTTATGGAGAACAACCTTCGTTATTTTGAAGTAGTTTGGGCAGCATTCCGTTCCGGGCTCTATCTGACGACGGTCAACCGTTATCTAACGGACGAAGAAGCTGCGTACATCATCGACAACTCAGAATCGAAGGTGGTTGTTGCGTCGAACTATTTGTCAGAGGTGGCAATATCGCTGCCGGGTGAGTGCCCGAATGTAACAAGTTGGCTGATGGTCGATGGTGTCGTTGACGGTTACGAGAGCTACGAGGCTTCGATTGCGGATTACCCTGCAGAAAATCTGGCAGAAGAACCTGCTGGCACGTTTATGTTGTATAGCTCTGGCACTACGGGAAGACCCAAGGGGATAATACGACCTCTGGAGGATAAGTTGATCTCCGAAGCATCCGAACTGCTGGGTGGGCTTCATTCCCTGTTATGGCAGTTTGATGACAAGACAGTCTATCTCTCACCGGCCCCACTTTATCATTCGGCACCTCTCGGCTTCAGCATTGCGACTCAGGTTTTGGGAGGCACAGCTATTATGATGCCGCGATTTAGTGAGCTTGAAGCATTGAAAGCCATACAGGACTATAAGGTAACTCACAGCCAGTGGGTTCCAACCATGTTCTCCAGAATGCTGAAATTGGAAGAATCTGAGCGGATCCAATTTGATCTCTCATCCCACAAAGTGGCAATTCATGCTGCGGCACCTTGCCCTCGTCAGGTAAAGCAGAAGATGTTTGATTGGTGGGGGCCCATTCTCTATGAGTACTATGGCGGTACTGAACTGAACGGATTTACCCATGTTACCCCTGAGGCCTGGATTGAGAGACCCGGCACGGTTGGGCAGTCACTGCTTGGTGTTATCCATATTTGTGATGAAGATGGCATCGAGCTTCCCAACGGTGAGGCGGGGCTTGTGTATTTTGAATTGCCGGAAATGCCATTTGCATATCTGAAGGACAGTGCAAAAACAAAGGATGCGCAACATCCTGAACATGCCAACTGGAGTGCACTTGGCGATGTAGGCTATGTCGATGATGATGGATTCCTGTATCTCACTGATCGGGCGACATTCATGATTATCTCGGGGGGGGTGAATATCTATCCTCAGGAAATCGAAGACGCGCTTGTCATGCACCCGAAGGTTGCTGATGTTGCGGTGATTGGTGTACCAAATGAAGAGATGGGTGAAGAAGTGAAAGCTGTCGTACAGCTTGTGGGCGGTGCTGATGCTGATGAATCATTGCAGGAAGAATTAATGGCTTATGCCCGTGAGCATATTGCACATTTCAAGTGCCCGCGAAGTGTGGACTTCGAAGAAAAATTGCCTCGATTGCCAACAGGCAAGCTCTATAAAAGATTGCTAAAGGATCGTTACTGGGGCAAGACTGATTCGAAGATTGTATAGTCAGCCCTGGGCCGCGTTTAGATCAGAATGGAACTCTTAAGCCCTGGTGAGGGAGGAATCTGCTCAGCTATGGCGTCAGGATTCTATTTACCCTGCCAATTGGGCAATCGCTTTTCAGAAAACGCTTTCGGGCCTTCCTGCGCATCCTCGCTTTGACGCCGAACTCTCTCGGATTCATAGGAGGTGTAGAACGCCTGCGGCAGTGGCAGATCAAGACCGCGCATTGAGGCTTCCTTTGTAGCCCGAACAGCAAGCGGAGCACAACGCATAATATCCGCAACATATCCTTCCACGGTCGATCTCAACTCACTGAGGGGTACTACGTCATTGACCAGCCCTAACTCGTATGCCCTTCGGGCTGACATGTGCCTTCCTGTCAGCATAAATCCCATGGCCGGTTTCAGACCGATCTGACGTGGCAGTCGGTGAACACCAGCGGCGCCAGCGATCAGCCCGCGTCTCGGTTCTGGCAGACCTAGCTCTGCATGATCTGCAGCGACAATAATGTCGCATGCCATGGCCATCTCAAGACCGCCCCCCAGAGCGTAGCCGTTGACCATCGCGATAACGGGTTTTGGCGTATACCATCTTTCTATTATGGATTTACTTTCGGCATTCATTCTTTGCCAGTTCGCTTTTTCTTCATCGGATGCCTCTCGCTCGCGGGCACGGTGTTTCAGATCTGCCCCGGCAGAAAAAGCTTTCTCACCAGCGCCTGTAATTACCGCAACCCAAATATCACCATTGGACTCAACTTCATCCATATGCTGAGATAATTGCCAGCGAAGCTCGGGATTGAGGGAGTTCATGGCTTCAGGCCTGTTCAGCGTGATCCAGGCGACTTTGTCTTTAACTTCAAACAGGGTGGTGTTTGTTTCGATCATATCTTTGTCTCCGTTTCTTGTCTCTCGTGGCGCGAGGTGGGCCAGGTCGAACGGGTGCTCTAGTCGATAACGGCCTGATTCAGCGTTGAGATGAAATCAGCACGAAAATTTGCGTGTGTATAAGGTTGAAGTTGACTCATGAGTATGCCGATCAGTTCTTCTTTAGGATCAATCCAGAAGATGGTGCTAAAAGCACCTTTTCAACTGACAGAACCTGCAGACTGGGAGGTGGAAGCAACACCTCTGTCCAGAACAACTGAATAACCCAATCCAAATCCACTACCGGGCCTTCTCAACCAGATGGGGAGATCACCGGTGTGATTCTTAAACTTAAGCTCCACCGTTTTGCGTCCCAGCAACCGTACACCATCGAGTTCACTATTGTTAGTCATCATCTGCTGGAAACGGATATAGTCTGCCGCAGTGGATACAAGATCACCACTCCCGGAGAAATAGTTGTGCGGTTCTTTGATATAGCGACTCTCTGCATTGGGTGCATCCTGCAGGGTTATCTTGTTGCCATTTTCAAGCCGGAAGCCGGTGCAGCTCTTACTGCGAATGAGTCGCGGAGCAGTAAGGTGCAGGTGGCTAACCCAATTGCAAATTGCGCATGTCTGGACATCAAAATCATTTCTTCCCGTATGATCAGTGACGTAGATACTGGCCCTCTGCAGGATGTGGAAACAAGCCTTACGAGGAGTGGTAGTATTGCTGCTTCGAATTAGTGGAGAGACAAGGTGCCTGTCAGTAAAGAAATTCATCTCAAATCAATACCAGCCGGAATGCCAGTAGCAGATAACTTTGAACTTGTTGAGACCAGCATTCCTGACCCGGGTGATGGCGAAGTTCTGGTTCAGAACCTGTACATGTCAGTGGATCCTTACATGCGGGGTCGCATGAGGTTTGCTACGACCGGTGAAGTCCTAATGGGTGCTGCGATAGGCAGAGTCGTTGCGTCAGGAAACCCGGATTATTCAGAAGGTGATTATGTAGAAAATGGTTTTGGCTGGCGGGAATATTTCATCGCGAACGGCAGGGGACTGAGGAAAGTTGATGAGTCGCTAGTTCCCTTGAGTGCCTACCTTGGCGTAATGGGAATGCCCGGTTTGACAGCCTATGGTGGACTTCTGGTGACGGGAGAGATGAAAGATGGCGAAACGGTGTTTGTGTCCGCTGCCTCAGGTGCAGTGGGTAATGTTGTTGGTCAGATTGCTAAAATTAAAGGGGGAATTGCCATCGGTAGTGCAGGTAGTGACGAGAAGGTTGCTCAACTGACCAGTGAATTTGGATTTGATCATGCGTTTAACTACAAAACAGCCAATCCGCTCAAGGAACTGAGAAAGGGTGCGCCTGAAGGAATTGATATTTACTTCGAGAATGTGGGTGGTACTCAGTTGGAGGCGGCGCTAACCCATATGCGAGCTTATGGGCGCATTCCGATATGTGGCATGATCGCTCATTACAACGACGACAAAACTCCAACGCCAGGACCACGAAATCTGACAGAAACCATTTATAAGTTTCTAACCCTGAAGGGTTTCGTTGTTTCAGCATTTGAGGAAATGCGCCCCGAGTTTCAGAAAGATATGTCGGATTGGATTAAATCAGGGCAGTTGAAGTATCACGAAACCGTGATCGAAGGTATTGAAAATGCACCGCAGGCTTTTATGGGACTTTTTACTGGTGCCAATCAGGGCAAAATGATTGTCAAATTAGCTTAGGTGGGTTGCAGTCTAAAGCGAAACATACTCAGATCGTTAAGGATGACATACAGACAGGGGATAAGTATCAGCGTGATAACGGTTGCGAAGAGAATGCCGAATCCCAGAGAAACTGCCATCGGAATGAGCATCTGAGCGCTGAAACTTGTTTCCAGTAAGATCGGTAACAATCCGAAAAAGGTAGTCAGCGAGGTCAGCATTATTGCTCGAAACCTTCTGGTACCAGCGTTAATCGCCGCTTCCACGGTTGATATGCCTTCTTCGACGGAATGATTAACATAGTCGACCATAATAATACTGTCATTTACCACGACACCTGCCAGTGCAACTATTCCGAGTAGTGACATTGCGCTGAAATCAATTCCGACGATCAGGTGTCCGATAAGTGCGCCAATCATGCCGAAAGGAATGACTCCCATGATAATCAGAGGTTGCATATAGGATTTTAAAGGGATCGCCATTAGCGCATAAATGCAAAACAGCGCAAGGATCGCTGTGTAGAGAATCCCTTCCAGCATCTCGCTTTCTTCCCGACTGGCACCATCCAGTTCCAGCGTCACTGATGGAAACCTCAGTTTAAGTTCTGCGCCGAATTCACCTCTGATAACGTCCTTAACGATAATACCAGGCTCGATAATCGTCTTTTCTACATTGGCTGATATTCGGACTGATCGTTTGCCCCAGGTGCGAACGATTGATGATGGGCTGCTCCTTTCCTCTAATTCGGCTACTGATGTAAACGGAACCTCATCACCTTGCTGAGTGCGAATGAACATTGAATCCAGATTACCCCGGGACTCTCGCTCGGTCTTTGGGTAGCGGACCATTACTCTGACTTCCTCGCGGCCTCTCTGAATACGTTGAGCTTCAACACCGTAAAAAGCGGCGCGAACCTGATTCGCCAGATCGCTGAGGGCTAATCCCAGAGCTTCCGCAGAAGGTTTTATTTTCAGATTTATCTCAGGGATGTTACCTGTATTGGAATTCTCAATATCGTAAACACCTTCGTACTTCTTGAGTGTCTGCTCCAGCAGTTCTGCAGCTTCTGCGAGGGCTTTCGTATCATGGCTGATCAGTTTGAAGCCAAGATCCTTACCTTGGCCATGAGATTTCTGAGAACCTGAGATTTCCATCTTCTTGGTGCCTGCAATATCACCAATTGCCGATCGCCATTCAGTGGCGATTTCTTCGGGGTTGCGATTCAATTCATCCCCAGGCTTTAGTTCCGCCATGATTCGACCGTTGCCGTTGTTGGTAAATGCGAAGAAGTTTACGAGGAATTTTTCATCCTCCGGTTTTGAGGCATTCAGCTCAACCAGTTTGTCGGACATCTCTTGAACCACTTTCACCGCCTGTGAAGTCGATGATCCTTCGACCAGTTCAATCTGAGCGCCAATGTATTGCATCGACATGTTGGGGAAGAACACTGTTCTGACGTAGGGACCGATAATAAAACCTAATGCCAGTATCAACATGCCAAGGAATACTGACACTGTGATGTAGCGTTGCCTTATGGCTCGTAAGAGAAATGGTTCGTAGTAATCGTAAGTAACCTGGCGTAGCCTGGCAGCGAAATTGTTCTGAAACCGGCGTAGCAGACTAGGTGACTCATCATTTGCTGGAAGCGGTTTCATACTGGCAAGGTGGGCGGGAAGGATGAGTTTGGACTCGACGATCGAAAATGCCAGACACAGAATAACCACCAGACCTATGGCGGCTGGCATCGCACCAAAGGTTCCAGGAATCAGCATCAGAGGTACAAACGCGACAATTGTCGTTAGAACCCCAAAGGTGGCTGGCGTCGCGACACGACGTGCACCTCTGATTACATTATCGATGTTGTGACCATCTTCCTCGGTTACTGTCTGGACACTCTCACCGATGATAATCGCATCATCGACAACGATCCCCAGCACCAGAATAAAACCAAAAAGGCTGACCATATTGATGGAACCGCCTAGTGCAGGCATTAGTGCAAAGGCACCAAGGAATGCGATAGGCATCCCTATCATGACCCAGAAGGCAAGTTGTAAACGCAAGAAAATGCCTAAAACCACCAGCACAAGAATTACCCCTGACAACATATTCGTTACCATCATGCTCAAGGTACCACTGAGGTATTTGGTATTATCCATCCAGGAATCCAGGCGAATGCCAGGAGGTAAAGTGGCTTTGCGTCTCTCCACGTACGCTGTTACTTCGTTGGATATTTCAATCTGGTTCTGATCGGCGATGGCATAGATTGAAACGCCGATACTTGGCTGACCGTTAAACAGGGAAAAGAACTCATACTCAATAAAACCGTCAGAGACCTCGGCGATATCACCCAGTGTCAGACGGGTACCGTCTGCTTCAGAAAGCAGAACAATACTTTCGAAATCCTGCTTCTGGTAAGCCTGGCCCTCTGCTCGGAGCAATATATCGCCAGAATCAGATTTGATGGCCCCGGCAGGCAAGTCCAGAGAGGATCTTTGAACTGCCTGTGCGACCTGAGCGAGAGTGAGTCCGTATTGGCGGAGTTTCTCTTCCTTCAATTCAACCGCGATTTCATAGGGTCTTGCACCGGAAACTTCTGCTTTTGTCACACTAGGTAAGTTAACAATTTCATCTCTGATTTCCTCGGCCAGAGTTTTCATTCCTCGCTCATTCAAATTTCCGGATATTTGAACGTTAATTGCACCTCTTTGATGTTGGTTGCGATAGATCCTCGGCTTTTCAGTTGATTCGGGCATGCGGGCAATTCTATCCACCGCCATCTTTACTTCGTCCAGAATGATCTGAATGTCATATCCACTTTCAACTGTCAGTCGAACACTACCCATGCCTTCCCGTGAATAGGAATGCATATCGTCGATGCCTTCAATCTCTCTTACGGCTTCTTCAATGCGGGTTACAACACCTGATTCCACTTCACCAGGAGAAGCGCCAGGGAATGCAACATCGACACTGACTTCATCGGCTTCAAGGTCCGGCGTCATCTGAGTGCGTATTGTCAGTGCTGAAACCAATCCCGTCAGGATGATAACAACCATGAGCAGATTGGCGGCAACATGGTTGCGGGCGAACCAGGAGATTATGCCCTTGTGAGTATCAATTGCCTGCATTTTCAGTCATACCAACTGTAAATTCCCCAGGATCAGTAAATCTGACCCGCGTCCTGGGAAGAGGATTATCCAGAACTGTAAGGCACACCAGGTCATCTGCCGTGATACCGCTGCTGATGTAGATAGATTTTTCATCGGCTCTCAGCAGCTCGACTGTATTTGCAACGAGTTCATTGTTTTCATTAATTGTCCAAACCTGGTTGTCGCGGTACAGGACACTTCGGGGTAACTTAATGATGTTTTCAGCCGATCTACCACTGATACTCGCGTTGACAAATGTTCCGATTCGAAGCGGAGATGTCCATCGGGTACCTTGTTGATTATAGGGGTCAGTAACCTGCGCGACGACGTACAGCACTCGGCTGCGTTCATCAAAAACACCTTCCGTTCGAACGAGATTTCCCTGCCAGGAATACTCAATGCCCCCGATCTCTGCTGTTAGTGAAACTTCTGGGCCAGACCCATCTTTCATGATCGAATGTGACAGGTCGAGAAAAGGGAGTTCCCTGTCAGGAAGTGGTAAGCGAATTTCTGCAATGTCGACGGCAAATGTAACGGCAAGCTGAGTGCCAGCGCCAACAAATTGACCAATGTCGGCTATCTTTTCGCGAACCATGCCGTCATAAGGTGCTCTTATAACAGTGCGATCAAGATCGTCCATTCTTTTTGCCAGCTCTGCCTTGGCAGAATCAAGATTTGCCATGGCTTCTTCGAGCTGTGGTTTCCTCAATGCAAGATCTGTTGCAGCCTTACTACTGGAGGGTAAAAGTTTTTTTGCCCGTTGCCAGTCAGTTTCCGCATAGTCAGCAAGACCAGTTTCCTGGGTGACATTTGTTTTTGCCGAGGCAACACTTGCCTGTGCGCGTTTTAGTTCTGCCCGGTAATTGCGATCATCGATTCGCACAAGCACGTCACCTTTGGCGAAAAAACCCCCAGCGACAAATGCTGGTGATACCTGAGTGATCAGCCCGGAGACTTCAGAGACTAAAGTCGTTTCTGTCCGTGGAGTGACGGTTCCCTGCGCACTGACCTTGATTTGAATGGTGCTGCTTTCGGCTCGCATCACATCTACCAGCATCACGGGAGGGGCAGGAGGTACTGTATTGGGCGTTCGCTGTTGAGCTGACATCCACATGGCTGCAGCGATGCTGAGAACAACGATAATGACAGGGATGACAAGCTTGTTAATCATGAGATTTGACTCACATTATGCGAGTGATGTGACACCTTGACGAAACGAACAGAAATATACGGCTAGACTCTACCATTTTGGTACGTTGATTGCTAAATGATCCAGTCAGGTACGCATTCTTAAAATTAGTGGTAATTGTCTCCTAAAGCCTCATTCCTGCTGGGTTTGGAGTTGATTATAACCGGTTTTCATACACTGTAATTCTCATCTGTGTTGATCTGATACGCTGCTCAATGGAATTTCCGTCGCATATTCGTCCTGATGGAACCATCTCCCTGACTTGCAGCAGCAGTTCTTGTCTTTGCCCCTGGTGGAAGGACCAGACAGAATCCTGAGTTTGACTGCAATGTTCATTACTCCAACATTCGAGCTTTCCTGCTGAGTGAGAAGGTTGCCTGTGCAATCGCAGTGAATGGCTGGAACAGTCCGGCAGGGATCGGAAAAAGCAGAGTAACGTTTGTAATGCTAAAGGATAAGAAGGATGCCTGGCGAATTATCCATGGACATTGGTCCGCTGTGCCTGGTGAGTGATTGGGGTCAGAAAATCCAAACAGTGGTGCCTTAACCGAAGCGGACTTCAGTCGCAATTATTCTCCTTGGGGATTTTTCTGAATCAGAGAATACAGCCACATCCTCATGAATACGCTTTTCACCCTCTGCTGAATCGAAAAATCTCTCTCTCAGATCCGTCATCGAATCGAATCCACACAAGGCAAATCCATCCCATCTGGGGCCATGAAATGTATGCATGATGCTGAGTTGTGAATAGAAGGACATTGCTTTATGGACCTTGACTGCCAGCGGTGCGTGCATATCCCGCCAATGATGATCGCTAGCGTTATGTCCCAATTCTGGATTGGCGACAAGGGTAAAGAGGCCGATGACCCCGGGCAAAGATCCTGAATCAGTCATGCTCTGTCTTGGTTTAATCTCTCTTCTGCAGACCAGATAAGCACCGACATCAGCCGCGTCTGCAAATGCTGTCAGGTTATCAGTCTGGGCAGAAACCAGTGCGCCGAATGGCAAGTGGTCAATGTCCTCACGATCATCGCAGTAAATAATGCCGTGGACCTGTTTCGCAATGGCGTGAGCCCTTTGCCGATTTTTAAAGGCAGCGATTAGTTCTAGATTCATGTGAGCTCCCAGCAACAACGCAACTGAAATTTGATTAAGACACTGTTACATTAATGGTCTTCTTGTGCCAGTGAAACATTGTGGTTTTGGGGAGAGTCAATGTCAGAAAATGAGTGTTACGTAAACAAAGGGGAAACAGTCTTGATCGCTGCCATACTGCTCTTCGCCCCGGTTGCGAGAGGCTCGGTTGTTGCAACCACCAGTGGCAAGATCGAGGGGGATGCCAGGGTCCGGTATATCGATTGAGGATTATACACGGGCATTGGGTAGTAGATTAGACCAGGCCAGGGAACTGTATGCAGAAGATGATTCAAGTGTTTGGGTGAAGCGAATGTTTGGCGACTATCGTTATCTGTTGTCTGCAAGAGTTCTTGCTGACAATATGAAAAACAAATCATCAGACGCATACCTGTATTACATCGATGCTCTGAGGAAAGATCAGAAGGGAAAAGTTCCAGGCACAAGTCATGGCACCGACGGTTTCCTGATTTTCAATGGGCATCTGGTCGCTGATGAGATGGTAAAAAATTTATTCGTTCGAATGCAGCGTTACTGGGTGAATTTTGCGACCGGCGGTGATCCCAATGGCAATGATCTGGCCGACTGGCCTGGACATGATCGAAAATCTGACCGCTGGATGGTGTTTGGTGAATCAGATCGGGTAAGAGAAGGCGTAATCCAGGGTAAAATCGGACCTGAGCGAGTTTCTGTATAGAAATCGAGTCAATCTTTCGTCAAGCGAATAGCCGATCCAGGTGATCCGTATCAGGAATGCGTTTCGATGTCATTCTCGAAACGACCAAATAAACAATCACAGATAGAATAAAGGCGGGGATTATCTCGTGAATATCGTTTAATCCCTCGAACCGGAATCGAAATCCAAATCGCCACAGGATACAACTCACAATTCCCGTTAGCATTGAAACCAGGGCGCCGGAATCCGTCCCCCAGCGTAAATAGAGTCCGCCAAAAATAGCGGGAAAGAAACTCGCGGCAAAAACAGCCCCCGAGAATGCTGTCATCTCGACGATACCGGCTGGCGGATACAGGGTGACGATATAGAGTAAGACACAGTAAGCAAAAATGGTCCATCGTGTTCTCGGTACGATCTTCTTCTCGTTCATGGGGCTGATTACATGCCACATGTCCTGTACGAAAGCGGTGCCCACAATCAGCATTACAGAAGCCAGGGAAGACATGCCAGCAGCGAAAAGACCCGCGATGCAGATCCCACTGACCAGTGGGTTATCAAACTTCGAAAGCATAAAGCCAACCACCTCGTCGGTGTTCTGAATCAGATAAGCGGCTTCCTCATCAGTGGCCATTCCATGTACCAGAGCACCCAATCCCATCACGCAGATCAATGAGATGCCAAGAAAAATGGGAGTCCATATCATTGCAAAGCGCATGCTTAGAGCGTTGTCGATTGAATAGAATCTGATCAGGCATCGTGGTTCGGCGATCTGCTTCATACCAACCGCAAGACCAATACCGAGGATGTAAAAGAAGGACACCAGAGAGCCAAAAGTCACGAGACCATTACCCATAGGCTCGCCTGATCTGTCAAGGTGCTGCGTGTCGGCGAGTCGTATGAACATCTCATCAACTCCTCCCACGTAGATAAAAGGCAACATCACCATAACAATCGCCACAGCAAACATCATGATGCCCTGGATCGCATCGGTCCATAGAACGCTATACATGCCTCCCCAGATGGTATAAGCACAGGTAATAGACACCACTGCAAAGGTGCCGATGGCATAGGGGATGTCAAGCACAGAACCAATGACGTGGCCCAGTCCTTTGGTAATGCCAGTCATATACCAGAGCGTTGCAAACAGAATAACAAAGGCGCTCAGCAAACGAATGGTTCGCGCGAAATCACTCTTGTACCGGAAAAAGAAATAGTCCGGGATAGTCATCGAGCTCAGCATTGCTGTCTGACGTCTCATTCTGGGACCCAGAACCAGCCAGGATATGACACAGAATATGGACCAGAACAGACCCACCCAGGCCCAGGACAGACCGAACTGGAATGACTTGCCTGCCTGGCCAATGTAGGTGTTTGTGCTGGCAAAGGTCGAAAAGAAGGCTAACGAGACTACCCAGCCGGGAATTTCCCGTTTGGCAACATAGAAGGACTCGACGCCGGAAGTCGCTTTTTCCTTAAAGTACCAGCCTACCCAGAGGCAGAATATCAGGTAGATTGAGATCAGCAGCAAGACTGGCCAGTGCTGTGAAAGGTAAACCATTAACTATTCATCCGGGTCATCAATCGAAATGTCCATTCGGCTGACGATGATTGCGTTTAGAATCACAATCACGATGATTCCCCAATAAGGCAGGCTGGTTAGAAAGTCCATGGTTACTCTGAATGTTCTAAGAAGTGCGATAGTAGCAGTTGTGTTGCGCTTTGACTCCTTTCATAGCATGGCGGCCCCCCTCAGATTATCCGTTGTAAAGGGAAGGCTGCGAAGGCGAATACCTACTGCGTCGTAGATTGCATTGCTGATAGCTGCGGGTGTCGGGCCCTGTGTCGCCTCAGGCACCTGTCATTTTCCAGGCCCAATAGGAAACGATGAAATACAGCATCAGAATCAATGCCAGTATCCATTCGACTGCATCTTCCACCTGATCATGCCAGGTCGTCATAATTTCAGCTGACAGACTGGATACGCCAATCACCAGGCAGAGAATACATAGCGAGAGCATGATTCTGACTGGCAGACCGCGATAACCATTCTGCCAGAGCCAGGAAACGCCCATCAACTGAGCAAGGTAGGTCAGGGTAAAGTAAAGGATGACACCGATGCGACGCTGTAATCTGAACAGATCACCCTCTATGCCTAGGGCAAGTACATAAACAATCAGGAAGATCCCGGCTATGGTGCCTGTTGTTGCGATCACGTTGCCGGAGCTCCCAATTGATCGTTGCCTGATTGCTACCTGTCGCCAATAGGCAATCATGATCAGTGCCGAGATTACCATGGTGATTTTGAACCAGTAGAATTCCGGTAACTCGCGCCCTGTGGCACTAATCGATGTGCAGGAATCAAAGTAGGGATTGCACCAGGGAACGTGATTGTTCGAGGCCGCAATCAGGTACGACACGTGGATCGCGGCAATAGGCAAGGCACCTGCCCAGAGTGGGGTGGCATTGGAAAATGAAAACGAACGCAAAGAGAATCACCTCTAACCCGGTAGAACTTAACTTTTCCACGAAATACATGTCTAGTAAAGCAGCACTTTTTTATGTTCAGGTGCCTCAGGTACCCTGGCCTGTCCGCAGGAGAACGCCTCGATGAGCGCCACTACTCTCGATTGCGCTGGTTAGAAAACTGCGGCTGACAGTCTCAATGTTGATGCCTTCCGATATGGCCAGGAAGTTTTCGGCAATGGTGTCCATTAAGCTCAGGTTGCCCGAGAGGATTGTACGCACGGAATAATCAGGCAGTGAGACCATATGGTTGATTGTAGATCACATGGTCTGATTCGGTGGAATTCCGCTATGCCAGTATCCGAAAAGAAGAAAAAAGCAGCAGTCGGCGAGAGTCAAATAACTGCTGCCTGTCAGAAGGCAATTTACCAGTTTTCGATTTCACGCTCGATTTGATCCCCAAATCGGGCAATGGCATCCGTCTTTCGGTTCGGTAATGTGTAGTCCGGAAAGAGATCATCTGTTCCTTCATAGTCTCGTAGAACCTGTCTTGCCACGGTGATTTTATGGACTTCTGTTGGACCATCGGCGATGCCCATGACGAAGGCACCGAGCAGCATGCTGGACAGTGGCAGTTCGTTGGAAACACCCAGCGAGCCGTGAATCTGAATGCACCGGGAAATGATGTCGTGATATACCTTGGGCATGAGTGCCTTGATTGCGGCAATGTCTTTTCTCACCTTGAGGTAGTCGTTGTACTTGTCAATTCGCCAGGCAGTTCTCAAAACCAGCAGGCGAAACTGTTCCATCTCAATCCAGGAGTCAGCGATCTTGTCCTGAACCATCTGTTTCTCCGCCAATACTTCACCTTTCGTATGGCGAGACAGTGCGCGTCTGCACATCATGTCAAATGCCATCTTAATCTGGCCCATGCTCCGCATTGCGTGATGAATTCGTCCACCACCCAGTCTGGTCTGAGCAACCGCGAATGCCTCTCCACGGGCGCCGAGCATATTAGCTTTAGGTACACGCGCGTTCTCGTATTGGATGTAGGCATGGGTACCCTCGTGTGGTGCCTCCGTGCCGACACCCACATTACGAATGATATTAACGCCTGGCGTGTCTGTTGGGACCACAAACATGGACATCCGATCATGGGGTGCAGCATCTGGGTCGGTGACTGTCATCACAATCAGAAAGCTTGCATATCGGGCGCTCGATGAAAACCACTTTTCACCATTGATGACAAAATCATCTCCATCTTCAACGGCAGAGCACACAAATTGGGTCGGATCAGACCCACCCTGCGGTTCTGTCATTGAATAGCTGGATGACAACTCACCTTCGAGAAGGGGCTGCAGATATTCCTCTTTTAGTTCTTCAGTGCCGTAGTGGGCAAGAATCTCGGCATTGCCGGTATCGGGAGCCTGACAGCCGAAAACCACCGGCGCGAATCTGGATCTGCCTAATATCTCATTGAGCAGAGCCAGTTTCAGTTGACCGTATCCGAGGCCCCCCAATTCAGAGCCCAGGTGGCATGCCCACAGACCTCTATCTTTGACCTCTTGTTGAAGAGGTCGAATCTGGCGTTTGAAATCCGGATCGTCGTATTCCTTGGTCGGACCAAGAACCATATCGAGGGGCTCGACCTTGCTCTTGACGAATTCCTCGGTCCAGTCCAATTCCTTCTGATATTCTTTGTCTGTTTCAAAATCCCACATTATTTTTCTCCTTGCGGTTTGTCCTGCTGGACAGCCGGTGATGCATGACACAACATAGTGGTCAATGTACTGCGAAGCCAGTCTGGTCACAACCCTGCTCAAGGGTTTGAGAAGTTTGCAGGCTCGTATTACTCTGGTCTAGCAATTAAAGGGAATCAGGTGCAAATATGTCAGAGTCAGAGGATGAAACACTCGTTACTCAGGATATGATTGATCGCCAGGGAGTATGGGGAGGTGAGCGAACTTCACCGCCTATCGCTGAATCAGATATCAGAAAATGGGCAATAGCAACCTATTGGCCGGAGAAACCCCCGGCGATTTACTGGGATGCAGAATACGCGGCTGGAACTAAACATGGCGGGATTATCGCACCTTCAGACTTCAATCCGTTTGCGTGGCCTGTCGATCGCCCGACGCGACCCGCGGCAGCCAATACCGGTCAGGGTGGACGAGGCAGAACCGGTTTGAACGGTGGTCAGACAGACACCTATGGTGTCCCCATGCGAGCAGACGATGTGATTAGATCACGATCGAGATTGAAAGAGTGGAATGAGCGACAGGGCCGGATGGGTTTGATGTTGTATACCTTTACGGAGACAGAATGGACCAACCAGAATGATGAGATGGTCCGAACCAGAATTTCTACTGGCATCAGATATTAGGAGGAAGGCATGACTGCAAACTTATTTTTTGAAGATATGAATGTGGGAGATGAGATTCCAAACTGGTCGCGTAAGACCGGTTTCATGAACTGGAATCGATATGCAGCCGTCAACGATGAATTTGTCCCTTTTCATATGGATGACGAAGCAGGCAGAGCGGCAAAAAACGAACAAGGTGCGTTTGGAATGGGAAATCTTCGTTACGCCTATATTGTCAACGCGCTCCGAGACTGGATTGGTGATGAGGCGGAAATTCGTGAAGTCGGTTGCCAATACAGGGCAATTAACCAGAAGAACGACGTATTGACGGTCGTAGGTAAGGTCACCGAAAAGAAAGTCGAGAACGGTGAAAACCTGGTGATGCTTGAAACCAACGTGACAAATCAGGATGGTGATGCAACCTGTCCGGGTCACGCCATTGTTGTTCTGCCAAGTAAGACCTGAGGATCTGTTCCCTCGAACATCCGTTTTGATTTCGAAGCACTTGCTTTGATTCATCGAACACGCAAGAAAGTTAGAGGCCGAAAGGATTTAAGGGGCTCCAACGGCAGGACAGCGGTTGGCTGAGCACCCCATGGATGGGCTTGAAGCGTACCCGTGAAAACCTTTCGGTCTCTTGCTTTCGATTCGAAAGCTAGTGCTTCAACAATGAGGCGGTGAATTTCTGGTTACCGATTTCCAAAAACTCGAACCTGAGGACGATAAATCAGGACTCAACGCTTAAGAAAGAGACGGTGACAGTTCTCGCAAGGTGAATAGAGGGCCATACTCCCAATCTCAGACAATGCATCAAGATCTTTCTTCTCGATTGCACTGAGGGCATCATTTGCTGCCGTGATCATATCGCTATTTTCTTTCTGCCATTCCGTAGTCGCTGCCCAGTCACAGTCATTCTTTCCTGCCCCTCCATGAGATATCAGATCACCACCAGCGATAATCGAGACAGCAGCGTATCTTAACTCTGCCCATTGTTCATCTGAATTGACTTCCTGGGCCCGCCAGATCTTATTTGTGCCAGTCTCTACCAGAGCCTTCATTACATCATGGACGCTCAAAGGTGAAGTGCAAATTGACTTCTGTTCTGCGATGGCGCAGGAGGTGATCAGACTAAATAGAACTGCAATAATCAGTATTCTCATCTCTTCTCCCGGGTCAGTGGGACAAAGCGAACACTGAGTATATTGTCTTCTTTGATTTCCCCACCAGCAGATTTTCGGATTACCTTCAGGGTCTGGTAGGTTCCCTGCGGTCCTACCGGAAGCACGAGCCTGCCTCCGGGTTTGAGCTGGTCCAGCAACGGTGGCGGAATATCGATGCCTGCTGCAGTGACAATAATCCCGTCGAATGGAGCATATAGAGGCCAGCCGAGGAAGCCATCCCCTATTCGAACATGGGCGTTTCGATAACCGAGTCTTCGTAAAGTTTTTGTTGCCTTATTACCCAGACTTTCCACGATTTCAATGGTAAATACTTCTTTTGCAATTTCCGCCAGTACGGCAGCCTGGTATCCGCTTCCCGTCCCAATTTCCAGGATTCGGGAGGACGAGTCTAATTCAAGTAGCTCGGTCATCAACGCGACAATGAATGGTTGAGATATGGTCTGTTCTTCGCCTATGGGTAAAGGTCTGTCTTTGTAAGCCCATAGACGAACCATCTTCGGTACAAATTCGTGTCTCGGGACCTTGCCCAGAGCAGCCAGGACCTCATCTGAAAATATGCCAATGCCAGTTATTCTTCCGGTTTGCCTGGCATGTTCGTTTACCGTCAACACCATTTGATGACGTAAGCTGGCCCAGTCGTCGGCTGCCTGGGCAAGGTTCATCAGGGGTATAAGCAGAAGAAACTGCCCGCATTTCATGGCGTATTTCATAGCGTATTTCATAGCGTATTTCATGGTGAATTCATCATCAATCCTGAAATCTCATGAACGGCTGATTATCAACCTTGTGGTAGATTGCTGCAACCAGGGGTCAGGTAAAATTGCGACAGTGTGCGGGTGTTAGATTTGCGATCGTTTGCAGGTATCTGAACCAGGTTCGTGTTTAGCCCACTGTCTATTGTAATCTGGGCAGACTGAATCAAATTTTATAATCGATGAACACACTTCTCTGGATAACAGGAACGATCCTTTTATTTAAACCGGTGTGGAGGTATCGTCGAGATTTGTGCCTTTCGTTTCGGTTAACAGCAGCACAGAAGTCAGAGTGAGGACTGAAGCAAGTGCAATATAAATGGCGATATAGATCGTGCCGAATTCGCTCCAGAGGAAGGTGGCGATAATAGGTGCCATTGCACCCCCGAGGATTGCACCTAACTGGTAACCCAGGGAAGCACCGGAGTATCGTACATGTGTGCTGAACAGTTCGGCAAGGAAAGCAGCTTGTGGTCCATACATCATTGCTACAAAGATATGCCCGCCTGACATTGCGAGGACTATAAGCAAAAAATTACTCGTGTCGATTAAGGGGAACATGGCAAAAGCCCAGGCACCTGTTAAGACTGCCCCCAGCATGTAAATGCCCCGTCGACCATGGCGATCAGAGTAGGCAGAGGCAATAAATAACGTGGGAATCTGGAAGCAGGAAGAAATAAGTACGGCTTGCAGCATCGTGTCTCTGGACAGGCCCAGTCCCACCGAACTGCTGCCGTATGCCACCAGAAAGGCAATAAGTATATAAAAGGTCACCTGGATAGCAAGGAATGCACCTGCAGCCAGCAATATCTGTTTTGGGTACAACCTGATGGCCTCAATTACAGGAGACTGTGCGGGTATGGGGAGATCAGCTTCAGTTTCTGCAGCCACTTTCACTTTGTCTTCAACAATACGCTGAAGTTCTCGAAAAGCTGGCGTGTCTTCAAGCGTTAACTGAACGTACAAACTGAGGCCAATCAGGATGATGCTGGACAGGAAAGGTATCCGCCATCCCCACGACATGAATTGCTCATCTGTGCATGCGGCACTGACAGCAAGAAAAGCAAGGTTTGCCAAAATAATACCCACCGGTGCTCCGGCCTGGGCAAATGCGCCGTAGAAGCCTCGTCTGTCGCGAGGGGCATTTTCTGTTACCAGCAGCATGGCACCACCCCACTGACCGCCTACCGCAAGACCCTGGGCGAAGCGTAAAAGTATGAGGATCAGGGGTGCAGCAGGACCAATCAGAGCGTAGGTTGGCAAACAACCTATCAGCATGGTGGCGACCCCCATCAGCATAAGTGCAGTAACCAGGGCTGCTTTACGTCCGACTCGATCGCCAAAGTGCCCGAAGAAGATTCCACCGACGGGACGCGCGAAGAAACCAACCGCGAAGGTGCTGAAAGAGGCTATCAGACCAACAAATTCCGGCATGTCATTCGGGAAGAAGGCCGTGGGAAACACCAGCGCCGCAGCGGTACCAAAGATGAAGAAGTCGTACCACTCGATACTGGTGCCAGCCAGTGACGTAATCGCCACTTTCTTCATGCTCGACTCAGATGCAACGGATTCTTCTGTGGCCATCGTGTTCCCTTTTTTGTTTTTCTGGTGTAGATAATGCCCGTAAAAGGCCTTTGATGCGAATGTTACCGATCAGAGGAGAAGGAGATCCTGGTAATATCCAATCAGGAGAATGTTACCAACACTGAGAGATTTTCCAGGATCTTGTTCGGACTTCAGTCAGCCAGGAATCTTTTCGTTAGATCATAAAAGACCGTATTGGCGTCAGCATCTATGATGTTCCCGTGAGTAACGATGATTTTATCAAAGTCCCATTGATCAATCACCTGAATTGCTTCCGCGAAATTTGTCTTGTCCTTGCGTAAGAAACCGAATTTCATCGGAGGTGCAATACAAAGGTCTTTAAAACCAATCAGCCGGAAAAGGTGTGCAATCAACCTTGCGCCCATAGTGTCCGGTAACGGATCCGAATAATTCTGAATGATGTCAGTCACTATCAGGGAGTTTGATTTATTGTGAAGGAATACTGACTCGTTGAAGAAAGGCACGTCAAAAAGCAGCTGGTGCGTCAGATCTTCGGACCAGGGATTCCGAAAGGTATCATCCATCAGAACGCAGCCGTCAGGTAACGTAAGTTTCTTGGGGAGTCCTTCGCTGACAACTAATGTGGCTTGAGGATATCTCTGATACCAATCCAGAAGCCATAAGTTGTGCAGGTTATTGGCGGCCACTAGGTACTGAACCTGCCCAATCTGATCGACCAGATCTTTGAGTTCATCTGAAAATGGGGTTGGCGAGTGAATCCATAGCCTTCCGTTGGTAAGTTTCACAATAGTCATTCTCAATCGCAACTCATTACCACCCATCGAATGAGTGTCTTCGTGAATCCAGATATCTTCACCTAATTTATGCAATTGATTTCCGCCATATTAAATATGTAACTTGATAGCTGAGAGATGCAATATAAGCAAAGTAGCGCTTGATCGCGAGAGAGGAAAAGTGGTTATCATACTAAGCATGAAACCAGGAACAGCGATCAGAACCGCAGGACATTATTGCTTGAATAACTTGCTAGAGGGAATTTCCCAGCAGAAAGGTTCCTACCTACTGCTGTTTGAAGTTAGAGAGCAGTTCGCAGTCAAGGTCGGCAGACTTGGCAGGTGTCAGTTCAAATCCGGTGCCTATGTTTATAGCGGCAGTGCATTCGGACCCGGTGGGCTTAAGGCGAGAGTAACAAGGCATGTCAGATTAAGGAAGAAACGGCACTGGCATATTGACTATGTCCGATCGCGAATGACATTGAGGCAGGTACTCTGTGCGGTAGGAACTCGTGAAGAATGTGACTGGTCGAAAAGATTTGAAGAATCAGGGTTGCAGATGCCTGTCGCCAAATTTGGCTCTTCAGACTGTCAGTGTCATAGCCACTTTTTTTATTCGCCTGATCTTCAGTCTCTGATGGCAACTGTCAGATCCCTGGACATGCAGAAAGCAAGTTAGGCATTATCTAATTTTGGCAGTCCTATTGGTCGTGCGAGAGTTTGGTGGGAATTAAACGCTTCAGCGGCATTCAATCCCTGAGTTTCCTGCACATTTCCGGGGTCTTGCGGCATTGCAGAGGCGCTTTCATACGGTCTGTACGGGCCAGCAAAGAAACCATGAAGTTTTGGATAGACGAGCATGATAAGACCCGCAGTGAGTAGTACCCAGCGTACCGGATGAAATCGGCCAGACGGCGGTTTACATATTTGAAGATAAATACCTGACGGGCCGTGTGCTCGAAGTGGATAGTGGAATTTGTATCTAGGTCGATTCTGCCCGGGGAGTCGCTGACTTAGCTTGGCCCGATAATATTCCTGGGACTTAGCTTGAATCCTAGCCAATCGAGGGCGTAGCCCGTGTTCAGAGTCTTTTCCCCGGGTACGCCCACGGTCGCAACGGCGACTTCCCTCACTTGCTTGTGAGCCCTTAGTCTCACAAGGCCCCTCGGCGTGAGCTTGAGGCTCTGGAAAAAGACTCTGGATGCGGACTGCGCCTTCAGTTACCGCACAGGTGACAGTCTTAGAATAAATTACCCATCCGAAGAGAAAGAAATTTGTGTTCCCTATCCCGAGAATTGTTAGCGTTAAAGTAACCGGAATTGCCTTGACATGAATATCGTGTATAGCCTTTGCAACTACTATCCCGGTCTTAACAGGATTTGTTTTAGCTGATTAGTGCGTGGTTAGGTAATCGATCCACTAAAGGTATTGAATTCAATGCTGACATCACTTTCTAACGGAACGTTTCATTCATTAAAACTGACTTTGAAGCAGAAATTTTGTGTTGCAGTCCCCCCCTTTGGTAATCTGGCGACCAGACCTTAGAATGAATCAGGTGAAGTATGACAGGCAGTCTTTCTGGAATAACGGTGCTCGATCTTGGGCAGATCTATAACGGACCTTATGCAACCTTCCTGATGGCGATGGAAGGAGCGAGAGTGATAAAGGTCGAGTCGCTGATAGGTGAAGCGTTGAGGAGCAGGGGACAGAAAAGTTCTGCAAGTTATGCCTTTCTGACGCTGAATCAGAATAAGGAGTCGATTTCGCTTAATCTTAAGTCAGAGAAGGGTAAGGAGATATTCAAGGAGCTGGTCAAAAAGGCTGATGTTGTGCTGGAAAATTTCTCACCTGACACAATGGAAAACCTGGGGCTGTCTGCAGAAACTCTGCTGGAAATTAATCCTCAATTGATCTACGCATCAGGATCTGGATATGGACGAAGCGGGTTGCATCGGGATTTTCTGGCGATGGATATTACGGTTCAGGCCATGTCTGGGATCATGAGTGTCACCGGTTTCGCGGGATCACCGCCACTTAAGGCAGGTGTTGCGTTGTGTGATTTTTTTGGTGGCATACATTTGTATGGCGCTGTTGTAACCAAGTTGTTTGAACGCCAGCATACTGGCAAAGGGGCAGTTGTTGATGTCGCCATGCAGGATGCTGTGCTTCCTTCACTGGCAACTGTCCTGGGTGCCTATTACTACCACGGCAAGCAGATGCAGGAACGGACCGATAACCGTCATCCGGCACTGACGCTTGCACCCTATAATGTTTATGAAGCGAGTGATGGTCATGTATCGATCATCTGTATTCGTGATGGGCACTGGCGCGGTCTCTTAAGAGCCATTGAACGGCATGATCTGATTGAGAATGAGTCGCTGGCAACTATGGCACAAAGATCGGCAAACATGGAACAAGTCGATGAAATCGTGGCGAGCTGGACTCGCCAGCACAGTAAGCAGAATGTTCTTGAAGCCATGCAGAAAGAGGGGGTGCCAAGTGCCATGGTTCGTGATGTTGAAGAGATTCTTGCTGATCAGCATCTTCATGATAGAGGCATGCTCCGAGATACCGAGCACCCGATGACTGGTGATGTCGTTTTGATGAACTCACCTATCAATGTTGCAGGAGGCAGTAAAACTGATCTTCGAATGCCGCCGGAACTTGGTGAACACAATGGCCTGGTGCTGGGAGATTTGCTTGATTATTCAGAGAGCGAACTAAAAGAACTGGTGGCTGACGGCGTCATAGGCGAATTCTCATAACCACCACAAATCTGTAGATTCGCGAACCACAGAATAACAATAACTTCAAAAAGATCTGCTGTGAAAAAACCGTATTACTTCTTACTATCATGGTCGGAATGAATCAGTTGCTGCTGTTGCGACAGGAAGCAGAGGAGCGTTTAGACACGGAGTACGATATCAGGAAGTTTCATCAGACCGCCCTTGCTCAGGGCGCATTGGCACTTGTCATACTGAATCAGGTCATCGATGAATGGCTGGATTCGTATGCGGTACCTTAGACGATAGGGTCCGAATCAACGAGATTGTCATGGATGTAAAGATCGAGGTTGGTTGTTGTAAACTTGATATATGACTCATCGTTACTGAAATAGTCTGCGCCTGAAAAATCAGAAGTAATTCCCACAGGCATCGAACTGCCAACGATATCACCGAGATCCTGGCCATCCGGAATAACCGTACCGTCCGGGGTACCTTCGATAATAATGTCCTTGCTGCCATCAGAAAGAATTGAGTCGAGACTGTTATCCACAATGAAATTGAGCGTGTTTGCAGCCCCTGGTTCCAGCGCGGTTGGAAACTCATTATCCAGTTCAATGACTTCAAAGTTTGATAGCGTATCAACATTAGTAAGGTCAACATAACCCTCAATGCCCAGGCCATCTGCATCACCGAGACTGCTCGTATCAGCGAATAATGTGTCGTCCTCAAAATCAAATTCGAAAATAGTAACGCCGTCGGTCTGTGGCTTTGGAGCGTCGCCAGACGCTGCGCTAATAGCATTAGTTGCCTGACTTAACACTGACTCCTGGAATCCAAGATCATCGGTATAAAAGACTCTAACCGTGATTACCTTGCCGACTTCGCCAGAAGTTAATAGTAATGTCGATGAAGCGGTTTGACCCCCGATAGGTGATCCATCGCCGTACCATTGGTAGCTGAAAGGGTAGCTGTAAGTGTCAAGACCATCGGGATCCCAGAGCATATAGGTAATCGCCGTCAGCGTCTCACCCTCTACGAAGGAACCGGAACTTTCATTCCGAATCTCTACCCAACCTTCAGGAGGGTGGTTATTAGGCGCTTCGCTAACAGCAACAGTGGCCAGGCTTGACACTGACTCCTGGAATCCAGCACCATCGGTATAACTCACTCGAACTTTGATT
>PBRC01000072.1 GCA_002725285.1 Gammaproteobacteria bacterium | reverse complement strand
TGTAAAAATATTGTTGTAAAAATATTGTTGTAAAAATATTGTTGTAAAAATATTGTTGTAAAAATATTGTTGTAAAAATATTGTTGTAAAAAACAAGAACAAATCTGTCATTGGAATCAGTGGAATAACTCGCCAGATACGAGTTCATCAGTATCAATAGCAAACCGGACTTTGTAACGACCACTTTGGGGATGTTGCAGATGGTTTCTGTTATTTTCTTCTCATATAAGAGCAAGAATACTTCAAAAATAAAAACTCGTCCTGGTTTCGTCATATTGAAGCGATGGGATCATAACGGAATCAAAACCGGATTTCCAATTATCAGCGATCCGTGTTCGGCTTCGATACCATCGGTGGCGCATCAATTCTCACTCGTCGCCATTCAACCTTAAATCCTGGTCACCTGGAGTTAGAGAGTGTGAATTGTTGTGTAGTTTCGTAGCAGCGGGCACACTCGATATGTTTCTGTAAAGCTCATGAGTTCCACAGCTTCAGAGTTGTCGCATCTGCTTGCGCTTGCTGCCCGGCCCAGTTGTAAGACCTGTTTGCCGCTGGTCGCTATTGTCATGAGGAAACAAACACATGAAGCCAGGCGAGTTATCAGCCAATCATTTCGTTGTAAGCTGTTCGGCTCGATTGAAAACGTTCAAATGGGAATTTGATGGGCGCACCCTCTATCGCAGCAAGCAGCATCATCAGATGCGCTTCCCATCCGGCACAGGAACGAGCGACATCCTCCTCTTTAGGCACACTGAGGATAAGTGTCAGCCGCGTCCCGTCTTCAACACTAGCCAGTTCCCAGCGAACCGGACGAAGTGGTTCATCACCGCTGCTCCATGAATATTCAAGCAAGGTAGGGATTTCACATTCTGTGACAACACTGTCAATAACGATTCCGCTGTCCGTGAAATTAAGTTTCGCGGCGCCACCTTTGGACAATTCAATTTCACCAGGAGCCAGCCAGTCAACAAAACGGGCTGGGTCAGTGAGTATGCTCCAGACATTCTCAGTCTTGTGATCCAATAAGCGTGTTAGCGTGGCCTTGTAATAGCCTTCTGATTGTTCGATTGTTCCCAGGGATTCGTTTTCGTCAGTCATAATTCCGGTTACTTAGTTGTGGACGTTGAGTGTTTGCCATCGTAGCGGTTGATCAAGGTCAAGTAAATCCCGGTGTTGCAGCAGGGTAATTGTAAGTGCTGGAATCGTGAATGTTGAGGCAGCCTTCAGAGGCAAAAGGATTTGATATGAGCAAAGAAAGAGTACTGAAAGACTGCTGGTAGCAGTTGATTTTGAGGAGAATCAACAGCGGCCCGTCGACAAGGCACCGGAGATTGCAAAATATCAAGAAACAGAAATTCCGCTGCTCGTCTGTGAGTATTCACGCCTATCCTTTCATCCCGTTTTCAGGCTTGCTTCCAGTGTCATTACGGCAACAGCATGAAGACGCTTTTAACACGCTGATGGATGATTTCGATATACCTGTCCGGCAGCAAATCGACCTCGACGATACGCCGGAGTATGTCATATGAGAAACAGAGCTTGAGCCGGGTACTGATCCGGTGGTAATGGATGCAATATCCCGCGGCTTATTGTCTGAAATTCATACTGGCAGTATCGCCGAGAGAACAATAGATACGCTCGATGGTGACGTATTGATCATCAGGCCGGATGAGTTTCAATCACCCTTTGCGTCTGATTAGGGCTGGAAGGGAACTACTATTCATCCTTTTTACCGAGATGCGTCAAATCCTCATATTCGGCATCGACTACCTGATCTTCGCTGTCAATCACATCGCTTCTACCGTGATTCTGAAATTGACTGTGGGCAGAGAAATGCGCACCTGAAAAATGTAAATGGTGAAACAATCCATAGTTGATCAGCCATTGTGCAATGGGTTTGCGGAGCATAGGCAAAAGGCAGGTAAAACCGATGGCGTCGGTGACAAAGCCAGGCGTAAGTAGTAAGGCGCCACCGATTAGCAGCATGATACCCTCAAGTAATTCACGGCCAGGTATTTCGCCGCGATTGAGTTTTTCCTGAACCTGATTAAGCGTCGCCAATCCTTCAAGTCTTAACAGCCAAATCCCGAGAGTTGCCGTTAAAACAACCAGGCCCACGGTTGGCAGGGCACCGATAATGCCACCCACCTGAATAAGCAAGTACATCTCCACGATAGGAGTGATGATGAAAAAAAGTAACAGAGAGCGCATAACCAGGTTACAGGCAAGTTTCTGACATTGTATCCAACCATCGTGCAATGTACTAACTGTGTTAGATTAGGGATCTTCGTTAAAGTGAATCAAGAGGCGACGACCGTGTTTATTTCAGGTCCGGCTGGACAACTTGAATCATCGTTCGATCAGGTCGAAGATTCAGACGGGATTGCCATTTTGTGCCATCCCCATCCTCAATATGGGGGCAGTATGCATGACAACGTACTGTCGATGTTAAGCGCTGCGTTTCAGCGACAAGCCATCAGCTCACTTAAGTTTAACTTTAGGGGGGTAGGGGAAAGTGAAGGCGAGTATGCAGATGGGCTTGGTGAAGTTGAGGATACGCTGGCAATCACAAACTGGTGTCGCGATCAGCACCAGCAGGCCGGGATCTATCTGTGCGGATACTCGTTTGGGGCAATCATGGCATTAAAGGCATTGTCTCAGTTGAGGCCTCAGCTGGGTGAGTCATCTTATTTGAAGGGATCTGTGCTGGTTGCACCACCGGTTCAGATGCTGTCGGAATCGCCCGGTATTGAGTGTCCGACACTTGTTATCCTGGGTGCGGATGACATGATTGTTCCTCTCGAATCTGCATCTGCTCAATTTGAGGATTGCCTGGTTCAGGTCATTCAGGGTGCTGATCACTTTTTCTTTAATCATGATCAACAGATTATCAAGGGCACGCGGGATTTTATTGATGGAACTTAAGACTCTTTTGCTCGAAGTCGAAGATTCGATCGCGATAGTTACTCTCAATCGTCCAAAACGAATGAATGCGTGGACAGGTCGCATGCATACAGAATACCGCTGGCTTCTGGAACAGCTTGAGGGCAATCCAAACGTTAGGGCGATTGTCGTTACCGGTGCTGGTCGAAGCTTTTGCGTTGGTGCTGATTCGAAGGCGCTGGAGGGTCACGTCGAGAAAGGTGGGTATGATCCCGGGACACCCGATCCGCTGGCGGAGCCTGGTTATGGTGTGAGACCCGAATTCGATGCAAGTTTTGCCTACCACTTCGGGCTTAAAAAACCTGTTGTTGCAGCCATCAATGGTCCTGCTGCGGGGATTGGTCTGGTGTTGGCCTGTTTTGCTGACATTCGCTTCGCAGCACCAGGCGTAAAACTCACAACAGCACACGGTAAACTGAATTTACCTGCAGAGTATGGTTTGTCGTGGTTGCTGCCCAGAATCATCGGCCTCGCAAGAGCTAATGACCTGCTATTCACGAGCCGTATTTTCCTAACTGAAGAGGCTGAACAGCTTGGCCTCGTGAATCGCATTGTGGAGAATAGCTCGCTATTGGATGAAACAGTTAGCTATACGAGGTCCATGATCGAGTCGGTTTCTCCCGCTTCATTAATGGAAACCAAGAGACAGATATATACAGACCTGCACCGCGATGTTGCTCAATCGGTTCGCGACAGTGAAAAGCTGATTGACTACATGATGAAACAAAACGACTACAGAGAGGGTGTCACTGCGTTTTTGGAAAAACGCAGCCCGAAGTGGTCAGGAGACTAGTTCTGAATACAGTAAATATGGAAAACACAGAAGCATCCGAAGAGGAACCTTATTACCTGCCGCTGGCTGACGAGATCGAGATATTCCTGACGGCGTACCAACAGCGTTTGCCCGTTCTTCTAAAAGGACCGACTGGTTGTGGGAAGACACGTTTCGTCGAATATATGGCACATCGCCTGTTCAGGGGAGATAAGAGCGATGCAGAGAGAAAAAATGTGCATGAGCCCTTGCAAACGGTGGCCTGCCACGAGGATCTGAGTGCTACAGACCTGGTCGGAAGATTTCTTCTGCAGGGGGATGAGACGGTCTGGCAGGATGGCCCCCTGTCCCGGTCAGTGAAGGATGGGACGATTTGCTATTTAGATGAGATAGTGGAAGCGCGGAAAGATTCCACGGTGCTTATTCACAGTCTGACAGACCATCGCCGGATTTTGCCGGTTGAGAAACAAGGTATCATTCTGGATGCCCATCCCAATTTTCTGCTGGTCATTTCATACAACCCTGGTTATCAGAATGTCTTGAAGGACCTGAAGCCCAGCACCAGGCAAAGATTCATTGCCATCGATTTTGAGTATCCGGATGAAACTCAGGAAGCTGACATCATCGCCCATGAAAGTAGTGTGTCGGAAGAGGTGTCTCTCGAACTGGCGAGACTGGGTTCAAGAGTACGTAACTTGAGGCATCACGGGTTTGATGAAGGTGTTAGTACCAGGCTGCTCGTGTATGCAGGTCAGCTCATGGCCGAAGGTGTACCGGCTTATCGTGCCTGTGAAGTCGCGGTCTGCAAAGCAGTCACCGATGATGAGGATGTTCAACGCGCCATTGCGGAACTGGTCAAGACAATTTTTCTTCCGTGAAAACACTTTCTGAAGTCGAGTCTGAACTCACCAGGCTGAACAAACATTCGGCAACGCTGTTTCCGTCAATTAAAGATGATCTCAGTCATGTGCTGGATGAATCTTCACTTCTTGAATGGTCAAATATCTGTTTTGAGATCGCTGATGCCGGGTGGCACGCCTGGGAGACTGCTAATCTCTATATGCAGCTGTCTCACCGTCTGTTACCGGTACTCGGCCAGGAAGCTGTGCTTTCAGTTGGACGTTATGGGCTTGGATTGTGTGGCAGATCCTTCGAGCCCTGTAACCAGTATTTTCTTGGCATCAATGGTTGCCTTGACGAGATTTCGCAAGATAGTCTGCAGACAGTTGAAGGTACCGGAAACATTATAATTGACAGGTTTCATACTGCTTCAAATCTGATAGCAGATTACTTTAAATCTGCCTTTTTCATCATAGGAAAGCAGGATATCGACAGCCTGACAAACTGGATGAGTATTGTCGAATATCTGGTGACGCTGGACCGGCATGAGATTCTTGATTTCTTAAAGGTTTCAAGGCAAAACCCGGATGTGAACTGGTTGTATGCCAAGCGGTTGTACCTGGAGTCAATACCAAATGGTCGTGATTATATCGTTGCACATGGCCAGCTCATGTCTCGTCTGGTCGGTGTCGAAATAGATTTCGAAGATGTCATCATTGAATTCACCAGGAAGAAGCTTGCAATCAGTGAATGGCTGGGCTTGCTTACTGAACGAGCACCGCAACTGTCTGCAACGGAATTCAAGAGCCTCATCAGGCTCTTAAAAGAAGTACCACATTCTGAGTTGCTTGAGGCATTTATTGACACTTCTCGAGAGCTGCCGCTCGAAAATCGGGCAGTAATGCTGTTATGGCTAAAGGCCGCGATGGAAATGGCACCCTTGAATTTCCAGGCAAGTATGGCCTTTATCAGGTTGGAATCGGCCAAGTCCGTGGACCTGCTTGAAGCACTTCGGGGTCAGGTGCGTTTTGCAGATGAGCAGCGCACGCTTCAGCTTTACTGTGAAGCCCTCATTGGAAAACGACTCAGAGTTGAATCAAATGATTCAGAGGATGAGGAATTTCGTGGACTGCCGTCATCTGACGGCGAAAGTGTGTACCTACCGGAGATCGTCGGTTTGTACATGAAGCGAGTGGACAATTTTCGCTGGTTGAAGGTTGCCCTGTCTCATCAGCTTGGTTGTTATGAATTTGGCACTTTCGATTTTAACTTCAAGGATTCATATATTGCATTTGCCGACTATTTTCGTACTTATGAGGAACCCCGCCTGGCGGCTGAATTATTCCGGATTCTGGAAGGAGGACGGATAGACTGGCGAGTACAGCAATGTTACAAGGGAGTCGGGCTGGATATCGAGACACAAAAGGGAGATGCACTGAGTGGAAGAACAGTACCTGAAATTGAACCCAGGCTGATTTTGCTGGAAGCACTGTTGCAGTATTCCCTTGATGCGACTGATTTTGAATTTGTGCCATCTGAGCTTCATGATTCTCTGTCGGACCTGATCGCCTGCATCAATCCATTGAAAGAATCAGGCACCACCGTTTTCGACACGATTGATGCGCTGGCTGACTGTTATCAAATTGTCAGTGAATTCAGTGTGAAATCTGAATTTGCTTCAAGCGAAGATACCACCGTCGATTACAGAGGAAATACAGCGCTTGATAAGGTCAGGATGAATCTTCAGCTGATGACGCTTGAAGACGCAGAGGTGGAATTCTCAGAAGATCAGGATGAAGAAGGTCTGCTGATCACAGGCATGACGGCATCTGAGGACATGAAGATAGATGAGTTGCAAAGTGGCGACGTGGATGACGCCATGGCCATCATAGCCAAAGATCATGATATTGAAGCACCCGAAGATATCGAACATGTTGATGAACCTGGCGGTCGACGGGAATTTGAGGAGTTAAAAAAGGAGAAATTAAAGCCCCTACCTGAAACTGCTTTCAAGTACGACGAGTGGGATCACAATATTGATGATTATCGAAAACGCTGGTGCACTCTTTATGAGATCCGAGAGCTTGAAGAAGATATTGATTTTGTCCCAGGGACGCTGAGTCAGCATCGCGGATTGGCGAATCAGGTCCGCCGACAACTGAATATGCTGCGACCTGAACTGTTGCGTAAAGTCAAAGGCATGATGGACGGCGAAGAGTTGGACCTGGAGCGTTCTGTTGGGGCAATTGTTGACAGAAAGTCTGGTATCAGCCCTGATGAAAATATCTATGTTCAGCGTCAACGAAAAGATCGTGATGTCTCAGCACTATTTCTGCTTGATATGAGTGCCTCCACTGACGACACAATTCCGGATTCTGGTGGGGAAGTCGCGTCCACTCATGAATTTGAGAACGATGATTTCATTCACGGGCTATTCGAAGCTGGTCAGGCAGATTCGGATACGACGAAGAGGATAATTGATGTTGAAAAAGAATCAGTTGTTCTTATGGCTGAGGCTCTGCAGGGTCTGGGTGACAACTATGCGGTTTGTGGTTTTTCTGGCTATGGCAAGGATAGAGTCGAGTATTTCATCTGTAAGGATTTTGAGGAAACCTACAACCATCGGGCAAAGGGGCGGATAGGAGGTATCAAACCTTGCCGGAGCACACGCATGGGACCAGCAATCAGGCATGCGACGAGGATGCTTGCTGCGACTGAATCGAGGATTAAGGCACTCATCATCATCAGCGACGGCTACCCTCAGGATTTTGACTACGGCTCAGATCGAAATTCCAAGGACTATGGTATCAAGGACACAACAAAAGCCCTGACTGAAGCCAACCAGCAGGGTGTTCAGAGTTTCTGCCTTACGGTCGATCCATCCGGTCATGATTACTTAAGAGAAATGTGTCCGGATCAGCAGTACATGGTCATGCAGGATATTAAGCAGCTACCCAGCGAACTCTCGAAGATATACCGGGGATTAACTACCTGATGGCGACTTACTAGACGCTATATCCCTCTTCTGTGAGCGGCATAGTTCGTACCCTGTGGCCGGTAGCCGCAAATATTGCATTGCCGACGGCACCGGCAACCGGTGGCAGGGCGGGCTCTCCCAGACCTGTTGGACTATAATCGCTTTGAATAAAGTGGATATCCACTGTTGGCGCATTGGGTATTCTCAGTACCTGATAATCATGGAAATTGGATTGTTCAATGCGACCTTTCTCCATGGTGATTTTTTGACCAACCATGGTGCTGATACCGTCGATGACCGCACCTTCGACCTGAGATGTCGCACCGCTCATATTGATGATCGGGCCCACATCGACCGCGACAGTGACATTGTGGATCTTGAGCTTTTTGTTCGAATCAACGCTGACTTCTGCAACTTCTGCGACATGAGCGGCGTGGCTGAAGTGGAATGCCAGGCCTAGCCCGTAGCCTCTGGGTACTTTTCTCCCCCAACCGGCTTCTGTTGCCGCTAGTTTAATGACATCAGCAGCACGACCCGTATTCAGGGAACGGGTATTGCCTGGTTTAAACCAGCGCGGTTTCCCTATTATCTCAAGCAGAAATTCCAGATGATCACGACCAGCAGCGTGGGCGAGTTCGTTAATGAAACTCTGTACAACGAAACCGTTGGTATTGGCGCCAGGCGCGCGCCAGGGACCACAAGGTGTGTCGATGTCAAAAGAGGTTTGTGTAGCGTGTACGTTCTTGAGATTCAACATGGGGAACTCAGAGTTCCTCAAGGTTGCACCGGAGGCATTTCTGCCGTCGATGCTCATGCCCATGAAGTGATTTTGCCAGGCTACTAGTTTGCCGTTGCGGTCGACTGAGGCTTTGAGTGACTGAAAGCCACCGGACCTGAAATAATCGTGATGCACATCATCCTCACGACTCCAGGTATTCTTTACCGGAGCACCGACGCGTCTGGACATTTCAATGGCTTCACAAACATATTCCGTTGAAATACGGCGCCCGAAACTGCCGCCTAATCGCATCTGGTGAATAGTGACCTGATCCTTCTCAAGACCGAACATGCTTTTGGCTACGGGATAGGCACCGGCAGGAAACTGAGTCGGAATCCAGACCTCAAGCGTATCTTTCTCGCCCTCAGCAGCAGCCTTGTAGTGTGCGGTGCAGTTCATGGGTTCCATGCAGAAGTGAGATACGAACGGGTACTGATAAAAAGCGGTGAGTGTTTTGTTGCGCTTCCTGGCGAATTCCTTATTTACATTCCCTTTGACCAAAACCTCCTTCTCACCGGGATCATTTTTTAGCTGATTTGCCCTGCGGACCAGTTGCGTCCAGCTGTCTTTTGATGCCTCTGATTCATCCCAGTTCACATTCAACTTTTTCTTCGCGTTAAATACCGCCCAGGTTGAGGTGCCGATGATTGCAACGCCAGACAAGAGTTCTCTGACCCTGTTGTTGCCATCGACCAGGAATGCATCCGTTACGCCAGGCATTTCCTTAATTTCATTTAAGTTTGCACTGATGGCTTTGCCCCCGATTGCCGGACACTTGTGGTAAGCGCCGTAGAGCATGTCAGGTACGCGGGTATCTATGCCAAAAAGCGCCATGCCTGTGGTGATTTCTAGGTTATCGACACCGGATACCGAGGTGCCGATGATCGTGTAGTCTTCAGGGTCTTTGAAAACCAGTGAACCTGGATCGGGAATGGCCTGTTTGACAGCAAGTGCGGCCAACTCACCAAAAGACAGTGAACGATCTGATACAAGATGCGACACATTGCTGTTTTGTGCCTTAAGTTCATTTCTAGGCAGTTCCATCGCAATCGATGCTGCGCCGATAAACATCTCACGCGCGGAGGCACCCATCTGGCGCATCAGATCGAAACTTCTTGGAATTGTGGTAGATCCACCGGCACCCTGAGTCCCAAAACGATCATCAACCGGAGACTGTAAAACCTCCACGTCTTCCCATTTTGCACCCATCTCTTCGGCGATAATCATTGGCAAGGCTGTTTTTATACCCTGTCCCATTTCAGGATTCGATGAGTAGATGATAATGCGACCATCTGAAGAAACCTTGATGAACGCGTTGAGTTCTACCGAGCCGACCAGGCTGCCAAGATCCTCAGCGCCGGCAGGGTGTGAAGGAATAATAGCAGCAAGCACTAAACCACCGCCTGCTATACCACTTAGTTTGAGAAAAGTACGCCTGCTGGGTTGTTGAGGTGACCCGTGGGACTGATCACTCAGTTGTTCAACCTGCTGTCCGGTGAGCTGTTCCTCCAAACTCTTTTTGACAGTCTCATAGAGGTCGTCGGTGTTTCCAGGATTCTGATTACTCATGCTGTGTCCTCCCCGGAATTCATGGACAAACCCGAGGCATCATAGAAATCTGCCGCCTGGTGAATTGCGCTGCGTATTCTGTTATAGGTTCCGCATCGGCAATAGTTCCCTTCTAACGCAGTATTAATATCATTGTCAGAAGGATCAGGATTTCTGGCCAACAGCGCTGCTGCGGACATGATTTGACCGCCCTGACAGTATCCGCATTGAGCAACGTCAACATCAATCCATGCCTGTTGCAGTGGATGTAATTCCGTCCCATTGGCCAGCCCTTCAATCGTGCGGACGGATTTTCCCGCCAGATCGGAAACCTTGACCGAACACGAACGAACCGGCATATCATCAACATGAACTGTACAGGCACCACACTGAGCAATACCACATCCGTACTTGGTCCCGACTAGTCCAAGAACGTCCCGCAGGGCCCAGAGCAGTGGCATTTCGACATCTACATTCAGATTCACATCTGTTCCGTTCACTTTCAGTTTGTATTCAGGCATACCAGATTCCTTGGTCACTGCTGACGGTAGAGGGCTTGAGTGTAAGTCCGGTGGGAATCTTAAGGCAATGGCTTTGTAATTTTTACTGAGATTTCGGAATATATCCCCGGCAAATTGCGGTGTTAGATTCCGCTCGTGGCCCAGGATTTGACCATCAAACATATCATCAAACATATCATTGAACATATCATTGAACATATCATTGCTGGACTATTTGCTCAAAAAGATCTATGAATATGCCCAGCTCTCATAGATAAGAGAACGAATGAGCAAGACTGTGGCGCCTACTCGTACATACCACCACGGTGATCTAAGGCAGGCTTTGATTGAAGCGGCCTGTGAACATTTGCGTACTTCCGGTGCTGACACACTGAGCCTCAGAGCTCTGGCCAGGACTATTGGTGTGTCGCAAACTGCTCCATACCGTCATTTTGAATCTAAAAGTGCTCTGTTCGCGGCGATTGCATATTATGGATTTGAGCTGTTGAGAGTTGAATTACAGGCTGCCTGTGACAAGTGTGGTGACGACACGGAGGCCGCGATACTTGAAACAGGACTTTCTTATGTCCGCTGGGCTCAGGACAACTCGGAGAAGTATCAGTTGTTCTTTGACTCATCACTGGTGGATTTTAGTCTGCACGAAGAGTTAATCGACGCTGGGACGGCGGCATTTGAAGTGCTTCTGAACCCGATTGAAACAGCGATTGAGGAGGGAATTCTGATCGATAAACCCATCGTCCTACTCGCCGGAACTTTATGGTCCACTGTTCATGGGGTTGCCAGTTTACTGATCAGTATGGGTGAACTGGCGGAAGAGGAATTTGCGACGAATCAGCCAGTGGTAGGAGTCATGCGCCAGCTATCGGCAGATCCCCGGGCAACACTTGAAATCCTCGTTAAATCACTGAAGCCCGTTGGCAAAGACTGATCTTCTTCCCGTAACGATTAAGGCCTGCAGTTTCTGCTGAATACTAAGCTTTTAATATCAGGTTCGTGAATGGGGGACATGATTGTCTGGCGACTTAACTAGAGCTAGCATGGGACTTCTGATTGCAATGGTTTTAAACGACGTGTGTAGAGAAAATTACCTTCAAGTAAATGGTGTTGAATTGTGCTGGTTTGAATGGGGAGAGCATAAAAAGAATGAACAGACCATTGTTTTAGTTCACGCCACGGGATTTCATGCCAGATGCTGGGATCAGACCATAAAGTACCTGGGTGACAATCACATCGTTGCTTTGGATATGCGTGGCCATGGACGCAGTGGAAAGATGGAACCTTACAATGGGGCGAGTTTCGGCGGGGATGTAACCGCCTTTATCGATCTGCTTGATCTCAATAATATCGTGGGAGTAGGGCACTCCATGGGTGGGCTCGCCATGACTCATGCTGCTGCAAATCTGCCTGACAGGTTCTCACGTGTGGTTTTGGTTGATCCGGTGATCATGAATCCGGAGCTTTATGCATTGGTAGAGACCCACCATGATCAATTTCTCAATGGATCAGGACAACATCCGATTGCCCGACGAAGGAACTTCTTCATAGATGCCGAATCAATGTTCGAGAACTTTGAGGGTAGAGGCAGTTACGGGTCATGGAAGGTAGAAGCCCTGCACGACTACTGTGAGTATGGTCTCCTACCAGATCCTGATGGGGGTGGATACGTACTAGCCTGCCCACCCAGGGTTGAAGCGTCCATTTACATGGGAAGCTCATCTCTTGATATCTTCGACAAGATTTCGCGGATCAAGATACCCGTAACCGTGCTCAGGGCCCGGCAGCGAAGCGCTGAGCAAAAGGAGATGGACTTTAGTCAATCACCTACCTGGGATCAATTGGCGAGTAAGTTTCATGATGGACGTGATGTCTCTTTGCCTGAACTTACGCATTTCATGCCGATGCAGGCTCCGGAACTGGTTGCGGAATACATTCTTGGGACTAAATAGGTGAAACCCCTGCTAGCCGTGACGATGGGCGACCCGGCTGGCGTCGGTGCAGAAGTCGTTGTGAAAACGTTAAGCAGACCGAATGTGTATGTGAATGCACAACCCTTCGTGATTGGTGATGCGGTTTGTTTGCAACAGGCGATGAAGCAGACAGGTGTTGAAATCGAAATCAGCCCACGAACCAGTATGTCGGAGATTACCGCACAGAGCGATGTTCTGCAGGTCTTGCAACCTGTGGAATTTGACAGTGACCGGCTCGTGATGGGTGAGATCGACCCGGAGAATGGTCGCGCAGCCGTTCAGTTCTTTGAAACCGCGATTGAGCAGGCGATGACTGGTGAGATACAGGGTATTGTCACCTGTCCAATTAATAAAGAAGCAGTCCAGGCGGCTGGTTACCATGGTGACATTGGGCACCAGGAAATCCTTGCGCGAATGACGGGGTCGACCTTGACGGCAACCATGCTGATGACGAAGAGCCTGAAGGTTGCCCATCTGTCGACACACAAATCACTTGCTGATGCGGTCAGGTATGTAAAAACCCCGATTCTGGTGGAGAAACTGAGACTGACTGCCGACCATCTGCGTCGTTGGACGGGTACCGAGCCGAGGATTGCCGTTGCCGCGCTAAATCCTCATGGCGGTGAACATGGCATGTTGGGTAACGAGGAACAGGATGAAATCCAACCGGCGGTTGAGAAGGCCTGTGAACTGGGCCTGGATGTGGTTGGACCTTACTCGGCAGATTCGGTTTTCTATCGGGCGGTTGCGGGTGAATTTGATGCAGTGATGGCGTTGTATCATGACCAGGGCCATATCGCGATCAAGATGCATAACTTCGCTGACAGCATCACTGCGACCATGGGTATTCCTTTTGTTCGAACCTCGGTGGATCATGGCACTGCTTTTGATATTGCAGGTAAAAACCTGGCCAACGCTGAAGGCCTGGCACAGGCGCTGGACGCAGCCATCATGATGATCAACGGAACTCTAGTTTGAGCAACTCGTATGCATGCTGAGTTGTCACTCAACACAGTAAAGCATCAACATTCTCATCAATAGCAGGCAATACGGTTTATTTTGCAGGTGGTAATTTGATAGTGTAATGCTTTTGCAGTGAGTAAATCGGATCGCTCTGTTATCCAAATCACATGAGGAGGACTTTATGGGAGCGCTTGAAGACTTCAGAAATGAGACGGCTGGCTGGCTTGAGGCGAACTGCCCCGCCAGTATTAGAGAACCAGCGACTGAAGATCAGATGATCGGTGGCGGTAAAAAACAGGAATACAGGAATCCCGATGCCAGGTTGTGGCTGGATCGCATGGCAGAGAAGGGCTGGACTGCGCCCATGTGGCCCGTGGAATATGGCGGTGCAGGACTATCAAAAGCGGAATTCCTGGTCCTGCAGGATGAAATGATCAAGATAAATGCCCGAAGTCCTATCGGCGGGATGGGTTTCAGCATGATTGGACCGACCTTGCTTGACTACGGGACCGAGGAGCAGAAGAAGGAACATCTGCCTAAAATAGCCAGCGGTGAGATTCGTTGGTGTCAGGGATACAGCGAGCCAGGTGCCGGATCAGACCTGGCAAGTCTGCAGACAAAATGCGAGGACAAGGGAGATCACTATGAGGTCAATGGTCAGAAAATCTGGACCTCCGGTGCTCAGTATGCTGACTGGATTTTCACACTGGTCAGAACAGAGCCTCAAGCACCAAAACACGAGGGAATCAGTTTTGTTCTGATCGACATGGATCAGCCTGGCGTTACGGTCAAGCCAATAAAACTCATCAGTGGCAGTTCACCGTTTTGCGAAACTTTTTTCGATGGAGCAAAGGTTGCAAAGGACAATCTGGTAGGTCAGCTCAATCGGGGCTGGACAGTGGGTAAGCGGCTTTTGCAGCATGAAAGAAGTTCCATATCGGGTTTAAACAGCGGTGGTCGCAGGGGTCGATATGATGGCATGCGTGATCTGCCAGCAATCGCAAAAGAGTATATTGGATTGATAGATGGTAAATTGGCTGATTCGGCATTAAGAGGATCGATTTTAGCCAGTGAGATGAATCAGAAAGCCTTCGGTCTGACTCAGCAGAGAGCGATGGCTGAAAATGATTCTGGCGGTACACCAACTTTTGCGACGTCTATGTTCAAATACTATGGATCAGAAATAGGTAAGCATAGACTTGAAATTCAGTTAAAGACGATGGGAGTTCAGTCTTTGGGGTGGGAAGGTGATATGTTCACAGGTGAAGAACATTCCCTGACCCGAACCTGGTTGAGATCAAAAGCCAGTACGATTGCTGGCGGGAGTTCTGAAATCCAGATGAATATTATCGCGAAACGCGTGCTTGGACTGCCAGATTGAATATAATGCACACCCGGATACCATCCGGGATATGTGACAAACAGAAAGATTTAAATAGTAAGCAGGAGTGACTTAGTTATGCCATTGGTACTAAACGAAGAACAGAATATGTTGAAGGATGCAGCGAAAGATTTCTGCACTAACAACACACCAATTACTCAACTTCGAAAATTGCGCGATGAAAAGGATGACAACGGATTTGATAGTGCAACCTGGCAACAGATGGTAGAGCTGGGATGGGCTGGCATTACTATTCCCGAAGATTTTGGTGGTTTAGGCTTCGGTCATCTCGGAATGGGCGTTGTAATGGAGGAATGTGGTCGTACACTGGCTGCATCCCCTTTATTTGCAACGGCTGTACTTGGGTCGAGTGCCATCCTTCATGGGGGTAGTGACGAACTGAAAGGTGACCTGCTACCTCAGGTGGCTGGTGGTGAACTGCTGCTTGCGTTGGCACTGGAGGAAACCCCTCATCACAGCCCTTATGGATCGAGTACAAAGGCTAAGAAATCCGGAGACGGATATAAGGTCACGGGCAGCAAGAAGTTTGTTCTTGATGGTCATGTTGCGAACAAGATAGTAGTCGTTGCCAGAAGTACCGGAAAGAGTGGTAATCGTAACGGCCTGACACTTGTTCTGGTTGATCGAGATGCCGAGGGCGTCAGTGTGACTAGAACTATCATGGCTGATAGTCGAAATGCAGCCAATATAGATTTTGATGGTGCCAAAGGTGTGCTGCTTGGTGAGGCAGGTAAAGGGGCAGATGTTCTCGATAAAGTTCTGGATGCTGGTCGCATTCTTTTGTCTGCCGAGATGTTGGGCGGTGTTCAGGAATGCTTCGAAAGAACGATCGAGTACCTGAAGATTCGAGAGCAGTTCGGTGTCCCCATTGGTTCATTTCAGGCTTTGAAGCATCGAGCTGCACAAATGTTCTGCGAAGTTGAATTGTCGAAGTCGGTCGTCTTAGAGGGTTTGTCTGCATTAGATGATGACTCTGAACAAGTCGCCGAACTGGCAAGTCTGACCAAGGCGCGACTTAACGATACCTATAACCTTGTCAGTAGTGAAGGTGTGCAGATGCATGGCGGAATCGGAATGACTGACGAGTATGAAATCGGCTTCTTCCTGAAGCGATCCAGAGTGTGTGAGCACGCGTTAGGCAACAGCGCCTTTCATCGTGACCGCTACGGAGAAACACAGGGTTACTAGGGGTCAAGTTGTAAAAGAAGGGGTGCCCATGCACCCCTTCTCTATTTTCCGGTCAGCCATTTACAGCAGTGATAAAGACGGTCATTACAGTCGGCACATTGGTCAAGGGGATTGTTTAACCTTTGTAAATACCGGCCATGATTTCTGCCCACTAAAACAATTCATTTAAACAATTCATTTAAACAATTCATTTAGATAATTCACAAAAAAAATGGGAATTAAAAAAGCCCGACGAGAGCCGGGCTTAAGGGTTTCACGTGTAAATCCGTTTGTGTGTACTTCACGACTCCGAGACTCCATAAGAGTTTTCAGACCTCGGCGTCTTTCGTACGCTGGCAGATTCATTTGTCCGCCTATAAGAAGGAATGTTCCCATTCCTCTACTAACATTACTCCTCATTGGCTGGTTTGTTAAAGAACGAATGCTTATGACAGAACGCTGTTTATGTTTCTATATGCTAAGCAGAAAAATATAGCCCAATCAGAAAGTGATTCTGGATTTTAGACACTCTTCAGAGTACCGGGCTGGCTCATCGTGCAGTTAAAGAAGTCACACAAAATGGGGCGAAAGCGATCCATGTCGACCAGGAATGCATCATGTCCCTGAAGAGAAGGCAGATCAAAGAACAGAACTTCGCGTTTACCGTTGTCCAGTTCAGTTGCCATTTCACGCTGTTGCTCAATTGGAAACAATATATCTGTTTCAACACCAATCACTAGCACCCGCTTTGCACCAACCCGCGCCAGCCCGTTTGCCAGAGATCCTCCATGGTTTGCAATATCAAACAGATCCATTGCTCGGGACAGGTAAAGATAACAGTTCGCGTCAAATGTACCGGTGAATTTGATTGCGTGAGCATCAAGGTAGGACTCCACTTCAAAGTTAATGCCAAACGCATCACCTGTTTTTCTTTCCTCTGATACCAGTTCACGGCCAAATCGTTGTTGGAATTCGGCTGCGCTGCGATAAGTCAACATGCCAAGTTTGCGAGCTAACTGCATCCCGACAACAGGACCGTCGGTATATTTTCCGTCATTCCATGCCGGATCAGTACGGATAATTTCCCTTTGCAGCGACCGAAGCGCAATTGAATAAGGCAGCGCCCTGGCCGCAGAAGAGATGCAGACCAGACTTTTTGGTACCTCTGGAAACAACACTGAATAAGCCAGGGCGGTCATGCCGCCCATTGATGCGCCGACAACCGCGTACAGCTGATTCAATCCCAGTGACTTGACAACTTCATGGCCAGCACGGGCTACATCTTCCAGGGTCAGAACCGGAAACTGGAGCCCATAGATTTTATTAGTCTCTGGATTTGTACTCGATGGACCGGTTGATCCAAAACAACTTCCCAGTGAATTCACACAGATAACCAGATACTTGCTGGTATCAATCGGGAGTCCTGGTCCGACCATTTGCTCCCACCAGCCGTTTGATGGGTCCAGATCAGATGAAGCCGCATGAGCTGAAGGAGATAAGCCTGTAAACAGCAGAATGGCGTTGTCTTTTGGGAAATTTAATTCTCCCCAGGTTTCATAGGCAATCTGGGGGTCTTGAATCACACCATTCTGCATTCGAAAGGGGCCATCAATCTGATGTATTTGTCTTGCACGGGTCATTTTTTCGTCCTACTTCGCATCCACAGGGGTCGTAAGATTCTGTGCTGCTATTTTGCGTCCTTATTGGGTGAAAAACTACCTTATAGCTAATAGGTATAAAGGAGCCTTTATTTAGTCGTTTCTTTCGACTAAGAACATCACGACTACAAGAATCTGCCGCTGACCCGGTAGGATATCGAACGGCAAGCGGAGTCACGGACGATCCTAAAGTATTGAAGATCTGATTCGACTCGGAGTATGGTTTAAGGAGTATTAACGCC
>PBRC01000080.1 GCA_002725285.1 Gammaproteobacteria bacterium | reverse complement strand
GCACGGGAGTAGTTTGACTAAGCGCTTTATTATAGTTTTTCCTGTTTTGTTTTTCCTCTATGCCTGCAGTGGTGGTGGGGGGGGAGGAGGTACGCCAGCCCCAACACCTGCTCCGGCAGAGCCAGTACCGTTGCCTATCGACGTACTTGATTCAGTGCCAGACGCTACCACGAGTCTTGCCGCCCATCAGATGACTGGTTTCAGCGTGATCCATGCAACCCAGGCAGACGCAACTTTTGAACTTGATCTTGATTGCGGTGATCTTGAGACACTGACCGTTCGGCGATCGTTAGTTGACCTGGCTGATGAAGATGTTGATCAACTCGTCGATCACAAATTCTCCTGTAACGAACTGGCAGCCAATGCGTCCTATTCTGTGACCGTTGATGAATCCCGATCTAATGGCGACCGCCTGCGGGGAGTCATCAGTTTTCAATCAGACGACAGTACAATGTCTGTCAGCGTTCTGGCTGACCAATTTGTCCAGAAATCAGATGTTAATGATCTGTTCACTGACTATATCAATGCGGTACTTGTAGATGAATTTGATCTGGATCTAATTACTGAACTCCTGTTGTTACCCGTGATTATTGACCTGCTGACCACCGAGTGGGACAACCTGGCGGACCCGAATACCCGGTACGATGTGATATCTCAACGAGTCCAGTATGCATCAATTCAACCAGACGGCAGCTACTCAATGAGTCTGACCGGGCTGGTTGCTTTCCCCGATGTAGGGGATCTGGATGCTTTTGAAAAACGAGGTGAGGTTATCCTTCTCAACCATGCAACAGGATCGACGCCCTCTGAGATGGATTCTGATAATGCCTGGTTCATACTCGCTGAGCTTCTCGCCGGTCAGGGATACCTGGTCGTTGCAGCGGACAATTTTGGCCGAGGCGGTACTGAGGACTCTCCTGAAACATATCTGCAGGGCAATCGAACCGGAATCAATTCAGTGGATCTCCTGAGAGCCGTGACAGAAAGCGGTGATTATGATTCTGTTTTTGAAACTGAAGCACCAGTAGATGTTGATATCATTGGATACTCGCAGGGAGGTCACAGCGCGATTGCCAGCTGGCTGGAGTTAGTCCGCCATCATGGTCAGAGATTTCAGACCAGGGTTGTGCACAGCGGTGGTGCGCCGTACGACGTTTACCGGACTTTCCGGGGGGTCATGCAGCAGATAGCAGGTACCTGTAATGATGATGGTTACTGCAGACTGGTTGAGAGTGACGTACTCGTACCCTTTGCCACAGACAGGATTCTGCCGGGATTACTTGCCTATGTTGATGTTGGACTCAGCGAAGCAGATCTCATTGCAGGAGAAGAATTGGATTCTGATTTTGTGACGGGGTTTATTGAGCAGGATGCAGACTATGACGACCTAAAATCTTCACTTCAGCTAAACAGCTATACGAATGTAGTCAATGCTGAGGAAGTGTTCCAGGACGCACTGGTGGACATTAACCTCTATCACTCTGAGTATGACCGTCTTGTACCCGTCGATAACTCTCTGGATTTCTTTGACGCCATTGATGGCAATGTCCAGTCAACTTTGCATGATGATCATTGTAACGGGACGGGATTCCAATTGATCTTTGAGTCCATCGACAAGGTTGGTGTTATCCATACCTTGTGTGCTCTCAATGTGTTGAATGAAGTGTTTGATCAGCTGCGATAGGCATGTGCTTCATTTTCCTGCCGGCTTGTTGCAGCTTTTGCCATTTGTGAAACCATACGGAGGTCATTGGTCTTGTCTACACCAACTCATGATCCGTGTGGAATTTGAGTTCTGGCAGTTGAACCGGTGCGGCCATAACCGAGAGAAGGACACCGAAACCCGGAAGGATACTGAGGAATACTATCGATAGTCGGTTCATTTGTATCTCCTGTTCGTCCTTGCTTATATGACGAGAGATACTCGGATATAGTTTGGTTTATTGTGCAAAAAAGATAAAGAACTAGCGTCTGGCGAGTCTTTTTTTCTTGTTCTGGACGTAGTCCACCAGAATGTACTCACCCAGATTATGAGGTTCAGTGTAGAAAACCCTGCCACCATTTATCTTAGTCATCTGATCGACAAATGCCTTGAGATGGTAACTCTGATCGAGCATGAAGGTGTTTATTGTTATTCCCTTTGTAGTACAGCGTCGAATGGCTCTTAACGTTTTGCTGATTGTAGCCGGGGTTGGTGGGTAGGCGAATACTGGTCTGCCGTTCTCCAGGTGCGCCGTCGGCTCTCCGTCTGTAATCATAATGACCTGACGGGTTCCCTGCTGGTGCTTGCCAAGTAGTTTCTCGGCAAGTATCAGTGCGTGTTGCATGTTGGTGCCCAGAAGGTAGTCATCATACTGAAGGTAAGGCAGATCATGCGCTTTGATCTCCTTTGCAAAAGCGGAGAATCCCAGAACATACAGACTGTCTCGCGGGTATGTCGATGAAATGAGATTGTGAAGCGCCATTGCGACCTTTTTGGCAGACTGGAACGAACCTCGGAGCGCCATGGACCAACTCAGGTCCACCATCAAGACAGTCGCAGTCTCGGTGATGAGTTCACTACGATAGATTTCAAAGTCACTGGTCTGCAAGCTAACCGGTGAGCCGGGGCCATCTCGGTCCAGTGCGTTTCTTATGGTGCGAGGCATATGCAGATGGAACGGGTCGCCGTATTCAAATGGCTTTGAATCTTCGAGTCGTTCCCCAAACCGACCTTCCTCCGGCACGGCGTGATTGCCGAGGTTCTGTTTCTTTAATCGCTGGTAGATCTCACCCAGCGCTTTCTGCCCCAGCGTCCTGGTGCCGCGTGGTGTCAGTTCCCATTTGTCGCCATCTTTTCTGACGTAACCGGCCTTCTCCAGGATCTCCATCATTTTTTTCATTTCTTCCAGATTTTCTTTCGCATCTTCGCCCAGTAGTTCCTGCAATTTATCTGCATCAATGGAATCCATCTTACCGTCGTACTGGGCTTTCTGGAGCTGCTGTTCGAGTGCGTCCAATTCCTGCATTTCGCCCATGAGTTCCATGGCTGCCTGCAGGTCAATCTCTTCATCACCCGAAAAATTGTATCGCTTCCCCCGGGGATTGAGGAACGCCAGTTCTTTACTTAGCTTTGCTAGTTCGCTTTCCAGATCAGGGTCGCCAAACCTGTTGCCCATTAGCTCCTGCAGTTGCTGCTGCTGTTCCGGTGACATGGAATTAAAAAGTGACTGGGTTGCGGCCATTTGCTGCTGCATCTGTGCCAGCAGTTCATCAAGCGATTTCGGTGGATTATCACCAAACATGTCAGCGTATTTAGATATAAAGTCTTCAAACCCAGGGTCTTCACCGCCAATTTTCTTGACCAGCATCTCATTCAGATCCTTCACCATCTGCTTCATTCGCTCCAGGTCACCATCAGACATGTTGTTAACCATGTTCTGAACATCTTTGAAGAATGATTGAGTCATCGATTTGCGCAGATCATCGATGAGTTGTAGAAACTTTTTCTGGGCATCGGTATTCAGGAATTCATACTTTTGCAGAGCCTGAACCTGCCCGGCCGGATTATCCGGCAGATTGTCAATAAACTGCTTGTTGTTCTTGCCGATATCTCCAAGAACTTTGTCCGAAAAATTTGGTCCAGCGCCATCTCCATTGTTGTTGCCAGTGTTGTCCTGGTGTTGTGGTTTGTCGGCTGATGAGTCAGGTAAATCGGGTTCTGAAGTTCCCGCCTCTGTGATTGCGTCGTTCGGGTCATTCAAATCTTTGAGAAGGTCATCCATGAATTTTTGAGACTGCTGACCTGCTTCTTCCTGACTTATCCACTCATCGATTGTTTCGCGTTCCATCTCAAGGATTTCGTTGAGCCGTTTTCTGATGTCATCTAATACACTGCTCATATCGAACTGTTCCAGGCGCTGGTTACGCTGATCTTTGAGTTGTCGTAGAAGATCTCGCAAACCCTTGATATAGCTGCCGTCGGTAGATTCAATACCGCGCTGCATGAGATAGCGCATGGCTTGCTGGAGGTCACCGAATTCCATCAGGTCATCTGAAAGTGCGGACATGATTTCGTTGGCATCAAGGGATTCAAGCTGGGAGCCATCCCATTCTGAGTACTTGTTCAGAGATGTGAATCTCATTGCCATAACTTGGTCCTAAAAAACCTCACAATTCAGAGGAGTTACCGCGGTACGTGGCACGTCCACCGACCCGGTCCTTATTCAGCATTTGATTAAGATGCAATCCTTCCAGGATGAATTCGACCGCTGAAGCTCGCAGTGCCGGATTGTCATTTGGGTAAAGGATCTGAACCGCAGCGTCCATTCCTTCAACTTTGTGGATAATAGCTGCATAGTCTTCTGAGGGTAGTGATTCACCTGTGGTCACGTTCATGCCCTCACTGAACTGCTGGGAAATCGTCTCCATATCTTCCATTTCGGTATACCGCGTAAATACAGTCTTAATGGAGTCACTAAACAGCTTTTCCATAATTTTGTCTTCGCGACCTTCTTCCATGGCTTCGAATTCAACCTTACCCTGCAACGATGGCATGATAAAAGGCAGATCACTGATTCGAGGCACCACATCCTGTTCTCCTACTGTGATGGCTCGACGCAGGGCATTTGCCAGTAAGGCTTCATAGTTTGCGACGGTTGCTCTTACAGAAACCCCGGAAGACTGGCTGATGTCAGGCGATTTCCGGGCTAGCTGGGTAATTTCCGCAATGATATGCGCCATAAATGAAGGTACATTTTCACGATACTCGCCCAGGTCGAGTTTGGTTTGCTCCTGTTCCATCACTGCGATTTCTTCGAGAACAGATTGCGGGTAGTGTGTTCGGATCTGTGAACCGTAACGATCTTTTAAAGGCGTGATGATACGGCCACGGTTGGTATAGTCTTCGGGATTTGCTGTCGCGACGATAAGAATATCAAGAGGTAGTCGAATTTTATGGCCTCGAATCTGCACATCTCTTTCTTCCATCACATTTAGGAGACCAACCTGAATTCGTTCAGCCAGATCAGGTAATTCATTGATCGCGAAAATTCCCCGGTTGGTATGGGGGATCAAACCAAAATGCAGCGCTTCGGCATCGGAAAGATAACGGCCCTCGGCAATTTTGATGGGGTCGACTTCGCCAATCAGATCCGCAATGGTAATATCCGGCGTGGCGAGTTTCTCTCCATAACGGGCATCGCGATGCAGCCACTGGATGGCTGCTTCATCACCTCTTTCTTCGATGAGTCGTTTTCCCTGAGCGCTGATAGGATTCAGAGGGTTTTCCGGTATCTCGACACCTGAGAGAATTGGCGTGAATTCATCTAACAGAGAAATTAAGCTGCGGATAATCCTGGATTTGGCCTGGCCCCTTTCTCCGAGGAGGATAATATCCTGACCAGACAGGATCGCGTTTTCAATTTGAGGGATCACGCTGTCCTGGTAGCCGATGATACCAGGGAATATCTCCTCATCGTCTGCGAGCTTCTTCATCAGGTTGCGTCGCATTTCTTCGCGCACCGAGATGATTTCAAAACCCTGATTCTTCAACTCGCCGAGAGTCGCAGCCCGTTCAGTAGTCACTGATGAGGTACTCCTTAATCATTGCAGCGTTCCAATCTAAACAGGTAAGAATACATGGTTGCAAGTGCAAATTGACTACTGAACGAGCCTTTATATGGATTGTTGCTGCCGGTAACGCTTTGTCATAATGTTCGCATTTGCAAAGTTCAAAGGAGAATTTCTTGATAACCAAAGGTGACGACTACCCGTTACACCAGACACCGGATCCAGTGGCCTATACAGGGGCCAGTCGCAATTTTTACGACAGGTACTTTTTCAATGGATATGACCGTGATGGGGAGGTCTTCTTTGCGCTGGCGCTTGGTGTCTACCCTTATGTCAATGTGATGGATGGTGCATTTTCAGTCATCATTGACGGTATTCAACACAATTCCTACGCCTCAAAAGTAATGCACATGGAGAGACTGGACACGGAGGTCGGGCCAATAAAGATCGAAATCATTGAGCCATTGCGAGTGCTTCGTATCGTATGTGATGACAAGGAGAATAGGATCTCAGCGGATTTGACATTTACAGGCCGCACACCTGCTCACGAAGAACCAAGATTCCTTCGCCGAAACGGGAGTCAGATCATGATGGATGTTACCCGCATGATGCAAAATGGTGTCTGGACCGGGTGGTTTGAAGTAAAGGGGAAGAAAATTGAGGTACAGCCAGAAAACTTCCGGGGAACCCGGGATCGCAGCTGGGGGATTCGTGGTATAGGTGAAGCCGACCCGCAGCCCAATCCCTATGCGATGCATCCTCAATTTTATTGGCTCTGGGCACCGTTAAATTTTGAAGGATTTGGCACCCACTATTTCGTCAACGATGACAAGGATGGTATCTCCTGGAATAGCAATGGTGTTGCCGTTCCCCTCATTGACGACAAAGATCGGGACGACAAAGATCGGGACGACAAAGATCGGGACGACAAAGATCGGGACGACAAAGATCGGGACGACAAAGATCAGGACGACAAAGATCAGGACATTGAACAGATGAGTCGTTTCTCATCAAAGCTTGAGTTTGTTCCAGGCACCCGGCATGCCAAACGAGCAGAAATAGAATTTACCAGCGCGTCTGGTGAGGACTGGCACTTTGAGCTGACGACAAGGTGGAACTTCAATATGAAGGGTATCGGGTACGGTCATGCCCACTGGGGCCATGGAAGCTACCATGGTGAACTGGAGACCGGGTACGATGAGTTTGTGGTCGCAGAAATAGAGCCATTGGATCTGCATGTTCAGGCTATGTGTGATGTCTTGTTGACGACATCGGATGGCGAACATCGAGGGCAGGGGGTACTCGAGCAGATTGTGTTTGGTCCCCATGCTCCTTCAGGGTTTAAGGAGCAGTTGGATATGGCCAAGTGAGTTGGGGTTTTTGTGATTGCGTCGAGGTGGATTCCGGATCAAGTCCGGGATGACTTCGTCACTTTTCGGCTATGACTATCGCGCGTTTTGGTGCGGGGAGACCTTCCACTGTGAGGTCTGGATTGTTTGGCTCCAGAAAGTCTGCCAGCGACTGGAAGGTCATCCAGCTGGTCGCTCGCTGTTCTTCTATGATGGTTTGGGTAATGTCTACAGTGCGAATGTGTTTGAAACCAGTTTTTTGAAGCCATGATTCGAGGGCGAGGGTGCTTGGCAGAAACCAGACATTGGCCATTTTTGCATAGCGATCAGGTGGCACGAGGACTGACTCTTTGTCACCATTGATAACAAGTGTTTCAAGAACCAACTCACCGCCAGGACGCAGAAAACTCAGTAATTCTGTTAGATGGTCAATGGGTGAGCGTCGATGGTACAGAACACCCAGCGAAAAGACCGTATCAAACAGGTCGAATTCAGGTAAGTGTTCGCATCGCAATGGCAAGAGGTAGGCAGGCGTTGTCGGCAGGAATCTTTTGGCGATCTGAAACTGATACAAGAACAGTCGCGTTGGATCAATCCCAAGCGCGAGGCTCGCACCGGCGCCAAGCATTCGGAACAGGTAATAACCATTACCACAGCCAATATCCAATACGTTTCTGTTCGCAAGACTGGTAATGTGCTTTTCAATCCTCGACCATTTCCAGTCGGAGCGCCATTCAGTATCGATTTTGGTGTCGAAGAAGCTGAAAGGACCTTTACGCCAGGGCAAGAATTTTCTCAAACTCGGCTCCAGGCTTGCACGCAGCTCGTGACGCTGGCCGATTTTAACCAGGTCTGCATTGAACTGCCAGTGACGGGTGGTTAATTCTGGCAGATTCGCGAAAGCTTCATCCCACTCTGTCTTTCTTCCGTGAACCTGTGATTCGAAGTACAGATTCAAGAGATTCCGCAGCACCCCGTGAAAGGATTTGATTGGGGTATCGCTGGTATTGACAAAGAACTCATCAAAAAAGTTTTCGTTTGCCACCTAACAGGTCCCTGTGTTGATCGCCGAGTGATGAAAATCAATCATGAGATTTACCGGTGTGGTCGGCAGTAGTCACCGCTGAAACAGGGGTTCGCTTCCTTCGATTTTGAAAAACAGTAATCCGAGGCTGGCCAGCAGAGGGATGGAGCCGATCAACCAGCCCCCCTGGTGACCCGTTAGTCCGTAGATTACTGTCCGGCAAATACCGACAATCGGGATAATAACCGCCGCGTACCAGATGCCGAATTCCTGAAAATATGACAACATGAAAAGCAGAAAGAATACCGGCGAGGTCACTATACCGAGCCTGATAAATCCTTTTTTCAGAACGATGGACTTGCCAGTTGCGTCCGCAGCCGATTTATTGTCAACCCTTGTAAAAAACTGGCGCGCCAGCTGCTTTGGAATCTGCAGTCTGGTTTTTCCTGACTGACGATCTAGCATCAAGCCTGTGAACTCATCTTCAGTCAAATATCTATTTGTCATCGTTATCGAACCGCCAGAAATGAGGCAAAATTGAAACACCTTACAAATGTCTGGGCGGATTCGAAACCTGCCATGGTGAGTCGCTCAATATGTTGCTGTTCTGAATTGGGAATCAACACATTCTCCAGTGAAGCTCGTTTTTGAGCAACCTCAAGGTCGCTGTATCCCTGATACTTCTTGAATGCGTGATGCAGTTCGGTCATCGCATCCTGCAGTGAATCGTCTTCGAATCTGACCTTCTCAGAGAGGATCAAAGCGCCACCCTTGTTTATACCCTCGGCGATACTATTGATTACAGCCTGCCTTTCATCATCCGGTATGAACTGCAGGGTAAAGTTTATCACGACGATGGAGGCGTTCTCGATTATTGTGTCCTGCAATCTTTGCTCAAGAATTTCAACAGTTGCCTGACTGTGATCACGATCAATATTCGCGCGGCATCGCTCAACCATGACTCTCGAATTATCGACGCCAACCAGGTGGCAGGACTCCGGCAGGTGCTGTCTGATCTTGAGAGTCGAGGCACCAAGCGAACAGCCCAGATCGTAGCAATTGGTATTTTCAACAGCATATTTTTCCGTTAGCACCCCGATGAGATCCAGCACAAGGGGGTAACCGGGAACCGATCTATTAATCATATTTTCAAAGACATCGGCGACACTGGCATCAAATCGAAATTCTTCGATCTGTTCGAGCGGATTTGCGTAAACAGTGTCTTTTTTCATAACTGGCTGAGACATCTCATCCGTAAATTTCTGGAACCAGTTAGTTTACTCCAAAAATCCATAGTGATAAGAGGGTCAAGACTTGATAAATTGGCTGACATCGATAAGATCAGCAGCCAGTAACCAGAATAGTAACGCCAAACGAGCGAGATGAAAGGCTTAACAGGATGAGTGTCAGGATTCTTCGAATAAACACGGCAGGTGCACCAGTTGATTGGTTGAATTGGCAAGATGCGGTCTGTCTGCATGCCAGAGAACTGGTCAGCTGGACCTATGGTGAAGAGGTTATGGCAGTTCACGGTGGACATTCTCGCCTCACCGGTGAACAAACCGTCGTACAACTTAACAGTATCATGGCTTGCAAGGGTAAGGTTTATTCCAGCAGACGGCGACATCCGCCATTGACTAACCGGGCGCTGTTTAGACGCGATCAGAATACCTGCCTGTATTGCGGTAATCATTTTCAGGAAGTCCGACTGAGCCGTGATCATGTGCTGCCAATCTCCCGAGGTGGCAGGGATGTCTGGACTAACGTCGTGACCTCGTGCAAACGTTGCAATGCAAGGAAGGGCAGTCACCTGCTGGATGAGATTAATATGGAACTGCTGGCGTTACCGTATCAACCGAATCATGCTGAATACCTGGCCCTATCTCACAGTGGCAGGATTCTGGGAGATCAGATGGCCTTCCTGAAACGACAGTTCTCTTCCAACAGCCGTTTGCTGCATGTCAGCGAACATTTACTGGCATCCTGACCCTCCCAAAGGGTAGTCTTAGCTAAACATATAATCCGCGGTAGTCCCTTTGTCGAAACCGATCTGCAGCATACTTCATACTTCAGATATCCACCTGGATAATGAAATCGGTTATGACGGCGATGAAAGTCTGGCACAACTCGGCTTGATGCATGTTGTTGATACTGCCATTGATCTCGATGTAAACCTGTTCCTGCTGGCGGGTGACCTTTTTGACCATAACCGTGTTAATGAGCCGTGCCTGGAATTTGCATCTGCCCAGCTGTCACGACTCAGATGTCCAGTCGTGATGATTACCGGCAATCACGATTGCCTGGCTGAATACTCTATCTATGGTTCATATGATCCCACCAATGCAGGCAATCATATTCATTTCATTACTGAGACAGAAGGCAGGGTGATCGAATTTGAATCGCTTGGGGTCCGTGTCTGGGGAAAGGGCATTGTTGATCATCATCCCGAAAATAAACCACTTGAGGATGTACCCAGGTCCGATTTTGATGGCTGGTATATTGGTTTAGCACATGGTTATTATGTTGCCAGAGGTGGCGACAGCTATTCGTCACTAATTACACCAGATGAGATTGCGGGCAGCCGCCTTGATTATCTTGCACTGGGTCATGTGCATGTGTTTGAAACAATGTTTCATGGCGAAACACATGCCGCCTATCCAGGTTCGCCAAACGGTGCCCAGGGCATCCGGGAGAGAACAGCAGCGCATATACTTCTCGATCCAAAGACTGGGGTCTCAATCAACCGGGTTGCCCTGAGCGGAGAATCAGAAAAAAACGGCGCATTAGATCATCCACTGGCACCTTAAGTCATACCTTGAGAAATACTTCTCAAGGTTTATCAGATCCCGTTGCAGCGGATTGTAGGCATCCGGGGTTATCCGTATGTCGACTGCCCGTGGTACATCGATAATGCAATCTTGACACCAGTATCATACAGCAGGTTAAGAAAGCGCCATTCACTCCCAAGCCAGTGATTTCTGAACGCTTTTTGGCCCTTGGTGCTTTTGCCGAGCATTACTTTTACCAATCATCATCTGGCTATGACTAGCTAGCCGTATCCTGGCAGTATGAGATTACCAGGGTCGACGCGAGTTCTCCCAGTCGAACGGCATCATTCCGGTTTCTGTGAGCTGATGAATACTGGCGGTCGGTTTTGATTCCGAGAGATCAAGGAATCCAATTGTTCCTAGTTGCGTGTTGAGATTATGGGGTAGTGTGGGTGAACCGGGATTGACACAGAGGACACCGTCGAAGTGATTAATCTGTTCCACATGCGTGTCACCATATACCAATACGTCAGGTTGATCGTCTGGATAGAGCCGCTTAATCCAGTTGCTAACCGTTAAATTGGGGGGCATCTCCGGCATGGGAACATAGTGTGTCAGACCAACTTTGAATCCATTCAGGTCAAGTAGCCAGGAATCTCTCAGCCTGTCATCATCTGGCTGAGTATTGCGACCACTTGCGCCATCATCACCATTACCGCGGGCGGCATAAGTTGGTGCGATCTCATGCAGTGCGTCAATGATAGATAAATCATAAATATCACCAGCGTGCAGGATGCATTCGACACCTTCAAACATTTCGAAGACATGAGGCCAAAGTGAATTTGTTGCTTCAGGAATATGTGTATCAGAAATCAGACCAACCTTCATGTGATAACACCTTCTTCAATCAATGCCGTTTGTTCCGCTTCAGTAATACCGATTTCAGTCAACAATTCAATATTATGTTCGCCAAGGAGCGGGGCACCTCGCTGTAGCTCAGGATTCGTCTGACTAAACCGGGCAGCAGGACGAGTTTGCCTTATTCTTCCTGCAAAAGGATGATCAGATTCGATTATGAGATCACTCGCGGTGATGACCGGGTGTTCAATCATTTCTTTGCGTTTTAAAACCGGTGCGCAGGGAACACCTGCCTCGTCCAGAATCTCGAGCCATTCTTCAGCAGTTTTTTCGAGTAAGGCATCCTGGGTTATCTGCAGTCGCTCGTTAGCATTCTTGTCTCTGAGAGCAGGGGTACTAAAACGTTCATCATCCAGCCACTCCGGATGACCTACTGCTCTGGCAAGTGCCTGCCATTGGTTGTTGGCCATTGCCGACACGCTGATATAACCCGTTTTCGTCTCGTAAATCAGATCAATAAAAGTTGCTGCCCGTTGAGCGCTTACCTCCTTTCCGACAAATGTCTGCCCACCCATGTCAGATGCCCAGAGAAAAGAGACGACGGTATCCAGCATGGATACTCTGACGTGTTGACCTTCTCCAGTGCGTTCCCGGTGGGCGAGGGCAGCGGTGACCGCCTGAGCTGTGGTCATACCTGTTAATTTGTCAGGCAGGATTGTACGAACCAGGCGAGGTCGTTCTTCATCAGATCCTGCCTGGATTGTTGTTAAACCGCTGAGCGCCTGCACAATTGGATCGTAAACAGGTTTGTGAGACCACGGATTGTCTTCACCAAAACCACTGATGGATGTATAAATGATATCGGGTTTAATCGATCGTACTTCGTCTTCACCGACACCCAGTCGTTCGACCACGCCAGGACGGAAATTCTGAATGAACACATCTGCCGTCGAAACGAGTCTGAAAAGAACCTCTTTACCTTTTTCGGATTTAAGGTTAAGTGTCATGCCACGCTTATTACGATTGTTATTCAGGAAGGTAGCCGTGAACTGATTTGCGCCATAGCCAGCACCACGAGCATGATCCGGGGATACGACAGATTCGATCTTGATGACATCAGCACCCTGGTCGCCAAGTAACATTGTTGCGAAGGGGCCGGAGATAACAGTGGTTAAGTCCAGAATCCGGTAACCCGTCAGAGGACCCGACATGAGAAAACTCCAGGTGACTGTTTTTGCGTACAGTTTATCTGTGCCCGGAACTTATTGGTACCCGGTATTTTTCAAACGAATAGCCTAGTTGGTGGGCTAAAGTAAAGTCTGGGATCTGCTACTCCCCGTGTTCTCGAAGCCCTGGAGAGGAGTGCCTTTCTGCGACTCGTTTGATGTCTCATGTTTCATCGCAAACTGATCCTGCATGTGCGTTCGATGTAATACTCCCCGATACGTAAAGAATAATAGAGAATGGCAGAAAAGGAACCAGAAATAGACAGGCGGCTGATTTTGATATATGCACCGAAATCAAGCACAATACGCGCCTCTGAAACACAGCCAAATGCGCCCATAGCTCAGCTGGATAGAGCACCAGGCTTCGAACCTGGGTGTCGGGAGTTCGAATCTCTCTGGGCGTGCCATTTCTATAGTTAAGTTGCGACTTCTCGCCGTC
>PBRC01000079.1 GCA_002725285.1 Gammaproteobacteria bacterium | reverse complement strand
GCTTTTTTAGTAAAGAGCCATCAGCTTTTTTAGTAAAGAGCCATCAGCTTTTTTAGTAAAGAGCCATCAGCTTTTTTAGTAAAGAACCATCAGCTTCTTTTAGCATATAGCTTCCCGCAGCTTCAGTCGAAGAACTGGATACATTGCTTGAAAGGGGTTTGTCGATTTCCTCTTCGGAACCCGTGGTTATGGTCTTTGCCAGGTTCACTGGTTCAGGATTGTTGTTTTCACCTGTTTCTTTTCCCGATTGAACTGGTAGTAGTGTCCGCTTCGGTGTCGAAGGTTGATTGTCGAGGTTTACCACCGACACTGACCAGCCATGTAAAGAAAGAACGTGAGCCAGATTGCTGATAAGTTGGGAGCTGGTTTCTTCATGGGTAAGTATGATTCCACCTTATGGGAATCCTGAGCGGTCACCATAGAAGTCGATCTCGAATGATTGACCCGATACTGAGACTGAATGTTTTTCGGTATATCTCTCTAACGGCAGTGTTATGGTGGCAGCAGTGGGCACAAGTGAGGCAAAAAAGATTGAAAGAGCGATTTTCATACTTATCAGTATAGGTCGTTATCATCAGCCTGCGATTCAGCTAGAATAGCGCATCTTTCATCCAACAAAAGATTTGCTCGAGGAGAAAACGTGAAACCAATGATTGCACCGTCGATTTTGTCGGCTGATTTTGCTCGACTGGGGGAAGAAGTCGAGGCTGTGTTGCAGGCAGGTGCAGACATGATTCATTTTGACGTGATGGACAACCACTATGTTCCGAATCTGACGGTGGGACCCATGGTATGCGATGCTCTGCGAAAGTATGGAATTGGTGCACCTATTGATGTGCATCTGATAGTTAAGCCCGTCGATAGAATTGTTGGTGATTTTGCTGAAGCGGGGGCCACTTTCATCACGTTTCATCCCGAAGCGACTGAGCATATCGATGGTTCACTCGAACTGGTGAGGTCAGCGGGATGCAAGTGCGGTCTGGTATTCAATCCGACAACGTCACTCAGTGTTCTCGACTATGTTATTGACAAGGTGGATATGATTCTGATCATGTCTATTAATCCGGGCTTCGGTGGACAGAAATTCATCCCAAACACCCATGCGAAAATCCAACAAGCTCGCGAACGTATAGATTCAAGTGGTCGAGATATCCGGCTTGAAGTAGATGGTGGTGTCAAAGTGGATAATATCGCGGAGATTGCACGTTCTGGTGCTGACACGTTTGTTGCCGGTTCAGCGATATTTGATGTTGAAGATTATGCTGCAACGATAACAGCAATGAAGAAGGAAATTAGATCTGCCTGACCGTGCCGCCAGGTACGATGAGTCCAGGGAAGGTTGATTCATATATAGGTCTGCATTAAGCTGTGCGGGCTTTGACCGACTTACTAGATAACGAAAGATGAAAGTAAGACAACATCTCAATTGGTATAACTACTCCTCTCTTTCCTGGCGATGGTGATCTAACACCGTTGTTGATTTTTGGGTATTCACCCAATTTCTTTAAAGAACTGTTCGCCGGAGATCACTATGACCCCTGAGCTATTTGCTGAATTACAATCACAGGGTTTTAACCATATCCCAGTCACTGAGGAAGTCCTGGCTGACCTGGACACGCCATTGTCAAGTTATATCAAGGCAGCCCGGGGTACCTATAGCTATTTGCTCGAATCTGCCAATCAAGGTGGCGAGAAGTGGGCAAGATACTCGATGGTAGGTCTGCCGTCTCAAAAAGTACTGAAAGTATACGGATATGAAATAGTCATCGAAGTTGGTGGAAACGAGACTGAACGGTTCCAAGTCGAAGATCCACTGGCCTATGTGGAGCAGTTCCAGCACCGGTATCGATACCCGCCTATTGAAGATCTGCCAATCTATACAGGGGGTCTTGTTGGCTATTTCGGTTATGACACTGTTCGCTATGTCGAGCACAAAATTCGTGATAGTCAGCCTGTAGATACCATTGGTACGCCGGATATTCTGCTGATGGTATCCAACGATGTCATGGTGTTTGACAGCGTGAAGGGCAAAATTCATCTGATTACGCATGCAGATCCTGAGGAATCGGGTGCTTATGAAATGGCGCTCGAAAGACTGACTGAAATGAAAGCCAGCCTACAGAGCGAGATCCCACAATTTGCCAGAGACACAGCTGTTGGACCGGCTATTCATGAAGAAGATTTTGTTTCAAGTTATGGTGAGAATCAGTTTAAAAAAGATGTAGAGAAAATCAGGGAATATATTGTCGCTGGCGACGTGATGCAGGTTGTTCTGTCTCAACGCATGTCGGTAACCCTTGAGAGCGACCCGCTCAATCTCTACCGCGCTCTTAGATCCCTAAACCCATCTCCTTACATGTATTACATGAATTTAGGTGAGTTTCACATAGTAAGTTCATCCCCGGAGATTCTGGCTCGTTTGGATAATGGTGAAGTGACTGTCAGACCCCTGGCGGGTACCAGACGACGAGGTCGAGACGAGTCAGAAGACAGGGCCCTGGAAGAGGAATTGTTGGCTGATCCAAAGGAAATTGCTGAGCATTTGATGCTGATTGATCTGGGCAGAAATGATATTGGTCGCGTATGCCATATAGGCAGCGTTGATGTCACTGAAATGATGGTCGTGGAGCGATACGCACATGTGATGCACATTGCTTCAAACGTTCAAGGCAGGATTCGCGATAACTTGTCGGCGATGGATCTATTAAGGGCCACACTGCCGGTGGGGACGTTAAGTGGTGCTCCTAAGGTCAGATCGCTTGAGATTATCGACGAGTTGGAACCGGAGAAGCGAGGAATCTTTGGCGGTGCTGTTGGATACCTGTCGTGGAATGGGAATATGGACACAGCAATCGCAATACGCACGGCTGTGGTCAAGGACATGAAACTCTATATACAGGCAGGTGCTGGTGTTGTCGCCGATTCAATACCAGAGCTCGAATGGAAGGAGACTATTAACAAAGCAAGATCAATATTCAGAGCCTCAACCATGGCTGAAAATGGTCTGGCACTGGGTGAAGCGATTGAAAATCCCAGAGAATTTAATAAAGCTGAAGAAAGACTGGTTGTTGATCAGGACGTGACCAGATGATTTTGATGATCGACAACTATGATTCTTTTACCTACAACCTGGTTCAATATCTGGGTGAATTGGGTGAACAGGTGGAAGTTTTTCGCAATGACGAAATCACCCTTGACGAGATCAGATCACTCGTTCCTGATCTGATCGTAATATCGCCTGGTCCTTGTACTCCTAACGAAGCAGGGATTTCCATGAATGTGGTTGAGGCGTTTTTCGAGCAGATCCCTCTGCTTGGGATTTGCCTTGGTCACCAGAGTATCGGGCAGGTTATGGGAGGAGATGTGGTTCGGGCCCGGGAAGTTATGCATGGGAAAACCTCCGAGATTCATCACAATGGGACCGGCGTATTCAGTGGACTGCCAAGTCCATTTACAGCGACCAGGTATCATTCTCTAATTGTAGACAAGGGCAGCTTACCGGACAGCCTCGAGATCACGGGCTGGACTGAAGAAGATGGTTTGATGGACGAAATAATGGCGTTTCGACACAGGCATTATCCGATGGAAGGGGTACAGTTTCATCCCGAATCCATTTTGACAGAACACGGTCATGACCTGTTGAAGAATTTCTTACAGTATCAAACGGAGAAGACATAATGGATATGCCTGGAGCGATTGATCGAGTCATAGGTCAGAAGAATCTGAACCGGGATGAAATGCTTGCAGTCATGCGCCTGATTATGAAGGGTGAGGCGACAGACGCGCAAATTGGGGGTTTTTTGGTTGGGCTTCGATCGAAGGGTGAAACCGTCGATGAAATTGTTGCAGCGGCAACCGTGATGCGTGAATTGGCGACACCGGTGAATGTTGATATCACTAACCTTGTTGATATCTGCGGAACAGGGGGGAGTGGCACTAACAAATTTAATGTTTCAACTGCGAGCGCTTTTGTTGCTGCTGCCGCTGGTGCGAGAGTTGCTAAACATGGTAATCGAGGTGCTTCAAGCAAGAGTGGCAGCGCAGATGTTCTTGAGGCCGCTGGTGCAAGCATTATGCTGGGCCCTGATGAAGTCGCCAGATGTATCGAAACAACCGGTGTTGGATTTCTGTTCGCGTTGAATCATCACAGTGCTATGCGTCATGCCATTGGTCCGAGAAGAGAAATGACCGTGCGTACCGTGTTTAATCTTCTGGGTCCGTTAACCAATCCTGCGGGAGCCAGAAGGCAATTGCTTGGTGTCTACGCCAGGAAATGGGTACGACCGATTGCAGAGGTTCTTCAGAAGCTGGGCAGTGAGCATGTGCTGGTAGTGCATTCCGAAGATGGTCTGGATGAGATAAGTATATCTGCGGCAACTCATGTTGCCGAGCTCAGAGATGAGGAGATACAGGAATATGACATCGATCCAGAGGATTTCGGTCTCAGGAAATCGCCTTTGGAGGAGTTGATTATCGAGAATAGCACTGAAAGTCTGGCGCTGGTGAAAAAGGCCCTACTCGGTATTCACGAAGGTGCATCGAACATCGTTGTGCTAAATGCAGGAGCAGCAATTTATACCGCAGGTCAATGTCATGATCTGACGTCCGGAGTCGAGATGGCACAGGATGCAATCGGTTCAGGATTAGCAGATGAGAAGATGAAAGACTTTGCTGCATTTACCAGCCAGATAAAAGAGACATCATGACCGCGGATATTCTCAGGAAGATTGTCGCTGAAAAATGGCGAGAGATTGAAGCCAGAAAATCAGTTTGTGATCTAAGACAGATTGAGAAGAGAGCCGCTGAGTCAGGTTCTGTGCGCGGTTTCAGACAGCGACTCCTGGAGAGAAAAGTAAACAGGTTACCAGCCGTAATCGCAGAAATAAAAAAGGCATCGCCATCCAAGGGCGTTATTCGAGAAAATTTTGTTCCCGTTGAAATTGCAAGAAGCTATGCTGATGCTGGTGCTACCTGTCTATCGGTACTGACCGATGTAAAGTTCTTTTGTGGCGCTGATGAGTTCCTGCAAAGTGCAAGAGGAGTTGTCGATCTTCCCGTGCTCAGAAAAGATTTTATCGTTGATACTTATCAGGTTTTTGAAGCGCGGGCTATCAATGCGGATTGCATATTACTGATAGTCAGTATCCTTGATGACGCTGCGCTCAGGCACCTATACGGGCTCGCGAAGGATCTTTCGATGGATGTTCTGATAGAGGTACATGATGCGGAGGAGTTACAGCGCGCCCTCGCGATTGAACCAGACCTTCTTGGGATAAACAACAGAGATCTCAGGACATTTGAGGTATCGCTGCAAACCACGTTTGACCTGATGGGTGAACTGGATCCTTCAGTTTTACTGGTAACGGAAAGTGGCATTCGCAACAAAGAAGACGTAAGTAAGATGCTGGAGAAGGGGATATATGGTTTTCTTGTGGGAGACGCGTTTATGCGAGAGGCGGACCCTGGCAAGAAACTAAAAGAGATGTTTGCTTAAGCTCAGCCAGAGATTACCTTGCACCGAAAACAACCATGGTTTTTCCTTTTGCTGAAACAAGGCCTTGATCCTCAAGCGTCTTCAAGACCCTGCCAACCATCTCCCTTGAACATCCCACGAGCCGACCAATTTCCTGACGAGTGACTTTGATCTGCATACCGTTGGGATGGGTCATGGCATCAGGCTCGTTACAAAGATCCAGTAAGCTCCTGGCAACTCGACCGGTTACGTCAAGAAAGGCAAGATCACTTACTTTCTGAGTCGTTTTATCGAGTCTGTGAGCCAGCTGACTGGCCAGGTTATAGAGCAAGCCTGAATCTCTACTGCTTAGTTCGGCAAACTTCGAGTAACCCAGTTCGGCGACCTCACATTCAGTTTTTGACTTGACCCAGGCAGATCGAATCCTATCACCAAACATCGCCATTTCACCAAAAAAGTCGCCTTCGTTTAGGTATGCAACGATGATTTCACGACCAGATTCATCTTCAATTAGGACGGTCACTGAACCCTTCGTGATGTAGTAGATTGAATCGCTTTTTTCTCCGGCGGAGATAATCATACTTCCACGGGGGTATTTACGGCGATGGGCCATCGCAAGAAATTCATCCATGTTGCCAAGTTCAGGTGTGCTTAAGGTCAGGCTTACCATTTTGTTGATAATATGATGAAACTGGATACTAAGGTTACGACTAGCGTCGTTCCAAAACAACTTAAACCCTCATTTGAGTGTGTTCTTAGTTGAAATTAACCCGTAATTGCTCGCTTTGGGAGGATCTGGGTACTATTGTCTCTGAGCAGTATCGTCCTGGAAGATATTTACGTTATGAAAGCCAGTGTTAAGTGGATTGAAAATGTCAGATTCGAAGCGGAATCTGAAAGTGGTCACAAGATCGCCATAGATGGGCCGCCTTCGGCAGGAGGAGAAAACAAAGGTGTCAGACCAATGGAACTTGTGCTCCTTGGCGTCGGCGGATGCACCAGTTTTGATGTGGTCTCCATTCTACAGAAATCGCGACAGAAGGTTACTGACTGTGTTGCCCAGATCGATGCAGAGAGAGCGGATGAAACACCGGCTGTTTTTACCAGAATACATTTTCATTTTGTTGTGAGTGGGGTTGATCTGAAAGAAAAACTGGTTAAGAGAGCGATTGACCTTTCGTCTGAAAAGTACTGTTCAGCGTCGATCATGCTGGGTAAGGCTGGTGTTGAAATCACTCATAGTTTTGAGATTGTGGAAGGATAGCAGCGGGTCGATCATGCAAAATGTAACCCGTTCGCTGGCAATAAACGCGCGCCTGTTTACTGAAGCCGGGTCGTACGGAAATCCGCTAACCGAGGTGCGCCAGCTGGCGTCCGCCTAGCAGATGCAGGTGAATATGAAATACGGTCTGTCCGCCCTGTTGATTGCAGTTCATGACGATGCGGTATCCGGGTTCTGATAGGTCGTTCTTTTCAGCCAGCTTTTTGGCGACAGAGACCAGATAGCCCACCAATGACTCATCTGCGGTTTCGATATCATTTATGGTGCTGATATGTTTCCTCGGGATTATCAGCGAGTGAACTGGAGCCTGCGGATTGATATCGTTGAAGGCAACAACGCGCTCGTCTTCATAAACAATATCTGAGGGGATATCGTGATTAGCTATTTTGCAAAAAAGGCAGTCAGCATTCATGAGATTCTCAGTATTGTCTCTCTTTCCGTATCGAACTGGCTATTCAGATTCTCTATTGACCACATAAGCAGTAAATCCCTTCTCGTTGAGAATATAGACGGCAAGCTCAGCACTATTACCTCCGTCACAGACAGTGGCGTAAACAGCGTCTTTTTTTAAGTATTGATAGGTTATTCCGGATCAATAAATAGGCTATGTTGAGGGAGCCCTTAATCTTGTCCGCCCCAGCCTCGTCGCGATTTCTGACATCCCGCTTAAATATCATTTTTCCCTCTGGGAATTTTATGGTTTCTGCGGTCGATAAAATCGTTTTCAACTCGTCGCTTTCAGTGTCGTTAAACGGAACGAGAGCCCCGATTGCTTCAAGATCTTTACTGTCCATTCTGATTCATGCTTGTCGATGTTCTGCCTTAACATTGCCGTACCCGCAGCAGACTGATATCTGTCATCTGTGCCGGGCAGGACATTGTACAGAACCAAAAAGTTCTGGGGTAGAACCTATGTCAACTTTATTGTGGCCGTAAACAAATTCCCGCGCCGTTAGTATTTTTCCTCTGGGCGCTCAAAGAAGGCTAATTGCTCTGATCGCAGTTTTTCGGCTGTTGCTGTCTTCTCAGTTTCATCATGGAATGGACACAACAAAACCGCCTACAACCTGCCTTCGTTCAGGGGTTTCTTCTCAATATAGGAAAGCTAACCAAGGCCACTGAGATCTTTTCATTGTGATTCTGCAGTTTCCAGTCTGGAGAATATGCCGACCTGTATTACTCATTCTGGTTCGGGTAAATCCACATCTCGAATATCGCGATTCGAGAACGGGGTACTCGATTGTGATTGCTGATCTACCAGAATGGCTGCTTTGTATAAAATAGGTCGAACTTCTCCGAGATCAGCAGTCGTCTGTACCCCGTCAGCTCGATCAGCGCCGGTCTAAGTGGCGCGGTCAATGACCAGGGTTGCGCAGGTGAGACCGCCGCAGCATCATGTTCTCGCTCAACAGCAGCGTCACAGAAAGACGATGAAGAAGATGCGGCTGAAGTAGATGAACTGGCATTCCAGAATCTCAAGAACTACGATGAGAATCCTCAGGGAATTCTGCTACCAGAAGACCAGCAGTTTGCCTATGACGATGAAGGCAATATCTACTATATATCTACTATATGGTAACCATGCGATCTATGTCTGGTGTTCTAGAAACCTTTCCGCTGTACCGTGTCGACCTTGATCTGCTTTGTGATGCGCTTTTTAATGATACTGCCACGGTTGGAAATCGTTCTATTGCGCTAACGCCACGTAGGCCTGATGGCAGTGCCAATGGTGCAGAATAAGACTCACTAACTTCGTTTAATAATCACGCCGACACTATCAGCTCCCTCAACCGCGCCCGGTTTAGCAACCTGGATTTTGACTTTTTGGATTTTGAACTCACGCAGAATCAGCTGAGCAGTCTCTTCCGCCATTGTTTCGATTAATTGAAACTGACTGTTTTCGATAAACTGAATGACCTGTTCGGCGATCTCTGCATAGTCACACGCTTTTGAAAGATCATCTGATTTTGCTGCCGCAGAAATGTCATAATCCATCTCAAGATACAAAATGACCGTTTGTTTTGTTGTTCGCTCCCAGGCATGGACTCCAATTATCGTATCAACCTTCAGAGCATCAATGTAAATAGTATCCATCATTAATTAACCAGAGAGCTGCGTGATTGGCCAGCGTGGCATAACTGAAATTGACAGGTCTTCATCGTGGCCAAGTTTCAACCGTTGTAATCCGGCATAGGCAATCATGGCTCCGTTGTCAGTGCAAAGCTTGAATTCTGGATAATATAATCTGCATCCCTGATCAGCACTGAGCTTTTCGAGAGCAGCGCGAAGTGCCAGATTAGCGCTTACGCCACCGGCGATAACAAGTGAGGAGTGTACAGTTTTATCAAGTGCGCGCTTACACTTGATACGAATCGTATCAGCGACCGCAGTTTGGAATGCGAGGGCGATATTTGCCTTTTCCTGTTCAGTGGGGGCATCAATATCGGCCAGGGTGTTCATGGTGAAAGTCTTCAGCCCACTAAAACTAAAATCTAATCCTGGGCGGTCGGTCATCGGACGAGGAAATTGGTAGATTCCCGCAATCCCGGATTTTGCTAACTCCGCAACTTCAGGACCACCCGGGTATCCGAGTCCCAACATTTTCGCCACCTTATCAAAGGCTTCACCAGCTGCGTCGTCGAGCGATTCTCCCAGAAGCTCATATTGTCCCAGACCTTCACAGGAGAGCATCTGTGTATGACCTCCCGAGACCAACAGGGCAACAAAAGGATATTCGGGACGATCAGGAGACAACATCGGAGCGAGCAGGTGGCCCTCCATATGATGGATGCCAATTGCAGGGATATGCCAGGCGTATGCCAGTGATTTTGCGATACTTGCACCGACCAGCAGAGCACCGACCAGTCCCGGCCCGGCTGTGTAGGCGATTGCGTCAATGTCGTGGATTGTGGTTTTGCTTTCCTCCAGAGCCTGCTTAATCATGGGTAGGGCTTTACGGATGTGATCACGAGAGGCCAGTTCTGGCACAACACCACCGTAGGCCTTGTGGATTTCAATTTGACTGAACAGCAGATCTATCAGAAGACCCTCCTGATCATCAAATATGGCAACACCGGTTTCATCGCAAGATGTCTCAATACCAAGAACGCGCATAACCAAGATGAATTGACAAAAGTGCTGTATGTTACTGATATTTTGGGAAAATTTCCTTAATATTTGGGCGCCTGAATTCACCTGCACTACGGAATGTTTAGCTTTGCATTTATCGGTTGATATCGATAGAATGCGCACCCTTCGCGGAGGAGTAAATTAGTTAATGCCATACGTACAAGTGAAAGAGAATGAGCCGTTTGATGTGGCTCTGCGACGATTTAAGAGATCTTGTGAGAAAGCCGGTGTTTTGGCAGAGGTTCGACGTCGTGAATTTTATGAGAAGCCAACATCTGTTCGAAAGCGTAAGGCCGCCGCCGCTGTAAAACGTTATGCCAAGAAAGTTCAGCGTGAATCTCGGAGGATGGAGCGCCTCTACTAGGCTCTATCAATATTGCGTTTGGCTTCGCCAAGCCACAATTAGAGGTATTGCGTTTGGCTTCGCCAAGCCACAATTAGAGGTATTGC
>PBRC01000078.1 GCA_002725285.1 Gammaproteobacteria bacterium | reverse complement strand
TTCATACTTTCATACTTTCATACTTTCATACTTTCATACTTTCATACTTTCATACTTTCATACTTTCATGCACTCATACTTTCATACATTCATGCACTCATACTTTCATACATTCATGCACATACATTCATGCATGCATTCACGGGGAGCAATCAACCCTCACGGAGAGGTTTGATTTGAATATGTAAATACATGTTTTTATATACAGTAACTGTGATTATATACAGGATAATTTAATAAACAACCATGAAATGAAATTTTATTGAATTCGAGGCAGCGTTTCGTCTCCTGAGGTTGATCTTTGTGGTTCAATCGCAAAATGTCTGCGGTGAATGGTGCTCGAGATTAACAGTTAGCTTTCGTCTTCATTGGCAGGGTGTCACTATCAGGATCCGTCGAGCGGGTGTGAAAAAGTCAGGTCAGTTGAAGTCAGGCTAAAATTGTATATTTAAAGGTTCATAAAGACCTGGACCTCTGAACGGTATAAACTCCAGTCTCTGGAATTTCGCAGGGTCCAAAATAAGCAGGACGGTTTGGTTTGTTATGAAGTGTTTAATCTCTGTTCTAATAGTTACTCTCATCTTCAGTAGTCAGATCTATGCAGGTGATTACTGGGTGGTTGGGAGTTACACCGATTCTGAAACGGCAAAAAAAGGAAAAAATCGCTTGTCTTCACTGACTGGCGCGCCTGTTGAAATCTCTGAATTTGTGATCAAAGGTACAACCTATCATCGACTCCTGGTCTCTGATCAGGCGTTCAACGATCAGGTACTGGCGAGTCTGGAATCGGTTGGTATTCTACCTTGGTATCTTTCAACGGTCTTATCCGATCAACCACAAGTCGTGATGCCGAAGGAAAGTGCGACTGCTGAGAACACCACAGGCAGCCAAGGCAAAGAAGGCATGACAAGCGATAAGGCTACCGAGAAAACAGAAAGCATTGATCCAGAGTATGCGAAGCTTGGACCCGGCCAGGCGTTTTTTGTCGCTGAAAGCTCGACGGAAGTTGAAAAAGCGCTGGACACCGAAAGGAAATTAGCGGATGCATTTCTCGAGGTTCGAGGTCAGACTGCTTTGATCGATGGTCAGGTTCTTCATCGGGTTCTGGTCGGTCCTTTAGCGCAAACGGATATAGCAGGGGCTCGAATAAAACTAAACAGTCTGGGTTATGTAGATGTGTTTCTGATAAATGTCGAAAATGATGTGCTGATAGAAGACACCGTTTTACCGATTGTCAGGTTACCAGCTCAAATTGAAGCCAGACGAAAAGCGGTATCAAGAACTCGGGAAGCACAGAAGCCTCAAGCTAGACATCCGTCCGGATACAATCTCGCGCGGCTCCCAAAGAAAAATCCAACTTTCAGGAATTAGTGAGAACTCGGTAGACTACATGGAAGAATATTATCAAACTCTGGTTGACTTGATTACGGGACCTGTTTTTGTTCTGGTTTTTCCCATCGTGTTGGTAACGATGGTTGCAAATTATTTATCCCAAAAGTTATTTGACCGCCTGGAAAGAAAAACCGGGGACACTGTTACGATCTGGGACGACGCTTTGGTTAAGTCAGTTCGGCGGCCTCTGTCCTGGTTGATCTGGGTTCTGGGGATCGCCTGGGCCGCGGAGTTGTTATCAGCACAGGTAAGTACCGGATTAGGGCAGATGATAGATCCGGTACGCTATATTGCAGTAGTTGCCTTGTTTACCCTGTTTTTGATTCGATTCGTTCGTGAATGTGAATCAGGATTTATTCACAAAGGCGTTGATTTAACCACTGCCAATGCGATCGGAAAGTTAATTCGCATTTCAATCTTCATCACCGCGGCACTAACGGTGTTGCAGACCCTGGGTGTGAGCGTATCGGGTATTCTCGCGTTCGGCGGAGTCGGCGGTATTGCGGTTGGTTTCGCCGCAAAGGATTTGCTGGCCAATTTCTTCGGCGGTCTGATGATCTTTCTGGACCGACCATTTGCTGTTGGCGATTGGATACGAAGTCCTGATCGTGAAATCGAAGGAACAGTTGAGAATATTGGCTGGCGATTAACGCTCATCAGGACTTTTGATCAGCGTCCGCTTTATGTGCCCAATTCTGTGTTTGCCAATGTTGCGCTCGAGAATCCATCCCGTATGCGAAACCGCAGAATCTACGAGACGATTGGGTTGAGGTATGCCGATACCGGTAAAGCCAAGGCGATCATTGATGATGTTAGGACCTTGCTTGAGAACCATGAAGATATTGATCCGGGGCGTACCCTGATTGTGAACCTTAATGCTTTCGCAAGCTCATCAGTGGACTTCTTTGTCTACACATTTACGAAGACAAGTGATTGGGTAAAGTATCATGGCATCAAAGAAAAAATAATGTTGCAGATCTATGCGATTGTTGAATCTCATGGTGCCGAACTTGCGTTCCCGACCTCTACGGTTCACCTCGAACCTGGTGAAGCTGAGTCAGAGTAACTATTGATGGAATTGCCAGCATCTGAATTGCTGTTTGATGAGCCGTCTATATTAGCTGCAGTAGATCATGTCGCCGAGTATCTTAATACTGTCTGCCAGGATGGTACCTGGCTGATTCTATGCGTGATGAACGGTGCCCTGGTCTTCACCGCAGATTTGATGAAGCGACTTGAGTTTAAGGTGACGCTAGATTTTGTACAGGTCAGTCGATATCACAACAAAACCGAAGGCACTGAACTTACCTGGCATGCAAAACCATCTACAAGTCTGCAAGGTGCTCAGATTCTACTCGTTGACGATATTTTTGATGAAGGGGAGACGATGCTGGCCCTGGATCAGTACTGTATCGATAATGGCGCTGAGCGAGTTTTGTCTGTTGTACTGCTTGAAAAGACCCATGGTCGGGAAAAGGTGCGCTTTCGTCCAGAGATTGTTGGTTTAAAGTGTCCCGACAAGTACGTTTTTGGTTACGGCATGGACTACGAAGGGTACCATCGCAATCTGCCAGAGATATACTATCTTGAAGAGTAGTATCTCAATGGCATCTGGCGAGTTGTTTAAGTTAAACTCTCCGCCATCAGGCTGCACAACATCGGTTGATTGCAAAGTAAAAAAACAGGAACTTAACTTAACAGTTAGGCTAACAGGAAGAGACATGACGAGTTTGCTATTTTACAAGAATCCAGTTGCGCTCAATAAGACTAAACACAAAGATCTGAAGATAAAGTCAGGATCGAGTGACTATTCTTTTTCAGAAGATACCAACTCGGTGATTCTAGCTGGAGTTGAGTTCACCGAGGCTGCGAAAGAGTATCCGATTGTTTTTGCAGAAGCTGGCGAAAAGTATGTGCCCGTTGCGCTGCTGGGTGTGAGGAATAAAGAGAATCTGTTTATCAAAGATGATGGTGGCTGGGATGCGCGTTATATACCGGCTTTTATTCGCCGTTACCCGTTTGTTATGGCTGACTCGGGTGATGCAGGACAAAAAATGGTTGGTATTGACGGGAGTTTCGACGGGTTTGATGAGAAGGATGGTGAACCCTTGTTTGAGGATGGTGAACCAACGGCCGTACTCAAACAGGCAATCGACTTTCTTGAAGAATACCAGCGTCAATATCTGAGAACTGAAAGATTCACTCAACGCCTGCGTGATAATGATTTGCTGTGCTCATTAAATGCCAAACTGGATATGGCCGATGGCCAGCAGTTCGCCTTAACTGATCTGCTGGTAATTGACGAGAAGAAATTATTGGGGCTGTCAGACGACAAGGCCCTGGAATTCTTCAAGTCTGGTGAGCTGGCATGGGTATACTGCCACCTGATGTCGTTGGGAAATATGGCGGGCCTGGTAGATCGAATAGCAAAAGTCACTGGCGTCACTGCTGATACTCCTGCAGACAAGAAAAAAAAAGAGACCGACGAGAAAAGCTGCGGCCAAGCTAAAAAAGTAAACTGAAGTGCTGGCTGTCATTGGTGGAACGGGATTCAGTGAACTTGTCGGGCTGGAAGGCGTTCAGGGCGAAGATATCGAGACTCCCTATGGCATGAGTTACGTCGAGGGAGGTGAAATCGCCGATGTGCCTGTTCTGTTCCTTCCTCGCCACGGTCATCCACCTCGATTTCCACCCCATCGGATTAACTACCGGGCAAATATCGATTCACTGGCACGGATGAACGTCGATGAGATAGTCGCCGTCAGTGTTGTTGGGAGCGTTGATCCGCTGTTGTCAGTTGGTGATCTAATCGTTCCTGATCAGATCGTCGACTATACACGCGATCGGGATGGCACTTTCTTTGATGATGAAATCAGCCATATCGATTTTACATTCCCTTATGACGAGTCCGTAAGACAGAAGCTGATATCTGCCCTGCAATCACTTCCCGATGATCGATATCAAACCACCGGGGTCTATGGTTGCACGCAGGGCCCGCGGCTTGAAACCGCAGCGGAAGTAAGACGGCTGACAAATGATGGCTGTAGCATTGTCGGTATGACTGCTATGCCCGAGGCGGCGCTCGCAAGAGAGAAGGAAATTGCCTATGCAGGGATATCTTTAGTGGTGAATTCAGGCGCGGGACTTAACGATCAGGAGATTGATCTCGATGGAATATCTATAATCCTTGAGCAAGGTATGCTGCGGATAACGAATGTGATCGAAGCGTTAATCAGAAACAGCCTATGACTCCGGGTCAAAACCTTTCACCCTGACCAGTAGCCCGAAATAGGGATGATCCAGGTAGTGTAAGGTCGAACTTCTCATTCTTCTGGACTGTTTGAGAATATGAGAATGTATCGGCAGGTAGTTGCCCCGTTGTGATTCCCATGCAATTACCTGAGGATACTTCTTTGCGATCTGCGGAGACACATCCAGCGTCATGGGCAACGGTTGCTGACCGAATCTTGAAGTGAACTCTGTATACCAGAGGTCGGTTGCGACATGCAGGTATCGTGCTCGACTGACAGCAATCGTGCCATCAATTTCATAGACATCGTCATAGTGTTTACCCGCCTGAATGAGCACCGGATTTGCCTGATCTTCAGATGACAGAGGTTGTCGCCAGGCCTGGTGAAGAATGAGTCGGTACAGGGATGATCGATTGATACTGCGGGCCAAACCGTTCAGGTCTCGGGCTTTTCTAGCGACGGTGCGAAACGCCTGGGGTTTCTCATCCACAAATAGTGCTTCAAGATCAAGAACCGATTCAACAGTAGAATCAGTGTCTTCTGGTTCATTATCCGGTGTTTCTGCCGGAACGAGGTTCTCATCGACTGGATCGGCATCCAGCCCTTTGTCTGGCACCGGAACCTTGAAACGGCTGCGACTCTCAAACAAGTAGCTGGTCGTTGGCTCTACGTCTTCGGGGATTGAGTCTGCATCGGGTAAGAGTTGGTCGTGTGCGAGCACCTGCTCCAATTGCCGCATCGTATAGGGTGACCGCTGGGTGTTGTCATAAGGAGCGACACCAATCATGTTAGCGGGGTAGGTGAGTGATTTAAGTGGCCAGTTCTCATCAGTAGCTGGCGGTGATTCCAGCGCAAAAATAATAATCTCCACCTGATACCAGTTGTTGTACTCAGGTTCAGCCGCACGTGTATTCGTACAGGTCATTGCCGCCAGGATCGTTGACAGAGTCAGGAGTATCAGCCTAACCGGCAATTGCGAGGTTCTTATTTTCCAATCGTTCAAACAGGCGTTCAATTTTCTGAAACCTTGTTTCTGGTTTTTCCATGTTCTCTTCAAACGATAATTGATTTGCCGTTTGAAGGCGATAGCGATGTGGTTCGGACTGAACCAATTGTACGATGGAAAACGGATCAATAGGTGTATCCTGACTGAACTCCAACTTACCACCTTTGACACCGGCATCCACCTTCTTTATCCCTAGATGTTCAGCAACGAGTTTAAGACTGGTCAGGCGAAACAGGATTTTTGTCGGTTCCGGCAGCAAACCGAAACGATCGATCATTTCAACCTGGAGGTTCTTCAGTTGATCGTTGTCTTCGGCATTTGAAATTCTCTTGTACAAGACCAGTCGACTATGGACGTCTGGCAGGTAGTCCGCCGGAATCAGTGCTGGCAGATGCAGATTGATTTCAGTATCTTCTTTCAGGGGACGATCCAGATTAGGGGTTTTGCCGGCCTTGATTGCCTTGACTGCCCGATCGAGCATCTCCATATACAAAGAAAATCCCACGGTTTGCATGTTGCCCGTCTGCTCATCACCGAGTAGTTCACCGGCACCGCGAATTTCAAGGTCATGGGTGGCAAGAATGAAGCCAGATCCAAGGTCTTCTGCCTCGCTGATGGCATCAAGCCGTTTTCTGGCGTCCGAGGAGATTACTTTGGGGTGAGGTGTGAGCAGATAGGCGTAGGCCTGGTGATGAGACCTGCCAACCCTGCCGCGTAATTGGTGTATCTGTGCCAGCCCGAACTTGTCAGCCCGATCCATAATTATCGTATTTGCGTTAGGAATATCGATGCCTGTTTCAATAATCGTGGTACAAACGAGAACGTTAGTTCTTTTGTGATAAAAATCAGACATAACCTGCTCAAGCTCGCGTTCGCGCATTTGACCATGTCCGATGACGACCCTGGCTTCAGGCACGAGCTTTTGAATCGCCTGGGCCGTGTTCTCGATTGTTTTTACTTCATTGTGCAGGTAGTAGATCTGCCCACCACGCATCAACTCGCGTTGGATTGCTTCTTTGATCTGGCCATCATTTCTTTGCCTGATGAATGTTTTGATGGAAAGACGCCTGGCAGGAGGGGTTGCGATGATAGTCAGATCCCTCATGCCGCTTATTGCCATATTCAGTGTGCGTGGAATGGGTGTAGCTGTCATGGTCAGAATATCGACCTCAGCGCGAAGGGATTTAAGTCTCTCTTTCTGACGGACGCCAAATCGATGCTCTTCATCAATAATGACCAGTCCAAGATTTTTAAAGTCCATTCCATCCTGAATCAGAGCGTGTGTACCAATGACGATGTCAACCGTACCTGCTGTCATTTTTTCAGCGGTGAGTCTCTGTTCTTTCTTTGTCTTGAATCTTGATATTGACTCGATGTTAACTGGCCAGTCGGCAAAACGATCCTTAAAGGTATCGGTGTGCTGTTGAGTCAGCAGGGTTGTTGGTACCAGGATAGCGACCTGTTTGCCGGATTGCACTGCAAGGAAAGTGGCGCGCATGGCGACTTCAGTTTTACCGAAGCCAACATCACCACAGACCAGATGATCCATGGCTTTTTCCTGCGTCATGTCTGTGATTACCCGTTCGATTGCGGTTTGCTGATCAGGCGTTTCTTCGAATTGAAATGTGGACACAAACTTTCGATAGGAATCGTCTGGTTCTGGATATGCATAGCCTTTCCTGGCTTCTCGTCGAGCATAAATATTGAGCAACTCAGCCGCAACATCGCGAATCTGTTCGGCTGCCTTTCGCTTCGCCTTCTCCCAGACATCACCACCCAGGCGGTGTAGTGGTGCCACTGTCTCGTCTGCACCGGCGTAGCGAGAAATGAGATGCAGTGATGACACAGGGACATAGAGCTTGGCATCATCCTGATAACGGAGACATAGAAACTCCGTTTCATGTCCGTCAATCTCTAATGTCTGCAGGCCCAGGTATCGTCCCACACCATGATCAATATGAACAACAGGTGAGTCAATGTTGAGTTCAGTCAGGCTCTTAATGACCAGTTCTGCTGCATTATCTTTTTGTCGTTCTCGGCGACGTTGCTGTAGTACATGCTCACCGAACAGATGCTGTTCTGTCACTAACAAGAAGTTTTCATCAGGCAGATAGAAGCCTCGCTCGAGTGGTGCCACGGTCAGCTGCAAGAGCTGTTTAGATTTGGTCGCCTGATCCCAGTTAAGGGCGTTGTGTGTAACGATATCTGCTTGGTTCAGCAGTTCATCAACGACTTCTCTGCGCCCGTTCGATTCTGTGACAATCAGTATTCGGGTGTCTGGATTGGCTTTTATGAATGACTGTAGTTGAGTCAGTGGATTTTGCTGCCTTTCTTTGATGGAGATTACCGGCATTTCCATAAAGGAAAAGAAGTCATCTCTGGATGAGTCGTTGGGACTGATCTCGGTTAAGGATGGATCTGTGTGGAGGTGCACCCGCCGTCGGTTATTACATTCTGCGAAAAGACTATCTGTCGGTATCAGAAGATGGTCAGGCGACAGGATGGGGCGTTGAACATCGTATCGAAGGTTTTCATATCGCGCATGAGCGTCCTGCCAGTAGCGACGTGTGGTTTCTTCTACATCACTGGTGAAGACCAGGGAATCGTCCGGCAGGTAGTCAAATAAGGTTTCGGTTTCTTCAAAAAAAAGTGGCAGATAATATTCAATCCCTGCTGGTGATAGACTCTGAGAAACATCCTGGTAGACAGTACAGGTACGCGGGTCGACCTGAAACATCTGGTGCCATTTATCCTGAAAGGTGTGAATCGCAGCGTCAGTTAATGGAAATTCCCTGGCAGGCAACATATTCACGCTCGACACCTTCTCGATCGAAAGTTGAGTTTCAGGATCGAACGTTCTCAGCGACTCAACTTCATCGTCAAAAAGATCAATACGATAGGGGACATCTGAACCCATGGGGAAGATGTCCATAATCGAACCCCGAACGGCAAACTCTCCATGTTCAAAGACGGTATCTACGCATCGGTAGGCAGAAGTTTCCAGCTTTCGTCGCATTGTCTGAATATCGAAATTCTGACCGATATCCAGAACGAGACTGCTTCCGAGGACGAATGAGCGTGGTGTTACTCGTTGCATCATGGTCGTCGCCGGTACGACCAGGGCACCTTTTGTCATTGTTGGCAGTTGGTTCAGGATGGCGAGTCGGGTCGATATAATATCCTGATGAGGTGAAAAGCTATCATAGATGAGCGTTTCCCAGTCAGGAAACAGCAGAACGGGAATGTCTTCCGGCAGGAAAAAACGAAGTTCATTGAAGGCCTGTTCAGCCGCATGTGAGTCTTCGACGATGACGAGTGAAAAATCCGGGTTCTCTACCAGTGTCTGGGTGATGACCAGGGATTGAGCGCTGCCAGGTAGATCTCCCCAGTGTCTTCTCTGGCTTGCTTTTTTTGGTAACCGATATTTGCCTGTTGGGAAGACTTTTGACATGCTGCTTTTTTCTCTAATCTTCTTCCCGAGATGGAAGCGAAATCGAAGGGGTACGAAGGTTACTCTTTCGCGCACACACAAAACAAGTGGTGAGTGGAACCAACGATGTCTAAGAATAACCTGCTGGGTGGATGCCTGCTCCTGCTTCTTGGGATTATTATCGGCTGGTGTGCAAGGGAGATCTCTGTGGGTTCAACCCCTGTTTTGCAAGATCAGATAATTCCACCAGCAGATTCACGGCTCCTTGAAGAAAGCGAAGTGTCCCTGGTACCTGTAGTCGATTCACAGCAGTTCCTGCGTCAGCTTGCGCGCGAACCAGTCTCGGTCCGGCAGGTCGAGTTAAGAAAATACCTGGCAACCCATGGGGATCAGTTCGATGTGCTGATGACACTCAGCGGTGACCTTAGTGAGCAGGGTCACTTTGAGGAAGCACTGGAGATGTTATTGAGATCTTCCATTGCCATCGAGTCAATTGCACAACAGGATTTGTTTAAAATGTCGCTGGCCAGACTGATTGACCGATACACGCGAGAACTTATTTCTCTCAATCAGTTTGGAGAAGTTGATCAGCTGTATGAGCAATTGACCCTGATGTTGCCTCAGTTTGCTCAATATCATCTCGAATTGGGCACGTTACGAATTCGAATGGGCAACCTTCAATCAGCTCTGGTGCCTCTGGCACAAATTGCCAATCATGATAAATTAGGTGCGGAAGCGCGGCGTCTGATGTTGCAGATCGAGGGAAGTGAGTCACTGGTCCCGGCTGCGTTCGAAGAACTGCCCCTGATTGCCAGAACCGGGCAGTTCCTGGTTGAGGCCATGATCGATGATGAACTGCCGATTCTGGTGCTGATAGACACCGGAGCAGCAATGACAATTCTGGAATCAGGCGTGCTGGAAAGACTCGGATACAACCTTTCAGGCAAACAAGAATACTTTGTCACTGCAAACGGTGTGGTTCAGGCGCCGGTGGTAACGATTGACAGTTTTGGCCTGGGCAGAGCCAGGTTGAACAATGTAACCGTCGGGGCCCTGGATATGGCAATGCAAGGTAAGGTAGAAGGTTTGCTTGGAATGAACTTCCTTCGGCATTATGACTTTCATATTGATCAGAACAGAAGCATCCTGGTGCTTGATCAGCGGTAGTAATCCTGTTTGACCTGAATGGCATATACGTATGTGCTATTAGATCGTTCCTGTCAGACCTGTTTTTTGTAACAGCTGAAGGCTTTTGTTGCGTTAAACATAGCAACCCTCGATAATAGCGTCGAATTGGCCAGAGCCAATTCACCACCAAATAAATGAGTTGTAATAACCTGTATTTTGAGGAGTAGTCCGTGACACGACCGGGTCTTGATGGCGTATTCTCTGACTGGAAAGAGAGAGAAGCCCTAGCTGAAGCTATGATCCCAATGATCGGCGCATTGTATCGAAGGAATGTTGTGCTCTACATACATGGTTTACCTCTTAATAACCGGTCGGTTATTGACCTGATGAAGGCTCACCGTTTCGTCAGGCAGATTGAGAAAAATGAGATGTCTGAATTTGAGACTCATCCAATTTTGGGAATCCTCAGCAAGCTTGAATTGACACCAGCACATCTCGATCTGGGCCGACTGACTTCGAGTTTTATGGCGGACAACCAGGGTCTGTCCATGCAGGAATTTATTGAACAGGCATGTGCCAGTATTATCGGAACCGATACTGTGATGCACGATCCAAGAGATGTGGTGGTTTATGGTTTCGGGCGGATTGGTCGCCTGGTGACCCGTTTGCTGGTTGAGAAAACAGGTGGTGGACACAATCTTGTGCCAAAAGCAGTAGTGCTGAGATCACCCAAGGATCCCATCAAGGACCTGAATAGACGTGCAAGCCTGCTGCGCCGTGACTCAATACACGGCAATTTCAAGGGAACGATTCGTGTTGACGAAGAAAATGGCGTACTGGTCTGTAACGGTAATGTGATCCGCTTCATCTACTCCGGTGATCCGGCCTCAATAGACTACACGGAGTATGGCATCAACAATGCGATGGTGATTGATAGCTCAGGTGCCTGGCGGGATGAGCAAGGACTGTCTCAACATCTTCAGTCTAAAGGGGTATCGAAGGTATTGTTAACGACTTCTGGCAAGGGAGACCTGAAGAATATCGTTTCTGGGGTTAACTCCGATCTGATTGATCCGGATGACCAGATTATTGGTGCGGCATCCTGCACGACCAATGCAATTGTCCCGGTCTTGAAATGCATCAATGATGAATTTGGTATCGAACACGGTCATATGGAAACTGTGCACGCCTATACAGATGATCAGAATCTTCATGACAATATCCATTCGAAGGACCGCCGTGGTCGCAGTGCAGCTTTGAATATGGTGCTGACGGAGTCAAATGCAACCAGTTCGGTAGGCAAACTGCTTCCTGAACTCGCCGGGAAACTAACCGGAAACTCCATCCGTGTTCCCGTGCCAAATGTGTCAATGGCTATTCTGAACTTGCGAGTTAGAAAGGAAGTTACGCGTGATCAGGTAAATGCGTTTTTGCGTGATGTGTCGTTAAACTCAAGCATGAACAGGCAGGTTGGTTATACCGAATCGAACGAAGTTGTGTCGTCAGATTTTGTTGGCGACAGACATGCCGGGATGGTGGATGCTCACGCAACCATTGCTGATGGAAAGACAATTGTCCTATACATCTGGTATGACAATGAATTTGGCTATGCCTGTCAGGTGATTCGAGTCGCTCAGAAAATGGCAGGAATCAAATACCCTTTCGTTGGGGGACAGTCTCTGGGTGAATCTGGCGATCCAAAAGCTGAAGAGCGTCGCCTTAAAACAGCCTGATTTTTGGCTTAATAACCGTACTGAGGGAATAACCTCAGAGGGGCAACAGTGAGGCTCGCTGCAACGGTGAATCACAAGTTCTTTGTGCCTTTGAAGATTACGCTTAGCTAGGCTGGACGCCCTTCAAGCTTCTCCTCGGAGGCCACGTATCCGGCGTTCTTGGGAATACACAGATATCTTCCGTCGTCACGGATTTCTGCCCAGGGTAGGACTGTGACGATCTCTCTTTGATTTGCCATTTCTATAGCCTCTGCAACAGAGCTGCTTTCGGCCAGCATGGCGATGTTAAGTCGGGTTGGAAATATGATCGTGTATTTTCCGGATTTAGCGCCTTCAATAGCCGCATTAGGTGATATCCAGATTGAGTCAACGGATTCATGACCATCATGTATGGCGACATGATCAGCCGGGGCTTCAGCCAGATAAAAATAAGTATCGAAACGCTTCGGCATCGTTTCAGGGGTGATCCAGTGGGCGTAGTGATGCAGTTGATCACAGGCGAGGGTCAGATTTTCTTTTTTAAGAAATTCACCGATCTTTAACTCACTTTTTGCCAGGGGTTTCCGGTAATGCTCGAGTTCTGCCAGGCGTACACTACTGATCAGAGTCTCTGAATCTGCTTGTCTGGCCAGCAAGATCCCGCATTCCTCAAACGCCTCCCTGATCGCACCTACCTGCAGGGCAAATTCAGTATCGTTATCGCTTGCGCCCGTGCATCGATCTCGGACCTCGTCATCTCCGTCAGCGACCTTTCCACCAGGAAAAACCAGAGCTCCTGACGCAAAATCAATTTGATGATGACGAACGACCATAAAGACCTCGAGTCCGGTGGGTCCGTTTCGTAACATTAAAATGGTGGCGGCTGGTACTGGCGCTGCGATATCGTTCATTAAACCCCTTCTAGCTTAACATTGATTATAAAAGATTTTAGTTGGGTCGTGATAAATTGCTAGAGGCTGCGTTCCAACATTATTCGCCAATCCTCTCTTTCCTTTCTGACCAACAGTTGTTTCCTGGTACGATCCCGGTAAAGATTTGAACGGTAAGTCTGATCGAAGATAACTTGTATGACATTGGGCTCAGTCACTTCCAGTTTTTCATAAACTACTTTGACTTCGATTGTTCGAGGTCTAGTCAATCGTGAACGACGCAATGCTTCCCATTGAGGTCGAGACTGTTTGCCAGGCATACTAACATCCACAGAATAACAGGCCAGGTATTGAACGACGTTCTTCTCGGACCAGGCTGCAGCCCAGAGATCAACCAAAGCCTGCACTTCGGTGCGAACATCTACCGTTAATTCCGTGATGTCCCGGCTGATGTTCTGGTAATCTTCAGCCTGAGCAACCTTGATCGGTTCGTCTTTAGTTATTTCTCCCGGTGTAGTGACGGGTGGATCGACCAGCGTTTCTTCTTTTAGATTAAGATATTAGCATTTAGGCGAATCGAGGTGTACAGACTATCTGCTTTCGCCACCACTGGCCAACAACCCGTGCTGAGCCGCAGCAGAGAGGATTTTGTCAGGAAGGATAATCCAGGGGCCATCTTTGCGAATTGTGACCTCCACTGTGTCATCCACACCGAGTTCTATGGAACGATCGCCATCGAAAGCCAGGATGCCAGGCACCGGGCATAAATAAGTTTGACCCAGTGCCATCTCGGAAGCAGAAATTATCGGGACCTCACCATAGAGCCCTGCTGAGAGAGGAACGCGAACAGAGCGGGTCTGATTCTGCTCTCCGCAGCTTATCATTACACCAAAGTCATCCGTGATGTTGCATGGGATCAGATAACCACCGATGGGTGACATGCCAATCGAAGCCGGTTCTGCCCGCGTCAGAAATATCTGACATAACTTATCAGGTGCAAAAGGCAGAAGGTTTCCGACCATGTCGTCCTTGAGAAGTACCGTGTCAATCAGAGCAATATCTTTCAGGATTCCGTTGATAGAAATGTGAATCTGTTTGCACCGAAAACAGTGATTTTCGTGTTTTAGTTTTCTGGTGGCGACTAGTCCTGCTGCAGCGCCAGCCACAGATGCTTCCATGAGCAGCGGGAATACATTGTTGGTACCTGTCGATAATGGCAGAATGATGGCGTCAGGTTTTGTTTTGGCAACGACACGATTGGTTCCGTCACCGCCCAGGACAATAAATGTTCGACAACCCGCGTCCCACATTAGATTTACCATATGGACGGTATCTTGGTCTGAATGAGATATAGGGAAATCAAATATCTCGACTTTGTCCCGCTGTTGCAGATTTTCAATGGCGCGTTCATTGATTCGAAATGGCTCATTGGCAAGATAGATTCGATCTACCCTCTGTTCCAATGCCCCCAGGACGAGCCGTTTGACCAATTGGCTTTTTTCGTGATGGGTACTGGTACTGGCCTTGGCTGCAACGCGGCGAACATCTCGACCAGACATGGGATTGACAATGATACCGAGATAACTCAAGAGATTTTCTCGGTGGGTTCCCAACTGCTGTTTATGGAGAGGTTGCCAGGTTGACATCCTTTATGATCTGCACTCTCATGATTGATATTCGATCGCCCGCAACCGTTTTCGTCATTGTGACTGGGAAGTAATTCGGCGTGCGGTGTTTTCATGGCTGAGATGCTGTTCATATCGGTTCTGTTGGGCTTCGAAAGCAGGCAGAATACTAAATGTGAATCCAGTGTGCGAACAGATGAGATTAGACATGTTTGCTGTGCAGGGGAAAAACTGAGAAAGAAGAATAGTGCCTTTTGCGCTTCGGGAAAAAATCTCTCCTTCACTTCTGTCAACTCATCTGAATCAAATTCACTGCCCGGATCGGTACGTCTGAATGGGAAACTACCGTATTCCTCGTACAAGGTCTCATCCAGCGAAACGATCATTATTTCGTCTCTTAACCGGGTTAGTTCCGGGTCACCCATACTGGCACGCAATATATGACGAAATAATATGATCTGATCCTCAATCGGGGGAACACTTCGAGTCTTTCTGCGGGGATCGTGACAAGAAACAGAATGAGGGTCACAAAGACATCCCAACGCTTCAGAGGATTTTTCACCTGCAAACTTCACCCTTAGCTCTGCTGGTCGTCTGAATCAGGCCAACATTGTCGCAATCTATGATGCGGGCGAAGAAAGCGACCTTGCCTGTATTGCGATGGAACTTCCGAAGAGTACTGATCTCGATGATTACATTAAACCGTCTAACATCATGTATGATCCTGAGTCTCACACTTTCAAACTTGCAGGCTTTGGTATCGTGCGCATTACCGATTCAGGCGAAACCAGAACTGGTACTGTACTCGGTACACCAAACTGCATGTCCCCTGAGCAGTGCATGGGCAAAAAGGTCGAAGGGCGAGCAGACCTCTTTTCTCCGGGTGTCGTACTTTACCAGCTCTGCCTCGATGATTTGCCATTCAAAGGTGAGTCAGTGGCGACTTTGGTGTACTCAATCGTCAATGATCCGCCAACTGATCTCGTCCGGGATACTGATATCGAATCGACGATTCGCAAACTCGGCGGCAGTCTGGGTGAGACTGCGAGTCACCTGGTCAATGTCGCCAATGCCAGTGGTGGAAGGATAATATTTCGGTAGTTCTGGTTAGAATACTCAAACCGTTTCTGATGAAAGGGGACTGTTTCAAAATTATTAACTGGTTTGAATAACCTGGGTTTTAAGTGGGGATGATCAGACGTCGATGTCTATGAAGGTAATTGTCATAAAAGACCCACCTATTAATCAGATTGTGATCAATAGTGAAGTGACAACGATTGGTTGAAAATCAGAATGTGACATTTCGATAAAATATTCAGTGGTGAATGGCGCCTGCTCAGATTCAGACGGTATCTGGTCATTATCTGATCCAGAATATGGGCAGTACCAATGGTATCCAGGTGAAAGGTTGAGCGGTCAAAAAAACGGTCAAAAATCCAGTTGGAAGAAGGACTGATGACTATCGGCGAGCCAGGGGTTCAGATTGCAGCTGTTTCAAAATGACCCCGGGGCATTTCATCATTCATGTCGACTGGGGTAAGGACAAGGATAAAGTACCGCTTGTGAATGGAGAACCACGGGATTCAAATCGCGTAAACTGGAATCTGGCGACAAGATAATAGAAGTAGCCGGTGTTCAAATGGAATATGATATGGGTTAGTGATGTATGCAGGACCGAAAGCCGCGAAAACCTGGCTGTAACTGACAAGATGAACTGTACAACCGACAAATGGTTAAGTCCGGTTGATCGTATAGGGCTAACATATCCTATCAAAGATTGATTACTTTGTTTGCAGCTGTTGATTGATGATTGCATGCGAAACCAACCGAAAACGACTGAGTCATTCTCGGTTAATGTTCTAAGGAGAAGGAGATGAAATCGAAGATTGTGGGTATTACGACGCTGATTGCATTCATTTTGCTGAGTGTCAGTAATGCTGCAGCTGGGAGAGAACCTCCGGTTGCGAAATTAGTGCAGGTAAGTGGAGAGGTGGAATATAGTCGGAATGGCAACGCCTGGCGACCCGTTCTAAGAACCAAGTATCTGTTTTCCGGGTATCAGATTAAGACCGGCGCCAATGGTGGTGGCAAACTGATAAATCAGACTTCAGGAATGGCGCAGTCACTTGGGCCCAATAGTCAAATTGTAATAACTGACACAGATGTATCTCTCGTGTCTGGCAGTCTGTCGAAACCCGAGCAAGAATCTTCCAGCATTTTTCAGGGACTTTCCAATAAATTTGCAAAGGCGCAACGCTATACAACTGTGCGTCGTAGTGTGACTACAAAAGATGAGCAGGCCTGCGATAACAAGGTGAGAACTATTCGTAAGGTGACTCTTTCTGCTTCGTTTCCTGATCTGGTCTGGCGAAATGCATGTCCGGAATTTTCGTACCGTCTGATAATTGATGGTCAAGTTCACGACGTCGCAGCGCATTCAAATGCCGAAATGATTCGTTATTCGATAGCGGCTGTTTCTGTAGGAGAACATACTTACCGGGTGGAAGTATTGGACAATGACGGTACAGTATACATTCCGCGAAAAGACTCGACCTTCATATGGATTGACGGTGGTCAAGAGAAGAAGATATTGACTGAGATGAAGGGATTTGGTGACGATGTTTTTCTTTCAGCTAATCTTTTTGAATCCGAGAACATGTACGTTGCTGCAATGGATACCTACCGTGAGTATTTCAACGAGAATCCCGACGACAACGATATGCGACCACTCTTGATACAGTCATATCAAGATTTGAAGCTGAGCGATCTTCGAGAAAATGAGGCGCGGCTCTATAACGCCTCGTTAGAGGAGAATTTTTAATATATCGTCAATACTATAAAAGCCCGTTGTGATCTTATATGATCCTCAGCGGGTTTTTTTGCCTGAAAATACTTAAAAAGGAAGCGTAAGGAATGGGATTGACTGAAACGCGTTATGACATTCTTGCCACA
>PBRC01000077.1 GCA_002725285.1 Gammaproteobacteria bacterium | reverse complement strand
TTGAAAATTCTTACACGAGTACCCGCTCAGATTTCCTCCCACATCTGCCAAAAGCAAATTCCTATCCCTAAAGGGCTAAAACTACGTATTGATATGATAATTATTCAAAAAACATGCTTAACCCTACTGGGTGAAGGGCTAATCACGCAATGACAATAAATGACGACATACTTCTTTATTCAGTTCCACCGTCTTTTTACTCCCAAATCGCAAGATTGGCATTAACCGAGAAAGGCGTTAAGTATCGGAAAATAATCGTGGCACCTGGTCCTCCAAATTACGAGACCTATCAACCGTGGTATATGCGCCTCAATCCAATGGGTACAGTTCCAACTCTTGTGGTCAATGGAAAGGTCATTGATGATTCCCGAATGATTCTCAACTTTTCGGGTCAGGAGCTGCAGAGTCACACACTATTTCCTTCAGAGGAAGCTCTGCTCGCTGACGTTGAGAACTGGATCGAAGAAGCCTACCAAATACCAGAGAGAGAGCTTGCCTATGGTAGTGAGAAACTAAAAAAACTGGGTGCCATAACGAACAGAAAACGATTGAAAATCCTTCGTAAATACAGAAGTAGACAAACTGATATGAAAGAGATCTATGATAACAAGATCGCAGATATCGAATCGTTCATGCAAAACGCTAGTAACACAAAGCATTTTGAAGCAATACAGAAAGCTATTCATCAAAAACTTGATTGGGCCAACCAGGCTTTAAGTGGACGCGAATTCTGTTGCGGTAAAACTTATAGCGCTGCGGATGTTGTCTGGACAGTCACTGTGGCGCGCCAAGTTATGTTAGGGAATAAACCTTTTGAAGGCCGCCCATACTTGGAGGCTTGGTACGCGCGGATGAAAGCCAGACCCTCGTACAGACAAGCCGACGTTTGGGAAAGGTTCAAACCTGAAGTTATGCTACCCATCTTACTCTGGAAATATAAGTGGTCATTATTGGTAGCGCTCACTTTAGTGACACTCATCACGCTTGGGCTAATATTTGGGTTTGGTGGCTCTGGTATATAAGCCGATATTTTAGACTTCATGAATCTATGGGACTCATTAATTAGTGTGATGACTGATCTTTTCCGCCGGATGGCCTGACTCTGACCCGGCCCCCCAGATTCGGAGCTGATCGAGCGGATTCTGGGCCAGATAGGGGAGTGGGGCCTCTCTCCACGACTTACAGCACCGCCCGATGAGCAAGAGTGGCCCAAGGGCTGCTAGATCCCGCTTAGCTACCACCCTGTTGCTGATATCGGATGAGCTGTTGTTTGATCCCAGGCAGGGTGTCCTGTGGCTGTTGGGCATTATTGACGCTTGAAAACAGACGCCAATTGGGGCTCAAATCATACTTGCAGATTTCTCAGAATAGAGCGTTAATGGTTTCTATACTCAACTCGGGGGAGATGAAATGAGGAATCCATCCATCAGCTACATACTTTTGTCGATAGGCATTGCGAGCTTCGCTTCGGCTGAGGTGAATGATGCAAAGCTCAGCGACATGAGCAACACTCAAGACTGGCTGGGCTATGGACGAACACACTTCGAACAGCGTTTCAGTCCATTAACCGATATACACGTCGGCAATGTAGCAAAGCTCGGTGTTGACTGGTACGTCGACTTGCCGGATACCGCTGGTCTCGCCGCAACCCCGTTGGTAGCTGACGGCATCATGTACTTCATTACGTCGCGCAATATCGTACACGCAGTGGATGCCACCGATGGGTCTCCACGCTGGACATACGACCCTGAGGTTGCAAAGCACAGTGGCCAGCGAATGCGCGCTTCATTTCTGCATGGCAATCGAGGCGTAGCACTCTGGCACGACCAGGTAATTTTTGCGACGGTAGACGGCCGACTGATCGCGTTAAGCTCAGAAAACGGCGAGTTACAGTGGAGTACCCAGACTACCGATCCGGAACAGGCCCTTTATATTTCCGGCGCACCAAAGGTCTTTAAAGACAAAGTCCTGATTGGCAATGGAGGTACCGAAAACGGCCCCGGCCGGGGATACGTGACGGCGTACCACGCTGCAACCGGCAAACAAGCCTGGCGCTTCTTTATCGTGCCCGGCAACCCTGCGCTTGGCTTCGAGAACGAAGCGATGCAGATGGCCGCAAAAACATGGACCGGAGAATGGTGGAAATATGGTGGCGGCGGCAATGCATGGCACGGGTTCACCTACGATCCCGAGTTCGACGCGGTTTATATCGGCACAGGCAACGGCGCGCCGTGGAACCAGAAAATTCGCAGCCCAGGTGGCGGTGATAACCTTTTCTTATGTTCGATTGTCGCACTCGATCCCGATACCGGCGCGTACAAATGGCACTACCAGACGACACCGGGTGAAACGTGGGATTACAACTCCAACATGGATATCGTTCTGGCTGATCTCACAATTGCAGGTCAGCCCAAAAAGGTCATTCTGCATGCTCCGAAAAATGGGTTTTTCTATGTCATAGACCGGGCTACAGGCCAGCTCATTTCAGCCGAGCCATTCGCCGAAGTGAACTGGGCTTCAAAAATTGACCTCAAGACCGGTCGTCCTGTTGAGGTACCCGGATCGCGTTATGAAGATCATAGTTTCCAGATCACACCCGGGCCTTTAGGCGGCCACAATTGGCCCCCAATGTCTTTTAATCCAAATCTGGGCTTGGTCTTTATCCCCACGATACACCAGCGTTTTCACTTTGACGATAGCCTTACAGACCTTGATAACTGGCAATCACCAGACTGGCAGGCGCCTTCGCCAACGGAAGGAATGGGCGTCGCTTTCACCAATGAGAGCGATACGGACAATGTTTCCGGGAGCTTGCAGGCCTGGGATCCGGTTGCACAAAAGCAAGTCTGGTCTGTACCTCTGCCCATTGACTGGAATCCTGGGACCCTTGCCACAGCAGGGAACCTGGTATTTCAAGGGAGAGCCGATGGTGACCTGGTTGCCTACGATGCGCGGACGGGAGAAATATTGTGGAAAGAGCATTTAGGATTAGGTATCGCCGCACCCCCGATCACTTATCGTATCGACGCTACGCAATATGTCGCGCTACTGGTGGGATGGGGTTCTATCTACGCTGCATTGGGTGAACAACAAGCATACGATCTGGGCTGGGCTTACGGGCTACAGATGCGTCGCCTGGTCGCCTTCTCACTCAAGGGTGATCAGGCCCTGCCTGCACAGCCAAAGCCCGCTCCACCTAAGATTGCAGAAGCGCCCTTTATCGAGGTTAACGATGTGATCGCGCTGAAAGGCCAAGACGTTTATGGCCAGTGCAGCATATGTCATGGTAACACGGCCATTTCAGGGGGGCTTGCACCGGATCTGCGTGCGAGTCCTATTGTGTTATCAGCCGATGCTTTTGCAGAAGTCGTTCGCAATGGTGCTTTGCGCAGTCGCGGAATGCCCTCCTATGCCAACCTCAGTGATGAACATTTAGAGATGTTGCGACACTTCATCAGACAACAGGCTGAACTCAGCCTCGAATCCTCCGACGCAGGGCAGTAGCAACACCATACATTTTGCATGAACAGACGCGCTGGTCTGCTGTCCACCGGCGCAGGTAATCTGCCTTCCTATTCTTGAGCTTCTTATTTTTGAGAGTGCTGTAGGAAATGGCCTGTAGCCATCAAATCTTACTTGCAGGTTTCTCAGAGCAGGGTGTTAATGGTTCCTATACTAAGATTCAGAACTAAGGTTCAGATCTCGCCGACAGTGAAGCAATCAATTATGAAGTCATCGAACTTAATGGTTCCTATACTCATGTACTCATGAAGGATTCGTCGTGACAGACCAAATGGGGCAGCGTTTCAACCCTACATTACTCCGTTTTAACCCTAGGGTAGAATAGGAGCTGATCACGAGGGGAGTGCTGTTGCGTTTACTCAATCGGATGTCGATATGTTTGATCGCCGCGGCCCTGCTTGCCGGTTGCGGGCCCAGTGGTGGTAGTTCGGTCGCCACCAACTCGGATCTGCAGACACCCAGCGTAAGCTCGGATGTTGACACGAGCGATGAGATGTTCGTATCGAACCGCGTGCTGGACATAGATATCCAGATGGATGCAGGCGATTACGATGTGATGAGGATTGAAGGCCGTTCGTTGCCGAAGGTATTTTCCGGATGCTGGAAAGAGTACCCCGACTATACCCATTTCAAGGCGACCGTTACGGTCGATGACAAGGTGCTGCGGGACGTCGACATTCGCAAGAAGGGGTTCCTCGGATCGATCTCAGCCAGCCGACCTTCCGTGAAGCTCAATTTCGGGACACACGTGCCCGGCCGGCGCCTTAAGAGCCTTGAGCGCATGACGCTGAACAACAACCGACAGGATCCCAGCAACACGCACCAGTGCATCACTTACCAGCTGTTCCGGGATGCGGGCCTGTCCGCGCCGCGGTGTAATTTTGCGCGCGTCAGCATCAACGGGCGAAATCTTGGCATCTACACGCATGTAGAGAGCGTGAAGAAGCACTTTCTCCGGCGCAGCTTCGGTGAGGCGAATGACGAAGGTAATCTTTACGAAGCGCAGGTGGCCGACTTCGGCGAACTGCTGAAAGAGAACTTTCAGCTCAAGACCAATGAGTTGATGAACGACCGCTCGGATCTGGATTTGGTCGTCTCGGCTTTACAAGCCGATGATCTGAATCTTCCTAACTTGTTGAGCGATATAGTCGATCTCGACGCGTTTATCGACTTCTGGGCCATGGAGACGATCACGGGCCACTGGGATGGAGCCGCCGGCAATGCCAACAACTACTTTGTGTATCACGATCCCGTCTCGGGCAAGTTCCACTACATCCCGTGGGGAACCGACGGAGCGATGGAGCTGGGACATCCCTTCCGCCCCAACGGGGTACCCCTGTATCGCTACGGGCGTATCCACTCACGCCTTTATAACATTCCCGAGTATCGCGATCAGTATCACACTCGATTGCTCGAGCTACTCGACGAGATCTGGGATGCGGACACGCTCAATGCCGAAGTCGATCGAATTCAATTGCTCACCGACACACCGGAGGAGGAGCTGGCGTCCTCCCGCCAGTTCATAGATGCACTCGAAGAGCGAATCCGCTCAGCGGTTGCCGGGAACATACCTCAGACCGAATCGACCATCGTCGACGAGGCCACCGTATGTGATGATTCCAATATCACGAGCGTCAGCGGTAGCTTCATCGACGGCAACGGATCCTTCGAGTACGTAGACCTCGCCGGGAACCTGGTGGTGGTGCCGGCATGGGCGGAAGCGCCACGGCAGGAGGACGGTGACATCGTGATGAATCTGATCGGCGAGGATACGGGCGCATATCGGGTCATCGGGCTCATCGATATCGAGGAATCCGACTTCGGTTCTGAAGAGGTATGGTTTCAAGGGGTTGCGACGATGATGCAAATCGGCGAGTGGGATGGCGAGAACTGGAATAGAATCGGCTACGTTGGCGATGGTAGTATCGTGTTCGACGAGCCTGCCGTACTGGGAGAGCCAACCACGATGAGTTTCTCGGCCGAGCTGTGGTTGCGAATTCCCGGACAGCGTTTTTAGAGGGCGAAGGATGATGTTTCTCAATACGGCCCGGTATCGGGATGACCACGAGCAAATTCGCTCCCCGAACCCCGATATGGCGCCCCCCTCGGATACCTTGGGGACGTTCGCAAGTCATACGCTTGAAGCCCAGGCGTCGGTGGTACTGCCGGATCGGATCGACTCGAAATTCCTGATGCCCCTGGAGCTGCTCCCCAAGGTACTGGCGACCCTGGATCAGGAGTACACCGTTCTGGAAAGTGGGGGTACGCGTGTTTTTACCTACGAAAATACCTATTTAGATACACCGCAGTGGCACTATTATCTCGATCACCATAATGGCAAACTCACCCGTCACAAATATCGTTATCGCCGCTATCGAGAAACCGATGTGTCGTTCCTGGAGACGAAGTTGAAAACCAATACACAGCGCACCGTGAAGAAGCGCGCTCGGTGGCCGAGCCCCGAGGCCAACGAGGTAGTTGGAGCTCTGTCGTTGCAAGCGCAGCTTTACGTGAACTATAGACGGGTCACCTTTTGGTGCAACTCGATCCAGGAAAGGCTGACGATGGATTTCGATCTGAGATTCAGTCGGCCGGGTTCCGAAACTTTCACGTACATACTCGACTATTTCGTGACCGAGCAAAAGTGTGAGAGTAGGGTCGGAGGGTCGCCGTTTGCTCGTTTTGTACGCAAGCACAGCTACCTGCCGGTGTCGTTAAGCAAGTACTGCATAGGCGCCTGTATGACCGACCGGAACGGCACATTGAAAAAGAACCGCTTCAAGCCGATGTTGCGCAGATTGCCGGTCCAACAAATTGAGTTGGCAGCCTGATGGAAAACCTGAACCTTGACTTTCTAATTCGGCTGGTGATCAACACAACGGCGACTCTGGTGCTGGTTCGGTTTGTTTACTTCAGATTCTCACAACATCGGGCTTACGCCAACTCGTTCATTCTGTTTGGCCTCGGTGTGTTTCTGATCACGAGCCAGCTGGCAAGTGTCGACATCTCAATGGGTTTTGCGTTCGGACTTTTCGCGATATTTGCCATGCTTCGCTATCGTACCGAGTCGATCACCATCAAGGAGATGACCTATCTATTTCTCGTGATCGCCATCTCGCTGCTGTCTGGCGTAGGCACAATGACGCACCTTGAGCTGCTCGCGTTGGTTGTCATCATTTGCTTAGTTGCCTATATCACCGAGGCGAGCGCGCTGATACCGCGCCTCGAAGAGCAGACTATCGAATACGAGAAGATCGAGAACATCGTGCCCGAGCGCAGGTCGGAACTGATAGAAGACTTGACGCAGCGCTTGGGTACCGAGATCAAGAACGTAGAAATAGAATCTGTGAGTTTCCTGCGAGATACTGCGCGTCTGAAGATCCAGTTTGTAGGGCGGAAGACCGATCAATGAAATGTGCTGTCGCACACGCTCTGGTTTTCTTTATCAGTTCGAGTGCCGGTAGCGCAATGTCCGCAGAGGACACGCCGGAGGTAGCCGAAGAAACAAAGACGTTTGCCGATCGATTGGATATCGGCGCTCGGCTTTTCCTCGATGCCGATCATTACGGGTCATTCTGGGATCGCGGTGATGACAGTACGACCAGTGAGGCCGAAATCCGTAACGCCAGAATAGAAATCAACTACGACTTCCCGATGGGATGGGAAGGCCGCCTGCAGGTTGATGCTTCGAAGGATTCCAATGACGCCGACATAGATTTGGGCAGCGCTTACATCCGTTACAACAAATGGCGATACGGCGACTTCACGCTCGGCAAGACAAAGGAAGCAATCGGATTGGAACGCAACACCAGCGCTGATCGGATTCTGACCATCGAACGCTCGATGGCGAGCGCCGCATTCACTCCCGGCAAGAGCTGGGGGCTGCACCTTCGGGATGGCAACAAGAAGCGGTTCTGGGCCTTCTCTTACATGCAGGAAGACGACCAGGACGACGACTACGAAGAGAGTACACCCACCGCCGTTAGCGGTCGGTTCGTTTGGTATCCGCGCAACACGGATACGGAGACGATTCACGTCGGTGCCTCTGCATCATCGCGCGACCTTAATGGTAATGACTATCGGATTGCAGAGCGCGCCGAGGTAGATACCGGCGACCGCGTGTCACGCAGCGCCGAGTTTGCCGCAGACACCGCAACAATCTACGGCCTCGAGGGCATATGGCAGCGTGGCTCGGCGTTGCTTCAGGCCGAGTACCTGGCCACAAACGTCGAGGAAGTGACCGGCCGGGAGTGGGATTTCAATAGCTACTATGTCACCGGGAGCTATTTTCTCACGGGTGAAGCCCATCGACTGCGCGATGGCGGGCTGCGCCGAGTCAAGACTAAAGGTCGTCGCGCCTGGGAGCTGGTTGCACGCTATAGTTTTCTCGATGCCCGCGACAATGGCCTGGGTTCCGAAACGTCCGTCGCGACCCTTGGCGTCAACTACTACCATGGCGAACACATACGGATTATGTTGGCGTTGCTTAAGCCTGACATCTCTGGAGACGTGGTACACGGAGATCCCGAGGGTGAGGCGATATCACTGCGGTTTCAGGTGAACTACTAGCCGGCTCCCGGGCCCGCTGATGGCCCAAGGCCCCGCTTCTGCCGGAAGTAAATTCCTATCCCTTGCCTTGTTGTGGATGATCAGACCGGGCGGCTTGGGGCGCGGCGCTGTCTTCTGTCCCGGACGCGGTCGCTTTGAGAAGGCTGGCTTGCGCCGTTATCCCGGCTGCCCCCTTCGAGTCCTGGTAGAGATAGTTGCGAGTGATCGGTACCGCCAGGTGGTGGCGTGCCAGTTGCCAGTGCTGCACCGTGGTGATGCCGGCTTCAAACGAGGTCTGAGAGATGACCAGATAGAACTCCCACATACGGCAGAATCGCTCACCGCGTTCATGTACAAAACGTGCACGGTGCCGCTGAAAATTGGCGTTCCAGGCGGCGAGGGTCATGGCATAGTGTTCGCGCCAGATCTCGACATCGACGGTGTGCAGATGGCTTTTTTCCACGCTTTGGGCCACCTCGGAGAGGCTCGGCAGGTAACCGCCGGGGAAGATGTGGCGACGGATCCACGCGTTGGTGGGTGCCGGGGGCAGTCGGCTGCCGATGGTGTGCAGCAGCGCGACTCCCTCTGATGTGAGTGAATCGGATATCTTGCGCATCAAGGTCGTGTAATTGCGTTTGCCGACGTGTTCGAACATCCCCACCGAAACCACGCGGTCGTAGCGTCCGGTGTGTTCGCGGTAATCCATTTGACGGATGTCTATGCGGGTTTCGAGTCCGCAGGCCCTGACCCTGGCGCGGGCCGTCTGCATCTGCTTGTGCGAGAGTGTGAGCCCGGTGACACGAATGTCGAATGCCTGACAAAGCGCAATGGCGAGGCTGCCCCAACCGCAGCCGATATCGAGCACGTGTTGGCCGTCCTCTAGGCAGAGCTTGGCCGCGATCAGGTCGCATTTTGCGCGCTGTGCCTGTTCAAGGGTGATTTGGGGATGTTCAAAGTAGGCGCAGGAATAGTGCAGGTCGTCGTCGAGGCATGCTCGAAACAGCACTTCGTCCAGATCATAGTGATGACCGACGTTGCGGTAACTCGTGCGGATGCTGTTCCATGATTGCAGGATACGTCCCATAGTGCTCATCAGTGTCGCTCGTCCGTTTCTCGGGGCGACCGATGATTCGAGGTTGATGCGTAGTATCGAGAGCAGGTCGTGCAGGGTGCCTTGGGCAATATCCCAGTTGCCGTTCATATAGGTCTCACCCAGGTTCAAACGAGGGTTGGTGAGTATGTGGTTGATGACGCCGGGTTTGTTCAGGCGCCAGGTAACACAGGGTTCGTCGCGGCCACTCTCTTTCTGGCCGAAGGTAATTCGCCGGCCATCGTGGTCGATGATGGTGAGTTCTCCGAACTGCACCAGACGCTCAAGCAACTCGTACCCGTTCATATCCCTCTCCGGACCCGCGGCGTGTTCGCGACGTTTTGTGGCATCCGCTCGCACAAACTCTCTTAGGGGACTCTAAGGAGCCGCGAGTATGTCATTCACGAATGAAACATTATCTCAGCGCAAACCTTGAGGATCAATATCGGTACGCGCCACTACCTGAGTTTCCGATTTTCCCTCTGGTTTGTGCCGGACGCATTGCCGGCATGGTTGACTATAACGTCGGCCATCGTGCCGGGCGCCGGAGACTTCAGCGCAGCACCATGCCGGCCTTCAGTCCCAATCTCTGTCTGCAAAGCCTGCCACGTCCGATCATACCAGCCTCTCTACGCAACTACCTTTGGATAGGCGATAGCGCAGAGTTTTGGTGTTAGTGTCTTTCATAAGAAGTTGAGCACGACGGAAAACGCCATCCACGGCAATCAAGACAACGGAGCACGAAAAAGCCCTTACGTTCGGGCATTGCCATTCGCCCCTGTGGTAAGTTATGCATATACAAAATTACGGTTACCGAAGATTGATGGAAAACCTGCTGGCCTGTGTGGTCAGCTTGGGCGTCTCATTGTACGAGATGTTTTATAAAAGAGTGCTGGCTGCTGCGCCGCTAACACGCAGACCAGTTTTCCCACGACCGTGGACTTACTTGTTGACTCAACACACTTCATCGGCACCGAGAATTCGTACCAAAATCAGTCATCGCATAATGGAGAAATTTTCATGAAACTTTCTTTGGAAAAAGCAACAAAGCGATTCACAGACAAGTACTCGACTTCAGCAGAGATGGCTGAGGAAGCTACGAAATATATCCCTGGTGGTGGTAGTCGCTCCATCGTAAAAGTTGGACCGCACGCTATATTTGTCGAAAGTGGTGAGGGAGCATATGTTCAGACGGTGGACGGGCACAGTCTTTGTGATTTCCACAATAATTTTAGTGCGAATGTTCTCGGACATAACCACCCGGAAATCCGAAAAGCGATAGAGGAGGTTTGTAAAACCGGTTTTTCATTCGGTAACGCAACGAAGCACGAATTCGAGTTAGCAAGGATACTCTGTGAGCGGATTGAGTCGGTGGATAGAGCCGTATTCATGATGTCAGGTACTGAGGCCTGCATGGCGGCAGCCACGCTCTCCAGAGCTTTTACCGGTAAAGGCAAAATTGCAAAACTAGAGGGTGGTTATCATGGCACTAGCAATGACTTCTGGTGGTCGATTCACCCCGACGCTCCTGATTTTATTCACTGTGGTCTAGAGACGAATCCGAAACCCTCGCCAGAGTCGATGGGGGTTCCCGAGGCATTGCGTGGCAATACTCTGACAATGCCGCAAAACGACCTAACGACATGCAGTCGCATAATAAGAGAAAACGCAAGAGATCTTGCCGCCGTCATTCTCGAACTACAAAGCGGAGCAGGTGGCCTTATTACCTTGGAAAAGAGCTTCGTGGAAGGCCTGAGAGAGCTGACCCAGGAGCTTGGAATTGTGTTGATATTTGACGAAGTAATCTCTTTTCGAATGGATGAGGGTGGGCTGCAGAAAATCTTCGGTGTCAAGCCTGATTTAACCACTATGGGCAAAGCCATCGGGGGAGGACTACCTATAGGAGCGGTAGGAGGCGCGGACGAAATCATGAAGCTCAACGAAAGCGGTCAGGTATTCCACTCTGGAACTCATCATGGGCATGTGCTCAGTTGTGCTGCTGGCGTGGCGTGTTTGAACAATTACACCCAGCCTTTGATTGACAAAATGAACCAGCAAGGCCAGAAGATAAAGACCGATTTAAAGCAGTTTGTTGAGGAAAAAAACTATCCGGTCAACTTAACCGGTATCGGATCTGCGATTGGATTCGAGATGCTGGACGAGCCTGGACGATCAATAAGATCATGCAGGGATATTATGACTTATTGTAATGAAGAAGCCAGTCAGACGTTTAACTACGAGCTGATTACCCGAGGATATCTTCCCATGTGGTCAAGAGGGCAAGTTGTCTTGTGTACGCCACTTACCGACGATGATATTAGTGGCTTTATCGATACCTCGAAAGCAATTTTGGAGGATATATATTAGGCTCCCAGCCCCAAGACAACGACCACAGATCATCCAGAAAAAGGCTCGTCCCAAGATAAATAAGAAAATCAGCCGCAAAGCTGATTCACGCTTGAAAGACAGGGACTTGGGGGCATGGGACTAAAGCAATCCGACGATAGTTATCCTCCATGGTTTGTGCCGGACGCATTGCCGGCATGGTTGACTATAACGTCGGCCATCGTGCCGAGCGCTGGAGACTTCAGCGCAACACCATGCCGGCCTTCAGCCCCAATCTCTGTCTGCAAAGACTGCCATGTCCGATCATACCAGCCTCTCTA
>PBRC01000076.1 GCA_002725285.1 Gammaproteobacteria bacterium | reverse complement strand
TTTGCATTATCAACGGTATGCTGCGTAAGATGAAAACCGATGAGCAGAACACTCCCTTAAATTAGATGCTCATCTGTTCCATTTGTTTGACGACGGACAGGGCACAACTGAGATTCTAGGATTCGCCTATCGCGATTTTCACCTTCGGTGAAAACGCTGTCGGCCTCGACTTTCTTCGCTTTGCGAAGAAAGCGAGTTGGTAGCTATGGGTGGACTTGAACCACCGACCCCAGCATTATGAATGCTGTGCTCTAACCGACTGAGCTACATAGCCACACTTAAACTGATAGACACGGCCTCAGCCGTGAGAGAGGCGCGAATTCTCCAGTTTCGCACCAATATTGTCAATATTACTCAGAATCCCCGGTAATGCCAGACTGATTGATATTCGTATCTGCGCGGGGAGCCGTATATTATCTGGGCCTTAAGCTGTCAAGCATTCAGGAGATTCCACCATGAAGATCGGCCTATTTGCGACATTTATGTCACCTCAAAGTACACCCGAAATGCTGGGCGATTTCGCCAGACGTGCAGAGGATACCGGGATCGAGTCACTCTGGCTGGGCGAACATGTGGTCTTGTTCGATCAGATGGAGTTTCCATATCCAGGCAGCAAAGACGGGAAGATTCCCGTGCCAGAAGGAGGTGGGATTCTTGATACGGTGTCCACAATCGGCTTTTTGGCAAGCTGTACAAGTACCTTGCGATTCGCAACCGGCATCACCCTGGTACCTCAAAGAAATCCCGTCTATACAGCGAAAGAATTCTCGACCCTGGATTGGTTGACTAATGGCCGGGTCGATTTGGGTGTGGGAGTTGGCTGGTGTAAAGAAGAAGTCATCAACTGCGGTTACAGTTGGGAGGACAGAGGTGCACGGTGCGATGAGTTCCTCGAAGTCATCAGGCGTCTGTGGACCGATGAGATCGCGTCTTTTGAGGGCGAACATTTTTCACTCAAGGAATGTCGAATGGATCCGAAGCCGATTCAAAAACCCCATGTTCCGATGATTATTGGCGGGCATTCAAAGGCAGGAATGCGACGTGCTGCGAGGTTTGGCAGTGGCTGGTACGGCTTTGGAGTGGACCCTGCGCTGACTTCAAAGATGCTGAGTGATCTTGATGAGGAATTCGCCAGACAAGGTCGGTCCAGGCAAGGATTTGAAATCATTATTACACCACCTTACCAGGTGAATCAGGAGATGGTTGAACAGTATGCTGAACTGGGGGTAGATCGACTGGTGCTGCATCTGGGGAATCAGAAGCCAGAGCGGATTACGCAGCGGTTGAGTGAGGTGAGTTCTTTGGTTGGGGTTGCCTGAGGGTTGAGTGGAATTCTGGTTGCGGGTTGCGGCGATTGGGATTTCGAAAATTGGCGAGGTGGATCCCGGATCAAGTCCGGGACGAAGGGGTTAAGTCCGGGTCGACGAGTACCGGGCCAGGGCTACCCAAGGTTGAGACTAGACGTTGAAGCGGAAGTGAACCACGTCGCCGTCATGAATCAGGTAATCCTTGCCTTCGAGACGCCATTTGCCCGCCTCTTTTGCGCCATTTTCACCCCGGTGTTCAATATAGTCGTCATAGCTGATGACTTCTGCGCGAATAAATCCTTTTTCGAAGTCAGTGTGTATGACACCAGCTGCCTGAGGCGCGGTTGCTTCAAGACGCACGGTCCAGGCTCGAACTTCTTTGGGGCCTGCGGTAAAGAATGTCTGTAAACCAAGCAGCCTGTAACCTGCTCTGATCACTCTGTCCAACCCAGCTTCTTCCATGCCGAGGTCAGCCAGAAAATCCCGCTTTTCGGTCTCTTCCAGTTCAGCAATTTCTGCTTCAAGCTTATTGCAGATCACGACAATCCCAGATCCCTCTTCTGACGCAATTTTATCGACAGCATCGAGATGCGGATTAGATTCAAAGCCATCTTCATCAACATTGGCAATATACAAAACCGGTTTCATGGTCAGCAGGTGCAGCTCTCTAACAGCAATGGCCTTGTCACTACTTAGCTGATGAGATCTTGCCGGTTTACCTTCATTGATGTGAGCACGGATCTCTTCGAATAAATCCCTATTTGCAGTCGCTTCCTTGTCACCACTCTTGGCGACCCTGCTCACTCGTGTGATTGCTTTTTCCAGTGTCTCAAGATCTGCCAGCTGAAGTTCGGTATCGATGATTTCGATATCACGCGCCGGATCAATATTGTTAGATACATGAGTGATATTCTCATCCTCAAAGCAGCGAACTACATGAGCGATGGCATCGGTTTCTCTGATATTAGCCAGAAACTGGTTACCGAGTCCCTCACCCTTGGAGGCGCCGGCCACAAGACCGGCGATATCAACAAATTCCATACTGGTTGGTATCACAGCCTTGGGATTGACGATGTCTGCCAGTTTATCCAGACGACCGTCAGGCATGGGAACAATACCGGCATTGGGCTCAATGGTGCAGAACGGGAAATTCTCCGCACCAACGCCAGCTTTGGTAAGTGCATTGAATAGCGTCGACTTACCTACATTCGGCAGGCCAACGATGCCACAGTTAAAGCCCATCTATTATTCGTCCCCTCTGAAGCCATTCAATCCATTCATCGCTTTGTCGAATTCACCATTCACCAGGAGTGGCAGATAATTAAACGCCTCATCGATGCAGCGAAAGAAGACGGTTTCATCTTCTTTACTGACTTTACCCAGAACATGTCCCGTGACTTCTGATTTCTGACCCGGATGACCCACACCAATTCTCAACCGGTAAAAATCCTGGTTTCCCCCGAGGCAGCTGGTGATGTCTCGCAAACCATTGTGACCTGCTAATCCACCACCTTGCTTAAATCGGATCACACCAGTGGGCAAGTCCAATTCATCGTGAGCGATGAGGATCTGCCTGGGAGAGATTTTGAAGAAATGGGCGAGTGCGCCGACCGCCTTACCGCTTTCATTCATAAATGTGTTGGGCAGCAGCAATCGAACCTCTCTGGACTCATACTGCGTGACGGCAGTTCTTCCAAAGAACTTCTTCTCATCTTTGAATGTTACACCCAGTTGATCTGCTAACCGGGAGACAAACCAGACCCCAACATTGTGACGAGTCCTGGAGTACTGTTCTCCCGGATTTCCGATGCCGACGATGAGCTTAATGGTCAAGCTCAATCTCCAGAGAAGATCTAGTCTTCCGAAGGCTCTTCTGAATCAGCGTCGTCTTCACCTTCGGACTCTTCGGACTCTTCAGACTCTTCAGACTCTTCATCTTCTTCAGTGCCTTCAACAAGATCTTCTTCTATGGTGGCTCTGGTTGTGACACAGGAGACGACTACCTGATCGTGATCATCACCCTGGGTTAGCTCCGGTATCACCACACCTTCTGGCAGCACCAGATCGCTCATATGGAGTGAAGAACCCAGATGCAACTCTCGTACATCGACTTCAATGTACTCAGGAAGATCACCTGGCAAACAGCTGACCTGCAACGAAGACATCACGTGAGATATCATGCCGTCATCCTGCTTGACACCAACACAGTCTTCTTCGCCTACAAAGTGCAAGGGGATGTCGACATGGATTTCCTGGTCCATCTGTATCCGCAGAAAATCAGCATGCATGATGTGATCATTAGCAGGATGCCGTTGCAGTGCTTTAACAATCGCATTTTCACTCTTGCCATCGATGACAAGAGTGATGATATGTGCAAAAAAAGCCTCATTCTCACAGGATTTGTGCAGGGCATTTTGTGAAATTGAAATTGAAACCGGATCTTTTCCCGCGCCATATACTATGCCGGGGACCAGTCCAGCATTCCGACGCAGGCGGCGGCTCGCACCTTTCCCCATGTCGGTACGCAGTTCGGCGTTAAGCTCGAATTCGTCTGCCATCTTAGTACTCCATAACGGATTTCTTTAGAAAATCCATTCGTTAAAAAAACCGGGGTTACTGCGACCATAACACCCGGCGTGTTTATCCTGATTGAACAAGTGAATCGAAGCCCACTCTCTCAGAACCACTTATGTCCAGCATCAAAATAATGCTGGTTGTATCCTTTTACTGAAAAGCGCGCTCAAGGATTCTTCGTTACTCACTCTTCTTATTGACTCTGCCAGCTCATCGGCGATGCTCAGCTGCCTTATCTTCGGATTAGCGGTGGCTTCGTCAGTCAGCGGAATTGTGTCAGTGACTACGAGTTCATCAATTGTCGAACCATCCAGGTTTGTAATCGCATTTCCTGACAACACGGCATGTGTGCAGTATGCGATCACCTTTGTTGCACCATTTTGTTTCAACGCATTCGCTGCTGCACACAAGGTACCTGCTGTATCCACCATATCGTCAATCATAATGCATGTTCGACCATCTACATCGCCGATAATATGCATCACTTCTGACTCGTTCGCCTTTGGACGCCTCTTATCAATAATCGCCAGATCAGCATCATCTAACTGCTTAGCAATGGCGCGAGCCCTGACCACACCACCGACATCGGGTGACACAATCATTAAATTCTCATATTCGTTTCTTTCAATATCTAACAACAATACTGGTGCCGCATAGATATTATCTACTGGGATACTAAAGAATCCCTGTATCTGATCAGCGTGCAGATCAATCGTCAAAACCCGATCAATTCCAATACTGCACAACATGTCGGCAACAACCTTTGCCGTGATCGGAACTCGCGCAGACCTTACTCTTCGATCCTGCCTTGCATAACCAAAATACGGAATAACCGCCGTTATGCGCGTGGCTGACGCCCTGCGCAGACAGTCTGCCAGCACGATCAGCTCCATCAGGTTGTCGTTGGTTGGTGCACAGGTTGGTTGGATAATGAACACGTCTTTACCGCGAACATTGTCCTCAATCTCGACACTCACTTCACCATCACTGAAGCGACCAACTTCGGCGTTGCCAAGATCCATTCTCAAACGATCAACAACCCGGTTTGCCAAGGCCCGATGGGCATTGCCCGTGAAAATCTTTAGTTCTGCCACATTAATTTCCAGAAGTAGGCTTGACGTTGAGTATGGCTGGGGTGGCAGGACTCGAACCTGCGCATGCAAGGATCAAAACCTTGTGCCTTACCGACTTGGCGACACCCCAATCTTTACACTAATCAAAGCACCTGAGTGCGTTCAGAATTACTGTTGTCACCGACAGGATTAGCTCAACCTATCCACCGCTTCCAGCAAGGGCGAATCATTTAATCCTTCCGATACAAAAGCGGCCCATTTTGCAGGAACCAGCTTTTGTACCAATTCTGCTTCTTTCATGGATTCGAACGCTAAAAATACGCAAGAACCCGTACCGGTCATTTTAGCAGGGCCCCATTTGTTTAACCACAAAAGAGCCTCATCGACCTCTGGATATAGCTTTCGAGCAATTGCTTCACAATCGTTTCCAGACCCGTATTCCAAAAAGCGCGCTATTGTGATGGCAGAGGAGTCTCGTGTCAAATCAGAATGGCGGAATATTTCTGCGCTAGAAATTGAGCATCCCGGGATCAGGATCAGGAAGTATCTGTCAGGCAATTGCAAAACTGAGAGCTTCTCCCCGATGCCTTCTGCCCAGGCTGAGTGCCCAAAAACAAATAGAGGCACATCAGCACCCAGAACTGCCCCGATTCGCCTCAATTCAGCCGAATTCAAACCCAACTGCCAGAGATAGTTCAGGCCAACCAGGGTCGTCGCAGCGTCGGAACTTCCACCCCCTAAACCCGCCCCGACAGGCAGATTTTTTTTCAGCGACAGTTTCGCGCCGATATTCCCGGCTGACAGTTCAAACAGACTTTTTGCTGCCCGATACACCAGATTCTGATGGGGTTCAATGTCAATATCACAAATCACCTCAATTGAATCCGCCAACTCGAAGCTGATTGAATCCGCTATTGAGATAATCTGGAAAGCCGTCTGTAGCTCGTGATAGCCATCAGGACGACGGCCAAGAATGTTGAGGCAAAGATTTAATTTGCCCGGCGCGGGCAGCGTAAACTTTTTATCAACTATATCTCTCAGGTCGCCCATGAATTAACGACCAGGATAATGCGCACTTCTGGTCTCACTAGCCGCATCTTCACTGGATCGTCCCCCTCGAAAGCAAGATATTCTATATGCCAGCCGGATTGCTCCAGGGTTGACTCGCCTCGCTCGTAGGCTACCCCGGGCTCAGGAATTCCCCTTACCCAGTAGCGCAGAGATTCAATGGGCAGTTCAAGACCAGTGTGATCCTTTAACAGTTGAGTGGCATTGCTGGCTTCAAACCGTCCCTGTTTCGGTACATCAATCACAATACTTCGATCATCACCGTAGATGTGTGCCACCGAGACACCCAGCGCACCATTAAGATGAATGTCAAAGTCCTGGTCCTGTTGACGCCAGCGAACGCTGAAACTCGTCGCGTCGTCAGCAGTTCTGATGCCAACCCGACCGCGCATCTGCCATCCACCCTCTAACATGGGTTTTGTTGCACAGCCTGTGATCAGGCTGAATAGGACGACAACCAGAAGTGTCTTAGGAGAAGCTATTGACCGGTAAATTCTTTGATAACCCTGTTTAGTATTTCACTGTCTGGTTTCAGCTCAAGTGCTTTCTGCCACACTTCCCGGGCCTCTGTTTTTTCCCCAATCGCCCAGAGAACTTCACCCAGATGAGCCGCAACTTCATCATTTGTAAATAACTCGAGTGCCCGGCGCAGGTAAACAAGCGCCTCATCAAACTTCTTCAGTCGATACAGAACCCAGCCCATACTGTCAATAAACGCCGCTTCGTCAGGCTTGATGGCCAGTGCCCGCTGAATCAGTTGCAGTGCCTCCTCGTGACGGTCAGTTTGATCCGCCAGGGTATAGCCAAGCGCATTCATTGCATCGCTATTCTGCGGATCCAAGTCAATAATTTGCTTGAGATCTCGTTCCAGGACATCCATAAAACCAAACTTCTGCCCTGTCATGGCACGGAAATAGAGCAGGTCAATATTCTCCGGATCGCGGTCCATGCTTCTGTCAAGGAGGTCCATACCCTCTTTCAACATGCCCCGATCACTCAATAACCGTGCTTCGATCATAACCAGCTGATTGGCACGCTCCGGGTTATCTGCTCTCATATTCGCGAGATAGTTCCGCATCTCTGAGATTCGCCCCTGTGTAACCATCAGGTTGGCTATCCGCGACTGAGCCGGTAAGAATTCATAACCTCGACCCACCTGACGGTATTCACGAATAGCCTTCGGGACGTCTTTGTTTTTCTCCGCGATACTCCCTAAATAAAAGTGAGCTTCGCCCACCCGTCGATTCCAGCGGATCATCTGCTTAAGGTAGCCAATCGCAACCGTATCGTTACTCTGTTCCATCGCTATAAACGCCAATGCGAGCAGGACATCGCCGTCATTAGGTGCTTGCTTCAAAACGAATTCGTATTGTTCTCGGGCCTTATCGAGTTGTCGGGTTTCAAACAGCAATCGTGCAAAAATCAGCCTCAAGCGCCGGCTATCACCAGACGTACCCTCAATGATGTCTTTCAGGAAGGCAACGGCATCATCAGACCTGTGCAAATCCTTTAATGCATTCACCTTGAGGATGATGACATTCTTGTTTTGTTTGTCTGCTAAAAGCCTGTCGGCCAACTCAAGCGCCTGCTCGAGTTCACCCTTCTGCTCCAGCAGAACCGCCTTGGCAAACTGCAATTGCTCATCCGCAGGATGTTTTTCCAGCAATTTTGAAATCGCATTGAGTAACGACTCACGGCTTGCCTCATCCAGATTGGCCGCCCGATAGGCAAAAACATCAAAATTGGCCAATCCACCCAGGTTTTTGACCGCTTCCATATGGTACACGGCACCTTCCAGGTCACCGGCTCTCATCAATTGATCTGCTGAATGACGGTGCGCATCGATGCTGTCAGGATCTACATCAGCCCAGATCTGGGCAGCTTTCAGGGCCAGATCGCTCCTTTTAAGGTAATTCGCCAGCCGGGTTGCCCTGGCCGCGACGCCAGCATCTCTAGTCTCTTCCGCCATTTCCATATACTTCTCAAGGGCGGTTTCGTATTCACCCCTGTATCCGGCGACTTCAGCGACCAGCAGTTCATAGAGCGCATCACGCTGAAAAGGCGCTACCGGGTACTCATGTGGCTTGGGACGCTTTTTTGGCTCGGGAGCGACTTCAACCACAACCTCTGCAGCCTGCTCTTCCTGGCTCTCTCGGGGTTGTTCCGGTGTAACACTCGCACAACTCCCCAGAAGAAAGGAAAAGCTGACAACAATCAATGACTTCTGAATCTTCACACTATACCTATATTCACTTTGCCAACCGACGTACAATATGCCACTTTTGATCTGGCTCCAATGCAAAAAGCATCTAATGTGTTCATATTCCTGACATTAGAGTTCATTCTACTTATACGAGACCATCAAAGTCATTGTTCGGTTCCGACTTTTATGAGAGAAATCAGGAATCTCTTGTACAGTATCGCAGCACAAGCGAACAAGTTGCCAGAACGTCGCATATTAGAGATTAATCAAATATCCACGTAATTTCGGTAATATGAGACCAATTACAACCGGGAACCTGATCTGCTCGATGGCCAAATCAGGACAAAAAACAGCTGAATGGATTTATTAATTGTAGGTGTCAATCACAACACTGCTCCTATCGCGCTGCGCGAGAAAGTGGCGTTCACACCGGAACAGCTGTGCAGTGCCCTGGTCGATCTCAAATCAGACCAGAACCTGGATGAGCTGGCGATCTTGAGCACCTGTAACCGCACCGAAATCTATGCCATAAAGAAAGATCTCGATCCTGACGGGATAATCGACTGGCTGGCTGATTATCACGAACTTCCCCAGAATCAGCTTGTGGACAGTATCTACACGCACCGGGATCAATTCGCGATTACTCACATCATACGAGTTGCCACGGGTTTGGATTCCATGGTTCTCGGTGAACCACAGATACTGGGTCAGCTAAAAGAGAGCTTTGCCTCGGCACAAGACAACAAGGTTATGGGTAAAGAGCTGATCAGGCTCTCACAACACACCTACCGAATTGCGAAACAGGTCCGTACTCAAACAGCCATTGGTCAAAACACGGTTTCATTTGCTTCCACCACCGTCGTACTGGCCTCTCAGCTGTTTTCTGATCTCAGCAACTGCAACGTTCTTTTGGTCGGTGCCGGAGAAATGATTGAACTGGTCGCTAGACATCTGCGGGGTGCAAACGTGAGAAAGATGGTGATCGCAAACCGCACGGTTGCCAATGCGAATCAGCTTGCGGAAGAGTTTGACGCCGAAGCGGTACCTCTGTCAGAAATATCCACTCGTCTGACGGGCGCTGATATTTTGGTCACTTCAACCTCAAGCAACCTGCCAATCCTTGGTAAGGGAACTGTGGAACGAGCTGTAAAGTCACGCCGACATAAACCGATTTTTATGGTTGATCTTGCCGTCCCCAGGGATATTGAGCCTGAAGTTAATGACCTAAAGGACGTTTATCTTTACAGCATCGATGATCTGCAGCAGATCATCGATCAGAACCTGAGTTCCAGAGAGGAAGCAGCTTCTGAGGCCGAATCGCTTATCGATCAGGCAGTGCACGACTTCCAACAGGCCGGTAAATCTCTGGCGATTGTGGATACCCTGGTCAGGTTTCGCCGCAAGCATGATGAAATCAAAACTTCCGAGCTGGACAAGGCACTCGGGCGACTGCAGAAGGGTGATGACCCAGAGAAGGTATTGACCACGCTTGCCAATCAACTCACCAACAAGATCATCCACACACCCAGCGTACAGATGAAACAAGCCAAAATGGAAGGCCGAGACGACATACTCGCTGCAATCGAGAGCCTGTACCAGTTAGGCGATGAAGAGTAACGGGACGAGTAGTAATGAACCCCTCCTTGAAAGTAAAGCTAGATAAACTCCTTTATCGTTACGATGAACTGGGCGCTTTGCTTAGTGACAGTGACATTATCGCGGATCAAAAGCAGTTCCGCAGTTACTCAATGGAATATGCTGAGATCGAGCCTGTTGTTCTTTGCTACCGGGATTTTGAGAGCAAGACGCTTCAGCTCAATGAAGCGAAACTCATGCTAAAAGACGATGACGAAGACATCCGCGAAATGGCGCAGGTAGAAATCAATGATCTTGAGGAGGCACTTACTAGCCTCGATAGTGAACTACAAAAACTGCTCCTGCCAAAAGATCCTAATGACTCACACAACGTCTTTTTAGAAATCAGGGCAGGCACTGGAGGTGACGAAGCGGCCATTTTTGCTGGCGACCTGTTTCGCATGTATAGCCACTTTGTCGAAAGCAAAAAGTGGAAAATTGAGATATTGAGCGAACGCCTGGGAGAACACGGCGGGTACAAAGAAGTCATCAGTCGCATCGACGGCGGGGACGTCTATGGTCAGCTGAAATTTGAATCAGGTGCTCACAGGGTTCAGCGAGTACCGCAAACAGAATCACAGGGGCGCGTCCACACATCAGCCTGTACCGTTGCAATTATGCCCGAAGTTGAAGGTCTGGATGAAATTGAAATCGACAAGAATGATCTGAGAATCGATACCTACAGGGCTTCCGGAGCTGGTGGTCAGCATGTCAACAAAACTGATTCTGCTGTTCGACTCACCCATATACCGACAGGTATCGTCGTCGAATGTCAGGATGAACGTTCTCAACATAAGAATAAAGCCAGAGCTATGAGCCTGTTGCATGCAAAAATAATGGCCGCAGCGGAGAAGGAAAGATCTTCTGAGCAGGCAGAGGCCAGAAGAAATCTGGTCGGCAGTGGTGATCGGTCGGAAAAAATCCGAACTTACAATTTTCCTGACAATCGTGTCACGGATCATCGAATCAGCTTAACTCTGCACCGGCTGGCGCAAACCATGGAAGGTGATCTTGCACCCATCATCGATCAACTGGTTCAGGAACATCAGGCTGATCTGCTGCAACAGATGGGTAAAGAATGAACCAGATACGGGTACGTCCCACCGTCAGGGAAGCCCTGGCTTCCCAGGTCTGCCTGACATCAAGTGAATCGCCACAACTGGACTGTCAGATTCTGCTGGGTCATGTCCTGCAGCAATCAAGAACATGGCTGATGGCCCACGATGACTATCAGCTGGCGGATCAGGAAGCTGAGGTATTTATAAAACTGGTTAACGAACGCAGCAAAGGTAACCCTATTGCATACATAATTGGTCGGCAGGAATTCTGGAGCATGGAATTTCAGGTCAACGATGCGACATTAATTCCACGCCCGGATACCGAGTTACTGGTTGAAACGATTCTTGATCGCTGTAACAGGAATACAGCCACCGTGGTCGATCTGGGTACAGGGGCAGGCCCAATTGCCATTGCCCTGGCCAGGGAGCGACCTGATTACACCATATTCGCCACCGATAAGACTTATGACACCCTTAACGTCGCACAGCAAAACGGTCGTCAACTGCAGCATCCCAATCTCTTCTTTGTTCAGGCAGATTGGCTAACAACATTTAAAAACGGGGTGTTCGATATCATTGTCAGCAATCCACCCTATATTGAACCAGGGGACATGCATCTTGACCAACTCGGGTTTGAACCAACCTGCGCCCTGATCTCTGACGAGAACGGTCTTAAAGACATCAGGCTTATCGTCAGTACAGCGGCTGATTATCTCAAGCCCGGTGGTATGATCCTTCTCGAGCATGGCTACAATCAGCAAACCCAGGTGATTGATCTGCTGCACACAAACGACTTCTGCAACGTTGAACCACTGATGGATTTAGCAGGTCAACCTCGCGCTGTCCTGGCCTACAAAAACTGTAACTGACTTATGAACGACGACGATCTACTACGCTACAGCCGACAAATCATGCTGCCTGATATCGAAATCGAAGGTCAGGAGAAACTGCTGAACGCCAGAGTTCTTATCATCGGCATGGGTGGACTCGGGAGTCCAGTCGCTCTCTATCTGGCCGCAGCAGGCGTCGGACACCTGGTCATAGTCGACGATGATGTGGTCGAACTCAGCAATCTGCAGCGACAGATAGCTCATAGTTCAGCAAGTATCGGGCGCAGCAAAGTGGATTCCGCAAGAGATTCAATGCTGTCACTGAATCCGAATATTCAGGTCGAAGGCATACAACAGCGGATGGACAAGAAAACGCTAGAGGGGATGATCAACGACACAGATCTTGTTATTGATGCCACTGATAATTTTGAAACCCGGTTCGATATCAACGAAATCTGTGTGGCAACAAAGACCGCGGCGATATTCGGCGCCGCCGTGCAACTGGAAGGTCAGATATTAGTTTATGATCCTGCTGCTGACTCGGCCTGCTACCGGTGCCTTTATAAAAAGGCATCCGACGTTCAGCTGAACTGCGCCGAAAACGGTATTGCCGCACCCGTGGTTGGTGTCATTGGCACCAGTCAGGCGATGGAAGCCATCCGAATACTGGTGGGAATTGGCAGATCTTCGGCTGGATATCTGCAGGTATTCGACGCTAGAAGTATGGAATGGCGGAAACTGGAGCTGCCCAGGGCTCCCAACTGTCCAACTTGTGGCTAGTAGTTTGTCGTGAGGTAAGGTCACTTTCTTCACACGCATGTCTTCAGTCATATCGGACTTGATCAGCGTCTCTCGTCATACCGGACTTGATCTGGTATCCATCTTTGTTGATGTACCAAGGATGGATTCGAGATAAGGGCTTGCGCGCTTTCTGGAATGACTTGCGGAGTGTTAGAAGACGTTTTCGCCTTTAGCCTGTAGATCCGCGTGATAGGAAGAACGGACCAGCGGACCGCTGGCTACGTGGTGGAAGCCTAAATTTTCTGCCGTCTTCTTCAACATTTTAAACTCATCTGGATGTACGAATCGCTCTACTTTCAGGTGATCCCGACTCGGTTGCAGATACTGGCCCAGTGTTAACATCTCAACCTTGTGTTCTCGAAGGTCAGACATCACTTCAATCACCTCGTCGATGTCTTCTCCCAGCCCCAGCATTAATCCGGATTTGGTTCGCACCATGGGTTTAATTTCTTTGTACCGCTTCAGCAAATCAAGTGACCATTGATAGTCCGCACCCGGCCTCGCCTTCTTGTAAAGTCTCGGGACCGTTTCCAGGTTGTGGTTAAAAACATCGGGGGGTTCATCGGCCAGGACCTTTAATGCAGTTTCCATACGACCCCTGAAATCCGGCACCAGTATCTCAAGCTGAGTATCAGGATTCAGCAACCGCATCTGTTTTATGCAGGAGGCAAAATGCGTCGCACCACTGTCTTTGATGTCATCACGATCGACTGACGTGACGACCACATACTTTAGCCCCATCTCGGCGATAGCTTCTGCTAACTGAACAGGCTCGTCAGGATCTAACGGAAGTGGTTTACCGTGAGAAACATCACAAAACGGACAGCGACGAGTACATATTTCACCCATGATCATAAAAGTCGCTGTTCCGCGGTTGAAACATTCTGCCAGATTCGGACAGGTGGCTTCTTCACACACCGAGGCTAGGTTTTTTTTGCGCAGAATCTTCTTGATTCGAGAAACCTTCTCGCTTGCAGGTATCCTCACCCGAATCCAGTCAGGTTTACGCGGAAGTTCGCCGGTGGGTTCTACCCTAACGGGGATACGCCGGACCTTATCCGCACCACGAAGCTTTGCGCCCTGAACCAGTTTATTTCTCTCGTCTCTAACCATGTGAACCGTTCAATTCTGCACCAGCGAATTCGATCGAATCATACCCGAACGACTGACTGATTTGACCGGCCAGCCTCCCGGCAATCTTCTCGAGATTGTCCGTTACACCCAGCTGACTTAATTGCACTACTTCAAGCCCTTCGAACCCGCACGGATTTATCCTGGCGAATGGTTCGAGGTCCATATCGATGTTCAGACTCAGACCATGGAAACTGCAACCCTTTCGAATTCGCAGACCCAAAGCGGCGATTTTTCGTTCAGCGACATACACACCTGGCGCCCCTTTTCTTACTTCCGAGTCAATCCCATATTCCGATAAAAGATTAATGATGGATTCCTCAATACCCGAGACGAGATCACGAACCGTAATGTTCAGTCGCTTGAGGTCAAACAGAAGATACGCAATCAACTGGCCTGGTCCGTGGTAGGTGACCTGCCCGCCCCGATCTGTTCTTACAATCGGAATATCCCCGGGTGCCAGCAGATGCTCTTTCTTTCCTGCCTGCCCAAGCGTAAAGATCGGATAGTGTTCAACCAGCCAGAGTTCATCGTGAGTGGCTGCAGATCTTTCTTCAGTGAACTGTTTCATCTGCAGCCAGACACATTCGTAGTTTGCCAGTCCGAGACGCTTAACAACCAGTTCACGTGGAGGCATTACAGCACCATTCGAACCGCTTTCATCTGTTTCAGATCCATGAACAGACTCTTAAGTTGAGACTCTCCTGTGGCCCACAATTCACATCTTAGCGACACGTATTTCCCCTTACCACTGGGATGGTGACTTACTTTTTCATCCGTGATTTCCGGGTCGTGAATCTTGATGACTTCAATAATTCGCTCAGCCATATCAGATCCCTCGACGATAACCTTTATAGGATAGCTGCAGGGAAATTCAATGCGAGGTCTATCGTTCACGATAATCAGACCTGAAGTGGATCAACTGAAAACATCTGTGTGAAAAACAGCAAAACTGCATCCCAGATCCTCTGGAAGAAACCAGCTTCCTCAACAGAAACCAGTGCAACCATCGGTACGTCGGCGACGGTGGTCTCGCCATTTGTCACTGACAAGGTGCCGAGGCTTTCACCCTTGGAGAAAGGTGCCTTAATAACACCCTGGACGGTCATCGAAGCCTCTAAATCAGCCTTCGTTCCTCGAGGAACAGTGATAATTACAGGTTGTTGCAGACCAAGATCAATACTGCGTTTTTCGCCACCCCAAACCCTCACTGTCCGCAAGGTCTCTTCGGCATCGTACAGGTTTAGTGTCTCGAAGTACCTGAAGCCGTAGGACAGCAGTTTTTGACTTTCCGTTACGCGTGATTCTTCTGATGTTGCGCCCATTACCACGGTGATGAGTCGCATTCCTTTTCTGACGGCAGAAGAAACAAGGCAATAACCTGCAGCCTCTGTATAGCCAGTTTTAACACCATCGACCGATTTATCTCGCCACAGGAGTCTGTTCCTGTTTAATTGTTTCTTGGGGATTTCACCGGGCGCTCCGTAGGTAAAGTCCTTTTCCCTATAGAGTTTGTAGTGTTCAGGATAGTCAACGATCAACGCCCTGGTTAATTTAACCAGATCAGCCGCCGTGGTGTAGTGATCTTCATCCGGCCAGCCTGTGGCATTAACAAAGTTAGTGTCCCGCATACCAAGAAGTGCGGCATGTTGATTCATGACATCGGCAAACGCATCTTCACCACCCGCTATATGTTCTGCCAGGGCGATGCTGGCATCATTACCGGACTGAACAATGATGCCTCGCAGCAGATCAATAACCCTAACCTTTGTGCCCTCTTTTACGAACATTTTCGAACCCTGTTTCTGCCAGGCTTTCACGCTGATACTGGCTTCTTCATCCTGTTTCAGTCTACCGCTGCCAATTTCAGCGGCAGCTACATAACTTGTCATTATTTTCGTCAGACTCGCTGGCGGCAGTCGCTGTTGACTATTGTGTTCAACAAGGACATGCCCGGAATCGGCATCCATCAGCAGATAACCCTCCGCTGCCAACCGGGGTGGCGCAGGAATGATTGCTGGCGCACCACTGGCAAACCAGCACCCATATGTCGCCAGTAAACTGATAAAAACTCGGATGATTCTAATTTGCATATTTATCCAATCGGTTCCTGTTTGTACAGTCACACAATCAGAACGATTTATGCAACCATTTATCATGTCAGTATCCGGACCAATCAGAAAAGAATCTGCCGGTTCCTCTCCAACAACTGATCAATCCAGTTCTACACGCAAGGGACTGCCAAGGTTAGCCCGCTGCACCATTCGCACGATCTGTTCCCTGCGTTCCTCATCAACAATGGGGCCAAGCCAGACTTTGTGCAATATGTCAGTCTGCAATTCACTCTGCAGAATGTTCACATCTATGGTCGGCACATCATGATCATTCATCAGAGCCTCTATCTGACGTCGTCGTTGCTCTGCACCACTTAATTGTGAAAATGCACCAACCTGAAGATAGAACACATTACGATCAAATGGTTCACGCACACGGTTGGGATAGTTCACCTCATCCAGTGCCTCGACAACCACTGGTACCGTGCCTTTACCTGCAAATCCCAGCTTTCGGGCAGTCGCCCAGGATAGATCGATCAGCCGATCATCATGAAACGGACCACGGTCATTTACTCGCACCACAACGCTCCTACTATTGTCCAGATTAGTCACCTTTACCATCGTTGGCAGCGGTAGAGATTTATGTGCCGCAGTAAGTTTATACACATCGTAAATCTCGCCATTCGATGTCTGACGACCATGAAACTTTTTGCCATACCATGATGCTATCCCGATCTCCAGATACCCCAGGCTATCAGGCATCACTTCATATGATTTACCCAAAACCACATAGGGAGACTTGTTGCCCCGGGTGTAGGTCTTGCCCGATTTATCTGTATAGACTGTTTTTACGGGCGAAGGTGCCCGGTAGCTTCCGCACGCGGAGAGCAGCAAACTGCATGAAACCACAACTATTATTGAGCGCATTGAATTAGTAATTGAGATAGCTTGAATACCAACCAGATTTCAGGAACTCGCCAACAATGATGATTTCAACCTCTCACTCAGTTGAAATACAGCCATCGCATATAATTTGCTGTGATTATACCGAGTAATCACGTAGAAATTGTGTAGACCGAGCCAGTATTCCTTGCCGTACTTCCCGTTCAGGAGAATAGGACTGACTTCAGTGTCAGATTCAACCGCCTTTGCTGCCTTGATCCCAAGTCGAGACATCTCGCCGACGGTCACGCTGGGCTTGAGGGACACGTTAAATACCTGGGCCACATCATCATCGGGCTCTGATGCCTCCACCGTGATAAGGCCCCCGGCCAGCCAGCCATGTTCGGACATGTAATTTGCAACGCTGCCAATCGCATCAGTAGGATTGTTCCAGATATCTCGGATACCATCTTCGTCAAAATCTATGGCGTAATGTCTATAGCTGCTGGAAATGAATTGCCCATATCCCATTGCTCCTGCGTAGGACCCAAGCGGAGTTCTTGCATCCTGGCCTTCTTCTCTGGCAAGGCGCAGAAAATGCTTTAGCTCTTCACGAAAAAAGGCACTTCGCGGTGGATAATCAAACGCAAGCGTTGAGAGAGAATCAATCACTCGATACTTTCCTCGAAGACGCCCATACATTGTCTCAACACCAATGATCGAGGTGATAATGACCGCCGGCACACCAAATTTCTTCTCTGCCTCTGCCAGCATCTTGCTGTTTTCGTGCATAAACTCAAGACCGCGCTTTACCCTCGACTCTGTCAGGAAAATATCCTGGTACTCCTTCCAGGTTAGCACTCGTTCCGCGGGTCTGGAAATTGCGTCGATGATACTTTGCTTGTATTGAGCCTCGGCAAACAAAACTTCCAATTTCCCACGATCAAATCCTTCCTGAACCATTTCGGCAACAAACTGCTTCACGTCGTCACGATCTGCATAGTTGCCTGACTCACTAACTGCATCTACGGTGAATCCAAGCAGAAGAATACAAACAAAAAACTGAATCTTTAACATCTCTAACAACACCACTAAAGCGTAATACGCCGATGACTATAAATTGACATGATTATCCCAAATCCGGCAAACAAGGTAATAATGGAAGTACCACCATAACTGACTAACGGCAACGGCACGCCGACAACCGGCACAATTCCACTCACCATGCCAATATTGATAAAAACATATATAAAAAACGTAAATGTAATACTACCAGCAAGCAGGCGACCAAACGTATCCTGCGCCTGTATTGAGATCATCACACCACGACCGGCGATCAGTAGATAGAGAATCAGCAATCCCATAACACCGACCAGACCAAGTTCTTCCGCCAGAACGGCAATGATGAAATCAGTTTGGCTCTCCGGCAGAAATTCAAGATGTGATTGTGTGCCCTCTCCTAAGCCCTTGCCAAAAAGTCCGCCTGATCCAATGGCGGTTTTTGACTGAATAATATTCCATCCATCACCCAGGGGATCTCGCTCAGGATTCAGAAATGTCAGGATTCGCCCTTGCTGATAATCTCGCAGCACAAACCACAGTGCAGGCGATGAGACCACAGCTGCGCCAATCACAGTTACCATATATCGCCAGGAAATCCCTGCCAGAAACAACACCAGAAGCCCTGATGCCCCAATAATCAACGCTGTTCCAAGGTCCGGCTGCCGCGCAATCAAGAGCACTGGCACCGCGATCATCACAGCTGCCCAGAAAAGATGCTTCATACGAGGTGGCAGATGGCGATCATGAAAGTACCATGCGAGGATCATTGGGACCATGAGCTTCATGATCTCTGACGGCTGAAATGAGAATATCGCGGGAATTCGCAACCAGCGCTGCGAACCGTTCACCGTAGTACCAAAAAACATTACCAGGACGAGCATAATTACCCCAATGAGAAAGACCCATGGTGCAATTCTCAGATAAAAGATGGGGGAAATCTGTGCCATGGCAACCATGATAACGAAGGCGATCCCTATCTTGGCGCTTTGTGCAGTCACCGGGGCGCTTTCCTGTCCAACAGCACTATAAAGTATCAATAAGCCATAGCTGGCAATCGCAACAAGAAGTAATATCATTTGAACATCAAGGTGAAATACACTGCTGCCACTGTCTCTAACCCGGTAGGCAAACCCTGCATCAGGCAGTCGTCTTACAAAATCCTCACTCATTGAAAGTTCTCACAGCTTGATTTGCCGCCACTCTGTAACGTTCATTCAGTAGGTAATAGTCAAGTACATCTCTTGCTATGGGTGATGCAAACCTGCTCCCACCACCGCCATTTTCAAGCAGAACCGCAAGTGCAATGACAGGATCATCAACAGGGGCAAACGCCACAAACCAGGCATGCTCTTTCTGCCGTTCGTTTAACAGTTCCTCATCGTATTCTTCACCCTGGGCAATGCCAACAACCTGGGCAGTCCCTGACTTACCAGCCATACGATACTTAATGTCCCGTCCGATGTAGGCCCATGCAGTACCGTTCTCACCATATCCCTCATTGCGGTGCACCACTTTCTCCATCGCTCCAATAATAAGATCCCATACGTGGTCTGGCACTAACTCAACGTCCGCCAGTCTCTGCCGATATGGCAAGGCTGGTTCCACCCCGGCCAGCAGCATTCTCGGTACAACGACACGACCGCGATTGGCCAATATCGCCACAGCGGACGCCAGCTGCAACGGTGTTACGAGGATATCCCCCTGGCCAATACCAATATTGACGGTATCTCCCGGATACCAGGGTTCATTGCGAGTACCTAACTTCCATTCCCTTGATGGCAGCAAGCCGCTTCTTGCTTCAGGTAAATCAATCGCTGTATTGATGCCAAAACCGAACAGGGTGAGATGTTCATGGATGCGATCAACACCCAGCTTTGTGGCCAGTTGGTAGAAATAGACATTGCAGGAGCGATAGATGGCTTTGTCCAGGTTAACCAGGCCATGTCCACCCGAACCAGTCTTTTTCCAGTTCCAATCTCGATACAGTCTTTGGTTGTTCGGTAATTTGAACCATCCCGGGTCTTCGATCGCAAAATCAGCTTTTGCCATTCCCGTCACAAGTCCGGTTAGGCCAATAAAAGGTTTGATCGTTGATCCAGGTTGGTACTGACTCTGTGTGGCACGATTAAACAGAGGGACATCAATCGAATCTCGAAGTGACGCATAGGTCTTAAAGTCAATGCCAGTAACAAATAAGTTGGGATCATAGGATGGTTTGCTCACCAGGGCCAGGATGCCGCCAGACCTTGGGTCAATGGCTACCACTGTTCCACGCCGATCACCCAATGCATCACTGGCTGCCTGTTGTAGCCCCGTATCTACATGCAGCACCAGATCGTTGCCGGGTACAGGGTCCGTTTGATCCAACGGCGCTCCCATGATCTGACCACGAGCATCTGTCTCAACTCTTCGATAGCCTACTTTGCCAAGTAATTCATTTTCATAATACTTTTCAATGCCAATCTTGCCGATATGATCCGTTCCGGAATAGTCGATCGCATTGATCCTCTTGGCATCATCCTCGTTAATACGCCTTACACTGCCTACGGCATGCGCCATCAACTCCGCCATCGGGTAATGCCTGACCAGTTTTGCTTCGACTTCTACACCCGGCATCGCATTCTTGTTGACGCTGACTTTGGCATTTTCTTCTTCCGTTAAACGGAAGAGAATCGGAACAGATTCATAGGGTCGCTGCCGACGAGCAAGGCGACGTTTAAAGGATTCAATCTGGCTGGGTGATATTCCAATTAGCTTATCCAGCGCAGTAATGGTCTCATCCAGATCGTCTACCAGTTCTTTCGTGATAGTTACGCGCTGGGATGGAATATTGTCAGCGATCAATTCGCCATTCCGATCGTAAATAAGACCGCGTACCGGAGACAGAGACTGCACCTGGATTCTGTTCTGGTCAGACAGCGTGCTGTACACGTCATGCTGCACGATCTGCAGATAGAACATTCGGGCAACCAGAAGGAGTGTCAGCAACAACAGAAACCCGAAACCCTGCACGATCCTTTCAAAGTAGACCTGACTCTCTCCGCTATGATCTTTGAGTACCAGAGGTTCTGCCATTATGCGCTCGGTTCAGCTTTCACTTGTGGTATGGATGATTGTTGAGAATCGACCATGCTCGATAGATCTGCTCAGCTATCAGGATACGAACGACGAAATGAGGAAACGTCAATTTGGACAGTGACCAGGTATCATCAGCTGCGCTCCGGCATTTACTTGAAAGGCCATCTGGACCACCTATCATCATTTGTACAAGTTCATACTCACTTCGCCACTTTTGGAGTTTCCAAGCCAGTTCCTCCGTGCTCCAGTTTTTTCCGCCGCTGTCCAGTGCGATAACCCTGACATTACTCTTTAGCGCAGCATGAATTCGATTCCCTTCTTCTTCCTTGTATTTCTCGACAGATTTCTGGTCCGACATTCCTTTGTGACGTTTCGTGACGGGAATTTCTCGCAGTTTCAACTGCCAGTCCCTCGGCAGGCGTTTCAGGTATTCTTCAAATCCCGCGGTTACCCAGCCCGGTGCTTTGGTACCGACGGCAAGCAGCTCAACGTTCAATAGAGGGGCGCTCCTCCGGATCTTGTCGATTCGGACTCATACTCCACAAACGTTCTATTTCATAAAATTCCCGGACTTTTGGCAACATCACGTGGATGACAACATCATTCAGGTCGATGAGAACCCACTCCCCCTCTTCAAATCCCTCGACACCCAGCGGTTTAATACCGACCTTATTTGCTTCAGAGACAACATTATTAACTAGCGCCTTAACATGTCTGTTAGACGTACCGCTGACAATGATCATCTCATCCGTTATCTCGGTCATACCTGACACATCAATACAGGTGATCTCAAGTCCCTTGACATCTTCCAGCGCATCAACAGTCAGTTGTTTCATATTTACTTCTTGCATATAACCAGCAGTATCCTCTCTCTTAAGTTTGCACCTTTCTATAAAGCTGATGCTTGTCTATATACCGATTCACATCTCTTGGTAACAGGTACTCAATACTGTCGCCTCTTTGGACCAGATCCCGAATCTTTGTCGCGGAAACATCCAACTGAGTGAGCCGCATCCTGCATACCAATCCAGCACTTTGCTGGCTCAGACATTGAGGATCATCAACCAGCTTGCCCTTCAACCAATCTGCCACATCGCCCGCGGGCTCATGCGCCAGGTAGCCTGGTCGCTCCAGGATGACCAGATGAGCGTACTCTGTCATTGATTCCCATGCATGCCATTCATGCAGCAAGACGCAGGCATCGGCTCCTATTATAAAAGACAATGGCGCGTCTTGGGTCATTTCTTGACGAACAGATTTCAGCGTATCAACTGTGAAGGATTTACCCTGGCGTCGTATCTCACGGTCATCAACCTTCAGAAACTCAGAATCCTCAACAGCGAGATACAACATCGCAAGTCTCTGTTCAGCAGTGGTCGACAGACTATCACGGTGAGGTGGAATATTGGCCGGTACGAGCCTTGTTTCGCTGACACCAAGTATCTGGTGAACCTCCAGGGCTGACCTTAAGTGACCAAAATGGACGGGATCAAAGGTTCCTCCGTAAAGTGCAATGCCTTTGCGGGAATCCATCACTGACGAACTTGCCCGGTTCCAAGAACAACGTATTTCTGGGACGTCAGACCTTCGAGGCCAACCGGACCCCTTGCGTGCAACTTATCCGTCGATATCCCTATCTCAGCACCCAGGCCGAATTCAAAGCCATCGGAGAATCGAGGTGAGGCATTGACCATCACTGAGCTTGAATCGACTTCCCTTAGGAATCGACGACCATTGGAATAACTCTCCGTCACGATGGTATCGGTATGTTTCGATCCAAATGTGTTGATGTGGTCTATCGCCTCATCAATATCTGCAACGATCTTAATCGACAAAACTGGCGCAACATACTCGGTTGACCAATCCTCTTCGGTTGCAGGACCCACCTCGCAGACATTGGACAGGATCTTCGCTGTCTCATCACAGCCACGCAATTCAACTTCCTCACCAACATACATCCTGGCAAGATCAGGCAAAACGTCGCTGGCAACACCGGATGCCACCAGGAGAGTTTCCATGGCGTTACATACTGCATAGCGGTTGCACTTGGCATTGAAGGCGATGTCAGTTGCCATCTGACGGTCTGCTTCATCATCGATATAAACATGACACACCCCATCAAGGTGCTTGATGACCGGAATGGTGGCTTCGTTTGCAATTCTCTCGGTCAGACTAATACCACCACGCGGCACAATCACATCGACGTGCCGCTTCATCGTAATCAGCTCTCCAACCGCTGCCCGGTCTGTCATCGGTACCAGTTGCACAACATTTTCCGGCAATTGCGCTGATTTAAGCCCCGTCTGAATACAAAGAGTCAGAGCTCGATTGGAGTGAATGGCCTCGGAGCCACCACGCAGTATGGTCGCATTTCCCGATTTGAGGCAAAGGCTGGCCGCATCAATCGTCACATTTGGACGAGATTCATAAATAACCCCGATAACTCCAAGAGGAACCCGCATTCTGCCGACCTGAATGCCACTCGGCCGATAAGACATATCATCGATCTCACCGACCGGATCATTCAATGCGGCCACCTGCCGCAAACCATCAATCATCGTGTTAAAACGAATCTCATTAAAGGTCAGACGATCCAGCATGGCATCGGTGATGCCATTGGCACGTGCCGCCGACAAGTCCTTCTCGTTTTCTAACATCAAATCATCACGATCAGTGACAATCGCGTCTGCGATTGCCTCAAGCGCATCGTTTTTCTGCGCAGTGGTTGCCTTGTTGATGGCGGTTGCTGCGTCTCGGGCAGCCACACCCATCATTTGCATCTGTTCTTTAATACTCATGTGCTGTCGCTTATGTTCTTTTGATGAATAGATCTTTAGTATCTCGCTCCAACCATCAAAGGCCGAAAAGGCGCATTATACCTGAAGTTGCAACTTCGCCAGAAACCATGAAAGACAAGATTCTAACCACCGGATTTTTCGACCAACCCGCCCCGAAACTGGCTATTGACCTGCTGGGCAAGGTTTTGCGTCACAAAGTCACATTACCGAGCGGTAATTCGGTCTGGTTGGCAGCAAGAATCATCGAGACCGAGGCATACGAGATAAGCGAAAAAGGCAGCCATTCCTCACTGGGCTTCACCGAGAAACGACGAGCCATGTTCATGTCACCCGGCACTATTTATATGTACTACGCCCGTGGCAGGGATTCTCTTAACTTTTCAGCCCGGGGAGAGGGCAACGCCGTACTGATCAAGAGCGGGTATCCCCATATCGATACCCTGTCGCCCAATGATGCCATTGCCACGATGCAGTCTTTCAATCCAGCCACAAACGGAAATAGAACACCTCAGAAATTATGCAGCGGGCAAACTCTTCTGTGCAGGTCTTTGAACCTTAAAGTGGTCGACTGGAATCAGCAGACGATGAAATCTGGTCGGTTTCGCCTGGAGGATGTCGGCTATCGACCAGACAAGGTAGTTCAGTGCCCAAGGCTGGGCATACCAGTCGGCAGAGACCATGAACTGACCCGACGCTATGTTGACTATGACTTTGCCAAATACTGCACCAGTAATCCTTTGAGTAAACTCAACTGGCAACTGAATCGAGACTACTTCATTCTTAATGTACAGGTTTGATAACCAGGCAGATTGAAATAATCCCTGAACCGACGCCTTTTGAATCAGTACAGCAAATCTAAAGTTGTGAGTCCTGCATGCGCAGCAATTGCCTCTCCAGTTCGGAGAGCCGAATTACTGGATTCTTCATCTCAAGCATGCGCTGCTTGAAATCATTGGGGCAAGGTAACAGTTCCGCGAGTCGCCCACCCACATCACGTGCGGTCTCAAAATTGATCGACAAACCAAGTTGCTGAACCGATTTGTGCTGCGTCAAAGTTTCGAGAAGATTGACGAGATGCTGCTTATTGTCAGGAACTGGAATATCCTCTTCTTCAGGCAGAAACTCTACCTGCGCCAACATCAGTCGATCAGGATTCTCGTACTGGTCGCGAACTGCAAACTTGGTCTGACCCTCTACCGTAATCTGCAGTAAACCATTTCTTTGCTGATCAAAATCAACAATGCTGCAATAGGTCCCACAGTGGGCAATCGATGGCAGCTGTTGTTCTGCATTCTTTAGGACCTGCTGACCTTCTTCAATTAAGATCACTCCAAAACCGATCTCTTCTCTCATACAGTTCTTGACCATATCGAGATAACGCGGCTCAAAGATCTGTAACGGCAGTTTGCCGCCTGGAAACAGCACCATCGGTAAGGGAAATAGAGGTATTTCTGCCATATTGGGAGTTTACCTCATTCAAGAGTTTTCTGTGGGTCAATGGGTTGGACACGAATGGCACTTATCTAATTGCTCCCACGTCGTTCCGATCCCAGGTTTCTCTTTTTGCTTCCTCGTTCCGCACATCCCTATGCGCCATTCGGGTCGGACACACGCTTCATTTCAACGGCTTAAATGATTGATTCTCCGGCCTAACGATGTTGAAATGTTGTGATCAGGCTGGATCGGCGAGCCAGCATTTCAGAATCAACCTGAGGCACCACGTTGGACTATCTTCAAACCATTTCGCTGGCTCTGATTCAAGGACTCACTGAATTCCTGCCCATCTCAAGCTCTGCCCATTTAATTCTGCCATTTAAACTCCTGGACTGGCCTGACCAGGGACTGGCATTTGATACAGCGGTCCACCTTGGGTCTTTACTTGCAGTGCTCTGGTATTTCAAAGTTGATCTGGTCTCTCTCGCTCAGGCAGCCCTAAGACACGCAGGGGGTGAATCATCGCAAGAAAGTCGTTTTGCAATAAATCTGCTCATCGCAAGTCTGCCAATAATCCCAATTGGTTTCGTGCTGAAGGATGTCGTTGAGAACGAGCTGCGCGCCGTCAATATCATCATTCTTACCACCGTACTTTTTGCCATTGCACTGCTTGTTGCAGACAAGGTTGGCAGACGAAAGAAGGCTGAACTTGAACTCAATTGGCGGGATGCGTTGCTTATTGGGCTGTTTCAGTGCTTAGCCCTGGTTCCCGGGACCTCGCGATCCGGCATTACCATGACACTGGGATTGGCATTAGGTTATACAAGAGAAAGTTCTTCACGAATCTCTTTCTTGTTGTCGATTCCCGCGATAGCAGGTGCAAGCGCCCTTAAGGCATTTGATTTGCTCGAATCATCAGGTCCCGTTGACTGGATGGGCCTTCTTATCGGCGTTTTGGTCTCGTTTATCAGCGCCTTTGTATGCATCCGCCTGTTTCTTGATTTTATTGCCAGGATAGGATTTACGCCCTTTGTCATCTATCGCCTGATTCTCGGCGCCTTACTTTTCTGGTTAGTCACCTAGTCAGATGAACATCAAAGCCACCACATCGGTGTGCATATTCTTTGCCGGCATGCTGCTGTATGGTCTGGCGATGCCCCGGCTAATCACCTTTGAAGATTCGGGACTCTTCCTTCAGGTATGTCACACCGGCAGCATTGCCCAGTCACCAGGTTATCTGCTCTTTCCACTTATCGGCACGCCCCTATTTCTGGTTGACACAGGCCTCGGCAGAATTCAGCTATCGGGTTCAGTGTCCGACCTTCAGGAATTCACCGCTCAATCAGTTCGTCAGCGAACTGCTCGCGAACTACCAGGCGGGCAATATCGTCCAACCACATGATCTTTATTTCACGTATCAGGTTTTATATGAATCAAGCCTGCATTTACTTGGCTTCTCGGTACAAAACGAATTGGATCAGACCGGGATCAACCTGATACTGCGACTGCAGGCCACCTTTCCGGGTGCTGCGGCGACGCTGGCTGTTTCACTGTCCAGGAATGATTTCAATCCCTCGACTGACATGCTGCCGGCCCTGGCGAAACCCTATCTGGATCGTCCGCCTGTTGAAGCAAATAGCTTTCAGGAAGCATTGTTCTTCTACTATCTCTGGCTCGTAACAGAAGAGCGATCACAGTCGCAACAATTTCTTGCCAGGTCGGCAGAAACATATCCGGATGCAGGCAATCCTGATTTTAGGGCCGGGAGGCACAGGCCACTTCCCTTAACTGACCCGACGTTAGGCTCTGATTATTGAATCCAGTTGTCGATCCCTAGAAAGGAATATCGTCATCGAAATCCTCAGGCGGAGGTGAATCAAATTCCTGAGAAGATTTGCTGGAGGATGAGGATGATGATGAAGACTGGTTAAAACCGTCTGAGTCGCCTCGACTGTCGAGCATCTGCATTTCATTGGCGACAACTTCAGTCGTGTAATGCTTCTGACCATCTTTTTCCCACTGGCGGGTACGCAATTCACCTTCTATGTAAACTTTCGATCCCTTATGCAGATATTCCCCCGCGATTTCCGCGAGACGTCTGAAGAATACAACCTTATGCCATTCGGTTCGCTCGTTTGTCTGGCCGGAATCCCGATCCTTCCAGCTTTTAGAAGTGGCAACACTGACATTTGTCACCGCATTGCCGTCCGGCAGGTATCTCGTTTCCGGATCCTGACCTAGATTACCAATCAAAATCACTTTATTTATGCCTCGAGCCATGCGGTTCTCCTTATAGTTGCTCTGACTCTGATCGTTTTTTCAGCTGGTCCAGAGCCTCTTTATCCAGCAGGTTGTCGTCTACCTTTAAGTACGCGATTTGTTCAGATTCAATTATGACGGCTTCGTTGACACCTTCAATAGATAATAACGCGTCTCTAACTTTTTTTGCACCGGGTTGATCAATTCCGGTAAGAGAGTAAGTCAAAGTCTGAACATTACCTGTCTTTGGAATACTCAAGCTGACCATAAACCAGACCAGACAAACCGCGATATTGACGTACATCAGGTCAGATATCTGCCATGCACCAGCAATATAGCCTCCTACCGCCCCACCAACGAAGGCACCTGCAAATTGTGCTGTCGAATATACTCCCATCGCCGTGCCCCGTGATCCTGCTGGCGCCAGCTTCGAAACTATGGAAGGCAGCACGACCTCAAGCAGATTGAAAGCCATAAAGAACATAATCATTGAAGCCATCACCGGGTAGAACGTAATGAACCGGGAAAGCAGAAAGCTTGAGGAAATGAAGAATCCAATCATCATCAACATCAGCGGTTTCACCCAATGTGGCTTATCCGACAACCACATAAAGGGGACCATGAACACGAAGGTAACTACCAGTATTGAAAGATAGACCAGATGATGGTCCGATGATTCAACCTCACCTGTACCTTGCATCAGCACCGGAAAAGCAACAAAGCTCGACATCAGAAGGAAATGTAAAATGAAGATACCAAGAATTGTTTTGACCAGGCCAGAATGAGATATCACTTCCGATAACCGAGTAACTTCCAGATGGGAATCGAGATTAAGGTTCATTTTTTCGGGTGTCGGCACAATCAGATACAGAATCGCAATACCGACCAGTCCCGCCAACGCAGTGCCAAGAAAAATCCCCTCTATGCCAAACAGGTTGTTGACCCAGGGACCCAGAACAAGGGAGATACCAAAGGATGCACCGATACTCATTCCGACTATCGCCATCGCCTTGGATCGGTTCTCTGTTTGCGTCACGTCTGACAGAAGTGCCAGCAAGGTGCTCGCAATGGCACCACATCCCTGCAGAAAGCGCCCAGCAATAATTCCGTAGATGTTCTCAGAATTTGCAGCCACCAGACTGCCTGCAACAAAAACGAGCAGTCCCGCCAGGAGAACGGGCTTGCGACCAATTATGTCCGATAGTATTCCCAAGGGAATCTGAAGCAGCGCCTGGGAAAGACCATAGACTCCCAGTGCCAAACCAATCAGAAAAGGCGTGCTGTCTGCTATCTCATCGACCAGAAGCGGCAGAACGGGCAACACCATAAAGAGGCCCAGCATGCGCACAACATAGAGCAAAGAAATGGATACGGTGGCGTTAAGTTCTTGTCTTTCCATTCAGGAATTAGTCAACTGCAGAATGTGATTACTGTTGGGAACCCATCAAGGTTCTTTGGTCAGCAAGGCTCTTAACCCGCTGAAGGCTCTTAACCCGCTGAAGGCTCTTAACCCGCTGAAGGCTCTTAACCCGCTGAAGGCTCTTAA
>PBRC01000065.1 GCA_002725285.1 Gammaproteobacteria bacterium | reverse complement strand
CTAACCTCTGAGTTTTCACTAACCTCTGAGTTTTCACTAACCTCTGAGTTTTCACTAACCTCTGAGTTTTCACTAACCTCTGAGTTTTCACTGGCCTCTGGGTTTTCAGCTACTTCTGAATCTTCACCAACCTCTGACTGTGTTGACTCATCCCATTCGTCATCCGGATCAAGACCATCATCCTGCTCTTTGAACATACTCTTTATGTTCTGTTGAATCACATTTACCCGCTTGGTCACGTCTTCCAGTAGTGCATCGTCGGCTTCAGCGGCTGCCGTTTCTGAGTCCACCACCTCGAGGTCTAATGACCTTGGCTGAATGAGATCATCAGCCCCTAGATCTAATTCCTCGCTCATTTTATCGAGATCCTTAATCTCCGACAAAGTTGGCAATTCATCAAGGCTCGATAAATCAAAGTAGTCAAGGAACGCCTTCGTTGTCGCGAATATTGCAGGTCTACCCGGAACATCTCTATGTCCAACAACTCTAATCCATTCACGCTCGAGGAGAGACCGCATAATGCTCGTACTGACAGACACACCGCGAATCTCTTCAATATCACCTCGAGTAATAGGCTGCTTGTAGGCTATGAGAGCAAGGGTTTCCAGAAACGCACGAGTATATCTCTGGGGTTTTTCTTCCCACAGGCGGTCTACCCATTTGCTGTACTCGTGACGAACCTGGAACCGGAATCCGCTGGCAACCTCTTTTAATTCGAAGCCCCGACCTTCACATTCATCCGCAATCTCGACCAGTATTTTCTTAATTTCCACCCGAGCAGGTTGGTTTCTATCGAATAGCTGAATCAGTGCATCAATGCTCAACGGCTTATCCGCAGCAAGAATTGCACCTTCAAGAATCTGTTTAATAGCGGGTATATCAGTCATTTTTGTTATTACGGCTTCTTTGATTAGTTTGCTTCACACGATTTCGGTGATCTTTTCGTCAGTTGATTTACTTTTTATGTGGATCGGGGCAAAGGCCTCAGTTTGTACAATCTCTAGCATATCTTCTTTGATCAATTCCATCAGCGCAAGGAAGGTTACTATCACTCCAGAACGACCCTCTTCAATCGCAAACAGAGCGATGAAAGGGATAAACTGATCCCCCGCCCGTTGGACCTGATCCAGAATACTCGACATCCGCTCTCGCGTTGACAAGGGTTCAAGCTCAATTCTATGGCTCGAGTAACTCTCTGCACGCTTCAATACTCTGGCCAGCACCACCAACATTTCCTGCAGTTGCACATCGGGTAATGGTTTTTCTCTTTTGGTTTCTGGTACATCAGCCGTGGCTACCCAGTAATCTCGATTCATTCGATTCAAATCATCAATATCCATCGCTGCCTGTTTGAACCGTTCATACTCCAGAAGACGACGAATCAGTTCTGCTCGCGGATCATCTTCGTCCTCGTCATCTTCTGCATTTCTTGGTAGTAGCATTCGGGATTTGATTTCTGCCAGCAGAGCAGCCATGACAAGATATTCCGCTGCCAGTTCCAGTTGCATGTCTTTCATGAAATCGATGTAATCCATGTACTGCTTTGTGATTTCGGCAACTTTGATATCCAGAATATCCAGATTCTGACGTTTGATGAGATACAGAAGTAAATCCAATGGCCCCTCAAACGCTTCCAGAATAACTTCGAGTGCATCGGGCGGAATGTAAAGATCGATAGGAAGTTGAGTAACGGGTCGTCCTTCTACCACAGCGAACGGCATTTCAGCCTGTCGCGCACCTTCGCTGGATTGGGTCAGGCGTTCCTCATCAATCACTTTATCCTGCTCATTATCGGTCGTATCTGACATTTCAATTATCCTGAAACAAGTCTGTCAATCCTTATCAGCGGTAAGTCAATCCCATTGCCTGACGCACGTCTTCCAGAGTTGCTTTCGCAATACCTCGTGCTTTCTCACAGCCTTCAGCAACGATAGATTTCACCAATTCCGGGTTCTCTTCGTATTGCTTCGCTCTTTCACGCATGGGTTGCTGCTCGGTCAGAATCGCTTCAATCAGTGGTTTTTTGCAATCGATACAACCAATATCTGCACTGACACAACCCTCTGTAATCCAATCCCGGGTACCGTCTTTCGAGTAAATCTCATGCAGCTTGAAGACAGGACATTTCTTGGGATCTCCTGGATCATGACGCCGTACACGAGCAGGATCAGTTGTCATGGTTCTGATTTTCTTCTCCACGGAGTCGGGTTCTTCACGGAGTGATATATGATTCCCATAGGATTTTGACATCTTGCCACCATCAAGACCGGGCATCACAGATGCATCCGTTAACAGCGCCTGCGGTTCGGGTAAAATGACCTTACCGCCTCCTTCGAGAAAACCAAATAACCGGTCCCTGTCTCCCAGAGAGATATTCTGTTGTTCCTGCAACATCGCTCGGGCTTTCTCAAGGCTGTCCTGATTGCCTTTCTCCAGAAACTCTTTGCGAAGTGCCCGATACATTTTTACATTCTTCCGGCCCAGTTTCTTGATAGCCTCTTCTGCAAGCTTTTCAAATCCTGAGTCCCGTCCAAATATGTGATTAAATCGCCTGGCTACCTCCCGTGTCATTTCCACATGAGGTACCTGATCTGCTCCTACCGGCACATGGCCTGCTTTGTAGATCAGGATATCAGCACTCTGCAGGACCGGATAACCCAGAAAACCATAAGTCGAAAGGTCTCGTTCATTCAGCCTCGCCTGTTGATCCTTGTAACTTGGTACCCGTTCAAGCCACCCCACGGGCGTAATCATCGACAACAGCAAATGCAATTCCGCATGCTCAGGGATTCGCGATTGGATAAACAAGGAGGCGGAACCAGGATTTACCCCTGCGGCTAACCAGTCAATCACCATAGACCAGACATTGTCTTCGATAATCTCCGGCTCTTCATAGTGCGTGGTCAAAGCATGCCAGTCAGCAACAAAGAACATGCACTCATATTCATGCTGCAGTCGTATCCAGCTTTTGAGAACACCATGATAGTGACCCAAATGTAATTGACCCGTCGGGCGCATACCAGACAGCACGCGCTTCTGCGATTCTAGCAAACTCAAGATTTCACCTGGTACTCAATGGGAGTTGGGAACTGTCTGTTCAAGGACTCTTTTCAAAGGATTGTGGCGGATCGTTTCAGGCATTATATATGAAGGGCACTCAGCAACCAATTGGATCCCCAGATGGGTCCTCAGATGGGTCCCAACTCTCGGCAAATCAGCCTGGCTATTACCCAGCACCAAACAACTCAAGGTCACCACAACCCTCCCTTATGATGACAGGGGCATCTTCTTCCAGATTGATGACACTGGTCACTTCAAGGCCACAAAATCCACCATCAATGACAAGATCCACCTGATGTTCAAGGAGTTCTCGAATCTCCGCAGGGTCAATCAAAGGATACTCCTCACCAGGCAAAATCAGCGTCGTACTCATCATCGGTTCGGCCAGCTCGTTCAGCAGAGCTCTGCATATGTTGTTATCAGGCACCCTCAATCCAATGGTTTTGCGTTTAGGATGCACCAGTCGTCTGGGTACTTCACGTGTCGCCTGTAACAGGAAGGTATAGGGTCCTGGCGTTGCGGACTTTAACAGGCGGTAGGCGCTGTTGTTCACTTTTGCATAAGTCCCAAGATCCGACAGATCACGGCAAACCAGACTCAAATTGTGATCATCGCTAAGTCGCCTGATCTGGCGAATGCGCTGCAAAGCTGACTTGTCACCGATATGACAACCTAATGCATAGGCTGAATCAGTGGGGTAGACGACCACGCCTCCGGCACGAATGATATCAACTGAATGGTGAATCAACCTGATTTGCGGATTGTCAGGGTGGATTCGGAAGAACTGGCTCATAACTTCTCTGAAACTGCTTTATTCAAGAAACGACATTCTAGTTCATGGCTTTGCGAAGCAAAACAAGGCTAAAATGACCCTACAGCGACAGACAATACTACCTCAGAGCACCATGAAACAATTTGCCGAGTATATCCCTATCGCCATATTTGCTGGCGTTTACTTCTATACTAGAGATATTTTCATCAGTACAGCAGTGCTGATGGCAGGCATGTTGCTGCAAGTCATCTTTGAGTTCGCCACGACCAAATCCGTCAGCAAACGAACCCTGTTCATCTTCGCCATGGTGGTTGTTCTGGGGGGCCTCACGCTGGCATTTCGCAATGAAGCGTTTATCCAGTGGAAACCAACTCTGGTCAACTGGGCATTCTGCATCGCCCTGCTCGCGGGCCACTATTTCAGTAAACAAAACTTCCTTCAAAAGATACTGGGTGAACAAATCCAGCTACCTTCTCATGTATGGAAAAACCTGACACTGGGCTGGAGTCTGGGTTTCTTTATCGCCGGAGCCCTCAACCTGATCGTCGCTTTCTACTTCAGCATGGATTTTTGGGTCAGTTACAAGCTAATTGGCGGCTTTGCAATTACTCTTGTCTACATCATCATCACCATGATTTATCTGCTGAAGGGTGGTTACATCGAAGAACCCGAAGCTACTGATTCAAAATCTGATCCTGCTGATGTCAAATAAGCCCTAAGTATAAAAACAGGAACTGCATGTTATATGCGATTATTAGCCAGGATATCGAAGACAGCCTGGCACAACGAAAACAGGCGCGTCCGCGCCATTTGAACCGACTTGATCTCCTCCAAAAACAAGGAAGGCTGATCCTGGCCGGTCCACATCCGGCTACTGATAACGATGATCCTGGCGATGCAGGATTTACCGGCAGCCTGGTGGTCGCGGAATTTGAATCAGTCGACGTAGCTCAACAATGGGCTGACGCAGATCCCTATGTAGAAGCGGGGGTTTATGCCAGTGTTATTGTTAAACCTTTCAAACAGGTTTTCCCGTGAGAATGAAACTCTGCCGAATGACCTTCGTTCTCAACCTCGGTATTACCAAGACGGTGCTGGCAGATCAGGTCTACGCCGGTGACACGCTCTATATTCAACTGAGAGGTGGTCAGTCCAGCGAACACCGAATCCTGCATCAGGGTATCCGCAGTGGCACTGTTCTGGAAAGGCTTGAAGTCAACGAAGATACCGGCTTCAGCCGTGTGTGCACAGCAGGCGGGCTGGAAGGCTGGGTTCAAAGCCAATATTTTGTAACAGAACTAATCGCAGAAGATGTACTGGATGGCATCAAGGAGAAGCTGGCCAAGATGGAAGCCAAATACAAAGTGGTCCGGGAACAAATTCGTGATCAACAGATACGCAGTCAATCTTACCTCGATCAGATTGAGGCATTAAAACTGGAAAACACTTCCCTCAAGCATGAACCGACAACAATTACCGATCTTGTGGGCAACATTATTGCCATTGACCAGATAAACGAGCAACTGCAAAACGAGAGAGAGCTGCTCAACCAGCAGATTGATGACCTTGTAAAAGGCATTTCTGAATATCGAGATACTTCAAATCAGGACTGGTTCATGCGCGGTGCCGGTACAATCATGCTGGGTCTGCTGTTTGGTTTCTGGGTCGCCCAACGTGTTTATCACCGACAGACCAGCAGTTGGACATAGCGTATACATCATGATGACCAAGCTTAGTGTCAACCTCAACAAGGTCGCTCTAATCCGCAATTCACGGGATACCACGATTCCCAGTGTTGTCGATGCGGCAAAAACTGCCATTGCCGCTGGCGCCCAGGGTATTACCGTTCACCCCAGACCCGATATGCGTCACATTCGCCCTGACGACGTGCTGGCGCTGGCTGATCTGCTCACCCGGGAAGAATATCGCGATATTGAATTCAATATTGAAGGCAATCCATACGCTGGTCCGGAGGAAAACGGCTATCCTGGTTTCATCGAACTGGTTCAGCAGGTTAATCCGCAACAGGCGACACTGGTGCCTGATGATCCGGTGCAACTTACTTCTGACCATGGATGGGATTTGACCGGTGAGTCCAACCGACTGAGAGTCATTGTCGATGAACTTCAACAATCGAATATCCGGATCAGTCTTTTTATGGATCCGGATTATGAACAAATCGAGCACGCCGCACAGCTGGGGACTAATCGTATTGAGTTCTACACAGGACCCTACGCAGACGCTTTTCCAAATCANGGCNACATTCTCAAGCCGTTTATTGAAACTGCCNAACTCGCCAGTNAACTCGGTCTTGAGATCAANGCCGGGCATGATCTNAATCTGGACAATCTGGAAACGTTTTGTNCAGAAGTACCCAATGTGGCGGAAGTCTCGATTGGGCATGCGATTATTACCGATGCACTCTGGATGGGACTTGCAACCACGGTGGCTANATACCGGGCGATTCTGGATTCGGTTTCTTCACAGTAGTTATCCAACTGTAAAGCAGATTGTCTGACAGTGCCCCCTGATCTCACTAAGCCCTTGTTAGCGCGGAGTTATCCTATTTTTAATCAATGTCGTCGGCCACGCTTAATCATAGAACATGAAGTGTTATTCTCAAATCTCGCCTGCATAGCCCACAGTCAAAATAGCCCACAGTCAAAAACTTGCGTATGATCAGCGCACCAAAAACAGAATAGCTAGCAAGTTATGAATTCACTGCCCAAAATCCTGATCATCAGCTTGCTCATCTCAGCGATGGCATTTCTGCTACTCAAATACATCGGTACCTCTTCACTGGTCATTCCCTCTTCAATAACCGAAGTGCTTGAATTTGTTGTTCTCCTGGCCGCTATCATCGCAGCCAGCGTCATCAGCAGCAAACCTTCTACACCATCAAAGGGAGAAACCGGTACCGTGAAGTGGTTCAATCTCAAGAAGGGATATGGATTTATCACCCGTGATCAGGGTGATGACGTATTCGTTCATTATCGAAATATCCAGGGTAAAAGTCGACGAGCCATCTCTGAGGGCCAGCGAGTTAAGTTCATTGTTATTGACGGTGACAAGGGCCTTCAAGCTGACGAAGTAGAAGCGATCTAGCCGAAAATCAAATGCACCAGATCGTCTTCGTGGTAGCCAGCGACATCGTCGAATCCATGCAAATTGACGAGAATCCGACCGATTCTTTTCCCTGCATGTCAACGCGGGAGTTTCATCGTGACGCCAGAGCCCAGTTATATTCCCTTGTGACCGGTGAATTTCTGGACGAGGCTATTCAGATGGAACTGCTGGACAGGGTTTTTACGGATGATGGTCCCTATATCTACAGAATGGCCGACCCTCTCAAGGTGGCACTGGCAAGGCTGGAAGAAGATCAGGTTGAGGACTTGTCAAAGCTCTGGATGCAGTGTGACGAAATCGAAAGGCTGAATCTGGATGAGTCAGATCTGCACGACTTCATGTACCAGCTGATTCACTATTGCCAGGTTGCCGTTAATGATGACCTGTGCGTCTGTATCTACTCGGATGATTAGTTCATGAGCAAATCACGGGTCGTTTATTCCACTGATCAGGGGCGACATTGTCCTACCTGCTCACAGCCGGTCAACGCATGTCGCTGCAGCAACCAATCCATCAGTAACATCACTGACGGTGTCGTTNGGCTGCAACGACAAGTAAAAGGGCGGGCGGGAAAACCGGTTGTCATCATCTCAGGGTTGGGATTGNACCCATCAGAACTNAAGAAACTGGCAAAAAAGCTCAAGTCCAAATGCGGCGCGGGNGGCAGCATTGAGAACAATGACATTCTGATTCAGGGAGACAANCGAGACCTTNTCAAGTCCGAACTTGAATCATTGGGATTCATCGTAAAACTGGCAGGAGGTTAAACCCGTGGAAACCCTNATCACCGTAAAACAGCTTACTGAGCAACTCGCTAAACAGCCCGAGCATGTTGTTCTGGTCGACTGTCGTTTCTCTCTCGCTGATGAATCTTTCGGAAACAAAGCCTATGAGATTTCACATATCAGTGGTGCGATCTATGCCGGTCTGAACAAGGATCTGAGTGGTCAGATTGTTCCTGGCACAACAGGTCGGCACCCATTACCTGAAAGAGACGAATTTACAGATAGGATTCGTCAGTGGGGTATCACAAACGATCAGCAGGTCGTTGCCTATGATGATGCCAGTGGTGCATTCGCCGCACGACTCTGGTGGTTGTTTCGCTGGCTGGGTCACAGGAATGTTGCCGTTCTGGACGGAGGATTCAAAGCCTGGGTCGATGCCGGAGAGAACGTAACGGATAAAGTTCAGGGCACTCAGCCCTCTCATTTTACGCCTGCGGGTCATCTGACATCGGTTATCAATGCAGATGAACTGACTGAATTTGAAGGTCTTGTCACTGATGCCCGTGAGCTCGCTCGATTTAGAGGTGAAGTTGAGCCGATTGATCCCATCGCAGGTCATATTCCCAATGCCAGATGCCTACCTTTCACCAACAATCTTACGCCATCCCAGAATTTCAAGTCGATGGTGGATCTAAGACAGCAGTTTAGAGACTTTGGTATTTCGGAATTAAAATCAACCGTCTGTTACTGCGGTTCTGGCGTTACCGCGGCTCACAACATTCTCGCGCTGGTACACGCGGGCTTTCCAGAACCCACCTTGTATCCTGGTTCCTGGAGTGAGTGGATTACCGATCNAGGTCGACCGATAGCGACCGATGAGTGAACCTCGATATTTTCTGCCTTATGCTGATATTTCCTGGCAAAAAAGCAATACCCCTTACTCTCCTGTGTTTGACGACATTTACTGGAGTCGCAACGAAAATCCAAACTCCTCTCTGGCTGAAAAGCAGCATGTCTTTATCAATGCAAGTCACCTGAGTGAACGCTGGGCCCAGTTGACACCCAGGGACGAATTTACAATTCTGGAGTTGGGATTTGGCTTTGGGCTTAATTTCTCATTGGCATGTCAGCTCTGGCAATCAATTTCAAATTGCGACCAGTCAATCCTGCATTACGTTGCCTTCGAGCAGTATCCGGTAAGTCCTGAAGATCTGACCAGGATGTCAAATAGTCTTGACGATCAGATACTCGACCGGCTGATCACAGCGTATCCCAGGCCGATACCCGGACCACATTATATCTGGATCAGTGACAACATCTGCCTTACGCTGATTCTAGGTGATGCCGTTCAAGCACTACCTACCCTTTCGGCAGAGATTGATGCTATTTTCCTTGATGGTTTCAGCCCCGACAGAAACGATCAGTTATGGTCAGGGCTTTTCCCCACACTGTCTGATCTTGCGCGACCGGGTGCCACCCTGGCCACCTACAGCGTTGCAGGACAGGTCAGGCGAGATCTTTCGTCTTCGGGCTTTATCATCAACAAGATAACCGGCTATGGTGAAAAGGCAGAGATGCTCCAGGGTCGCAAAGTCGGCTCATGGCTGGCACGGTCTCGTCCCAACGATAAAACCAGTATCATCGGCGCAGGCCTGAGTGGCATCCATACCGCCATTGCTCTCTCAAAGCGTGGCATCGATGTCGACCTCCACGACGCTTCAGACAAACCACTGGGTGCAGCATCCCGATTGAAACAATTAGCAGTTTCACCGCAGCTCGCCGCGGTTCCGGAAAAGACCAGTTTAATTTCTCTGCTCGCATTTGAGTTTCTGATAAGAAATACCGACTATCATCAGTCAGGCAAGCTCCAGCTGTTGAGTGAATCCAGGGAATTACAGAAAGCAAAAAAACTCACCGACTTGTGTCCAGATCATCTTCTGCATCTGGTCTCTGCTGACGATGCGACCCGTTTGTCCGGAATTACCGTCAAGGACCCATGTCTGCACTTTCCGACAGCCGGATGGCTAGATCCCTCTCAGTTGATCACCCACCTCAACCGCGTGGATGTCAATCTTAACTCATCAATCAACTCAATCGAAAAACATGATTCCGGATGGCTGATTGGTCAAGACAATCACAAGAAGACGAGCACAAGAAATCTTGTGCTGGCCACAGGTGCCGTTCCATCCCCGTATCTGGCACCGCTTCAACTTGTGCCTGCTCGAGGTCAAAGCCTGCGAACGACAGGTGAAGTCCCCTCGCCACGAGTAATCTTGTCGGGAAACGTCACCTGGTTTCCGAGTAACAGTCAGGAATCAACCCTCTCTGCCACTTTCATCCGGGAAGACAGTGGCGAAGACATCAGGAATGAAGAAACAAAGCTCCTGCTGACACTACTGAAGGACATGACAGGGATTAATATCCGGCGGGTAGAATCTGCCACGGGGGTGCGGTCCACCACCCGCGACAGGATGCCCGTCGTGGACAAGGTCCCTGACTGGGGAGAACTGGCGGATTACTGCCAGCTCAACAAGCGAACTCGAGCCGAACATTTTGATGGTAATCAGCCAGGTCTTTACTGTGCCACGGGTTTTGGTTCCCATGGTGCGACCTATGCCCCATTGTGTACCGAATACCTGGTTCGAATGATCTTAAAGGAACCTCATATCCCTATCCCCGAGTTGGCTGCAACCCGATTTGCGTTCCGGGATGCAGGAATCAAATCTCAGTCTAACCAGGATTCTCGTCAAACACGCGAACGTTAATAACACCTTCGATGCCTGCAATATCAGCAATCAGATCATCGGTAGGCTCTGTTCCAAGATCGATCAGATTATAAGCCACGTTTCCCTGACTCTTGTTTAACATGTCGATGACATTGATATTCCTGTCAGCAAGAATCGACAGAACACCACCCAGGAGTCCGGGGACATTCCTGTTCGCGAGCGCAATGCGGTAACCTTCTGTGCGCTCAAGACTCAAAGTAGGGAAATTGACTGAATTGCGAATATTTCCATTCTCGAGAAAATCGATGAGCTGATCTGCCACCATCATCGCACAGTTCTCCTCCGCCTCTTCAGTACTTGCACCCAGGTGCGGTGTCGCCATCACGCCTGGTTTACCGATGAGCACAGGTGTTGGGAAATCAGAAATATACTGCGCTAATTTGCCGCTCTCTAATGCTGCAAGTACGTCTNCTGTGACTACAATTTCTTCCCTGGAGAAATTCAACAGNACCGCACCNTCTCGAAAGTATCCCAACGCCTCNGCATTGATCAGGCCACGATTGGCTTCCAGGGCAGGTATATGCAGGGTGATAACATCAGAACAGGCCAATAATGTCTGCATGTTTTCCATACTCTGAACCTGACTGGATAATCGCCATGCAGCTTCTACGGAAAGTGCCGGGTCATAACCCACCACTTCCATGTTCATTTGCAGTGCCATTTCGGCGACCAGCGAGCCTATAGCGCCAAGCCCAATCACACCCAGTGTCTTTCCTTTCAATTCTGAACCCTTGTATTTCTTTTTACTGGCTTCAACCAATTGATTCAGTTCGGACTCGTCGCTGTAATCCGACAGGGTATTCACATAGTCAATTCCCTGAATGATACCCCGACGAGAAAGCAGCAGACCTGCCATTACCAGTTCTTTAACCGCATTCGCATTGGCGCCTGGCGTATTGAAAACAACGATGCCTTTTTCAGTGAAGTCAGGCACTGGGATATTATTCACGCCAGCGCCAGCACGACCCACAGCGAGCAGCCCGGGTGTCGCATCCTCAGAGCTCATTTTATGACTTCGAAGCAGAACTGCATCGGGATCTTTGACTTCGCTGTCAACTACATAGCCATCTGCAGTAAACTTGCTCAGACCCTTATTGGATATATTGTTGATGGTTCTAACCTTGTACATGTATTTCCTCTCGTCTTCCTATCATGTATGAATGTAACAAAGCCGCAGATTCTACACGAACCCATAATAGGTGACTCGAAAATCTTTTAGCTTTATTCTCACCATGATTATTAACCATTCTCATAAGAACCAGATCCGGATTGAATTCGACACGGTAAATAGGCAGGAACTCTGAATGGCACGAATTGACAGTTTGAAAATTTTTTATGAAGTCGTACTTGCACGGAATTTTTCCACCGCTGCGAAAAAGCTTGGATTAACGCCTTCAGCTGTGAGCAAGCAAATTGGCATGCTTGAAGATCGTCTCGATGTACGGCTACTCAATAGAACAACACGGACAGTCAACCCTACGGAAGCAGGGCAAATCTACTTTGACCGTGCCAGGAGAATCCTCGAGGAACTGGACGAAGCCGAATCATTAATCGCGGACATGGATTCAAACCCACGGGGCTCACTCAAGATTGCTGCAGAACCCATATTTGGTCGAGCCATTCTCGCTCGAATCCTCGCCGATTTTAACGAAGCCTACCCAGAAGTAAGACCTGAGCTCTTTCTGACTGACCACTCACTGGAACTGGTTAAACAGGGATTCGATGCCGGCATCCATTTAGGACACCTTCAGGATCCTTCCCTTACTACCACTATGATCGCCAATCACGATGTGATTCTCTGTGCTTCAGATGACTATCTGGCCCGTCATGGCACTCCCAACAAGGTTGATGACCTGCATCATCATCACTTGATCAAAATCTCAAGTATGGAATTTCATCAACCTCGTCAGATTGATGACTATTTTGAAAATATGAATATTCGGCGTGGATTCCGTGTCATTGTTAACGATACCGATATGGCCTATCACGCGGCGATTGCAGGAATCGGCATTGCGCCTTTGCCTAACTACCTGGTCATGCCACAGATACAACGGGGTAGACTGGTTCATGTTTTACCCTCACTGTCAACTGAAGCTCATCCGGTACAACTCGTCTGTCAAAAAAACCGCCATATCTCTATCAAAACAGAGAGTTTTCGTACTTTTGTTGTCCAGTATTTCAAGCGTTAACTCCGTCTGAAAACCGTCATCTAAAAAGGTGGGCTTAGCATGGTATCGACTGGTGTCAAACCTCTGACACCCGTACCATTTATGACATCAATTTGCCTGTTCGTCCAGGAGATACTTGAGCAACTTATGACCTCACATTCCAGACCCACAAGGCATTTCCCAATATCGCCAATGTCCTCAGCGAGTATGGTGCAGACGCGGCCTACACCATTAATGTCGTTTCCCCACAAATAGCGGATTACTACGAAACTACCCCACCTGAGCGGGCCCTAAAATACCAATCTGCCTTTTTTGGGTATTCACTACCCGCTCAAAAGTATTAAGATAGCCTACCACCCTGAAGGACTGCGCTATGAAAAAGTACCGACAAGTTGAGCAACAACCTCAAGAAATCCGCTATATCGATGTTAACCAAACGATTGATCCAGAAAAGATTGAAGAAATTACTGAAGTCTTCAAGACACCACTGGTCAGCACATACAACTGGGACTATTCCATACCCGACTCGCGTATTAAGCGACTCTATGATTTGGGGAAACAGCTCAACTGGAATGTCGAAACCGATCTCGACTGGGATAACGGTATGGTTTCAAAAACCGTATTCCCAACCGACGAGAAGTACAATCCCTATGCCGGATTTAAACCCTACGATGACTTGAGTCACGAGCAAAAGCTTGAGTTTTCCTGGCACAGGGCTGCTTTATCGGCGAGTGGCATGCTGCACGGTGAGCAAGGTGCGTTGCTCGTTGCAGCTCAACTGGCATGCTGTGCCCCTTCATACGAGGCAAAGCTCTACGCTGCATCACAGACATTTGATGAAGCCAGGCACGTCGAGTTCTTCAACAAATACATACAGAAACAGATTGGTATCATGTACCCCGTGGGTGCGGGCCTTAAAAGCCTGCTTGACAAGATTCTCACCGATGAACGCTGGGATCTGAAATTTATTGGCATGCAAATCATCGTCGAAGGGCTTGCACTGGCGGCGTTCAACACCGTAAAAATTCAAAGCAATGTCCCGGTTCACAAGAATGGATTGCACTTCGTAATTCGTGATGAAGCTCGTCACGTTACCTATGGTATCAACTACCTTGAGGAATTTGTCAAAACCCTCTCCAAGGAAGAACGTGAGGAACGCGCACTGTTCGCATTTCAGGCAGCGACCGGCATGGGCGGTTCCCGTGGCAATCAGCTCAGATTCTACGAGCGACATGGCTGGAACAGTGATGAGGTTAAGGAGCATCTTCGCAGTGGGAATCTGGATCGGACGAGCCTGGAATTTCGTACACAACTGTTTGGACGCATCATGCCGAATTTGAAACGTGTCGGCTTGCTGACCGATAACGTCAAGCCGATGTGGGAAGCACTGGGGGTATTGGATCTACAGGATCTGCCTTCGGATGGTGCTATCAATTGGGATGAGATGGCCAAACCCCTGGTTTACGAGGAGATCGCTGATTCGGTGGTCACCAACCCGGCTTGATTCGTCTGAACTTTACCGGGTGAAACACCTGGGCTTTCCCGGTGAGTGATCACAGTTGGGCGGGGGCCACTTCAATGGCCCCGTTACGGCAATGAAGAGACTAGTATTCTCTGTTGTTGTCGCTCTTATTCGTCTTCACTCATCGTCCCGGATTCTACCGCCTTACACAGACTTGCTGTCTGGTGACCTAAAGAATGTGGTGCGATTGCCGTGTCATTCCGGACGCAACCTGTGTTACTGCTTAAAATCAGCAACAACAAACCTCGTGCTGGAAACTTATAGTTCATCCGCATGACCTCGTTGCCTGATAGCAAGACCCACAAATACCATGCCGAACACGACTGCCACCAGGACTTCGAGCAAGACATCTGACAACGCACGTGTATTCCAGACCGTCGGCAGGTGTGACGAAATCATCGCCCTGAAGTCTTCCACGAAAAGGTGCGTTGTCATGAAATCGCTGACTGCTGTGCTGTTAGTAAAGACTGATTCCAATATACCCAGGAGCAGCGGTATACCAACCACCCATCCGAGTGGTACCGATTTCGCCCATGCAGAGATAAACAGTACCCAACCCGTAAAAGGCGAACACCACAGGACCCAGAACAATAAGAATCCAGCCGTGTATAACCAACGTGAGATCAGGTTTGCAGGAGCCCACAAGGTATCCCATAAGTCAATCGGTTCGCCAAGGGCCAAGACAGTCGAAACCAGCAATAGTGCGATATGGCTCAAAACAATAAACACGAAAAAGATGACCGGCGCCAGAACGATCGCCGTTAACAGTTTCGACAGGACAGTCATTCCGTCAGAAACAGGCAAAGACTTCCAGAACAGAATGCTGCGATCCTTCCTGTCCTCATACAAGGAACCAATCAGGTAGAAGACAATCACAAAAAACAATACAAACAGCAGGACGGCACTGACGCTGGCATACAACTCGTCCAAAGTACGTTCTTTATAGCTGAAAGGCGCATTGGACATTATTCTCAACTGCCTGCTGACCAGGGGGGCAAGGGTGGTCTGCTGACTGTTGATGTCTTCAGAAGAATTCGGTCCCACTTCAAGACGGTAATGTTCCTCGGCTGAACCGTCACTGTTCGACTCGCTGACACTCACTTCAGCGAGATCGAATCGCAGTCCTACTCCCATCAGAATCAAGATCCCGATCATCAGGGTCGAAATCACAGCGGGCAGATACAAAAAGACAACTCGGTGTTCCCAGAATTCTCTTTTCAGTAAAATGGGGAGTTGATTCATGGCTTATCGCCTCTGTATCTTGGCAACAAAAAGATCTGCCACACTTGGTACATGAAGTTCTCCCAGGGGATTGAGCAACTCGATATCGACATGTTCGAAGATCATGCTCTCCTTTCCCAGGACCTCTCTGCTGCTTATTGGACCCAGTTCCCGAGCTCGCTCAATCTGGTCGGGATTCACCAATACTTGTCGATACTGCTCGGATAAATCATCCATCGAACTATCCAGAACAATCCGACCACGATCTATAAATAACAGATGACTGAGAAGATTCTCTATTTCTTCGACCTGGTGTGTGCTAACGATGATGCTTGTTTCATGATTAAAATAGTCATTCAGAAGCCGATCATAGAATTCTTTTCGGTACAGAATGTCGAGTCCAATCGTCGGCTCATCCAATACCAGAAGATCCGCATCAATGGCCATCACCAGAGACAGATGCAGTTGAGTCACCATGCCTTTAGATAATTGCTTGACCTTTTTGCCGACTCTGATATCTGTCGAGGACAGCAACTCCAGCGCTCGCTCGCGACTGAAGCGGGGATGGACTGCATCAATGTAGTCAATGACCTGACTCACCTTTATCCACCGTGGCAAGACACCTACATCTGAAATAAAACACACATTCTGCATAATCCGTTGTCGACCTTCCCTGGGATCGATTCCCATCACGTTCAGGTCGCCATCAAAATCCGTGAGTCCCAGCATGGCTTTTAACGTGGTGGTTTTACCTGCGCCGTTCGGACCAATCAAACCCACGATAGCGCCTCGCTCAATATTGAAACTCACCCCGTCAAGGGCGACAAAGTCCCCGAACGATTTCGACATTCCATCGACTGTGACGATGCTTGATAGCTCGCTCATTAGCCATGACTCCTGCTGTTTAGCAATTCTTCGCTTGGTAAACCCAAACGCGTTATCTTTTCGTTAATCTGTGGCCATGCTTCATCCAGAAAACGATTCCGCTCCAATTCAGTCAATCTTTTCCTCGCACCTTCTTTAACAACCATACCCCCCAAGATGGACGCCAGGATGGACTCCACAATTCGATCATGAAGTTGCCGGTAGATTAGGTCTTTAAGTAAGTGCCATCCACCCCTGAGTATGATCATGTATCCGACACCTGCCCAATCAACGCCGAAATGAGTGTCACCCCATCCAGGATCTCAAATGACCGCAGCGCTTCGATTCGTCCACTCTTTTTAAGGTAAAGTTCACTCAAAGCGGCGATCAGTCCTTTCGGTTCAAGCTCATCCTCTGACAAGACATCACTGAGGCCCGCTTTTTGAAAGATCCCGGCATTGACGATCTGATCACCACGACTGGCTTCGACTGACAAAGGAACCAGCAGGTGCGGTTTTCTTGTTAACAACAGCTCATAGATAGAATTGGCACCGGCTCGAGACATCACAATGTCGGCTGCAGCCAACACATCACCGAATTCCTCGTGCAGATACTCTTTCTGAAGATAACCAGCGCAGTTGAATGCTGAATCGATATTGCCCTCACCCACCACATGAATCACATGATACGAGGACAACAGTTCAGGCTGACAGAGACGAACACAGTTATTGATCGCTCTGGCACCTAGGCTGCCACCAAAAATCAACAATATCGGTTTGCTAGCGTCAAAGCCAAGATATCTGCGCCCACTCTCTGCATCTCCTTTGAGCAGTGACTGTCGAACAGGCGATCCCGTCACTTTTGTTTTCCCGACAGGGAGAAATGCTTCGGTTTGAGGAAAATTGACACAGATGTACCGTGAAAAGCGAAAACACAATCTGTTCGCAAGTCCCGGCGTGATATCAGATTCATGACTGATGACCGGTATTCGACAGATCCAGGCGCCGACCACCAGGGGTACCGCGACAAACCCTCCCTTTGAAAAAACTATCTTCGGCCTGTGTTGAAGACACAGGATAATACCCTGCAGAATGCCTAGAATGATCAGAAAAGGATCCAGAAAGTTCTGCCAGTCAAAATATCTGCGCAGTTTCCCAGTTGCTATTGAATAGTAATGAATACCCAGCGGTTGAATGAGATTATGTTCAATACCGTTTTTAGAGCCTATATAGCTGATATGCCAATCATGCTTTTTCAGGTGTTCAATGAGCGCTATATTGGGTGTCACGTGACCTGCACTACCACCACCTGTGAAGAAAATCTTCTTCATCACAAACTCAAGGTCTGTTTCACAAATGGAATCGTTACTCTTTTCCCCTGACAAAGTGTTTCAATTTCAAGTTTATGCACCAGATCGAGCAATTGCCCCATATCTCGTCCAGACCGGCTCAAGATGAACCGACCCACATCTCTCCCAAGGTAAAATCCCTGACCGTGTGCTCGCTGCATCAGTACGCTTAGTTTTTCTTCGTCATTGAGTTCATCGGTTTCGATGGGCATCGCGGCAACCAGACGCGAATGCAGATCCGGCAGCTTAACCTTCAATCCTGAAGCCCGTTTAGGTCCGGCAATGAATATTCTCTTTCCCTGATCCTTGACGGCATTCATCAGGTGGAATATCGCTTCTTCCCAGTCGACATCACCAAGTACATCTTCGATATCATCAATACAGATAACCTCAAGCGACGCCAGACCATCCAACACCTCGGGTGACAGATTTCCTAGACCAGCTAAATAGATGGAACCGACATAGTGGTGACAGCAAGACTGCAACAGATGAGTACGACCAGATCCTGGTTGTCCATAGACATACGCCCAGGGACCCGCTTCCAGCACAGATTTTGCTGCAACTCCTACATAGTTGGCAAATGTGGCGTCATCTCTTAACTTGATGTCGAGAGTAAGCTGTTTATTCACTGTCTTTCAGATCAATTTGGGACTGAACGACACTTTCAGAAGCTGAATCACTTTCCTCATCGACCGCACCGTAATAGTCGCTGTCAATATAGCGGTTGTGCAGATGGCGCACGAATACCATTATCACTGCTGCCACAGGCAGAGCTAGAAGGACACCCACAAATCCAAATAACTGCCCACCAGCCATGACGGCAAAGATCACCGCCACCGGGTGCAGACCAATTCGATCACCCACCAGAAGCGGTGTAAGCACCATCCCCTCCAACGCCTGACCAAGTCCAAATACCATGGCGATATAAACCAGTGGTAAAAATTCGTGAAACTGAACAACAGCAGCAAAACCCGCGGCAGTGATCCCTACTATGAAGCCAAGGTATGGCACGATACTCGCCAGGCCAGCCAACATACCGATTAAAAGCGCAAGGTCCAGTCCCACCATTATCAATCCAACTGAATACATACCTCCCAGAACAAACATCACCAGCATTTGGCCACGCAGGAAGGCACTCAGGACTTCGTCGCATTCGGTCACCAGGCTTACGACCGTTTGCTCAATATCTCGTGGTAGGATTTCCCTCATATACCCAACCAGAACGTCCCAGTCCCTCATCAGATAGAAACCAACAACCGGAATAAGTGTAATATTCGCTATTCCAAACGCCAATGCCAAACCAGAGGCAGTGAGCTTGGCAAAAAAAACACCTGCAAAACCACCAACCTGGGTCCAGTTCTCTGTGAGTTTTTCCCGCAACAGGGCCAGATTAATATCAAATGGATCAATACCAAGACTTTCCACTAACGGTCTGGTTGTATTCTGCAGCCACAAAATGAATTCGGGGATGCTTTTCACCAGAGTCGCCACCTCGGTAATCAACATCGGCAGGAGAAGAAATATGCCCGTAACAGCCAGTATTAACAACAGCAGAAAAACTACAAGAACACCTCCTGCTCTCCCAACGACTGATTCGAGTCGATCAACAACAGGATCTCCCAGATAGGCAATACCCATGCCGACAAGAAAAGGGGTAAGAATCGGCTGCAGCAGATAAAGCAAAAAAATAAAAACAACAACAACTGCGAGAGCCAACATCTTCTGAAAGGCGTCTAATGTCTCCATAGTAATAAGTCCAAATTATTTCAACCAGCGATAGTTGAGCAACGTATTTTGATTGGATGTATTTATCAACATCATCTTCTCATCGAACTCAATGATCTTGATTAGCTGAGCAGTTTGCCCTTCTGTACTCAGACGAAACAAAACTTCCGTGCCACGTACCTCAGTGACGCTGCTATCCAATACTGGCGTAAGAGACTCAAGATATCGAGTCACTTCTGCGTAGTCACTCAGACTGTCAATCTGATCTATTCGTAATTCGATAATACTCCGGGATGAATCAAGGGCATAGCGCGCTGCAAGTGAATCTGCCAATAGATCCACTATGCCAGAAACCAGATCCGTGACGCTAGGTGCGATATTGCTGAAACTAGACCATTCTCCGTCTACTCTATAAGACCAGCTTGCTGACCATTGGCCTGAATCAGATTTCTGAATGCGCGCAGACAAGATGCAACCCGGATTGTATCGATCAGATGCTCTTTCAACCCTTGCCAAAAATGATCCCCATACCTCAGCCGTCGATACCTGAGCTTCGTCTTCCAGATCCAACAATGGGTATAGGAGAGGTAAACCTCGCTGATTTGCCAGATCATTGACTGCAGTCAGGACTTCGCTTGAATCAGATTCAGACAACAGACGACGACCTTGCTCATCACTCACCGCTAACCAGAGCAATACCGAGGGCCGATTGCTCCCCCATACCGGAAATCCTGAATCTCGTAACAATCTGGCTATGGCATTGGGTTCATAATGCAGGCGTAAAATCCGCGCTGGTACGACTTTATCTCCAATTAGAAAGTCCCGGTCAGTGGACTGATAGCTGTATTGAAAGTAGTAAGAAGCCGGATTACGCAAGGCGTTCGCAATCAGGCTGCTTTGCTGTACTTCCGTTGTACCGGAGACTCGAACGAGCACCTGCAGAAGACCTGCACGAGCACCTGATTTGAGCTGTTTATCTTGCTGACTGGTGACAAAGACCTCCGCCACATAGAGATCGTCGACGGTGATTGCCTGAACGCGATCTGGTCTAGCCAGAATCAGCAGTAACACTAGAAAAAAAGAAGCGCTTCTATTAATACCGGAATTCCTTTGCTTTCCGCCCCAAGTAGGATGAAATCAGTGAAGCAGAATTAATATTGAATTTTTTCTTACTTCACGCATCCAAATTGTCATAGACTCGTTAATGATTTACAAGTTACCAATCGCTGCGAATGGAATTTCTTGATAGATGAGACTCGTTACTACCATTATTTTGGTTTTTCTGGTCATTTCATCCCTGGCAAAGGCGGAACCCACTCTATTTCGAGCGGTCTACCGAGCAGACTACAGGGGGCTGCCAATAAGTGCCGAAGGTATTAGGGAGTTGCGAAAAGATGAGAACGGCATCTACACCTTGTCATCGACGGCGAATTCCTTCTTTGCTTCCATCACAGAATTCTCGAGGTTCAAAATCAAGGACGATCTAGTTGTTCCCGTGGAGTATCAGTACCATCGTTCAGGCATCGGCAAGAAAAGAGATGCTGTCCTCAGTTTCGACTGGGATAAGATGCTAGTCCTGAACGACCTGCAATCACCGCCATGGGAGATGGCAATACCAGAAGGCACACTGGATAAGCTGCTATATCAGCTCAAAGTCCGGGAAGATCTGCTGGCAGCCCACCAACAGGGATTACCATGGCCTGAACTTCACTATCAAATTGCAGATGGTGGCAAACTCAAGCACTATGAATTCAAGGTTATTGGTGAGGAAGAAATTGAAACACCTATTGGTGTATTCAGCACAATAAAAGCCACTCGTATCAAACACAGACCAAAGCGCAATACAACCTTCTGGCTGGCACCCGAATATGATTTTCTTCTGGTTCGATTCCAGCAGGTAGAAGACGACAGGGGCTTTGAACTGCTTCTAAAAGAGGCAGAGTTTGACGGCATAAAGCTCTAACAGTCAGTTTCCTAGGTCTTGGGTAAAGTCACACCTCGTTGTCCCTGGTACTTTCCGCCTCGATCCTTGTAGGATATTTCACATTCCTCGTCAGACTCAAAGAACAACATCTGCGCGACACCTTCATTTGCATATATTTTCGCCGGCAAGGTTGTTGTGTTTGAAAACTCCAGCGTGACATGCCCTTCCCATTCGGGTTCAAGTGGTGTGACATTAACAATGATTCCACAGCGCGCATACGTCGACTTACCCAGACAAACCGTCAGCACGCTGCGAGGAATTTTAAAGTACTCAATCGTACTGGCGAGAGCGAAAGAATTCGGTGGGATGATACAAACATCACTCTTGACATCTACAAAACTGTCCTCATCAAATGCTTTCGGATCTACCGTGGAGGAATGAATATTGGTAAACACTTTGAACTCATCAGAACATCGCACATCATACCCATAGCTCGATGTTCCGTAGGAGATCAATCTATGCCCATCCGATTCTCTTACCTGACCGGATTCAAATGGACAAATCATCTCCTGCTCTTCCGACATTCGGCGAATCCAGCGATCCGACTTAATTGACATTGTTTACCTCTGAAAGCAAATAAAGCGCAGAATCATACACCAAGCTGATTCACAAAACCCGACGGTCAGTCATCCACGATTCGTATTGTTGGTGTGGTTTTTTCAACCTCTTCAATCTGTCGATGAACCGCGACTGCAATCTGCTTAAACAGCGGGGCTACCTCACCATCCGGATCGGATAAAACAGGTGGCACCCCACCATCTGATTGCTCTCTGACTGCCATTGACAGTGGTAATTGCGCCAGCAGATAGGTTGAGTAGTCTTGCGCAATCTGTTCACCACCACCTGTACCAAAAATAGCTTCCTGATGCCCACACACGCTACAGGTATGCAAGCTCATATTTTCAATAATTCCCAACAATGGGACCTCAACCTTGCGAAACATCTCAATGCCCTTGCAGGCATCAAGCCGTGCAATGTCCTGAGGGGTTGTCACGATTATCGCCCCACTAAGCGGTACGTTCTGGGCCATGGTTAATTGAATATCACCCGTACCGGGCGGCATATCGACGATCAGATAATCAACATTCTGCCAGTTTGTCTGGGTCAGCAACTGTTGCAGGGCGCTACTTGCCATCGGCCCACGCCAGATGGCGGGTGTTCGGTCAGAGGTCACAAAACTCATGGACATCACCTGAATACCATGAACCGAGATGGGTTGTAGAAGATCGTCAGCCACCTCAGGTTGAGTTTCCTCGCTCACCCCCATCATCAATCCCTGACTGGGTCCATAGACATCGGCATCCAGCAGACCGACAGTATGTCCCTCCGCAGCTAGTGCCAACGCCAAATTGGCAGACACTGTGGACTTGCCAACGCCACCCTTACCGGAGGCCACGGCAACGATGTGTTTTACACCTGGTAAATCATATTTCTGCGGTCCTGCGGTCGCGATGTACCTTCTCCTCTTTTGGCTTTAATTTTCTTAGCAGTACATTATATGACTGCCGGGACTCGAATTGGGATGAAAATCGTGGCTTGCATCGGTATATTTGCATCCTCTAAAAGCAGCCTGAAATTTAATAAACATGACAAACCGCAACATCCTGGTGACCAGTGCACTTCCAAATGCCAATGGATCCATTCATCTCGGGCATTTACTGGAGCATATCCAGACGGATATTTGGGTTCGGTACCAGCGCATGCGAGGTCATCAGTGCATCTATGTCTGCGCCGATGATACCCATGGTACTGCCATCATGTTGAAAGCAGAAGAACAGGATGTCGATCCGGAAACGCTGATTTCGCAGATAAAGACTGAACACGAGAAAGACTTTCAGGATTTCTTTATCAGCCATGACAACTATCATTCGACCCATTCTCCCGAGAATGAGGAATACAGCTCCCTTATCTATACCAGGCTCATGGACGCTGGTCATATTGTCGTTAAATCTGTCGAGCAACTGTATGACCCTGAAAGGCAGATGTTTCTTGCTGATCGTTTCATTGTCGGAACCTGTCCCAAGTGTAACGCTGATGATCAGTATGGAGACAACTGTGAAGCCTGCGGCGCTACCTACGACGCAACAGATCTGATTAACCCAAAATCGACAATCTCAGGTGCGGACCCCGAGCTGAAGGAGTCCACTCATTTCTTCTTTGCCCTCTCAAATTTCACCGAATACCTGAAGAACTGGACCCGAAGTGGTGCTCTGCAGGATCAGGTGGCCAACAAACTGGCTGAGTGGCTGAACGCCGGTTTACAGGACTGGGATATCAGCCGTGATGCACCTTACTTTGGATTTGAAATACCCGGACAACCAGAGAAGTACTTCTATGTCTGGCTGGATGCGCCTATCGGATACATGGCAAGTTTCAGAAACTTCTGTGACAGGAGTGAGGGTATTGCATTCGATGACTTTTGGAACCCGGATTCAGAACATGAACTACATCATTTCATTGGTAAAGACATCATCAATTTTCATGCCTTGTTCTGGCCAGCGGTGTTGAGCAACTCCGGATTCAGGACGCCGACTCGAATCCATACCCATGGGTTCATCACGGTGAACGGGCAGAAAATGAGTAAATCCCGTGGTACCTTCATCAACGCCGGGACATATAAAGAGCATCTGAATCCTGAGTTCCTGCGTTACTACTACGCAAGCAAACTCACCAACAGCATTGATGACATGGATATCAATCTGGATGATTTCATTCAGAAGGTAAATTCAGATCTGGTCGGCAAGGTGGTTAACATTGCAAGCAGATGCGCGGGATTCATCAGAAAACAATTCAACAGCAGGCTGTCATCACAACCAACCACTGATCTCCTGGCAGAATTTGTCAGCCAGAAAGCTGAACTTGAGCTTAACTATGAAGCGGGCGAATTCAGCAAACTTATTCGTCAAGTCATGTCGATGGCAGACAAGGCAAATCAATACATTGCCGAACACGAGCCCTGGGTCAAGATAAGACAGCCTGGCAACGAACTGGAAGTTCACAACGTCTGTTCTGACGGCATCAATATGTTCAGAATCATCGTTGCCTATCTAAAGCCAGTATTACCTGATCTCGCTGAAAAGTCGGAGAAGTTTCTGAATATCGATCCTTTAGGTTGGCAAAGCATCGACTCACCCTTACTGAATCATGAAATCAACAAGTTCAAACCCCTCCTTGCCCGGGCTGAACAAAAGTCGGTCGAAGCGATGGTTGAAGCATCCAAAGAAACTGAGTCACTGGTCCAACCAGAGGAGGAATCCGTGGAGCAGATTTTAGCGCAAATCGATTATGATGACTTTGCAAAGGTAGACCTCAGAGTCGCAACCATCACCAACGCTGAGGCTGTTGAAGGCGCAGACAAACTGCTTAAACTAAGTCTCGATATCGGCATTGAACAACGGGTTGTTTTTGCAGGCATCAAATCCGCGTATGATCCTGGCCGGCTTATCGGTAAGCAAACCGTGGTAGTCGCCAATCTGAAGCCTCGTAAAATGCGTTTCGGTGTCTCCGAAGGAATGGTACTCGCTGCCGGACCCGGGGGAGAGGATATATATCTGTTAGAACCACATACCGGTGCGACAGCTGGCATGAAAGTGACATAACACAGCACCCAAAGAATATAAAAGATGCCAGAACCGATCGTAATATTGCTTGGCACGATCTTTGTTAACAATTTTGTCATGGTGCAATTCCTGGGGTTGTGTCCATTTTTCGGAGCAACTCAGAAACTCGACGCCGCGATCGGTATGGCAGCAACNACGACTTTTGTACTGACGCTCGCATCTGCCTTGAGTTTTCTTGTTGAACACTATCTGCTCATACCTTTCGGTCTGCAGTACCTCAGAATCATCACCTTCATTGTTCTCATTGCCACGCTGGTACAGTTCTCCGAGATAGTTATTCGCACCACTCAACCAATGTTGCATCAGGTGCTGGGAGTTTTCATACCCTTGATTACAACCAACTGTGCTGTACTGGGTGTTGCCTTGCTCAATATCAGACACACTCATTCATTTCAGGATTCAGTGACCTACGGCCTTGGTGCGGCACTTGGATTTTCATTCCTGCTGATTGTGTTTGCTGCCATGCGGGAGCGCCTGGCTGATGCAAAAGTACCAAGAATTTTCCAGGGAACGGCCATCAACATAATTACTGCAGGCCTTCTTTCGCTTGCATTTATGGGTTTTACGGGGATGCACTGATGTTTCCGCAACTTCTCCCGGACCTGATTCTTGTCACGACCATGTGCCTGGTGGTTGCTCTTGCCCTGGGGTTTGCGTCGATCAGGTTTCGTTCCGACATTGATGAGGCTGTTGAACAGATCAACGAATTACTGCCTCAAACTCAATGTGCTCAATGCGGACACCCGGGGTGCAGACCCTACGCACAATCGATCGCCTCCGGTGAAGCCATCAATCGATGTCCGCCAGGTGGTCAAAGAACGATCAGCGAACTTGCCAACCTGCTGGCAAGAGAAACGCTGGCATTGGACGAAACGTTCGGAAAAACCGAACCCCCGCACATTGCCAGAATCCGCGAGCGAGAATGCGTTGGCTGTACATTGTGTATTCAGGTCTGCCCTGTTGATTCTATTTTTGGTGCTCCGCAACAAATGCACGTCATCCTGGAACAAATATGTACCGGATGTGATCTGTGTGTACCGTCCTGTCCAGTTGATTGTATTGAATTACTTGAGTTGCCTCAGAAGTCGCAACCGATTCCTGCCGACAGCGCTTTATCGATACTGGCTTGCATTCGTTGTGGTAATTGCGGGAGGCAATGTCCACAACATCTTGCGCCTCAGGAGCTTCTATGGCAATCAAATTCCAGCAGTGCCATGGATCTCCTGTCTCTGAATGATTGCACCGAATGTCGACTCTGCGATCAGCTTTGCCCGAGTAAGATCCCACTCACAAACTTTTTTTCCGCTCTCAAGAAACAGCTGAGCCAGGAAGATCAGGATCTTATCCGGGCCAGGGAGTCAGAACTGAGGTTCATACGTCGAAATGACCGGCTGGATTCCTCAAAGTCGAAACTGCGAACACGAGCAACCTCAGCTGATCGAGCTGAAATAATCGCCCAACTGAGAAAGTCAGAATGACAGCTCCGGGCTTCAGCTTGGTTTCGACACCAAGGATCATGTCCGTCGTCCTGTTGGCGTTACTGCCTGGTCTGGGTGTAAGTGCCTATTTTCTTGGACCGGGTGTTTTGGTGAACGTGTTGACAGCAACCGCAACAGTTCTCCTGCTTGAAGCATTCATTCTGAGAATTCGCGGTATGAATATGGCCAGTGTATTTGATGGTTCAGCGGTCTTGACGGCCTTTATCCTCGCGCTTGCGCTGCCACCTGATCTTCCTTTCTGGATGACGGCCCTGGGCAGCGGTTTTGCCATTGTCTTCGGTAAGCATCTTTATGGTGGACTCGGTCAAAATCCATTTAATCCTGCCATGGTGGGCTACGCCGTTCTGATCATCTCATTTCCGCTTGCCATGTCGACGTGGCCGAGCATGGTAGACGGAATAACTGCAGCCACGCCACTGGACACCATGAAATTTCGCGGGACAAAGACGGTTGAAGATATCTGGGTAATCGAAAACGGATTTACCAACCTCGGGGGTGTTGGCTGGCAATGGATCAACCTCGCTTATCTGGCTGGTGGCGCTCTGCTCTTGTTGCTGAATGTCATCCGCTGGCAGGCTCCCTTAGCCATGTTGTTAACCCTTACCGTCCTGTCAGCGGTATTTTACGATAGCGGTTCTGCCCAGAGTCTTGGTTCTCCGATGTTTCATCTGCTTTCAGGCGGAACCATGCTGGTGGCTTTCTTTGTTATCACTGACCCTGTCACCTCACCTGATTCAGACCTCAGTCTTTTAATATTTGGCATTGGAATCGCCCTCATTACATTCACTATCCGCTCAATCGGTGCTTATCCGGATGGATTTGCCTTTGCTGTACTCCTGATGAACGCAACTGCACCCTTGATTGATCACATGAGGCTCAGGATCGCATGAGGTCACTTCAAGGCATAGTAGCAAGACTCACCACCATCGGGTTCATCTGTGCGCTAGGGTTGAGCTTTACCAACTATTCAACCAGATTACAGATTAGCGATAATCGCGCTAACCATGCGACTGAGAAACTGCTGTCAATTCTGCATGCCGATGTTGATGTCAGCATTGATCCGCTTGGCAACAACACTTATCAAATCTCCCGGAATGGTGTGACTTCAGGTCATATCTTCGAGATTTCAACCACGGAAGGATATAACGGAGAAATCAGACTCTGGTTAGCAGTCGATCTGGCAGGTACTGTCCTCGGTACTCGCGTTATAAATCACCAGGAAACACCCGGGTTGGGTGACAAACTGGATATTGAGGTGTCGAACTGGATTCTTGGATTCAACAACCAATCTCTCGACTCCATCATCTGGGCTGTGAAGAAGGATAAGGGTGACTTCGATCAGTTTACCGGTGCCACTATAACCCCACGAGCTGTGGTAACAGCAGTCAAACTTGGGTTGATCGACTATAAAAATAACCGGGACAACTGGATGAGCAGTTATGAACGCTAAACAGATAACGACAGAGGGACTCTGGTCTCAGAATCCGGCGCTGGTCCAGATGCTGGGGTTGTGTCCTCTTCTGGCTGTATCCAATACAGTGACCCAGAGTCTCGTCCTCGGTCTTGTTACGCTAATCGTGCTGACCTGTTCCAACCTGATTATCAGTTTAATCCGTCGGTGGCTTGATGATGCAACCCGGTTACCCGCTCAGATCATGATTATCGCGACATTTGTTACGCTGAGTGACCTGCTCCTGCAAACTTTTCTGTTCGAAATCCACCAGCGAATCGGACTGTTTGTCGCCCTCATCGTGACCAATTGCACGGTGCTGGGCCGGGCAGAGAGTTTCGCCAGTCGTTACCCCGTCCGATACGCCGTTCTGGATGGGTTTATGATGGGGACGGGATTTCTGTTGGTCATCGTCTGTATGGGATTTGTGCGTGAAGCACTCGGACAGGGTATGCTGTTCAGTCAACTGCACATGATTCTCGGCGGTGACCAGACAGACTGGCTGGTCATATTGCCAAACGATGGTTTCCTGTTAATGATACTGCCACCGGGTGCTTTCCTGATCCTCGGCTGTCTTATTGCCTTGAAAAACTGGATCGAGCTTTACGTTCAAAACTGAATCAAATCCTTATGAACAAAGAAAAGAGATATCAGATACTCACTCGCCTGCGGGATGAAAATCCAACGCCAACAACCGAACTGGTCCATGGCTCTACATTTGAGCTATTAGTGGCGGTGATGCTGTCGGCACAGGCGACTGACGTCTCCGTCAACAAGGCGACGACAAGACTCTATAAAATAGCGAACACGCCAGAGAAAGTACTTACTTTGGGAGAGGCTGGCTTGAAGAAGTACATCAGGACAATCGGACTCTATAACAGCAAGGCAGCTAACGTGATCAAGACCTGTAAGATTCTCGTCACGGCGCATGATTCGAACGTGCCGGATAATCGTGAGGATCTTGAGGCATTGCCGGGAGTCGGGCGCAAAACCGCAAATGTGGTGCTGAATACAGCGTTTGGTCAACCCACCATGGCTGTGGATACGCATATATTTCGTATTTCGAACCGTATCAGGTTTGCGCCGGGTAAGACTGTGCGTCAGGTTGAAGACAAACTGGTGAAGGTGATTCCTGATGAGTTTATTCTGGATGCTCATCATTGGCTGATCTTGCATGGTCGATATGTTTGTACTGCCAGGAATCCTCGTTGTGGGGCTTGTGTGATTTACGATCTATGTGAGTTTAAGGGTAAGAAGCAGGATCTTGACTAAAGACTGTTTTAATTAAGTGTTGAAATAATGATGGGAACCCGGAGCACTTTCTGTGAGCTGCGCCTGCAGCCCCAGAGGGGCTCCCCTCCCACACTCACCTATCTCTAACGAGGACTAGAACCTTGCTACTTATCAAACTTACGGCCTTTTTTACTGGCTACTTTCAACCGCAAAGCATTTAGCCGAATAAAACCCTCAGCATCTTTCTGATCATAAGCACCCGCGTCATCCTCAAAGGTCACAATATTGGCATCGTACAAACTGTCCTCGGAGGATTCCCTGCCCACCACCGTCACATTCCCTTTATACAGTTTCAGCCTGACAATACCGTTTACATACTGTTGAGACTCATCAATCAGCGCCTGCAGAGCCAGTCGTTCTGCTGACCACCAGAAACCGTTATAGATCAGCTTGGCATACCGGGGCATCAGCTCATCTTTGAGATGTCCCAGCTCTCGATCAAGAGTGATCGACTCCATGGCTCGATGACCTTTGAGCAAGATCGTGCCTCCCGGAGTCTCATAACAACCTCTCGCTTTCATTCCAACGAATCTGTTTTCGACTATGTCGACGCGACCAATACCATTTTCTCCACCCACTTTATTGAGGTGCGTCAGAACCTTTGCAGGTGACATCTCCTGTCCGTCAATCGCTACAATGTCACCATTGCCGTAGGTCAGTTCAATGTAGGTAGGGGAATCAGGCGCAGCTTCAGGGGACTTTGTCCAAAGCCACATGGATTCCTCCGGTTCAGCATTCGGATCTTCCAGCACGCCGCCCTCATATGAAATATGCAGCAGATTCGCGTCCATTGAGTAAGGCGATTTCTCTCCCTCATGCTTTTGGTCGACCGGTATCTGATGTTTCTCACAGAATGCCATGAGTGCCTCACGGGAAGTCAAATCCCACTCGCGCCACGGCGCGACCACCTGAACATCCGGCTTTAGCGCGTAGGCACCCAGCTCGAATCGAACCTGATCATTGCCCTTGCCGGTTGCGCCGTGTGAAATTGCATCTGCACCCGTCTGATTAGCTATCTCAACAAGTCGTTTCGCAATCAACGGACGTGCAATCGAGGTGCCTAGCAAATATTCACCCTCGTAGATGGTGTTGCACCGAAACATGGGGAACACGAAGTCACGAACGAACTCCTCCCTCACATCTTCAATAAAGACCTCGGTAGCACCACTATCCAGGGCTTTTTGTCGTACGGGTGTGTAGTCGTCACCATCGCCGAGGTCAGCAGTGAAGGTGATGACTTCACAGTCGTAGGTTTCCTGCAGCCACCTCAAAATAACAGTGGTATCCAATCCTCCCGAGTAGGACAGAACGATTTTGGCAATATCAGACATGCCTGAAGTCTCGCAAAAAAGGCGCTATATTAACAAATTATGGCGTACAGACTAGCGCTTATTCAAGACTGACTGATTCAGGTCAGAAATCCTGGCTGTTGGTTATTGTCTTTCAGAATCCCTTTGAATCCCACCAGCATCCCTGCAAAGGGTAGTCAAGAAAATTCCATAGCCCTCCCTTAAACCTGGCATTCCTGCTGAATCCTGCCCGCTGTGATTGTCAGCTCTCGGATAGGTGCCATAAGATTACCGAACAAGTTTGCTTTATCCTCTTTGTGTATAATGCGAAGCACTTCTGGCTGACAGACCGATAATGCGCAGTATTACCCTTATTCGCCCCGATGACTGGCATGTCCACCTGCGCGACGGGGTATATCTGAAAGATACCGTCGCACACATCTCAAGGTATTTCGGTCGAGCCATTGTTATGCCTAATCTTGTACCCGTTGTCGACAATCCGGAAACGGCCAGACAATATCACGACAGAATTGTTTCGTTAGTGCCCAAAGACTCAAAATTCAAACCCCTGATGACCTTGCATATTACGCCGGAGACCAGTGAAGAAACTGTTGTCAACGCGAAGCAACAAGGATTCATTTACGCCTTCAAGCTGTATCCCGCTGGTGCCACGACAAATTCTGCTTCCGGGGTGTCAGATATCAAAACTCTCTATCCGGTTTTCGACGCAATGCAGACTCATGCCATGCCGTTATGTATCCACGCTGAGGTAACCAGACCGGATGTTGATATTTTTGATCGCGAGGCTGCTTTTATTGACGAGTCGCTATTACCGATAAGTCGGCAGTTTCCAGAATTGAAAGTGATTATTGAACATATCACCACGAAACAAGCCGTCGATGTCGTACTGGAAGCAAATGATAATATGGCCGCAACGATTACCCCTCATCATCTCCTGTTTAACCGAAACCACATGCTCGAAGGGGGTCTCAAGCCTCTCTACTACTGTTTGCCAGTCCTGAAACGCAGCCATCATCAACGAGCTTTGATTGATGCTGCCACATCCGCTAACCCAAAGTTCTTCCTGGGCACTGACTCAGCGCCGCATCCGAGAATGGCTAAGGAAAAGGTCTGCGGATGTGCTGCAGGAATCTACACTGCCCATGCCGCCATTGAATTGTACGCTGAAGCTTTTGACAATGCCGGATCACTGGACAGATTGGAAGCATTCAGCAGTTTCAACGGGCCGGATTTTTATGGTCTTCCCCGTAATCAGGATACAATAACCCTGACGAACCAGGCCTGGGATGTCCCTCAGGCATTGCAGTTTGGCAATGATGAAGTGGTTCCGATTCGAGCCAATGCAAAAATTCATTGGACTGTAAGGAATTAAGGAAACTTTTGATCGACTCAAAATCCCCTATCGCATACCGATTTCGAGGCTATCTTCCCGTCGTCTTGGATCTTGAGACGGGTGGGTTCAACTCAAAAACAGACGCATTACTGGAACTCGCCGCCATCGTTATTGAAATGAACGACGATGGACTGTTGGTTCCAGGAGAACAGTATTTCTTTAATGTCGAGCCATTCGAGGGTGCGAATATTGAGCAATCATCCCTTGAGTTCACCGGAATTGATCCTACAAATCCCCTTAGATCATCGGTTGATGAGCACAAAGCACTCACAGAGACGTTTCGCGGCGTACGCAAAAGCGTCCGCGAAACAGGTTGCCAGCGAGCGATACTCGTTGCTCACAATGCTTCATTTGATCAGGGATTCCTTAATGAAGCATCAGCGAGATGTGCCATTAAGAGAAATCCATTTCATCCATTCTCATCGTTCGATACGGCAACATTGTGCGGGTTAGCTTTTGGTCAGACGGTACTTGCCAGAGCCTGTCAGGCGGCAGGCATCAGCTTCGATACTAATCAGGCTCATTCTGCTCTATATGATTGTGACAAAACAGCAGAAATGTTCTGTCATATTGTCAACCGATGGAAGCAACTGGGAGGGATGCCAGGACACAAGTAAGGGGTGAGATCCCCAGACAACCAGACGATGCAGGAACTATGTCTCAGCGCATGACATTGGTTCCGGCAATCGACATCACCAGCCCGGAAACAGCCATTGCGATGGTTAGAACACCAACCAGATCAGTCAACCATATACCACCAGCTCCGAAAAACATCCCGCTGTGCAAATCAAGTATGAATTTTTGCCAACTTACACTTTCACTCAACAGCAGACTATTCGGTACACTCCCTGCCTCAGACCAGACCACTGTTCCGCCATCAGTGGGTCCGGGTTGCAGTTTCAGCGTTTCAACGTCAAAGCTGTAAATGTCCTCACCCAAACCCAACAACAACTGATTCTTATGTGAAGCGATCCGCCGAACATTTTCAGGAAATCCAAATGAGCTTCCAATGCGTTCACTGAACTGATGATCTGATGAAAACACCAGGAGTTCTGACAGACAAAGTACGGCAGCTTGATCGTCGATCCGGATCGCACCATTTATTTCTTCACACAATGAGACTTCTTTGCGGTCAATAAACAGTTTGCCACCGATCACATAGTAGTGCCGATCATTCAAGTAATAGCCACTGACGTCTTCGGTTGAATAGTATCGACTGGCAATGAATGCAGGTACGGTTCGTTCGTCAAGCCGCATTGCACCGGAGTGATTAAGCGCAATCCCCGTTAATGAAATAACAACCAGAAAAAATGCCAGAAACATGCCAACACTGTGATGAACTGCACGAATTCGGGTAAGACTGCTAAAGCTCAACATCAGTTTCTGCTACCGCACTTCCTGATGAGCGTACTGGTTCTGACGGTTCAACAAGGTGGTATGCAGAAAAAGTGCATACCGGGTCACATTCGAAACTGCACGAACCGATAAGGTCGCCCCTGCAACACCGTCGATTCGTTGACTCAGCTTTCTGTTTGCCTTCAGAAACAGTCCTTTAAACTGTCTTGTAAAGAACGGATGCCTGACCTCTCCACCTCTCGGCTCTCGAAACTCCAGAATTGACACATCCCTGATCTTGTTGTCCGTGATGACAATACCAATAGTAATGGGTTTCTCTTTACCGATTTCATCCAGTATCCAGGCGGTTGTTTCACCTCTTTGCCAATAACGCAAACGTATACCAGGATAGCTGTGTCCCAGGACATCTTTCGCAGCTTGCTGATGTTCAGTCTTTAACCATAGTGTTTTCATTGTCGGTGTCTGATCGAAACTCCTGTTCACAAAGTCAACCGGAGACATATAAACTGCCGCGAATACCAACTCTGTGCTCAACATTAGACCGGCAGCACAAGCCAGCGAAGCGAAACGAACTACCATTCTCTGCAAACACCAATGAAATTTCATACTTATCTTAAAAACTATATCCAATACCCAGATTGAATCCATCCACATCATCCCCATTGTCGTTATCCTGTCGCTGGTAGTCAGCTTTGATAACAACGTTTTCATGGATCCAGTAATTTACACCGACATCGAACTGATTCTTCTCACTACTGGTGATGTCAGAACCAGCGGTCAGGTCATAGCTGCCAAAGCGTGCAAACAGACCAAAACCATTGTCAAACCGATAGGAAGGCTCGATGTACCAGCCAGTCTGTTCATCTGCACCAGAATTGAGCAATTCGATTTCATTGTCGATATCCCAGCGTGCGTACAGGGCACGTAGGCCAAATCCACCCCGTCGAAAGTTGACGTTAGTTTCAAACAGTGTCGCAGAGATTTCACCAACCCCAACTCCTTCGTCATCACCTTGTGCCAGATCAGATTGATACTGAAGAGTGGTATTCCATTGGAATCCGGGGTGACCTGAATACCTCAGTCTGACGGTGTAAGCGAGGTTTTCTGCAACGCCCTTGGCTACCTTCTGTCGCGCCGAACGAATACTGGATCGTTTTGAAGCACTGTTATTATCCGTATCCAGATTGAGTCCCGAGTGTGCTGCCAGGTCATAGCCCCAACCTGGCGCTATCTCACCCGTAAAACCAAATCCAGCCTCCCACCAGGTGGAAGGAATAATATTCTTCTCAACGGCATTTCTTTCAACCCCATGAAAAGTATCAGGCTCATGTGTTTCGTTCAGGATACCAACAGGTACCAGGAAAAGTCCCATTTTACTGTGATGGTTATCTGCGTAATCCCACTGAACAAAAGCCTGCTCCAACTCTATCTCACCAGGTTTACCGTCACCTGCCAGGGCGTGTTCAACTTCCAATTCTGAGAAAAATGAGAGTTCATCAGAAAACTGATGGGACATAAGAATGACAAAGCGGTGATAGTCAATTGAGTTGCCACTGTCGAGATTGTTGTAGTGAAGCTCTCCATAGCCACCGAATCGCGTATCAGCCGTTCCATTGAACGACTCGCTGGATTCGATGGAAGAAACCGTTGCTTCTAACGCGGTTTCAGTTTCAGTAATTCGCGTCGTTAATTCACTGCTCTGAGACTGCAGTGTTTTCTGTGCTTCCTGTAGTCGAAGTTGGTTCTCAGCCAGTTCTTGCTGCAACTCGGCAATCTGTTCCTGTTGCCGTTGAACTAACAACCATATCTCTTCCAGATTCGGCGTCTTGGCATAGGTTGCCTGTGTAAAGACGAATGCCAAAATTCCTAATATCGTACATTTCAATGCTTCGTATCTCCCTGTTTTTTTCACAGAGGGGATACTATATAAATGCCAATCTAAATGCAAATCGTTATCATTTAGATTGAAAGGTTATTTCATAGAAGAAAAGTCCTGCAATGATTTCCTACTCGGTTGAGTCTTGTGTGGCGGGTGAGTCGTCAGTTGAAACCGACTTAATAATGGGCTGCAGTTCTCCACTCTGGTGCATCTCAACAATGATGTCGCAGCCGCCAATCAGCTCGCCACCGACAAACAACTGCGGAAATGTTGGCCAATCCGAGTACTGGGGCAGATTAGCTCGTATCTCAGGGTTCGACAGAATGTCGATATAGGCAAACTTTTCTCCACAGGCTATCAACGCCTGTGAAGCCTGTGATGAAAAACCGCACTGAGGTTGATCTGGCGATCCCTTCATATACAGAATTATAGGATTGCTTTCGACCTGATCTTTAATAGTTTGCATTATGTCCATGGAACCATTCTCTTCAATTAAACCGGAAAGACACTAATTCTATCGTTTTTTCCCGCTGTTTGCTTATCCTTATGCATACTAAATTTATGCTTAAATCATGCGCGGTACCCAGCTATGCCTGACCATAGCCACCTCCACCCGGTGTTTCTATTCTAAGTACCTGTCCGGCATTGACTCTCTCATGACATTTTCCCGGCAGCAGCCTGCCATCCAGACTGTTCTTTCCCCTGGCACCAGGTTCACCACCAAAAAGACCCCAGGGTGAATGCCGTCGACGCTCGGTTAACAAGGTCAGTTCCGTTGGTTCCAGGAACAGGAATTCCCGAATCAGGCCATCACCGCCAACCCTGACACCCTGTCCGCCTGAATTCTCCCTGAGCGCATATTCCATAATCCGAATCGGGAAGTGACTCTCCAGACTCTCGATTGGTGTATTAAGCGTATTGGTCATGTGACATTGGACACCTGAGTGGCCGTTTTCACTCTCACTTGCTCCCATACCGCCCGCAATCGTTTCATAGTAATCCCAGGAATCATCTCCATCACGTGCACCCATTGCCACATTGTTCATGGTCCCCTGGCTCGCGGCGGGAACCTCGTTTGGCACGGCTTTTGACAGTGCACCCAGTACCACATCCACTATTCGCATCGAGGTTTCAACGTTACCAGCCGCTGTCGCTGCGGGTCGTTCTGCGTTAAGCACTGAACCTGCTGGCACCCCGATAGAGATACAGCGGAAAGTGCCCGCACAATTTGGTGTCTGCTCCGGTAACAAACAGCGAAAAGCATAGAAAACAGCTGCTGCTACAACAGACACGGGGCAATTGATATTACCTTCAACCTGTTTCGAACTACCGGAAAAATCCAGGATGATGGATTCCCCGGAAACAGCCAGGTTCACATCAAGCACAACGTCAAGGTGACCGAAGCCATCATCATCCATCAGATCACTGAAATGATACCTGCCATCAGGAATCTTCCTAAGAACACTTCGGGCCAGCTTCTCTCCATAGTCGTTGATGAGTCCTATACCCAGCATGAACTGATCCAGCCCGACTGATGAGACCAGTGCCCGCAGGCGTTCTATACCAATACGATTCGCACTCATCTGTGCAGCAAAGTCACCTGTTGTATTCGCGCCTGGTAATCCGGTGAACTGTGCCAGTATCTTTTCGTCCACTTTACCTTTGCGAACGAAAATCGAAGGAGGAATGACAAGACCTTCCTGATCCATTGAATTGGACAACGGCATTGAGCCCGGTGTGGTGGCACCAATGTTAGCGTGATGGGCACGATTGGCCACAAAGCATATCAGTTCTGTTTCATCAGCAGTCCCGGACAGTTTCCTTGCGAAGACAGGTGCAATCACAGTGACATCCGGTAAATGTGTCCCGCCCAAAAAGGGATCATTAACAACCAGCATGTCCCCTTCCTGCCAGTCAACTCCTTCGACAATACTGGTCATGGCATAGGCCATGCTGCCCAGATGAACCGGAATATGTGCCGCCTGGGCAAACAATTCTCCACTTGCATCAAACAGCGCACAGGAAAAATCCAGCCGGTCCTTGATATTGGGAGAAAACGCCGCCCGTTGCAGAATTGCTCCCATCTCGGCACAGATAGATTCAACCCGACTGATAAAAATAGCGAGATCGATGGGTGACATGGTCAGAACGCTGAAAACTTGACTTTCGAGTTTACCGGAACTGGTTTATCATCGCCCCTTTTTCGCAATCAAGCCCGGTAAAAACAGGGGATAACATGTCCGATGCAATCATGAACACATACGGCCGACCGGAAATCGCTTTTAAGCAGGGCGAGGGAGCCTGGCTCACGGATGAAAGCGGCAAACGGTACCTTGACGCCCTTGCCGGAATAGGCGTCATTTCACTGGGACACGCGAATCCAAGGATAGCCGAAGTGATCAGCCAGCAGGCCACTCAACTTCTGCATACGTCAAACCTCTATCGTATCCCTGCCCAGGAAAAACTCGCTGAACTACTAACCTCAATATCTGGTATGGACAATGCGTTTTTTGGGAATTCAGGTGCTGAAGCCAACGAATGTGCAATAAAAATCAGTCGGCTCCACGGTAAGCAAAATGGCATAGACAACCCAACCATAATCGTCACCGATGCCTCCTTTCACGGACGCACACTGGCAACACTAACGGCCACAGGCAGTCGCAAGGTTCAGGCTGGTTTCGAACCATTGGTAAATGGCTTTGTTCGTGCGCCATTTAATGACGTCGGGGCCATCAGGTCTATCGCCAAAAACAATTCGAGCATTGTGGCTGTCATGATCGAACCTATTCAAGGCGAGGGCGGCATCAATGTCCCCGATGAAAATTACCTGAAGGAGATACGAGCCCTGTGTGATGAGCATGAATGGTTTTTACTGCTTGACGAGGTTCAAACGGGCAATGCGAGAACCGGAAGTTACTTCAATTATCAGCAAAGCGGCATTCTGCCGGATCTTGTTACTACAGCGAAAGGATTAGGAAACGGCATGCCAATTGGCGTCTGTCTGGCTCGCGGAAAAGCCGCTAAGGTATTCAAACCAGGCAACCACGGTTCAACCTTTGGTGGCAATCCACTGGCTTGTTGCGTCGCTGCTGCCGTTGTGGAGTACATCCAGGAGAATAAGATTGCTGAACGTGCCACCGAAGTAGGCAATCGCATTATGGACGGTTTAAGAGAGAGACTATCCGGTCTGAACAATGTCGTTGATATTCGCGGCAAGGGACTCATGATTGGTGTTCAACTTGATTCACCTTGCACAGATCTCGTTGCGAAAGCCATGGACAAGGGATTACTCATCAATGTGGCTACTGACAATACGATTCGCCTGTTACCGCCGCTGATTATTTCTGATGAAGAAGCAGACCAGATTGTCGGTATTATCTCAGGTCTCGTCGAGGAAATTTAACCTGTCGCTTCGCTGACCACAGGATTCTTTTCTATCATCTTGTCGTAACCTTTCGATAAGCAGACGCGATGTCACTTATTCGCATGCCACAGTTACCAGGGTGGTTTTAGGTATTATTGATTGTTACCTGGGGATTATTATCTTCCATTTCACTGAGACCACAGACCGCCAGATTCTGAACAGGTCCCTGAACAGGTCCGACTCAATTGAACCGTGAATCAACCTACAGCAATTCAGTTATGGGCATTTTCTTCTCAATGCTATCAAAACGTAGCCGCTTTGTATTGTCACTCGGCCCCCTTGAAACTCAAGCCAGTGAGGGCCTGCAAGTGATCCTGCTTGCTCTGGCATCTGAGTGGGGCCTGAGGCATGATACTTTAAAAGTGATCAAGGATAGGCATGAGTTTGTTGATTTATCCACCCCCTAAGCGAGTTAGATCTGCTCGCCAAATACTCAATATCCGCGAGCGGTCATACCTGAAACTAACCTCAAGCCATTCTGACTATTTTTGCGGTGCGGTTCGTCGATTCGCCGATGCCTCTTCCCTGATCATAACTTTTGGCCAGGTCGAAGACCGAAAAACACTGATTACGCTGTTTTTGAAAAAATCAAAGCTAAAGCCGGAGGCCTATCAGATCAGGACCTCTAATCGGGGTTACTTGCTCTATTCTGGTACGGAAATCGGCCTTTTTCGCGGGCTGGCTACACTTCAACAGATAATCAGCGCTGATCACCACGAACTGCCCCATATCAGTATTGAGGACGAGCCAGACTTTCAATTTCGCGGGGTTATGTTGGATATCAGTCGCTGCAAGGTCCCTACACTGACAACACTAAAGGGTCTCATTGACAGCTTCGCCCTGCTCAAATACAACCAACTGCAACTCTACACGGAGCATACCTTCGCCTTCACCAACCATCAGCAAGTCTGGGCGCATGCATCTCCGTATACCGCAGCCGATATCCTGGAAATACAGTCATACTGCAACGAACGGTATATAGAGCTGGTACCCAATCTAAACTGTTTCGGTCACTTTGAGCGCTGGCTCCGATATCCTGAATACTTCAAGTATGCCGAGTGTCCGCAGGGATTCGCACACCCAATTGACGGTCACCCTGTCCCTTATGGCAGCACTCTCCGACCCAACGCACTGAGTCTGAAACTACTCGATGAACTGCATGGGGAGTTTCTCCCTAATTTCGACAGCGGCTATTTTAACGTTGGCGGAGATGAGCCCTGGGAATTGGGCAAAGGATGGAGCAAATCACGTTGTGAGAAAATTGGCTCTACCAACGTATACATTGATTTCTTATCTAAAATCAACAAGTTAGGCGCCAAACGCGGTCGACAAACAATGTTTTGGAGTGATATCGTCCTCAAGCAACCTGAATCTCTGAAACGTCTGTCGCGAGATTCAATCGCGATGAATTGGGGGTATGAAGGGGATCATCCGTTTAAGAAAGAATGTGAGCAGATGGCCAGCCAGCGCATTCCCTACTATGTCTGCCCAGGTACTTCCAGTTGGAACTCTCTGACGGGTCGGATCGACAATGCGACCAGAAACCTGTCAAATGCCGCCAGGAATGGACTTCGATATGGTGCAAAGGGGTATTTGGTTACGGATTGGGGAGACAACGGACACCATCAGTATTTGCCGGTCAGCTATCCCGGATTCGCACTTGGGGCATGCGAGAGCTGGAATCACAGGAAAAGTGCCAATATTGACCTGATTGACCTGGTTAATCAGATCTATTTTCAGGAGCCAGACGCGAATGCAGCAAGACTGCTGGTCAGCCTGGGAAAGGTACTGGAACTCGCTCCCTCGCCAATACGCAACGCCACTATATTCAATCGTCTGTTGTTCTGGCGGATGCAGAACGAGCCGGGAGATACTCAAGATATTTCCAACAGGGCTCTTCGAAGCTGTGATTCAGCACTGCAAGACATAAAATCGGAGCTAGCCTCGATCCGAACCAAAGATCAGCGACTCCTGAAAGCGGAAATCAGAAACGCCATTGCGATGTCGACTCATGGCCTCAGAAGGCTCATGCACTTCCGTGGTGCATCAATTTCGGCTTCCCAGGGGGCTTCCCAGGGAAGGAAAGTACCTAAGCGAAGTGTCCTCAGGAACGATCTCAGACACATCATCAGCCAGCACAAAGCGCTATGGCTTTCCCGGAATCGACCTGGCGGCCTGCCGGAGAGNGCCAATCGCCTGAAGCGGAGCCTTAAATACCTTGAATAGTCAGACACCAGAATTGGGTCGGTCTATAATCACCTATCACTCAGATTTCATATGCACATCATATGCAGTCAAGCCTTGTATATAGTGATTATAAGGGTGCACAATAGCCGTCCCCTAAGAAGCATATAACCAACGCATTACTAGAATCATAATGATTCAAAACGGAAAGGAGTAGTTGCCCATGCGAGACGTAGTAGTGGTAGATAGTGTAAGAACCGGATTGGCGAAGTCCTTCCGGGGTACGTTCAATTTAACCCGACCTGATGACATGGTCACGCATTGTATCGATGCCTTGCTAGACAGAAACCCAAAGCTGGATCCGAATGAAGTTGAAGACGTTATCGTCGGTTGCGCAGGACAGACTGGAGAACAGGGCGGAAATCTAGCTCGACTCGCGGTCATCTTGTCCAAGCTCCCGATCACAACGGCTGGATCAACCATCAGTCGGGCATGTTCATCTGGTCTTAACTCAATCGCATTCGCAGCCAACCAGATAGGCAGCGGCTGTTCAGAGATCATGATTGCAGGGGGTGTCGAGTCAATTTCTGCTGGTACCAGACAAACCCCGGGCAAGTCAGCCAAACATCCATTTATCGAAGAGAAAGCTCCGGCTATTTTCATGGCGATGGGTAACACCGCTGAAGTGGTTGCCAGACGTTATCAGGTAACCAGAGAAGCCCAGGATGAATTCTCATTACTGTCACAGCAGCGAACCGCGGCTGGTCAGGAAAACGGTATGTTCGACGATGAAATCGTGCCGATGAAGACCAAGTGGCAGAAAGTTGTCGACAAAGAAACCAAGGAAACAGAAATCGTTGATGGAGTCTGTGACACAGATGAATGTAATCGTCCAACAACGACAATTGAAGGACTGGCAAAACTGCCACCCGCATTTGAAGAAGATGGAACTGTCACAGCAGGTAACGCGTCTCAACTGTCTGACGGCGCTTCAATGACGCTGGTGATGAGTGCTGAGCGTGCGGAACAACTGGGTGTCGAGCCAATGGCTTATTTCCGTGGCTGGTCTGTAGCAGGTTGTGAGCCAGACGAGATGGGCATTGGTCCAATCTTTGCGATTCCTCAACTGCTCAAGGCAAAGGGCCTGTCCATGAACGATATCGATCTGGTTGAGCTCAACGAAGCATTTGCATCTCAGTGTCTGTACAGTCGAGACAAGCTTGAAATTGACCCGGACAAGTACAACGTTAACGGTGGCTCAATCTCAATTGGTCATCCATTTGGCATGACAGGTTCACGACTCACTGGCCATATCGTTCGCGAGCTGAAGCGACGTGAGAAGAAATACGGCATCGTCAGCATGTGTATTGGTGGTGGTATGGGCGCAGCTGGATTGTTTGAAGCCTGCTGATGCCTGTCGATCGCGGTTTGCTTCATGAAATCGCAATGAGTCATCGCCTCACGTGAGGTCAAGTAACAAAAAAGGGGACTTCGGTCCCCTTTTTTGCGGTTTCTACCGTGTTCATCGATAACAAGAGAAGCCCAGGGGCTACCAACCACTCAGAATCTGTTTAAGGTGATCCATAAATGCCAATGGTTGATCAAGAAACAGATGATGCTGGGCTTCAGCCATTTCAACTACCTGAAGATCGGGTTTCAACTCCTTCATGTATGCCGCACTCTTGGCACTGAATGACTCACTCTGTGCACCATAGATCAGTGCCATTGGAATACTGATCGATCTATAGTCCTCTTCCAGATTCCCATTTACAGACATTCGAGAATTCAGCTCATCGTCAAACTTCCACACCCAGCCATCTTCCGCATCATCAAATTCAACAGAATGACGAGCAATATGGTCAACGATGTACTGGTTCTCACACTGCTGTGGTGGTTGCAGTCGGAATCTGGCAAGGGCGATTTCTCGACTTGGGTAGATTTTGGGTTTGGTCCATCTTTCTACCTGGGGACCTCTTTCCTCCACATCCTCCGGATGCCTGACACCTGAATCGAGTAACACCAGACCTTTAAAGCGATCCGGATATTTACTGACGACACGCAGCGCCATCATGCCACCAAAACTATGAGCCACCAGGACCGTTTCCTGTGGCATCTGGTTTTCATCCGCAGCAGCCAGAATCTCTTCAGCATAAGTGTCGTTAGAATAAGCATCCCGATGATCGCTATCACCCATCCCAGAGAGGTCGAGAGCTACTGTTTGATGGTCGTCCATAAACGACGGCGCGATGAAGTCCCACCAGTGGGCATGTGCATTGTGACCGTGAACGAACAACAGACCTGATTGAGCCGGCTTACTCCAACTCAGGTAATTGATGTCAATATCCTCGACCTCGACAAAACCGCTAGTCGATTCTGTTTCAACCGCTTCCCAAAACCAGTCTGGTGCTTCAGACATACATTCCTCTCGTAATTTCTAGGCTACCTGCGAGTATTTTCTCAAGTGGTAGTCAACGTTACCAAACAAGGTGTCTATCGTCGTCAATCGTTTGAAGTAGTGCCCGACATTGAGCTCATCCGTCATGCCCATACCACCGTGCAATTGAATAGCACTTTGCCCAACGAAACGTCCACCCTTACCAACCTGCACCTTGAGCCCTGAGATCGCTTTTCTCGCGAGCTCACCATAATCCTCATCCAGACGCATTGCGGCCATATAAACCAGTGACTTGGTTTGCTCGTGCTCGACGAACATATCCACCATGCGGTGTTGCAGAACCTGAAACTTGCCAATTGGCTGCCCGAACTGCTCCCGGGTTTTGCAATATTCGACAGTGGTTTTGTACAACACTTCCATTGCACCAGCAGCTTCTGCACCCACAGCTATGATCGCAGAATCGATAACCTGCTCGATCAGCTTGTAACCCTTGCCCTCTCCACCTATAAGATCACTGTCTGTAACGAGGATATCTTCCAATGTCAATTCAGAAGCCCTGAGGCCATCGATAGTTGGGTAGTCACGCCGGCTCAGTCCTTCTGCATCAGCTTTTATGACAAACAGCGAGATCCCGTCTGTATCACTCTGATCACCCGCCGTTCTTGCAGGCACAATAAAAAAGTCGGCTGATGGGCCACCCAAAACAACCCCCTTGAAGCCATTAACCACAAATCCATTTATACCTTTCTCGGCTCTGGTCGTAATATTGGCAAGATTGAATCGGGCCTGGGGTTCGACAAAGGCAAATGCACCTAGTGATTCACCAGCGATTATCTCGGCCAGCAAAGACTCAATCTGTGCCGCATTGCCACCCTGTTCGATCAATTTCCCAGCCAACAATACGGTGCTGAGGTAGGGTTCGACGACCAGACCCTTGCCAAACTCTTCCATCAGAATCATCGTTTCGATGGGCCCACCGCCAAAACCACCAGCTTCTTCGGAGAAGGGCAATCCGAGCCAACCCAGTTCTGCAAAACTGGCCCAGTTCTCCCGACTGAATCCTTCATCTGATTTCAGCAGCTTCTGACGCTGCTCGAACGTGTAGTCATTCTGAATAAATCGTTGCACGCTATTCTGCAATAAGGTCTGTTCCTCTGAAAACGAGAAATCCATAAAAATAATTCCAAAACATTTCTAGCTTCGGATGATATGGGGTCACCAGAGGCATTTCAAGATTGCTATTGACCGTATATTTGCACTCACCTATGCTGCTTAGGATCCTGATTGATCACTGAATTTCAGAGAAGAAAATATGACAGAACCAGTCGTTGCGCAAAAGGCGCCCTACGGTGTCGAAGTAGAGTCCGGAAAAACCTACTTCTGGTGTGCATGTGGGAAGAGCAGTAAACAACCATTTTGTGATGGCTCCCATTCAAATGGCTCCCATTCAAATGGCTCCCATTCAGATGGCTCCCATTCAGATGGTTCCGAGACTCATAGTGAATTTGCTCCGATGAAGTTCGAAGCTGAAGAATCAAAACTTCTCTATTTCTGCGGTTGCAAAGCCAGTCAGAACAAGCCTTTCTGTGACGGCTCACATAAGAAGTTATAACTCACTCAAAATGATGTGAGTTTTCCAGAGAACATAATCATGGATTTGCCATGTCTAGGTTGCTATGAAAATCGGTTCTTTGACACAAAAATGGCAACACAAGGACGCCAGCATTCGGCTGCGAGCTGTGCAAGCAGCCACTCTGGACCAGGAGATCCTGATCGAGTTGGGCCAATCTGATCCGGACTTTGAGGTCAGACGAACTGCGATTCTCCAAATAAATGATCCTACAGTTCTGCGTCTGCTAGCTGATGACGTCAATGTCAATCAGGTTGCAACTTCACGATGGGCTGCCATTCTGGGTTCAGACCTGGCTAACTTTGATAAAATCAATGAAAACCTGCCGGAATTCCTGTTGATCAGGTTGGTTACTGAAGCAGATCAACCGGATATCAGATACAAAGCTGCTTCTCTGATCACCAACCAGACCCGGCTGGAGGAAATCCTTTTTACTCCGAATCACTCGAGAGTGCACCAGCTATGTGCTTCGAACCTTGATGATGAGACAAAACTTGAACAGGTGCACAAGCATTACCTGGATAAAGACAAGAACGTCGCACGAATTGTAAAAAGCAAGCTTCAGGCAATCAAGAAAGAAAGAGAGCAGGTTCTGCAGTTTGAAACCGAGCTGAGCAAAACTCTTGATGCCATCGAGAAACTCGCTGACAGCGAAAACATTGATGGACTCGAACGTCGGCTATCCGTTTTGAATGACAAATGGGCTTCTCTTAAATCAACCTGTTCAGCAGACCATCAAGATCGATATAACAAGGCTCAGTTTCTCTGTCAGCAACTCATTGATGAAAGTGTTGCTCTGAAGGGTAAACCGATTGAGGAAGCTAAGTCGGTATTATGCTCTCTTCGCAATCTTACTGAGAAATTCCAGGGTGCAGCTAGTGATCTTGAAACTCTGTCGCAGTCCCTGTCTGCAGCCGGGAACTGCTGGCCAAAAGGCCAGGATATGGCTCCTTTCTATTCATTATTCAATCCACTTGAGAACCTCCACAATCAGTTTGAAATCTGGTCGGCAATCTCAAAAGAACTGGCCAGCCTTCACCCTGAACAATTGACTCGACGAATGGCTGCTCTGCAGTGGCCGGAAGGATTTGCGGAACCTGATGAAATTGTCAAAACAAGGATGGGCATTGAGGAACATCTGACCCAAATACAAAAAGCAAAGACCGGTCACAGGAATAGAATTAAGGAAGTCGAAGAAAAACTCAACCAACTGGAATCGGCAATTACCGACGGGCATCTAAAACAAGCAAATAGGCTGCGAACTTCGATCAAAAACAAATTCAACCAATTTCCGGCACCACAGCGGCTTCTCAACAGATCGCACCTACTCGCCACGAAACTCAACGAACTAAGGGATTGGCAGGATTTCGTGACCAATCCAAAGCGAGAAGAACTCTGTATAGGCATGGATAAACTTGCCAATGATCTCAGTATCCACCCACGGGAAAAGGCGCGGGCTATTAAGGAACTTCAGGATCAATGGAAGAAACTCGGGCCGTCAAACAATAAACAGGCACAGCGCTTATGGACGCGATTCAGGAAATTGGGCAACCTGGCGTTCGAACCCTGCGGTAAGTACTTTGAATCGCAAAAGAAAGCGCGCGAGCAGAATTTTACGGAAAGAAAGAAAATCTGCGCCTCATTGGAGTTGTTTCTTGAAGAAAACGACTGGCAGAAGGCAAATTGGAAACTCGTCGTAGATATAATCAATAAGTCAAGACAAGAGTGGCACCAGTACTCTGACATACCAAGGTCTAACAGGAAGAAAATTCAGGATCGATTCAATCGCGTCCTTGACGGCCTTCAGGAAAAACTAAAATCTGAATTCTCCAGAAACCAGGCCAAAAAGTCAGCCCTGATAGAAGAGATGCGAGGATTAACTGAAATTGATGTCCCTACTACACAAGCAACGGCACAAGCCAGGGTGCTGCAGACAAAATGGAAAGATGTGGGTGTCACCGATCGGTATGCTGATCGGAAGTTATGGAAGCAATTCAGAACAGAATGCGATAAGGTTTTCAACCGACGTGACGAAAAACTTGCGCTGGACAGAAAGAAACAGAACGAGACCGCTGATGCGACGAGAAGCGTACTCAATAGCTTCGACGATCTGCTAAAAAGCGATCAGGCCATTCATCGCAATGACATCAATTCATTCAAGAAACAATTCAATGCAATTTCACAACAGAGAAACCAGAGTTCAATCCGCAATGAATTTCAGCGATTGATCAAGAGCGCCGAGACGATTCTCAGTCAGCAGGCGCAAACTTCAAAGCATCAAATGATCGCTGAACTGAAACGACTGTCTGAACTGTGCAATCAATTTGAAATCGGCAAGATTGACGCCGCTACACTGGATGGCAACTGGCAGAGCGAGGTAGCGCTCGACAAGAAATTCACAAAAAGAATCAATCTACGCCGGGAGGGTTCGAATAAAGCTGATCCGGCTGAAGCCGAAAAACTCTGCATCCAACTGGAGATCCTGGCTGGCATCGAGTCACCTCCGGAAAGCGCACAGGCCAGAATGGCCTACCAGGTCGAAAGACTGAATCGTGAGTTCTCGCAGGGAAATAAGCAAACCATATCAGTAGAAGACCAGTCAACAGGCATCCAGGTCTCCTGGTATTGCCTGCCTTCAATGACGTTGAATGATGAGCTGAACGCCCGGTTTCAACGAGCCGAGGCAGTTCTTGGCATTTGACTCATGAAGGTTAAATCAACTGTAGCGACTTAATCTGACGGCTGTCGGAATACCCGGGGATGACGGTCTGGTTGACATTAAAAGCCGGTCGCTGATGGCTATTGAAGAAATCAGAAGACTGTTCGAAAAGCTAAGTTCTCAAGAGAAAGCAATCGTTATACTGGCACCACCCAGCAAAGATTCACCCACCTCGATCGTTCCCCCATATCGTTCCACGATCTCGATGACGATGGCCAAACCAATTCCCTGACCCGCCTCCTGGGAATCCAGTCGTAGACCGCGGTTAAGAATTCTCGAACGATCCTTCACTGAAATCCCGTTTCCATCATCTTCGACAACGATCACCAGATCGATGTCTTTCTGATGACCAACCTCCACTCTAATATGCTGGCGCCCATACTTACAGGCATTGTCGATGATATTACCCAGCACCTCCATCAGGTCCCTCTCGTCACCGAAAAAAGTGCACTCCTGTAGATTAACTTCAATCTCAAGATTCTTCTCCCTGTAAACCTTCTTAAGGGTTTCGATGAGTTTAACAACGATCGGTTGCACCAGAATCGATTTCTTGATCAGCTGAGTCGAATCCGTTACCGCTCTTTGTAACTGATAACCAACAATCTGGTCCATTCGTGCAACCTGCTCATCAATTGTCTCTTGAATGTCAGAAGCCTTATCCGCGTCCTCGTAGACGAGTTGATTGGCTGTCCCCTTCAGTATTGCCAGAGGTGTTTTTATGCTATGAGCCAGATCTGCTAGGGTTGTGCGATACTTCTCCCTCTGCTGCCGTTCACTGGATAACAGCAAATTCAGATTCCTGGTGACACCGGCAATCTCCGCTGGATAATCTCCATCCAGATAATCCTGTCTGCCATCCTCAATCGCCTTCAGATCCCCTGCAAGATCGTCAAGTGGTGACAAGCCCCACTTCATGACAAGTCCCTGGATCAGTATCAGAACAACCGTGACGCCGACAAGCCATCCCCACAAATTGTTTCGATAGCTCTTGATTTCACCGAAATATGAATCCATTGCTTCAACAACGACAATCGTATATTCACTGGAGGTATCTCCCACACCCAGCCACAGGATCTTGTAACTAAGAAAAAAATATTGATGTTGGTTCGATTGTTCAATACGACCGAGGCGATCTGAACCTGGTTCCAGACCAATATGCAAACCGACCGTTTCTTCAGAGTTTAGACTCAAATCCACGGATGAAGGACTGCGCCACAGCTCGCTGCCCGTATTGTCCAGTATTAAGGCAAACAATCCCGAACCCGGATTGTTGAATCGCGGCTCCTGTAAGACCTCCGGCAACAGCAGTTCCCGGTTTTCGACTTCAGTCACTGACAGGAGACCATAGATTTGAATCAGCAGTCGTTCCGAGACACCCTCTTCTGCACTGCGCTGAAAAGCCTGATCCAGAACCAAACCCATCAGGCCAAGAAATGTAAACAGTACGAGGCTTGCGGTCAGCAGCAACCGATCCCTAAGAGAATAATTCCTGCCCGCCATCTATGTCAGAGACGGCGTAAACCGGTAGCCTTGACCACGAACAGTTTCAATTGGTTTAAGGCAGTTTTCTGGGTCCAGTTTTTTTCGCAGACGACCAACAAAGACTTCGATAACATTACTATCACGATCATAATCCTGATCATACAAGTGTTCGGTCAGTTCAGTTTTGGAAACAACTTCTCCCGGCCTCAACATCAGGTACTCGAGCAAATTGAATTCAAAAGCGGTCAGGTCAACGGGCTTATCTTCCACCCTGACTCGCTTGCCTCTTGTGTCCATATGAATTGGCCCAAAGTCAATCGCAGGTTTGAATTTTCCGGATGCTCTCCGAATCAGTGCTTCAAGGCGCGCAAGCAATTCCTGCACATGAAAAGGTTTAACCAGATAGTCATCCGCACCGGTTGACAAGCCATCGACCTTGTCTTTCCAGTCTCCTCGAGCAGTAAGAATTAATATTGGATATTCCCTGCCATCTCCTCTTATCTTTTCAATGATTTCTATGCCGGACACCTTGGGCAGACCAAGATCAATTACGGCAATGTCGTAGTGGTTCTTCTTCGCTACATTGAGGCCCTGAAGACCATCAGAACAAGCATCAACCACGTACCCATGACGATCCAGAATCTCCAGCAGCTGATCCCTTAATTTGATTTCGTCTTCGATCAATAACAGCCGTTGGTTCATTTGAATATCTCACCATTGATACCATCAACAAAGACAAACTTTACGACGCCGTCACCGGATAATGTTTTGACCCTGTAGACCGGCGGACCTTTGCTTCTAATCAGTTTGATGGAGAGAATCTTACTGCCCGGGACGCTACGTTTGATTTTTGACGCGGCTTGTTGGTTGCTGATACGAGGTCTCTGAGTATCTGACCGGATGTTGTTTGCAGGTGGTGGCGTACGCGCGGCTAACAAAAAGTCAGCCTGCGCTAATCCGGGGCTGGTACCAAGCAGCAGCAAGGCCAGGACCAATAATCTACGCATTTCTTCTCTCCATCACCTGCCCATTTGAAATGAAATCAGGAATTGACGGGCGAAACTGCCAATCGAAGTCTGATGGTATCACCGGGATCGTTATCCATGCGAGTCGTATAGGTCTCGTTGTTAAATCGATACCGTACCCGATACCCAACGACCCTCTCCTCTTCATGATAGTCATTGTATGTCTTGCACACCTCTTCGGTACCATGAACCGTCATACCTCTCCTCCGAGAGGATACAGAATGACCGATTGTGCCACCAAGCACAGCCCCAACAACGGCACCCACCTGCTTGTTCTTTTTCTTGTGACCGACTGCATTGCCAATCGCACCACCAACAATGGCACCCACTACCGATCCCAATCCATTATCTGGCGCAGACTCACGATAGACAACGTCTTCTACCCAACATTCCTCGCGGGGTGTTGAAATTCGCACATTCTTAACAATGGGTACTGATTCAATCACAGTGCCGTAATCATAGGTAATATCCTGCGCAAGCGCGGACGCTGAAAGCAACAACGCAAACGCTGCAATCGAAACTCTCGTTAATTTCATTTCCTTCACCAGACTTATTGAATGCAGCGGGAAGAATAATGGTTTCCCCCTGAATGAGAGCTGAATAAGCCAGTTGTTCCACCCAATTCCCTGCAAGCCTTCTAGTTAGCGGGATTCAGGTCAGCCCCTAGAAATTCATGATCGTCACCAAGCTGCAGCGTCAAGGCTGAGTCTGCAGGCTGATCTCGCAACATTCGAAGGGAAATGCGTTCATAGTACATAATAAACTCCGCCACCGCTTCGCGATCCATGCTTCGACTTCCACTGGGTGCCTCCTGTTCCTGCTGCCAACGCCAGGTACGTACAGATGCCATATCAGGCACTGCAAGGAAGATGGACTTATTCGTTAAGAATACATCCTGGTAATCTTTGAGCCGATCATTTACAAATCGCCGCCAGGTACCATCAGCATCTTTGGCCACCTCAAGTTGATTGATCGGATCTGCAAGCTCGTTTTCAGAGACGGGACGAGCTCCCCAGCACCAGCCCTCACACAAAATCACTCTGGTTCCTTGTGTCTCAACCAATCTGCTGCCGGTGCGGTCATCCTCAGCTTTACTAAAAACCGGTATCCTTGCCGGTCGGTCGTGGCGCAAATCGCCAATGATCTCAGACAGTAGATTAATATCATGGGTTCCGGGTACACCTCGTGTTAGCAGAAGCGGGTGGACTGCTGATCCAAGCTCAACACGTTGTTTGTGGGTCAGATAAAAATCATCCAACGATAAGATCAGAGCAGAAATCTCAAATAGATCCTGCAATACCGCCTGCAACATTTTTGCAAATGTGGACTTACCACTGCCCTGTGCACCAGCCATTCCCAAAAAGAACTTGTCGCCCGTACCCGACTCAAGTTGATCCACCAGCCAACTTGCGGTGCCATATAAAATTTCAAAATAGTTTTGACTTAGATCTTTCTGATTTTTTTCACGGAGCTGCTGAAACCACTGAACATTGTCATTCATCTTTGCCCGATCAGTGGCCGTCAGCATGCTCATCAGGTTCACGAGATCTCTCTTCTGAAGGGAGGCAGCGCATTTAACAGAAGATTGCCATATCGCTGAGTGACCAGCCTTCGGTCAAAGATGGTAACAACGCCGGTATCCGTCTCCGTACGAAGCAGACGACCGCAGGCCTGCACCATCCGCAATGCCGCATCAGGGATCATGACCTCTTGAAACGAATTTCCACCGTTATCCTCGATCCACTCACTCAACGTTGCACCAACCGGATCATCAGGTACCGCGAATGGGATCTTAACCACGACCACGTGCTGACAGTATTCGCCTGGCAAATCGATCCCTTCTGCAAAACTCGCGAGCCCAAATATCACACTGGAATCTCCAGCATCAACCAGAGCCTTGTGCCTTGAGACGATTTCTGCCTTCGAGAAGGTACCCTGGCTTAGTACTTTATCCATGAATTCACCCGGAAGCGCATCACTGACTCGATACATCTGCCGCCAGGAAGAAAACAGGACCAGGGCACCTTTTACATCCGAAAGTTGGTCAGGCAGCAGATCGGCTACTGCATCGCTATGATCATCCGCGTCTCTGGGGTCAACCTGCATCTTTGGAATTCTTAACGTCGCCTGTTCGGAAAATCTGAATGGACTCTGCAGTGCACGAAAACAATTATCTGCGGTGATACCCGTTCGTTTTTGAAGACGACTGAAATCATTACCCACTGCCAGGGTGGCTGAGGTAACCACCGCGCCAAAACACCGGGACCACAAAATATCGTGAAGCTTCTCTGAGACGGCAATTGGACTCGACTGCAAAACCACTTCATCACCTTCACGAAAATTAATCCATCTCGCACTGGGTGGTTTAGACTTCACATCCTGCAGCATATAGTTATGCCAAAGGTTGGCAGCACTCTCAACTCTTGCGGTCATGCCTGCAACAACGGGAACCCAGACCTCCACACCATCCTTGTCCCTGACAGACGCATCCCCGTCACTCAGTTCTGATTCAACACCACTCTGAAGCAGGCTCAGGTGATGCAGCAGCCTCCCGGTAGCATCATACAATGACTCGCTCATTTCCCGGTACTGGGGACCAACTTCACCCCCTGCGAATCGATACCTCAAATCATTCTCCGCGCCATTCGCCTGCTCACGCAGGGGATCGAGCAGGTGCTTTGCCTGCTCCAGCAACTCAATCAGGTCCTCGGAAGCATTTTCAAACTGGATCAGACTCGCCGGGAGTCCACCAATTTCACCCAGTTCGTCAGTTAGTTGTTGTAACGCACCCGGCAACTGTTCGAGCCAGCCCTGTGTGCTCCTCACCTGAATGAAAAAGGAGAAGTGATTTATCGCCTTGTCCGGAAGATGATGTCCCTCATCAAAAATGTAGACGGTATCTTCAGGTGCTGGCAAGACAGCACCGCCACCCAGCATCATGTCGGACATGACCAGATCATGATTCGTTACAATGCAATCTACCCTGTGTATTTTCTCTCTTGCACGATAGAAATAGCAGTTTTCGTAATGCGCGCACTGCCTGCCAGTACACTGCACATGATCAGTACTGACTGGAAACCAGGCACTGTTTTTTATTTCTTCAGGCCAATTGTCCCTGTCCCCATCCCACTCATTACGACCGAGTTTCACCAGCATCAGTTCATAAAGCAGCTGATGAGATTCCTCCGACTGAAACATCTCATCCTCATAGAAAGCCAGAGTTTGATTGCCTGATTGGTTTTCCTGAAAGGTACGGTCAAGACGGGAAAGACAAAGGTAACGCCGTCGACCTTTCGCTAATGTAAATGAAAAATCCAGCCCGGAATATCGCATGATGTCTGGTAAATCGATATGTACAATCTGTTCCTGCAGGGCGACTGTCGCTGTTGATATGACCAGTGTCTTACCAAGAGCTTTGGCTATAGGTAAAACCGCGATCGCGTAGGCTATAGTTTTCCCCGTGCCCGCACCTGCTTCGACCACGCAGATATTGGTTTCGGTCAGCCGTTGGCCTTCTGAATCTACTTCAATACTGCCTAAGGTATTGGCAATATCTGCAATCATCTGTTTCTGGCAGTAACGCGCCTGATAGTTCTTTGCATCGAGCAGTTGAGTGTAAGCTGTCCGAATTTCAGTTTTGAGTTCATCACTCAACATCGTTATGCTCTTGATATGGTCACGCAAAAAATCATCTTACCACTCATTCTAGCCCTGACCCCAATATGGGCTACTGGAAAGTCCCCACCGGTAGAAAAGCTCAATCTACCTGATGGTTTTGCGATAGAAACCTACGCTGAAGTCTCCAATCCAAGGCAGATGACTCAAGGTGGTAACGGGATAATCTACGTTGGCAGCAGACGATTGGGTAAAGTGCACGCTGTCATTGACCGTGATGGGGACTTCAAAGCTGAAGAAGTCACGGTCATTGCATCAGGGTTGAAAATGCCTTCCGGTGTTGCCTACAAAGACGGTGATCTGTTTGTTGGTGCCGTTAACAGAATCCTGCGTTATCCAGCGATAGATAATCAGTTGGCAGATCCACCACGACCGGATGTGATCACCGATTCACTGCCAGACAAGACTCACCACGGTTGGAAGTTTATCAACTTTGGGCCAGACGACCTGCTCTACATACCCGTTGGTGCCCCCTGTAATATCTGCCTGTCTGAAAATCCTCAGTTTGCATCGATAATGCGACTCGATGTCACAAACCCAACGCTGGAAATCATCGCTCACGGCATTCGCAATACGGTTGGATTTGACTGGCATCCGATCTCAAAACAACTCTGGTTTACAGACAATGGTCGGGACATGTTGGGAGATCAGGTGCCACCCGGTGAACTTAACAGCCTAAAAAAAATTGGCGATCATTTCGGCTATCCTTTCTTTCATGCTGATGGACTGCCTGACCCGAAGTTTGGCGGTCAGGCCAAACCCGCATCAGCCTATCGAGAACCAGAACTCCTGCTGGATCCTCATGTTGCCGCCCTAGGTATGATGTTTTACACGGGTAAAATGTTCCCGGAACGATACAAGAACCAGATTCTCATACCAGAGCATGGTTCATGGAATCGTTCGCCTGAGGCTGGTCACACGGGTTATCGCATTACCGTTGGTCGAAAAGTAGGTCAGCAGATGAGGTATGAAATCTTCATCGACGGTTGGCTTGAAAGTAACAACAAATCGTGGGGACGCCCGGTACACCTGCTACAGATGGACGATGGCAGTGTCCTGGTCTCGGACGACAAGGCAGATGCAATCTATAGAATCACTTACAAATTAGTTAGTCCCTTCTGAACCAGGATATCAGAACCAGAACAGTCGTCGAAACCAACCTTTTCTAAGGCTTTTCTCACAGGTCTTAAGTTGACTATTATAGGATGATGCGCGACTGGCGACTTTCTTCGCCACGGCAATCAGCCAGGCTTTACTGCGATAGGACCTCTTCGCAAAACCACCCTGCCCCTCGTGATAGGCCAGATACAGATTATGTGCATCTGTTTTCTGTATCTTGTTCTTCCTGTAACTCTGATCGTTGTACCAGCCAATGAAATCAATTGCATCATCGAAATCATTCCTGTCAGCACCCCAGCCACCAGTCGATTTCTTGTAAACGCGCCAGGTTTCATCCGTTGCCTGGGCATATCCATAGGCACTCGCCGGGCGTGGACCCGGGATTATCCAGAGTATCTTTTTGCGTGGTGGTTTAGCTCTCGCCTGAAATCTGCTCTCCTGGTATATAAAGGCCATCATAACGGGAATCGATGAGCCCCATTTTCTTTGCGACGCCGCGGCGTGTTTATACCATCGGCCTTTCTCCCTGAATATCTCACACAGATCTTCACGGTTTTTTGGCGGTGAAGACGAACATCCACCAAGTACCAGTAAGATCACCACTATTAGTGCCATTTTCATAAATCATGCTCCAGGAACAATGCCACCAGCGCCTGCTCATCCATAATTGGAATGCCCAGCTCTTGTGCCTTCGTTAACTTCAATCCAGCTGCATCACCAGCGACAACACAGCTGGTTTTTTTTGAGACAGATCCTGACACTTTGGCGCCAAGGGACCGCAATTTCTCCTTGGCCTCATTTCGGGTCATCTGACTCAGACTCCCTGTCAATACATATGTCTCTCCTGACAACACCTCTCGATTCGTTTCAATTTTCTCTTCTGGCCAGACAACACCAGCCGTTATCAGTTTTTCGATCAGATCCTGGTTAACTGCCTGTTCAAAAAACCTCACAATTTTAACCGCAACAACAGGGCCCACGTCCGGTATCTTCTGAAGAGTATCCTTGTTCGCTGCCTTCAGGCCATTCAAATCACCAAAGTATCCGGCCAGACTACGAGCTGTCGACTCTCCAACTTCTTCGATACCCAGGGCATAAATGAATCTTGCCAGTGTTGTCGATTTGCTTGTTTCCAGCGCATCCAAGAGATTGTTGGCCGATTTGGGTGCCAGTCGTTCCAGAAGTACTAGATCATCGACCTTCAGTGAATAAAGATCAGCTGGATTCTGAACCAATCCTTCATCAACCAATTGAACCACCAGTTTGTCACCCAGTCCTTCAATATCCATTGCCAGCCTGGAAGCAAAATGTCGAATCCTCTCTTTGCGCTGAGCCCCGCAGACCAGGCCACCGCTACAACGGGCGATAACTTCTCCCTCCACCAGCATGACATCAGACCCACAAGACGGACAATATTCGGGTAATTCAATCTCTCTGGTTTTCTTTGGCCTTTTCTCCTTTCGTACTGCAACGACTTTAGGAATGACATCCCCGGCTCTCTGAACCAGCACCGTATCGTTAATCACCAGATCCAGACGACGTATTTCATCCATGTTGTGCAGCGTGGCGTTGCTGATAGTGACACCACCAATCTTAACCGGATCCAGCCGTGCAACGGGTGTAATGGCGCCGGTTCTGCCAACCTGAAATTCGACCTCCAGTAGTCTGGTTGTTCCTTCTTCAGCCGGAAACTTGTGAGCGATAGCCCACCTGGGTGTTCTGCTCAACAGTCCAAGTCGAGTTTGCAGATCCATATCATTGACTTTGAAAACCACACCGTCAATTTCATAATCCAGACGTTCACGAAGCATGAGTATGTTTTCGTAATATCTAATGCAGTCTTCAGCACCGTTGACGATGTCGATGACGGGATTCGTTCGTAATCCCCATTCCTTTAATCGCGCCAGGATCTCACCATGTTTTGAAGGCAGGTCACCACCCTCCACTAAGCCGACTGAATAGCAGAACATGGCTAACCTTCTCTTGGCAGTAAGTTTGGCATCCAACTGCCTGACACTACCTGCCGCTGCATTTCGTGGATTGGCAAACGTTTTTCCCCCCGCTTCTTCTGCCATCTTGTTTATATGCTGAAACACCGATTTGGCAATATAGACCTCTCCTCTCACTTCCAGTCGTCGCGGAAAGCCCGACCCCAATAGCTTCAGCGGCACAGACTCAACGGTTCGTATGTTCTGCGTTATATTTTCACCTGTTGTGCCGTCGCCACGGGTTGCACCTCTCACCAGCCTGCCGTCTTCATACAGCAGACTGACCGCAATACCATCGATCTTGGGTTCACAGGCATATTCAATGGTCGTCGATTCTTCCAGTCGAGTCTTAATTCTTCTGTCAAAGTCACGCAGATCATCCTCACTGAATGCATTGTCGAGCGACAACATGGCGACTTCATGCTGAACCTGAGTAAATCCTTCAAGTGGTATCGATCCTACTCGCTGAGTGGGTGAATCTTCGGTAATCAGTTCCGGATATTCAGATTCAATCTGTCTGAGACGACGAAATAGAGTGTCGAATTCAGCATCAGACAACTCTGGCTGATCAAGCGAGTGGTATAGATAATTATGGTGATTGATTTCAGCGCGCAGTTGCTCGGTTTCGTTAAGGACTTTTTTTGATGCCGCTGTCATATTTAGCGGTACTTATATTGATACTGCCTGATATCCAGACGACAATGCTCTATCGTCTGAGTCGTCATCGCACTTCTGGTTTCATCCTTTACTTCACCACCAAGTTCTTCCGCGAGAGTCTGCGCTACATTGATCATGTCATCATACACGCAGGATGGATCAGCCACTTCATGTGCACGCATGAACATGGTAACGCCTGGCGTTACTATTTCGCCTATGGTGTTCAGGTCAAAAATGCCCGGCTCCACTGCATTGACCAGACTAAATTTCGGATCATTCTGATCATCCAGACGATGAAAAATATCCATCTCACCGAAGGCCATCTGTTGTTCCACCAGCGCCTCAAGCAACACCTGACCTTTAAATGGTTTTCCTGTTGACAGCACGTGAACGATGACAAATTTTTCAGGTATCTCAATTGGAGGCTCCGGATCAAGTCCGATCTTTGGTTCCTTCCTGGCGGCTGTTACTTCGCCATCAAGATCGAGTTCTGACGGAGCTGGTACTATGTGGCTATCGGCCTCGGTATTGATTGAGAACCCAGGGTTATCAATTTGCTCAGGGCTGTTAATCGGCTCAGGGCTGTTAATTGGCTCAGGGCTGTTAATCGGCTCAGGGCTGTTAATCGGCTCAGGGCTGTTAATCGGCTCAGGGCTGTTAATCGGCTCA
>PBRC01000064.1 GCA_002725285.1 Gammaproteobacteria bacterium | reverse complement strand
TGCAACTTATCGTGAGCGACAAGGGCAAGTTGGTGAAAATCACTACTATCCACAGCGGTAACAATGGCCTCCAACAACGCATCATCAACTTCACCTTCAACGATATATTTACCCTGCTGTTGCAGAGCCGATTTCACAAACTCGGCATCGACGACAATGCGAACTGCCGGGACCGCAATAGTCTCTATGTGACTGTAGAGCTTTCCCGTTGCACGCTGTGCGACATAGATGATCACATAGTGAAACCGGTCAGTCTCAAGTTTTGCCAGGAAATAATGTTGAAATTGCTCAGGGCCGTACAGGATCGCCCTTTTGAACAGAGAATTTGCCCAATAGTTACTGCTCCCACAGGATCGCCCCTCACACTCAAACAGGATCTCACCCCGGGGAACGATCTGTTCCTTAAAATAATCACCCACTACTCGAGTTCGCCGTTCGTTCAATATCTCAAAGGTTCTCACACTCTTCACACCACGAACGTAGACTGAAGATTCGGGTAGAAATTCTGTTGCAACCCTCTCAACCGGACCCGTGATGACCTGGTAATCAAGCACCTCGGTATCAACAGACTGACCAACCAGCCTGGATCCAGGGAAGGGCGATATTACCTGATCATCATCTGCTGCCAGGACAATTTGTGGCAATGTCGTCGCCAGTATCAGGAAAACTATTCGTGGATGAAGCATTCAATCTCACCGTGGTAGTGTGCAATTTCACCTAACGAAACACAGGCAATATCAGCTGTATCCAGGAATATTCTGGTTGTCGTTAAATACTCAACAAAAATGCTAACAAAAGGCTGATGGCTTACCAAGAGACAAATGTCATTCTCTCTCAGTTGATTCAGTTTGGATACCACTTCCTCAGGTGCTCCCGATGGCAAAAGCTCTTCAAGGACTTCGACTGACTGCACCTGGTTCGCGTATCCCATCACCAGCATGGCCGTCTCCTGGGCACGTGTCATAGGACTCGTAAATATCCTGGTAGGTTGAATCTGCAAATCCTTTAGCCTGGAAATGCTGCGTTGTATGCCTTCCACCCCTTTTTCTGTCAGCTTACGAGTAAAGTCTGATCCCCGGGGCTGCTCGGCAATCCCATGTCGCATAATCAGCATGTTCATTATCAGCAGAAACGCGCGAAATGAAGCAGATCAGGCTGCAGTTTGGCCTGCGAGCGGTGCCAGACCATCAGCAGGCGTCCCGTTGAAGCAGGTACAATTTTGATAAAGAGCAACCTCGCTCCCTGTAATCCAGACGTGTCAGCCATAGATCGTTTTTTCATCTCTTTATTATTTCAAACGCCAGGCCACTATAACTGATGAGCCAGAATTACTGTATGAGCTTGGCAGATTTGATAATAAGTCTCGAATCAAGTGTAGATAGCATGTGCAACTAACTGATACATATACATATTATTTCAATCTACAATGCCGATTTCGCCACATTTTCTATACAATACGACATAATAGGATAGGATTCTCTTTAAAATGCCTTTTAACCGCTACTGGTTACCCTAGCGTGATTCCAGATCTCGGTATGGACAGCATCAAAGTAAAACCAACTACAACAAAAGGCGCATCCCGAACAGATGCAACAGGTCGCCGACACCTTGTCAGATAATCCCGTCTTTAAGCAACTAGATAATCTATCAGTTGGAACCTGGGTTAAGTTTGCGGGTGATGAAGATACTCAGGCCGCGCGCCGCAAGTTAGCAGCCAAAATCAACGCTATCGACATATTCATCTTCGTGAATCGGCAAGGTGCCAAGGTTGTTGAGAAGACTCGCGCAAACTTGGCACGTGAATTAAAAGAAGCCACAGTAAAGATTATCAGCGATTTTCTGTTATTCAGCCGAGCACTTGAATCGGTAATTGGTGACCTGCGAGACTCTCAGCATGAACAACAAACCAGAGGTGCCTATCAACCTAAACATTGAATAAATGGCATAGATCAGTCAAATAGGCTTCTTTCCTGAGCGATACTAGGCGCTCAGCTCCAGCAGGAGTTTGTTCAATCGCTGTACATAGCTTGCAGGTTCATCCAGATGGCTACCCTCAGCCAGCATCGCCTGATCGTATAACACAAGAGCGAGATCTTCGAATCGATCCATATCAGTTTCGTCATTCAATTTGACTACCAGAGGATGTTCCGGATTGATTTCAAAGATGCGTTTTGTGTCAGGAATCGCCTGCCCAGCAGATTCAAGAATCCGCCGCATCTGCATACCCATTTCGTCATTGTTGACTACCAGACATGCCGGTGAATCAGTCAAGCGGTGTGTGACCCTGACCTCTTCAACATTTTCACTAACAACTTCTTTGATGCGATCAATCAGGCTCTTAAACTCCTGCTCAACCCTCTCCTTTTCTTGCTTGTCTTCCTTGTCTTCGAGTTCACCAAGATCGAGATCGCCTTTTGCGACATCCTGGAACTGTTTACCATCAAACTCCATCAGATGACTCATCAGCCATTCATCAATTCGATCGGACAAGAGCAGCACTTCAATATCTTTTCTTGCGAAGACTTCAAGGTGCGGACTGTTTTTGGCAGTATGGTGATTTTCAGCGGCAACGTAATAGATTTTGTCCTGTCCTTCCTTCATGCGCTCAATGTATTCCGCAAGAGACTGATCTTGCACCTCTGACTCACTTTGTGTGCTGCAGAATCGGAGGAGATTCGCGACTTTCTCACGATTAGTGAAATCCTCCGCAGGACCTTCTTTCAAAACCTGACCGAATTCATCCCAGAAGGACTGGTATTTTTCCTGATCACTCTTTGCCAGCTTCTCAAGATTATCTAACACCCTTTTTGTGAGTGCGTTGCGCATTGATTCAATGGCAGGATCTTTTTGCAGAATCTCCCTGGAAACATTAAGAGAAAGATCATTGGAATCAACAACACCTTTGATGAAGCGTAGATACAAAGGCAGGAATTGTTCAGCATCATCCATAATGAAGACCCGCTGGACATAGAGTTTGAGCCCATGAGGTGCTTCACGCTGCCACATATCAAACGGCGCTTTAGACGGAATATAGATCAGGCTTATGTACTCTAATTTGCCTTCAATCTTGTTGTGACTCCAACTGAGTGCATCCTGAAAGTCGTGAGACACATGTTTATAAAATTCCTGGTACTCCTCATCACTGACGTCATTTCTGGATCTGGTCCAAAGTGCCTGGGCCGTATTTACCGACTGATACTCGGGAACCTGTTCTTCTTCATTATCATTGTCCTCATCATCCGCTGATGGTATCGGCTCCTCCAGCATGAGAACCGGCACTGAAATATGATCCGCATACTTTTTGACGATACTCTTGATACGCCAGTTGTCAGCAAAATCGCCTTCATCGGATTTCAAATGCAGGGTGACAGATGTTCCTCGTTGTTCACGCTCGATAGTTTCAACATCAAAGTCCGCCTCCCCACTGGAAATCCAGCGAACTGCTTCATTCACATCGACAGTCGCTGCACGACTCTCAACAACAACTTTCTCAGCAACGATAAAGGAGGAATAAAATCCAACGCCGAATTGGCCAATAAGTTGAGCATCCTTTTGCTGATCTCCTGTGAGAGCCTCTAAAAACTGAGTGGTACCTGACTTGGCGATAGTGCCGAGATTGACAATTGCATCTTCCCGACTCATCCCAATTCCGTTATCCGTAATCGTCAATGTCTTAGCTTCACTATCAACATCAATCGTGATTTTGAGATCGCTGTCATTGCCAAGCAGTTCGGCATTCGACAAGCTCTCGAACCTGAGCTTGTCGATGGCATCAGATGCATTGGAAATCAATTCGCGCAGGAATATCTCTTTATTGCTGTAAAGCGAATGAATCATTAGATGAAGAAGCTGCTTGGCTTCTGATTGAAAACCCAGCGTTTCTTTTTCTGTCTTGACTGCCATCTGATACGTCGTCCTTTGCTTACAAAATTTGAATACTGGGCCTACATGGGGCTTCGAATGAGTGATTTCAAGGGCAGTTTAAGCCCCTCAGCCGAAACCAGCGGCCAGATGTGGGCTGATTAGCCGTTGGATTGAGGGTGCGAATTGGGGGCTGGCGATGGTGGACCCCCGATCTGGTCGGGGACGACTGGCTGTATTTCCGCGAAGCGGAATTACCAGCCAGTCGCCTCTTTTAATGTATTGCCGATCTCGGCCAGGCTTTTTACGGTTGTGACGCCAGCTGCCTGCAAGGCAGCGAATTTATCGTCTGCTGTGCCTTTACCGCCCGCGATAATCGCACCGGCATGACCCATGCGTTTACCAGAAGGTGCAGTCACACCGGCAATATATCCAACCACCGGTTTTGTGACATTCGCCTTAATAAATGCTGCCGCTTCTTCTTCAGCATTGCCGCCGATCTCCCCCACCATGACAATTGCTTCAGTGGCTGCATCCTCTTCAAACAGGGCGAGAATATCGATGAAATTACTGCCGGGAATAGGGTCGCCGCCTATGCCGACACAACTGCTCTGACCAAATCCCAGATCAGTTGTCTGTTTTACTGCCTCATAGGTCAGGGTGCCTGATCGAGACACAACGCCAACTCTTCCAGGCAAGTGAATTTCACCTGGCATGATGCCAATCTTGCACTCTCCGGGTGTAATGATACCTGGGCAATTCGGTCCAATCAGCCTGATGCCCCGAGCATCCAGACTGGCCTTGACTGTTAACATATCCAGCGTGGGCACACCCTCAGTAATACAGACAATAATCTCAATACCAGCATCAGCCGCTTCAAGAATCCCATCTTTGGCAAACGGTGCTGGCACATAGATAACAGATGCTTTTGCACCAGTATCATCGACTGCATCCTTTACAGTGTTAAATACCGGAAGACCAAGATGGGACTGACCTCCTTTGCCAGGAGTTACGCCGCCAACCATTTGAGTTCCATAGGCGATTGACTGTTCTGAGTGAAGCGTGCCCTGGGAACCAGTAAAACCCTGGCAAATCACCTTCGTGTCCTTGTTTACTAATATACTCACGCCGCACCTCCCGCTGCGTTAACTGCCTGCTGCACAGCGTCCGTTAAACTCGTTGCTGCTATTATATCGACATCACTCTCTGCAAGTGTTTTTACACCAGGTGCCGCGTTGTTACCTTCAAACCTGACGATCACTGGTACGTCAACACCGACATCTTTAACCGCCCCAACGATGCCGTCAGCAATAATGTCACACCGCACGATACCGCCAAATATGTTGATTAATACAGCCTTAACATTTGTATCAGACAGGATAATCTTAAACGCCTCACTAACAGCCTCTTTTGTGGCACCTCCACCTACATCCAGAAAGTTCGCTGGCTCACCGCCGTGTAACTTGACCAGATCCATTGTCCCCATTGCGAGTCCCGCACCATTGACCATGCAACCAATGTCTCCATCGAGAGCCACATAATTCAGATCGAATTCAGAGGCCTGTTTCTCTCTCTCATCCTCCTGGGTAGGATCCCTCATCGCAGCGAGTTCTTTTTGGCGATACAGGGCGTTACTATCAATAGATACTTTGGCATCCAGACAGTGGATATTTCCATCCCCGGTGACCACCAGGGGATTAATCTCCAACAGAGACAAGTCCCGTTCAATGAACATCTTTGACAGTGTGGTAAACAGGCTTGCAAACTGATTCACTTGCTTACCTTCTAAACCCAACTGGAACGCGAGATCCCGACCCTGGTAGGCCTGACCACCAAGCGCAGGATCAACAACCGCACGAAGTATCTTCTCGGGAGTCTCCGCTGCAACTTTTTCGATCTCAACACCACCTTCAGTCGATGTCATGAAGACAACCCGCCTAGATGATCTGTCAATTACAGCACCCAGGTACAGCTCTCGCTCTATATCCGCACACTCTTCAACATATATCTTACTTACCGGCTGGCCATTTTCATCCGTCTGGAATGTAACCAGATTTGTACCAATAAACTCATCGCTAAATTCACGGATTTCAGCCTCTGACGATACCAACTTGACACCGCCTGCTTTTCCGCGACCACCGGCATGGACTTGTGCTTTGATTACCCAGGTGTCTCCACCCAGTTCATTTGCTGCAGCAACAGCTTCATCCGCAGTATCCACCGCGATGCCTTTTGAAACAGGCAATCCATATTCGGCGAATAATTGCTTCGCCTGATACTCATGGAGGTTCATATATAGTTTTCCTAAATGTTGTTTAGCCTACTTTTTTCTCTTTCGATTTGCGATATGGATGGCGTGACCTGAAACCGCCAGGGCTGCCTCATGCAGACCTTCAGAAAGTGTTGGATGGGCAAACATTGTCAGACCAAGGTCTTCAGCACAAGATCCAAATTCCATCGCTATGACACCTTCAGCAATCAGTTCTGACACGTGTGCACCTATCATATGGACACCTAGAATTCGATCGGTTTTGTCATCTGCCAATATCTTGATGAATCCTGTCGTATCATTCGCCGCCATCGCTCTGCCACTAGCCGCCATTGGAAAGCTACCTACGTTGTAGCTGTCGCCAGATGATTTTAATTCCTGCTCTGTTTTGCCAACCCAGGCAACCTCTGGATGTGTATATATTACAGAGGGTATGCAATCGTAGTCGAGCAGCGGTTTTTGACCAGCAATTCGCTCAACTACCATGATTCCTTCTTCCATTCCCTTGTGGGCTAACATCGGTCCTCGAACCACGTCACCCACTGCATAGACGCCGGGGGCATTGGTTAAACAGAGATCATTAACATAAATGAAGCCACGCTCATCAAGATCAACACCGCTGTCAGGTGCCAGTAGATTTTCGGTATAGGGCTTGCGTCCAACAGCAACAATAAGCCGGTCAAATGCCTCATTCTTCTCACCTTCCATATCTGTATATGTCACTGTGACTTTCTTACCTTTGACACTGCTACCTGTGACTTTGGTACCAAGGCGAATATCCATGGCCTGTTTCTTAAATTGTTTAGCAGCCTCCCTTGCAACCTGTTGATCCGCCATTGGCAGGAATTCTTCCAATGCTTCAAGTACCACCACCTCAGATCCCAGGCGATTCCAAACACTACCCAGTTCCAGACCAATAGCACCTGCGCCTATTATACCGAGACGTTTTGGCACAGATTGAAATTGCAGCGCTCCTGTAGAATCAACAATGATCTCACCTGTCAAAGGGCAAGATGGAATCTCAACAGAAACTGATCCGGTAGCTATTACCACGCTATCAGCTTCAAGTGTCTCAGTGCTGCCATCATGCAGCGTTACATCGACAACTCGACCGGCACCCAGGTGTGCATTTCCATCATAGGTGGTAACACCATTTGATTTCATTAGCCCAGCAATGCCCTTGGTGAGGCTCTCAACAATATCGTCTTTATGAGCAATCATTGCAGGCACATCGATATCAAGACCTTTCGACTTGATCCCGATTGCTCCGAAATCTTCTTTTGCTTCGATATACTTATGTGAAGTGTCTAACAGTGATTTTGAAGGGATACAGCCAACATTCAGACAGGTCCCACCATAGATCGGATTGCCTTGTTTATTGACCCATTTGTCAATACAAGCAGCATTGAGTCCGAGTTGTGCAGCCCTGATAGCTGCGTGATAACCAGCAGGACCAGCTCCAATAACGATAACATCAAACTTCTTTGTCATTCCCCAGCTCCTAAATACCAAGCAAGATTCGGGCAGGTTCCTCGAGAAAATCCTTGATGGTCCCAAGAAATCGTACAGCTTCCTGCCCGTCGATTAATCTGCGATCGCAGGATAGGGCTAAATACATCATGGGACGAACCTTCACTTCTCCATTCACCGCCATGGGTCGTTCCTGAATCTTGTGCATACCAAGAATCCCCGTTTGCGGAGGATTCATGATGACAGCCCAGTCTGTGCGACCCAGTCTGTGCGACTCAGTCTGCAGGTGACATCGTTGAAAAAATGAGTAGTCCGGAACTAAATCATCCGTTTCAGCAGCATTCCTTTAATATGACCGATCGCTCTTGTGGGATTGAGTCCTTTTGGACAGACACTGACGCAATTCATGATGCCTCGACATCGAAAGATACTGAATGGATCTTCAAGATTTGCAAGCCGTTCCTCCGTTGCCGTGTCCCTACTGTCAGCCAGGAAACGATATGCCTGCAGTAATCCGGCAGGACCGATAAATTTATCAGGATTCCACCAGAATGTCGGACACGAAGTTGAACAACAGGCGCACAGGATACACTCGTAGAGCCCATCTAGTTTTTCCCTTTCTTCCAGGGACTGCAGTCGTTCCGTTCCCGGCGGTGTTTCATCATTAATCAGATAAGGCTGGACCTTCTTATACTGCTTGTAGAACTGCTCCATATCAACCACGAGATCTCTAATCACAGGTAATCCCGGTAAAGGTTTGAGTACTAACTTATCCTTCTTTACGACCTCTGAGAGCGGCGTGACACATGCCAGACCATTCTTGCCATTCATGTTGATGCCATCTGAACCACAGACGCCTTCTCTGCACGAGCGACGGTAAGATACCGATTCATCCTGTTCCTTCAGTAACTCTAATAGATCCAACACCATCAGATCACGACCCCCGGGGACTTCTATATCGAAATCCTGCAGAAAAGGCTCCTTATCCTTCTCCGGATCATAGCGATAAACACTTACTTGCATCTAGTAGACTCTCTCTTTTGGTTCAAACAAGCCTTCCGGCAGATCATCGTCAGTATCCACAATACTGGGGGTAAAATTGACAGCGCGCTTTCGCAACACTTTTCCCTTCGGATCATAGATTGAATGACACAACCAGTTGGCATCATCTCGATCCTCATAGTCATCCCTTGCATGTGCGCCTCGGCTTTCTTTTCGGCCTTCAGCAGCAATCGCCGTGGCTTCCGCGACCTCCAACAAATTATCCAATTCCAACGCTTCAAGTCTTGCTGTGTTAAAAGCTTTACTCTTGTCCGTCAGCACCGCATTTTCGATACGATCACGCAGCTCAGTAATCTTTTTGATCCCCTCAAGCATGGGTTCTTCCTTACGAAAAACNCCAAAATTCAACTGCATACAGGACTGAAGCTCCCTTCTCAGACTTGCTACGCTTTCACCANCAGTNGAGTCATCCCAACGACGNAATCCTGCTGTTGCAGCTTCGATATCATCACGACTGGCGACATAGGAGTCCATACCCTGGTTCAACGCATCACTAATGTGGATCCCCGCTGCACGACCAAACACAACCAGATCGAGCAGTGAATTTCCGCCTAATCGATTAGCCCCATGTACAGACACACAAGCGACCTCACCAACCGCATACAAACCATCGACAATATGATCGTTACCATCTGAGTCCTGGGTTATTGCCTGGCCATGCACGTTGGTTGGAATTCCGCCCATCATATAGTGACAGGTAGGCTCGACTGGAATTGGCTCTTTGACAGGATCAACATGAGCAAATGTTTTTGACAGCTCCACGATTCCCGGTAANCTGGAATGNAGTATTTCTTCGCCAAGATGATCGAGTTTCAGGAAAACGTGATCCCCGTTTTCACCTGCTCCNCGACCGTCAAGGATNTCAAGAATCATGCTGCGCGCAACCACATCACGCCCCGCCAGATCTTTCGCGGTCGGNGCGTAACGNTCCATNAAGCGTTCNCCATCNTTNTTGATGAGATAACCACCTTCACCGCGGCAACCTTCGGTTACAAGAACACCAGCACCCGCAATTCCCGTTGGATGAAACTGCCACATTTCAATATCCTGAACCGAAAAGCCAGCTCGAAGTGCCATACCGACACCATCACCTGTGTTCATCAGCGCATTGGTGGTTGATTGAAAAATCCGACCAGCACCCCCGGTTGCAATAACCGTTGCCCGGGCTTTGATGTAATGAGTTTCACCCGTTTCCATGCAGATCGCGATAGCACCAGCAACAGACCCGCTTGAGTTTTTAACCAGATCAACTGCAAACCATTCAGAAAAGAACACTGAACCTGCCTTGATATTGCCCTGATATAGCGTATGCAACAACGCATGTCCGGTTCGGTCGGCCGCCGCACAGGTTCTTGCGGCTTGTTCCCCACTTTTGCCGAAATTCTTTGATTGGCCACCGAATGGTCTTTGATAAATCCGTCCGTTTTCATTGCGCGAGAATGGTAAGCCCATATGCTCCAGTTCATAGACTGCCTGAGGTCCCACACTGCACATGTATTGGATGGCATCCTGGTCACCGATGTAATCTGATCCCTTGACCGTGTCATACATATGCCAGCGCCAGTCATCATTCGGATCCTCACTGGCAATAGCACAGGTGATTCCACCCTGAGCTGACACAGTATGGGATCTTGTTGGGAAGACTTTTGAAATGACNGCNGTTTTACACCCGGATTCCGTCANCTGAAGGGCGGCTCGCATGCCTGCACCGCCACCGCCAATAATAATGGCATCGAATTCTAAGGTTGGAATATCAGTCATGTCTCAGTTCCCCCAAAGAATCTTTACNCACCAGAGGAGGTACACCACGAGCGCAATAATACTAATGACCTCATAAAGAAAACGAANGGCATCCGCTTTTGATCCAAAGTAGTGCTCCNGAATGTAGTCTGTNCCTACCGTCCACATTCCGATCCAGGCGTGGGCGCAGATGGATAACACCGCCAGAAGCGTGAAAATCTGCATCCAGGTTTGATCAAATAAACCTCGCCAGCTGGTATAGCTGACGTCACCTAGAAGCAGAAAACCGACAACTACCACCGTGTAAAGAAGCAGAATAACTGCTGTGACTCGCTGAATGACAAAATCTGACAATCCGGTTCTGGAAAAATTCGTAATTTGAGTGGCCATTTTCTGCCCCCTACCCTTGAGTAACCCAGAAGCCAGCAAGCAGTATCAAGATGGTCGCGAGAGTGAAGGTAATTTGCGCTCCCCGTTTCGCNCCCGCTAAACTTTCACCGTATCCAAAATCCAGCAACAAGTGCTTAATCCCNGCNACAAAATGATATGCCAGAGCAGCCAGACATCCCCATGTGATGAACATCCCCAGTGGCGTGTTGATCAATCCACTGATNGATTCAAAACCCTGTTCTGATGAAAGCGACAGATCAAGTGCGTACANGCCGAATCCAATCGCCACAANCAGAATGACACCTGAAANGCGATGGNTAATAGAAGCCAACGCGGCCAANGGCCAGGCGAAGCCAAACAGAATATTTGANGGGTCAAGATTATCGGGACGATGATCGTTTTTCACTGATTTTACNCTTCCTGTTGGCCTGCAGCAGCATATCTTAACCTGATTGACCGTGATCAACCGTGTTGCTTAAGGGTAGTGNCTTAGTTNNCTGCGATCAGCGTCGACANCCACGTATACCACGCCTTCACTAATGCGCNTTAATGATAGTGAGTTTNGTGTCAAAAAACAAACTAACAATACGAGCTAAGCCGCGATACACAAGGCTTTACAAGGCNGNCAGGNTTTGAAGTGATGTNCTGCCCTGCAATGGATTGGCATNCCCGCACAGCTTTACAAGGCGATCAGTTTTTGAAATGATGTCCTGCCCTGCAATGGATTGGCATACNNGCACAGNCGCCATGACAAAGTGAGTTTAATCGCAATAAAACGCGCTATGCGGTAATTTAGGAAATCCGTAATGACTGAAAAAGTATCGATCACCATCGACGGTAAAACGACTGAACTGCCTGTACTTAAGGCCTCAGAGGGCAGGAGCGTCGTCGATGTCAGAGGTCTTATTGCCGAAGGGATTTTCACTTTCGATCCAGGGTTTCTATCGACCGCCAGTTGTGACTCAAAAGTGACCTATATCGATGGCGATGCCGGCATACTGCTATACAGGGGTTATCCCATAGAACAACTGGCCAACCAATCAAACCACCTGGAAGTCTGCTACCTGCTGCTTAATGATGAACTACCCTCCCAGTCCCAGTATGACAGTTTCGAATCAAGCATTAAGTCTCAACAGACGGTGGATCCCAATTTTCAGAACATATTTAATGGCTTTACACAGGGTGCGCACCCAATGTCGATGGTCAGTGCCGCTGTTGCAGGATTGGCATCACTGTTTCACGAAGAAACCGATATCACTAACGCCGATGATCGAATGCAGACGGCTCACAGATTGATAGCCAAAATTCCAACCCTTGCAGCCATGGCATACAAGCACGGCAGGGGGGAAGCGTTTGTAGAGCCGAATGACGATCTGACTTATGCCGAAAACTTCCTCAACATGTGTTTCGGTACTGCTGGTGAAGATCCAAACGTGAGCCCTACTATTGCCAAAGCCATGGATCGAATTTTCCTCCTGCATGCAGATCACGAGCAGAACGCGTCGACATCAACGGTAAGGATGGCTGGTTCAACAGACTGTAATCCCTACGCTGCAATTTCAGCAGGTATCTGTGCCCTATGGGGACCTGCTCATGGGGGCGCAAATGAAGCCGTCCTGCTGATGCTGAATGAAATCGGAGACGAATCAAGGGTAGAAGAATACGTTAATAAAGCAAAAGACAAGAATGATTCTTTCAAGCTGATGGGTTTCGGACACCGTGTTTATAAGAATTTCGACCCAAGAGCGACGGTCATGCAGGAATCGTGTCATGCCGTGCTGGTAGAACAGGGAGTTGAAGATGATGCCCTTCTCAAAGTCGCACAAAGACTGGAAAAAATTGCCCGCGAGGATGATTATTTTATTGAACGCAAACTCTACCCCAATATCGATTTCTATTCGGGTATCACCTTGAAGGCCGTAGGAATACCGACAGAATTGTTTACCGTCATTTTCACGTTGGGGCGTATGCCTGGATGGATCACCCATTGGAACGAGATGTTGAGTGCACCCTACAAAATTGCACGACCCCGACAACTTTACCTTGGCGAATCCAGTCGCGACTATGTATCTATCTCTGATCGCTGAATCCGAGATCCCCAAAGCAGAAACCGATCACTGAATCACAGACTAATTGCTCTAACTCTAACTACCTACGGGAAATAACTTTGGACATTACAGCTATCATTGAGACTTCAAAAGGCAATATTAACCTGACGTTGTTTCCGCATAAGACGCCGGTGACTGTCGCAAACTTTGTAAACCTTGCACAGAAAGGATTCTACGACGGCCTGAATTTCCATCGAGTCATTGCCAACTTCATGATTCAAGGTGGCTGTCCACTCGGTACCGGCACAGGTGGTCCAAACTACAAATTCGAAGACGAATTCGATTCTTCCCTGCGACACGACGCTGCCGGAAAACTGTCAATGGCGAATGCCGGTCCAGGTACAAACGGCAGCCAGTTTTTTATCACCCACGTTCCAACACCACACCTGGATGATGTTCATTCAATCTTCGGTCAGGTTAACGACTCGTCCGATCAGGCTGTCATCGACTCGATTGCACAAGGTGATCAGATCGTTTCAGTCAAGGTTGCTGGCGATATCGAGACATTACTCGACGCTCAGAAAGACCGTGTAGACGAGTGGAATAACAGCTAGAGCTCCGCAGGGCCGTGATGCCGGGACAATGCCGGATACTTCTTCGCTAGGCGGCAGCTGACCCGCGACTTTATTCGGTGTCAACCACTCTGTGCTCATCTGGAAATCCGTTATTACCTGTATTCAGGCAGTTGTACCTGCATCCAGATAAACGTAAGTAGTGCCTATTAAAAGATAAACAATATTTGACCATTCGCGAAGTAGTGTGAGTTATGTGGTATGAACGCAAGACCTCCGGCACACTGTCAGCATTAAAAACTTGAAGGAGAGCACTGTGAGCTTTAACGGATTGGGACTTCATTTAGGCAATATTAGTCAACTGTCGAACGCTAAGAGTCGTTCGATCAGCCCTGAGAATTTCACTGGCGACAAGGGTAAGGGAGGTATGGCAATAGAAGGTACCGGTGCTGAACCTGGTCGAGAACTGGGCAGGGGCTGGAAAATCTCACCCTCTGTTCACATTGCTCCCGGCGAGACCTTTACCCTGGCAGACATCAACGACGAAGGTGCCATTCAACAGATCTGGATGACACCCACTGGAAACTGGCGATTCAGCATCCTTCGAGTCTACTGGGATGACCAGGAACACCCGAGTATCGAATGTCCGGTTGGGGATTTTTTTGCGATGGGCTGGGGCAAGTTCGCTCAGCTGAATTCTCTGCCTGTTTGTGTCAATCCGGGCAGTGCATTCAATTGCTACTGGGAGATGCCATTTAAGAAACGCTGCAGGATCACCATGACTAACATCAATGTGGATCCTATGGTGCTCTATTATCAAATCAACTACACACTAACCACCGTCCCTCAGGACTGCGCTTACTTTCACGCACAATTCCGGCGTACCAATCCGCTGCCATACAAAGATATCTATACAATTGCTGATGATATCGAAGGCCAGGGACAATATGTTGGTACATACCTGGCATGGGGAGTGAATAATCGAGGTTGGTGGGGTGAGGGTGAGATCAAGTTCTTCCTGGATGGCGATGAGGAGTTTCCGACGATCTGCGGCACTGGCACTGAAGATTACTTCTGTGGATCCTATAATTTTGACCTTGGCAAAGACAAAGGTGGTTACGCCACATTTTCAACACATCAGGCTGGATTGCATCAGGTGATACGCCCGGACGGTCTCTACAGCAGCCAACAGAGATTCGGCATGTATCGATGGCATATTTCCGATCCTGTACGATTTGAGAGTGACCTTAAGGTCAACATCCAGGCGCTGGGTTGGAAATCAGGCAGACGATACCTGCCTCTGCAGGATGATATTGCATCGGTAGCATATTGGTATCAGACACTGCCTTCAGCTCCACATCCTGAATTACCAACGAAGGATAAGTTGGAAGTTAATTAGTTTTCGAGAATCTTTGATGAGAAATCCAGAGCCACCCAGAAAAAATGGCACGTAAGTCAGGAACCAGAAGGGTTTGAGGGGCTCCAACGGCCAGACAGCCGTTTGCTGAGTGTCCCGTGGATGGGCTTAAGACGCAAGAAATCTTCTACGAGATTGCAATGGCAATTCGAGAAATCAAAATGTGTTCTTATCAATCGAACGGACGCTTTTGAACAGGAAATCTATTCAATAGAAAAGTAGTAAGTAAGATCATCCCGATAGCTGTCAATCTCCACCAATGATAGTATCCGCACATAAGACTCATCTCGGAGATCCTGTTGACAAATCTCGACGAATTCAGAAACGAAACACGCACCTGGCTGGAAGAAAACTGTCCCGACAGCGTTCGAGCCCCCATGACAGAGAACGAAACGGTCTGGGGTGGTCGTAACGAAACATTCGCAAACCCGGATTCCAAGGTCTGGCTTGAGCGTATGGGACACAAAGGTTGGACCTGCCCAACATGGCCACAAGAATACGGCGGGGGCGGACTAAATAAGGAAGAAAATGAGATCCTGCAGCAGGAATTACGACGCATTCACGCACGACCAGCACTCACTTCATTTGGTATCAGCATGTTGGGTCCTGTACTGCTCGAGTTCGCTAATGAAGATCAGAAGAAGGAACACATCCCCAAGATCGTTCGAGGTGAGATTCGCTGGTGCCAGGGATACAGCGAACCAGGTTCAGGCTCCGATCTTGCAAGCCTGCAAACCAGAGCAGTATTAGAGGGTGACGAATACATTATCAATGGTTCAAAAATCTGGACCTCCTATGCAGATCAGGCAGATTGGATATTCTGTCTCGTTAGAACCGATCCGAATGTGCCGAAGCACAATGGTATCAGCTTCATTCTATTCGACATGGCATCCGAGGGTGTCACGACAAAACCGATTAAACTCATCAGTGGCACGTCCCCTTTCTGTGAGACCTTTTTTGACGAAGTTAAAGTGCCACGTAAGGACCTCGTCGGCACCCTAAACGAAGGATGGACAATCGCTAAAAGATTACTGCAACATGAGAGGACCATGATTTCTGGTATGGGAATGGGTGGTGGTCGAGGCGCGTCGGAACACTCTATGGAGAATCAGGCAAAGCGCTATGCAGGAGAAGCAAACAATCGCATTGCGGATACGCAATTGCGTGATCGAATCGTCACTCACAAAATGAATGGTGCAGCTTTTGCGCTAACAATGCAGCGGGCAGGCGAGGAAGCAAAGCTCAGCACCGGTCCAAGTGCAACATCCTCAATGTTCAAGTTATATGGTACCGAGCTCAATAAAGACAGATTCGAAGTCATGTTGGAGATCCAGGGCACCAGCAGTCTAGGCTGGGAAGGAGAAGGATTTACCGGTAGTGAACTCTCAACCACCCGCGAGTGGCTCAGATCGAGAGCAAATTCAATCGAAGGTGGCACTTCAGAAGTTCAGTTGAATGTCATTGCAAAACGAGTACTGGACCTGCCCGACTAACGGGCAAGATATTTCATCACCTACTCAATGCCTTCAACTCAGAGATGATACACCTGATTATCCAGTAACCTGCGAATCATCGTAGTGATATATGAATCCTGCCACCTGGTTTTCTCAACCAGGTTAAGCCATATTATCTTGCGAAACTGATCCTGGATTCTCTACAGCCATAATTCTCCGGGTTCTGCATTAAAGTGCTGAACGCTTCCGCCACGTTCAGCAATTTTGTGCCTGATCATACTGGCATCACCAACGAAGATAATTTTGCAGTCACTTCCGAAACGATGGATCAGATCTAATCTGAGAATTCGTGCATCCTGACGACGGTCATTACTGGTCCATACTGATTCATAAATAAAATTGCGAAAGTAGTAGTACTCAAGATACTTTAATTGTGACGCTCCGGCACCAATTGTGACGCTCCGGCACCCCTTTGATGTCCAGGAATCCTCCGTTTCGAGCGGTGCTGCGAATCGTATCATCAAGATCCAACTCGTGTTCAGCTGCTGTCCTGATGAACTTTCTCAAACAACGTAACGCCATTTTGATATTTCGAGTCCTCAATTTAACTTCCGGGTCATAGCCTGCAAACATCCTCTGTTGTCAGACTTTGGATGCTGATCTCTGGGATTCAAAGTTTAGGTCGTCACGTATTCCATGGCCTGATTGCTCGCCCGCTCCCAGGCCCAACTCACCATTTTCTCCCTCTCCTTGCTTGGCTGCTGACTGTGCCATATCGAATTCTGGAGTCTCTGCTTCAGGCAGCAGAACAATGGCCTTAGTGAAGCTCACAAGAAGCTGTACTTTTCGCAACGAATATTACCTTTGAGATTTATGAAACCGATAACAGAAGCAACTTTATCGATAAATATCCACAGACGCGTATTTATCACGGGTTCTGGACAAATTCACATTGCTAAACCCCTCACTTAGGGTGAGTTTTTGGGTAGGTCCCAAAGTGATATAATTGCGCTATGCGCCATATACAGAGCCACTAATGGTCACTCAACAAGTAGGCACTCTACAGTCTCACAACACCAGAGACTCACTGTTGGATGCGCTGGTTTCATTGACCCGCCTCCACCACAAGCCATTTTCTGCTGAAAGTCTTGTTGCTGGCTTACCATTGGTGGACGGTAAACTCACGCCATCTCTATTTGTCCGTGCAGCAGAACGAGCTGGTTACATTGCAAAAGAAGTCAAGCGACCATTATCCGACGTTTCAGAACGGGTGCTGCCTGTTGCGCTTTTGCTGAAAGGTAACCAAACCTGCATTTTACTCAATAAGACCGAAGACACGGCCAGTGTACTGTTTCTTGAAGAGGAAGATGTTGAGCAGGAAATGGATATTACGAATCTGGAAAGGCTGTACACCGGCACATGTCTTTTCTGTAAACCTGATAGTCAAGCAGATTCTGAGGCAGATACCAAAGGACACTGGTTTTGGGACACCATCAGGCTATCCCAGGCAATTTATTCCGAGGTTCTGATCGCTTCGCTGATGATCAATCTGTTCGCACTAGTCACACCTTTATTCATTATGAGCGTTTACGACCGGATCGTTCCCAACTATGCCGTTGAGACTCTATGGGTTCTGGCTTCTGGTGCTTTCATCGTTTTCTTGTTTGACCTGCTGATGAAATCTCTAAGAGGATATTTCATCGACGTTGCAGGTAAACGAGCTGATATCTTATTGTCCTCTAGAACTTTTGAAAAAGTGATGAATATCAAAATGGATCAACGCCCTACAAGAGTGGGATCATTTGCCAATAATCTACAGGAATTCGACAGCTTTCGAGAATTTTTCACATCAACTACATTGATCACCGTTATCGATCTGCCATTCGTCATACTGTTTATCTCCTTAATATTTGGCATAGGCGGTATCATCGCCCTGGTACCACTACTCGCCATACCGCTCATTCTAATGGTTGGGGTCTTACTGCAGAACCCAATAAAGGAAGTCATCCAACAGGTATTCACTGAATCAGCGAAAAAGCATGCCATGCTAATCGAGACACTGTCTGCTCTAGACGCTATCAAAGGAGCTCAAGCCGAAGGTGTGATGCAGCGAAAGTGGGAAGAATTTAACGCAAAGCTAGCCAAGTTAGGATTGAAGTCTCGGGTTTTGTCACTCAGCGCGATAAACTTCAGCCAAACTATCCAACAAATGTCTACAGTCGCAGTTGTGATCGTTGGCGTCTACCTGATTATGGAAGGCAAGTTGAGTGTGGGTGGTTTGATCGCCTGCACGATTCTGACTGGCCGATGCCTTGCGCCAATGGGCCAGGTGGCCGGCATCATAACCCGGTACCACCATTCTTTGGCAGCTTATGGGGCAATCGACAATATCATGTCACTTCCTGTTGAGCGACCAGCTGGCAAGAAATTCCTGCACCGAAAACAACTCGATGGTAACGTTGTCTTCAACGGTGTGACTTTTGTTTACCCTGAGCAAAAGGTCTTTGCACTGCAAGATGTGAGTTTCAACATTAGCGATGGCGAAAAAGTTGCTGTCATCGGCAAAATGGGATCGGGTAAAAGCACTCTGCTTCGACTGATATTAAACTTCTACCAGCCAAAAGAAGGCAGCATTCTGATTTCAGGGACTGATATTAACCAGATTGACCCCACTGACCTGAGGCGAAATATCACCTACGTCCCCCAGGACATTATTCTTTTGAATGGCACTATTCGAGAAAACATTGTGGTCGGTACACCTCTGGCGGATGATGAGGCAGTCCTTCGTGCCACTAAACTGTCCGGCTTACTGGATTTTATTAATCAGCATCCCCAGGGATTTGACCTTCAGGTAGGAGAGCGTGGCAGTAATTTATCCGGCGGGCAGCGCCAGGCAGTCGCTATCGCCAGAGCCTTCATTAAAGATTCTTCTTTGCTGGTCCTCGATGAACCGACAAACACGATGGACAACACAGCAGAAGCAATCTTTAAACAGCATTTAACGGATTTAATGTCTGACAAAACCCTTATCCTGGTGACGCATAAGACAACGATGCTATCACTCGCCGATCGCATAATTGTTCTAAATGCAGGACAACTGGTGGCAGACGGACCAAGAGATGAAGTCCTGCAAGCCCTTGCCGGAGTCAATAATGCAGCAGGATGATCTTGATTTTATGCCAGACACTTACGCGGCAGCCGTGGAAGAGCTTCCTTTCCTGGCACATGCAATGCTCTGGCTGACTTTCGTGTTCCTCGTCACCGCCATCATTTGGGCCAATCTGGCATCGGTTGATGAAGTCGCCCGCGCCGAAGGTCGCGTTATTCCCTCATCACAGATTCAGATAGTCCAGAATCTGGAAGGAGGCATACTGGCGGAGGTAGCAATCAAGGAAGGGGACCTTGTGGAGCGAGGTGAGATTCTCATGCGGCTGGATGATACCCGATTTGCCTCCTCCTTTAACGAGGGGAAATTAACATCACAGGCTCTTATTGCCCGTGTTGCCCGTCTGGAAGCAGAAATCGCAAACGAACCCTTTATCCCGCCAGCCGACTTCCCACTGGAGCACATGGATCTGATTCATGGTGAAACCTCACTGTTCAATGCCCGTAAAATTGAATTGAAATCTGGTATCGACATCTTGTATCAGCAATTAAACCAGCACAAACAGACACTGGCAGAATTAAGAGCTGAGCAAGGGAAACTTGAGCGTAACGCAGAACTTGCCAAAGAGGAACTGACGCTGACGGAACCGCTGGTTGAAACCGGCGCTGTCTCACAGGTAGAACTCTTGCGACTGAGAGTCGCGGTAAACGAATCAGTTGGTCGATTAGAAGTCAATGGGCTGGCAATTCCAAAAGCCCATGCTGTCATCGCTGAAGCAGAAGAGAGAATTACAGAACAGAGAAAGAAGTTTGCGCTGGAAGCTCAGGCGGAGCTCAACGAAGTACAGACACAACTCTCCCGACTGTTAATTTCAAACCTGGCTTTGGAAGATAGAGTCAAGCGGACTGAAGTCAGATCGCCTGTCGACGGCACCATCAAACAGATTCTGGTCAACACAACCGGTGCTGTTATTCAACCAGGCATGGATCTGATTGAAATTGTACCGTCCAACGATACATTACTGATAGAGGCAAAAATCCGACCAGCAGATATCGCCTTTATCCACCCGGGTCAACCTGCAACCGTTAAACTGACGGCTTATGATTTCTCTATCTATGGTGGACTGGATTCGGTACTCGAGCTAATTAGCGCCGATACAATCACGGATGAAGGTGGCGAGCATTTTTTCCAGATCCGGGTGAGAACCAACAAGAACTATCTTGGCTCCGATGAAACTCAGTTGCCGATCATACCTGGTATGATTGCCACCGTGGATATCATGACTGGTGAGAAAACAGTAATGGACTATATTTTGAAACCATTAAAACGAGCACAGGCAAAAGCGCTATCAGAACGTTAACCCTCGAGGACGGATCTTAGTTCTAACGCAACTTCACTCAACTTGGCCTGAATAACTCCGGTGTTTTTGGGGCCCATCCGAATCATCTGTTTCTGAGCAGCACTAAGTGATTCCAATCTCTGATCCTCAAACTCGAACATCACTACCGGCTGAACTAATCGAATGGGTTGAGTGATGACCGGAGTTTCAAGCAATCTTCCTATCGCCTTGAATATGGCATCATCGAATTTTGCGTCCGGATAGCCAAGTTCAGTATAGGCCTCCTGAAACAATGGTTTTAGTAAAACATAGAATTCAACTGCGCGATGGGCATCTATCGAGACAAGAATATTTGTCACCTGATTGTAACGATCGTAGGATGCCTCATCCAGCATGAACAATTTATTTGAGACAGGTGTAGCAGAAAAAGCGGTCTGCGGTGCCAGGACAGCGACCGGTTCTCTGGCAATATTTCCGTTGGCGACGTTATCTACAAAAACGACAATCTTCCTGATTAATTCATCCAGTCCCAGCCAGGCATTAATACCTTCATGTCGCGTCAGGCTGACTGCACCGTCTCTGATTAATTGATCACTGTCATCCAGTCGAGGCAAGACAAAAGCAGGTTCAGGCTCTTCTACAACTGGCGCTGGTTCAGGTTCTTCGATAATTTGAGGTTCCGATTCCGGCTCCGGCTCTTGCGCAACGGGCTCAGGTTCCTGCACAGGAATTTCAATCGGTTGAGTAACCGTCGGTTCCTGAGGTTCCTTCGAGGTGAAAAAGTACAGCAGGTACCCCAGAATGAGAATGCCTACGATAGCGAGTGCGATAACTATTGGTTTGTTTTCAGACATTGATCTACCATGTGTTTAAACTGCCGCTAATATTATGGGATTTTGACACTATCACAATAGCCAGGTGTCGTGTTCCACTTTTCTTCCATCGATAGCCTGATTGAGTTTATCTCGGTTGCAGGATGCTTTATTACAAAGACAGCAATTGTTTCATTTTTGCTTCAGTTGGCTGATAAACAATATCCTTATCAGTCACGATTGCACTAACCAGTGAAGCCGGTGTTACATCAAACGCAGGATTATAGACTTGCAGGCCCGAGGCCGAAATCTGTTGTTTCATGATATGAGTGACCTCCTGCGCACTTCTCTGTTCAATTTCGATATCCTTCCCCTGAACCGTTGATGGATCAACAGTCGATAAAGGGCAAGCCACGTAGAAAGGAATTTCGAAATGACGACAGAGAATCGCCAGATTCAGAGTGCCTATTTTGTTGGCCACATCGCCATTGATGGCGACCCTGTCTGCCCCAACAATGACGGCATCAACTCTTCCCAGTGACATCACATGAGCCGCCATATTATCACTAATCAGGGTATTCGGAACACCTTGCCTGGTCAGTTCATATGCTGTCAATCTGGCACCCTGCAGCAACGGCCGGGTTTCATCCACAAAGACGTGTATCCGATGTCCTCTTTCATTCGCAAGATACACAGGAGCAAGCGCGGTTCCCAGTTCAGATACTGCAAGCGCCCCGGCGTTACAATGTGTCAGTAGATTAGGGTGTTCCGCTACCAGCGGCAGACCCAGACGACCGATTGCCTGACAAGCTGCGATGTCTTCCTGGTGAATTAATATTGCTTCCCTCTCAAGGACTTCAATCGAGACCATGCCTTCCCTCTGCTTTCGCGCCACCTGCATCACCCTGTTGACCGACCATGCCAGATTAACCGCCGTAGGTCTCGCGGAAACCAGATAAGATCCGCGCTTCTCAAGAGAGTCAAGCGACACCGATCCGGATAATCCAAGAATCAGCCCATAGGCAGCCGCAATACCAATCGCCGGTGCACCACGCACCCGTAATGTCTGAATAGCCTCGAAAACGGTCTCGATATCCCGACAGACGATAACGCTCTCTTCGTGAGGCAACCGGGTCTGGTCAAGCAGATGGACAGCACTGTCTTGCCAGATTACCGAGAGAGGGAGGGTGGGCATGGGTAACGCGGTTCGTTCCGCAATTTCCTTGAATTTCGCTACACAGCTCGGAGTTTAGCGGCCATGTCCAGACGTGTATCAGTGTCGACAAAGCTAAAACTACCGTTGATGCGATCAGTAAAATCGCTGTAACGATTCACAATCTCACTAACCAGACTATCTGGCTCACCCATGATGCCAAATGTATCGAGCATATCATCCGTTATTAACTCTCCCATCTCCTGCCACTTTCCCTTCTTAGACATGGTGTTAAGCTCAGGTTGCAGGTCTCCCCAACCATGCACACCCAGGACCTGCTTGTAAGCCGGTGTTGACCCGTAGAAAGCGATTCGCCTTTTTGTGGCCAGTTTATTTGCATCGAAAGTTTCCTCATCCTTGCCAGAAATCAGAAATGGCGTGTACGAGATTTCAAATTCATCCATGCTTCGGCCTGACCGACTTAAACCTTCTTCCACGGCCGGTAAAGTAACTTCCCGAATGTACTTCTCATTGCTAAAGGGGTGAATAATCAGACCGTCAGCAACCTCACCTGCAATACGGGTCATAATTGGACCTACTGCTGCTAGAGTAACTCGCGGCGCACCGTGTTCTTTATTATCTGGCGTGAACGCCGGTGTCATCAGAGTATGGTTGTAGTATTCGCCTTCAAACCTTAAGGGTTCTCCTTCATACCAGCTGTACCAAATTGCTCTCATCGCCAAAATCAGCTCTCTCATCTGCCTTGCCGGGGCCCCCCAGGGCATACTAAAACGTTTGGTAATATGAGTGCGGATCTGTGATCCAAGACCCATCGTAAACCTTCCCTTCGAATAGGCATTGAGATCGTGACCGAGATTAGCCAGGATCATTGGACTTCGCGCGAGCGCGACGGCTATCCCAGTATGCAACTCGATCTTTTCGCTGTGCTCGGCCGCCAGCATAAGTGGAAAGAACGGATCGTGATTCATCTCAGCAGTTCCAGTCCCGTCATAGCCTTCAGCTTCAAGCTTCTTGACATGATCAGGGATTTGATACCAATCCGGTGTCAGATGAGAATCAACTTTCATAATAACGCTCCTGCTTCACTGCCTTTACATTTAGGTAACAATACTGCTCATACTGCTAAGACGCAAAACAGCAATCCACCAATCATTATCCAGCTTCCTTGTAGTGCACATCAGGTTGAGCCTGCAGCTCTAACGCGGTTTCTTCCGGGCAAGCATCATTAAGATAAGTATCACCACCGAGTTCCGCACCCGCGAGGAATTTCTGCAGCCCTGGTTGACGCAATGGTGGGTGAATCTGAATGTGGAAATGATACTGCGGATACTGAGCCCCATCGCAAGGCGCCTGATGCAAAGTCAATACATAGGGAAACGACATCTGCCACAGATTATCGAACTTAACCAGAACGGTTTTTAGTGCCTGAACCAGTGCCATACGCTCGGTTCCACTGAGTTCAAATATAAACTGATGGGTCTTTTTTGGTACAACATAGGTTTCATAGGGGAATCTCGCAAAATAGGGAACAAATGCCAGGGCATCTTCGTTTTCAACAATAACGCGCCTTCCATCATTCAATTCATTGTTGATTATTTCCCTGAATAACGACTTCTCATGCTCCTCGTGGTATTTTCGAATTGCATTGACTTCTGTTTCAGTCGCCTTCAAGACAAAACTTGTCGCGTAGATCTGACAATGAGGGTGAGGATTCGAAACACCAATGATTTCACCCTTGTTCTCAAATACAAAAACATGATCTATCTCCGGTCTGCTGGTCAGTTCTTCCGTTTGTCTCGCCCAGCAATCAAACAGGTTTTGGATGGCTGATTCTTCGAGCTCAGCTAATGAAAGATTATGAGCAGGGGTATAACACACGACACGGGTAATTCCCGTTGCAGGTGCGCTACTGTAAAAGCCAGGACTCGCTTCCAGGCCAGTGGGTGCTTTCAGACTGAAGGAAGGATGATCATTATCGAATACAAATACATCCTTGTACGAATCATTCGCAATCCCGGACACCCTTGTGTTACCGGGACAAAGGTAACAGTCTGGATCGAATGCAGGCTGTTCGGTCACCACCTGTGAAATCTCAGAACCCGACCAGGGTCGAGAGTTACGATGACTGGTAACAGTTACCCACTCTTCTCGTAACGGATGCCAGCGACGCTCCCAGACCATATCAAGACTGTTTCTTCAATACTTTGCTTTGACCCTTACTTTCATCCCCTGTCGACTGGTGCTTCTCAATTTCATCGACAAACTCAAGATGCTGTATCAACGCATATTGATAAGCTTCAACCAGCGCATTCCAACTTGCCTTGATAATATCTACGTTAACGCCAACAGTGCCGAAGATTTCACCTTCAAAACTATGTTCCAGATAAACTCTCACCTTTGCAGCAGTCTCCTCGGTACTGTTAACAACTCTGACACTGTAGTCTGTTAAATGCAGATCCAGCAACACCGGGTACTGTTCAACCAGTGCTTTCTGCAGAGCTTTATTCAACGCGTCCACCGGCCCAATTCCTTCGGCAGCACTCAACCGTATTTCTTCACCAGATTTGATCTTGACTGATGCTTCAATCAATCCATCAGTATCCTTGTGCTCCTCGTTCGATGGACTATAGATCCGATAGTAAAGAGATTCGAACCTGGGTTGATACTTCCCAATATGCCGACGTACAAGCAGATCAAAGCTGCCATCCGCGTTCTCGTATGAATATCCTGCATGTTCTTTTTCCTGGACTTCTTCCAGAATCGACTTGACTGCAGCAGTATCCTCCAATTCTGAGTATCGATTTGCCAACTTTGCGCGAAGATTAGAGCCGCCAGAAAGCTCACTGATCAATATCTTCCTGGAATTGCCAATCAGCTCAGGATCCACGTGTTCATAGGTACTGGGGTTTCGCTGAACTGCACTGACGTGCACACCACCCTTGTGGGCAAAAGCAGATGGACCGACAAAGGGTTGACCAAGCGGACCCTGTATCGCAAGGTATTCCCAGACAGCTTTTGACAAATTGGTTAAACCACGAAGCCTGCCTTCAGGGAGACACTGGTAGCCCATCTTCAGCTCAAGATTACTGATAATGGAAGTGAGGTCGACATTACCGCAACGCTCACCGATTCCATTAATTGTGCCATGTACCTGAATCACACCTTCTTCGATGGCTCTCAAGGTGTTAGCAACACCCAGACCACCGTCGTTGTGTACATGAATACCCAGTTTGATGCCGGGGATTTCCTTTCTGACTTCTCGAATAGCGTTTGCCAGTTCATGCGGCATAACGCCACCGTTGGTATCGCACAGGATAACTCGCGTCGCACCTGCATCTACCGCCACCTGAATCGAGGCTAGTGCATAACCTGGGTCACTCTTGAAACCATCAAAAAAGTGCTCAGCATCAAAAAAAACCGGTTTTCCGGTTACATCCCTCAGGTGCTTGATTGAACCCGCAATCATATCCAGATTCACATCTGATGTAACCCTGAGGGCTTGCTCAACATGTAAATCCCACGTCTTTCCAAAGATACAGGTGATGTCAGCCTTGGCTGCAACCAGTTTCTGCAGAAAGAAATCATCCGACGGCATCGCATCAGATCGGTGAGTAGAACCAAATGCAACAATCTTTGCCGTCTGTAAGTCTAACGACGATACACGAGCAAAAAACTCATCATCCTTCGGATTTGAACCTGGCCACCCGCCTTCAATAAAATCAATACCCATTGAGTCCAGTGCTTTAGCAATATCCAATTTATCACCAAGACTCAGACTGACTCCTTCTCCCTGATTGCCATCTCGCAGGGTCGTGTCATATATTTCGATCTTTTTTCTAGCCATCCTTCTTCCCTATGATTCTCCTCGCGATGAATAGCCTAATCGCCTGGCTGTTTCTTCAATTTTATCTTTTGCGACGAGTAATGTATCTAGTGGATCATATGCAGCTGTGATGAAAGCTTCCCGGGCAGATGGTTTTATTGAGATGCTAAAACTATTGTTCGCACAAACAACCTGCAACTCTTCGACATCGATAATAATTTCTGCTTCCGGATCGGACTCGATCAGCGCAGCCATTTTCTCACGATCCTGCTTCTGCATGACCACACAGGGAATGCCCAGTGTTGTGCAATTTCCATGAAATATTTCAGCAAAAGATTCTGCAATCACCGCCTTGATACCGAATTTTTTTAGTGCCTGAGGTGCGTGTTCTCTGCTCGAACCGCAACCAAAATTAACATCAGATATCAGAATCCCGGCACCCTCGTGCTCTGGCTTGTCCAACACATGGTCCTTGGAATTACCCTCTATATCAAACCTTTCGTCATAAAAAAGGGCTGGCCCCAATTCATCAAAAGTCACACATTTAAGAAAGCGAGCAGGGATAATTCTGTCTGTATCAATGTCGTTACCAGCAACATAGACGCCCTTGCCCACAATTTTAGTCACTTCTTGTCCAGTCATAGTCTACTCCAGGCCAAATACTTCACGGGCATCGGCAATTTCACCTTTGATGGCCGCTGCGGCAACCATCATTGGGCTCATCAGAACTGTTCTTCCTGTCGGTGATCCCTGCCTGCCAACAAAGTTCCGATTCGAACTGGATGCACAAATCTCGTTTCCGATCAGTTTGTCCGGATTCATGGCAAGACACATCGAGCAGCCTGCTTTGCGCCATTCAAATCCGGCATCTGTAAATACCTTGTTTAAACCAAGTTCTCGCGCAGCCACATCAACCTTCTCAGAACCCGGTACTGCTAACGCCTTTACTCCGTCTGAGACTTTCATGCCTTTGATAAGTTCAGCAACCTTTTTGAAGTCACTCAGGCGACCGTTTGTACAACTGCCAAGGAATGCCACATCTATTGGTGTTCCCTTAATTGGCGTGTTAGCGGGAATCTGCATATATTTAAGTGCATCATCAACCAGGCTCTTATCAAGGCCTTCCATCTGTGTCGGATCTGGTGTCGATTCATCAATCGTAATCGCTTGTGCGGGCGTAATGCCCCAGGTAACTGTCGGCCCTATGTCCGAGGCACTAATAACAACTTCATCATCGTAGATCGCATCCGCGTCAGAAGCATAGGACTGCCATTTTTCAGTCAATAGCTCAAATCCTTGACCGGATGGAACTCTCTCGGTCCCCTTTAAGAAGTCAAATGTTGTTTTATCAGGATTGATATAGCCACAACGGGCGCCACCCTCGATGCTCATATTACAGAGGGTCATTCTTTCTTCCATCGTCATGGATTCAATCGTTGATCCTGCATATTCGTAGGCATACCCGACACCACCATTAACACCTAACACGCGAATGATATGCAAAATAACGTCTTTCGCTCCAACTCCTGGCCTGAGTTCCCCTTCTACTTTTATGCATCGTACCTTGAGTGGGTCCATTGCCAGAGTCTGAGTTGCAAGAACATCTCTTACCTGACTGGTACCAATTCCAAGTGCAATGGTACCGAATGCCCCGTGAGTCGACGTGTGACTATCACCGCAACAAATAGTCATACCAGGTTGGGTCAAACCAAGTTCAGGGCCAACAACATGCACAATGCCCTGAGATCCCGACTGAGGCGCAAAAAATTCAACCTGATGCTCATCCGTGGCATCGGCTAACACCTGAATCATCTTCTCGGCCATTTCATCAGCAAGAGGCCGCCTCTGATCGTCCGTTGGAATAATGTGATCCACCGTCGCAAACGTCCTGTCCGGGTACGCAACAGGAAGCCCCTTGTCTTTCAACATGCCGAACGCTTGCGGGCTGGTCACCTCATGGATCAGGTGCAACGCAATAAATATCTGGTACTGACCACTGTCCAATTGTCCAACAACATGGTCATCCCAGACTTTTTGAAACAGGTTTTTGGCCACAGCAACTCCTGACAAATCAGCTCAGTTTTTTAAAGACCGGCGATTTTAGCACGAAAAAAAGATCAGGCGATTCCAATCTGGAATCGTGGAAATTACTACCGAAGAAAGGTATTAGTGAGCTATTGCTATTTCTTGGCCCTGGCTGACTCAAGAACCTGGCTGGCTAACTTTGAATTAGGCATTATTTCGTAGAAAACCTGGTCTGATTCTATCTCAACTACCTTCTCGTCCTTCCATAAAGCAACCTTGCCTTCACGAATAACAAGTTCTCTTTCCTTGTTTCTGACATCCGGGAATTTGCCAACAAACATGGTCTCTGAGCGTCCACCAGACTTTAACTTCAGTTTCTTCAGAGGGATCTCAGACGTCAGTTTATTGAAACCACCCCGGTTCAGTAACACACCATTGACGTTGTATCGAATATGGTTTTGACCCTTCTCTCCCTTTTGCATCTCGCCATCGGCCACCTCGAGCACCTCAACCCCAAACATGTTCCCTTTGAAGGATTCCCGCAGTTTCCATGAGCAGGATGACAGGCGATCCGCGTCGCCAATCGCTGACGAGATCATTATGGGTCTGTCCTCGTCAAACAAAAATAGTGGTTTTTCATCCAAGTAGCTGATGCCAATACCAATCTCCAGCGCAGGCAGACCTGTCTGTTTTGAATGAGCATTTTTTGAATGCACTATATCCAGTATATCTCTGGCAATACCGCATGCTCTGGCAACCGCATACCATTGCTCAGGTTCATTATTCTTTTCATAGATGGCCAATATGATAGCATCACCCTCAATAAACACCTTACTTGCCCCATACATCGCTAACAGTTCATTGATGGGATTAAAGAATCGCAGGCTGAAATATGACGCGGGATTGAGATCCTTTTTGACCAGCGCTTCAATGACCTTTGTCGAGCCTCTGACATCCGCTTTAATGATGGCATGGTGGAAAATCTCCGGTTCAGAATTTTCAGACTCCTGATTGTCATCAAATCCCAGCAACTCATACAGGCACCCACCAGCTTTGGCTAACTGAATTTCCTGGTGTTCAGTGATGACCCGAATTCGATTGAGAAGGCGATGAGCAAACCGATAGTATTTCAGGTGCAGACGATAGCGACACAGGTCTGTGAGCAGTTGCAGGAACTTCTCTTCACTTTCCTCTTTAATCTGTCGACTGACCTCGCCTTCTAATTCATCCAATCGCTTAATTAGCGCACTCGCACCTACTTTCGACTGATCAACTTTCGACAAGATTTTCTTCGAATCATTTCCCGCGACATACGCACAAGCCTGAGGTAACTCGATAATCTCCTGATCTTGGGTCGACCAGTTGCCACGCAGCAGATATGCAGCCAGTGCTTCTCTAAATTCAATATCTGAGAATACTTTCTTGCGAAGATCAGCTACTGCCTTGAGCAGTTTCTTCACATCCGACTTAAATCTCCAATGTGCTTTTAACCCATCACTTTCTTTCACCGACCGTAGAAATTTTTTGTGAACTGTTTCGTCGAACAGAAGCCGGACATTGCCTGGATGCTCTAACCAGCAAAATTTTTCACTGACTAATTCGACCTGATTCTCGCTGGGTCCGAGGATATTCTGGGATGAGAACAGCCCGTGCAGCGTGTCATATACTTCTGATTGAGATGAGTCCAATTTCACATCAGCCTTCAGAGGACCGATTTCAAGTTCCGGCAGAAGGTCTCCAAGCCTCTTCTCAAGCAGAAGATTTGTGTCTGAAAAACCGCCACCACCTTTTGGCCAGAGGCCATAGCATTCCACCAGCATTGTGATATCTTGAGGACTTCCCGCCGCCAGCATTGGGCTGAACATCACGTTCATTAGTTCCGAAACATTTCCACCAAGTAACTGTTTCCGTAGCTCGCGCAGGCTATTCTCTTCTCGCTGCAGGAGTTGAAAGGCGGCACGATTACTTCGATAGAGAAACGCATCGTAGTTACGGCGCAACTGCGCGAATTTCTCTTGCGTGGGCAGCAGATTTCTTGATCCAGCGTATTGCTGTTGAGCGAGTGTTTCTTCCATCTGCTGGACAACCCCTTCCAGTTGTCCACGAATTTCCTTTAATACAAATTTCGTCACACCGAACTGAAGAATCTGAATGTATTCCGGTTTTAAATTTGTTTTCACACGATGCAAGGTTGTTGTCATCATGTCTTTGTAAGCTTCTCGAAAATTGTTAATGTCGTCAGAGCTGCTGATCAACGATCTGGATCCTGCCACCGCCTTCTTGACAATTCCTTCGAGAACTCCCTGCCCCGTTGTGACGAAATAGTCACTTAGATGAATATCAACATGATAGTTATCGATTCCTTTCTTGAGCACACTGCAGTCCAAAGACAATGTCCCTGGCACCTGCACATGGCTCAAAATATCCTTTCGTGAAGATATCTGTTCACTCATAAATCTGTATCGATTCCTCTTAGCTCATCCTGACTACCTGACGTTTTCTTCCCCAATCACCTGGACTCGATTCAAACACGCCACCAATCCAGGTCCCACATTTGGAACAGCAACCCTGCGGGTCCAGATTCCACTGCCCCAACAGGTACCAGTCTCGCTCTATCACAAGCTGGTCACAATTCGGGCAAAAGGTTGAGCCACCGGCAACATCGTGCACATTTCCCATATAAACATAACGTAATCCATGACGCCTGGCGATGTCCCGACTCCGATTTAACGTATCTACAGGTGTATTTCCCTTATCTGTCATTCGATAATCAGGATGAAAAGCTGAAAAATGAACAGGGATATCCGTACCCAGGTTGTCGACAATCCAGCGACTCATTTGCTCTATTTCAGCTGGCGAATCATTTTCACCGGGTATCAGCAATGTTGTTAGTTCAAACCAGACCGATGTCTCATTCTTCAGGTATAAAAGCGTATCGAGTACCGGGCTCAAGTGACCGCCACAGATCTTATGATAAAACCTCTCGGTGAATGCCTTAAGGTCAACGTTAGCTGCATCCATGAAACTAAAAAATTCTGTACGCGGTTCAGGACAGACATATCCTGCAGTCACGGCGACAGATCGAATACCCCTTTCCCTGGCTGCTGCGGCAACATCAATTGCATACTCATGAAATATAACAGGATCATTGTAAGTGTAGGCAATGCTTCGACTACCGGTCTGAAGTGCCGCCTCTGCCAGTTGCTCAGGTGATGCTGCATCAGCCAGCGTGTCCGTCTGACGTGATTTGCTGATGTCCCAATTCTGACAAAACTTACAGGCCAAATTGCAGCCCGCTGTACCAAAGGATAAAACCGGCGTCCCGGGCAGAAAATGATTCAGGGGTTTCTTTTCAATTGGATCGATACAAAAACCGCTGGATCTCCCATAAGTGGTTAACTTAACGGCACCATCAATGCAGCTTCGAACAAAGCACAAACCCTGTTGCTTCTCCCTCAGCCTGCATGCGCGCGGGCACAGATCACACTGTACCCGCTCATCTTCAATCTGATGCCAGTATTTTGTGGCAACCTCATTTGATGGAGGTTTTTCCCCGCCTCTCTTAAAATGATTATAGGTTAGGATGGAAGACATATGCCGCTTTTATTACCCGCACAAGTCATTAGAATGGTCATTATTATACAGCCTTGTCTATGCCTATGAGTGAAATCCGTCAAGCCGCAGTCGCTGGTACCTTTTATCCGGCTGATCCAGCGCTGTTAAGTCAATCCGTGGATCAGATGCTGGCTTCCGCAAGACAAAATGTGCAAACCGGCGTACAGAAAGCAATTATTGCGCCTCATGCAGGGCATGTGTATTCCGGGCCAATTGCAGCGAATCTTTATGTCGGGCTGGAGAACAAAAAGAACAATATTAAAAGAGTCGTGCTCCTCGGACCATCTCACCGCATTGGATTTCGTGGTATCGCCGCCTGTACTTCCGATTCATATCAAACGCCGCTCGGTTTAATCGACGTTGATAAAACTGCCCTTGAGTCCGTCATCAGTTTACCGAATGTGGGATATCTGGATGAGGCACATAAAGAAGAACATAGTCTGGAAGTCCATCTCCCCTTTCTACAACGCACCTTGACCCAGTTTAAACTGGTGCCATTGGTCGTTGGAGATGCCGACAAACAAGACGTGGCGCGTGTTCTGGAAAAACTCTGGGGAGGCCTGGAGACACTCATTGTCATCAGTTCCGATCTCAGCCACTTCCACAACTACTCGGAGGCACAGCAGATTGACGAAAATACCTCGCGTAAGATACTGAATCTCGAACCGAATCTGACCGGAGATGAGGCCTGCGGATGTCGACCAATCAATGGCCTTCTTCAGCTTGCAAAACAAAAGGGGCTCAGCATTCAGGAAGTGGATGTTCGTAATTCAGGCGATACAGCCGGAAGTCATGACCGGGTTGTTGGATATGGCGCCTACGTAATCTTCGCAGCTGAAACCGAACAGAGCACCCCGATATCAATTCGGCAGCAAATCATTCAAGTAGCTCGACAGGCAATCCTGCAGCCATTCCAAAGCAAGGAAAAACTCAATATTAATTTCGATCTCTATGCTGATGAGCTCAGAGAAGATGGCGCATCTTTCATAACCCTCAACCTCGGCGGTCGACTGCGCGGTTGCATCGGCAGCCTAGAAGCGCACCGGGCCTTGATCCTGGACGTCGCTCATAACGCCCAGGCCGCAGCATTTAAAGATCCCAGATTCAGCCCCCTGACTCTTGAGGAGTATAGAGCCATTGAATTGCATGCTTCTATTTTAAGTAAACCACAGCCACTCGATGTCGATTCAAAGGAAGCACTGCTTGAAATAATCAGACCAGGCAGAGACGGTATTATCCTCGATGAAGGCGGCAGGCGTGCAACCTATTTGCCTTCGGTCTGGCAACAGTTGCCGGACCCGGAGATGTTCATACGCGAGTTGCGTCGCAAGGCAGGACTTAATCCTGACCAGTGGAACCAGTGTCAGGTGATGCGCTACACCACCGAAGAATTCGTCTAACAGTCAAGCCCTAAGAAATACCTATGAATCTTGCAAAAAAGAGCCTCGCGACCTCCTTTACGACCAAACGACTGATCGTCCGCTGCCATGAAAAGAACGACATGGAGCCATTGTACGAGGCCGCAAGGGAATCCATTAAACAGGTATATCCATTCTTACCCTGGTGTCATCCAAACTACAAAAAGAATGACTCAAAAATCTGGCTGGAACACTCAGCAAGTCAGTGGGCCTCAAACAACGCCTACAACTTTGCGATCTATGACAAATTGTCCGGCAGGTTCATCGGCGGATGTGGCCTGAACAGGATTGATGACCACCCTGTTGCCAACCTTGGTTACTGGATCCGGTCGAGTGAAATGAATAAGGGATATGCGACCGAAGCAGCAATTGGCTTGATTGAATACGGCTTCAGAAACCTGAGTTTTTTTCGAATAGAAATTATAATGTCAGTGAATAATCCAGCCAGTAAACTGGTTGCGGAGAAATCAGGAGGTATCTTCGAGGGAATCCTGAAGAACCGCCTGTTCCTTCACAATACACTTCATGACGCTTTCTTATATGCTGTTACCCCTTGAATAATCACCGTACGATACCTGACAATCAATACTCATTTCTAAAAAGGTTTGATTATGAGCGAAACTACTGACCAGGAAAATCTAACTCAATCAATGCTTAATGTCCTAAACAGGCAGAAAAAAGCCTATATCAAAGAGGGGGTGGTTACGGCCGAGGTCAGAATTGACCGTCTCGCACGAACGATTGATCTCCTTGGCAAATACGGAACTAGACTCTGTGAGACCATGGCATCGGATTTTGGTCACAGGTCAATACAACAATCAAAACTGACTGATATCGACGGCTCCATCGGTCCTCTGAAAGATGCTCAGAAGCACCTGCGGAAATGGATGAGATCTGAAAAACGTAAGGCCATGTTCCCCCTGGGTGTGTTTGGTGCAAGAGCCAGAGTCGAGTATCAGCCATTGGGGGTTATTGGCTGTATCTCTCCCTGGAATTTCCCGGTTCAACTCACTTTTGGACCGCTAGCAGGCATATTATCTGCTGGAAATCGAACCATGATTAAACCTTCGGAATTCACACCCGCCACATCTGAGCTGATGAAAGAAATGTTCGAGGAAGCATTCGATATCGAAGAAGTGGCTGTTTTTACCGGAGGTCCAGAGGTCGGCGGTGCATTCAGCAGCCTTCCTTTTGATCATCTACTGTTCACCGGTGCTACATCAGTTGCAAAACATGTAATGCGAGCAGCATCTGAAAACCTGGTACCCGTCACACTGGAACTCGGTGGTAAGTCCCCGGTTGTAATCGGTAAGAGTGCTGACATGGAGATGACGGCCACAAATGTCATGGCGGGTAAAACCATGAATGCTGGACAAATCTGCCTTGCACCAGACTATATCTTTGTGCCTGAAGAGAGCGCCAATGATTTTGTTAATGCGGCAAAATCATCAGTTAAAAAAATGTATCCAAACATAAAAGACAATCCGGACTATACTTCAGTGGTTAATGAACGCCATTTTAACCGGCTCACCAGCTACATAGATGATGCTCGTGAAAAAGGTGCCGAGATTATCGAGATCAATCCAGCCGATGAAGATTTCAGCCAGCAGGAACACAATCGTATTCCGCCAACATTGATCCTTAATCCAACTGAAGATATGGCAGTAATGAAGGAAGAAATTTTCGGCCCTGTCCTGCCGATCAAAAAGTATCGTGATATGGAAGAACCGCTCGAATACATCAACGATCATCCAAGACCCCTTGGGCTGTATTACTTTGGGAAAGATTCTGACGAAGAACAGAAGGTTCTAACTCGTACGACTTCGGGCGGTGTTACTGTTAACGACGTTGTCATGCATGTTGCTCAGGAGGACCTGCCATTCGGTGGTGTTGGCCCAAGTGGCATGGGTTCCTATCACGGACATGATGGCTTTAAGACCTTCAGTCATGCCAAGGCGATTTTTACACAATCCAAGATTGTTTCAAAACTTGCTGCGGCAATGCGCCCACCCTACAAAAAAGCTTCCTGACATCCCATACCGTGTCTTGACAACAAAATGTCATGAGTGAATTTGGTGACAGCACACTGAGCCTTATCAATAAGGTACTTGATGATGGCGCTCAGCACATTGTGGTTCTGATGCGTCATTCCGCGAGGGAGTTCATTGAGGGTAAAAACGATATGCTCAATCCGCTCACTGATGAAGGTCGCGAATTAGCACTGCGCCTTGGCAGGTTGTTGCCAAAATCATTGCTGGTTCGAAGCTACGCCAGCCCGGTAGAGAGATGCATTGAAACAGCCGAGCTTATTTTGAGAGGCCACGACAAAGAAGGCGGCGCAACGACACGCAATCGACCTATCGAAGCACTGGGTGTTTTTTACATCCTTGACCAGATGCGTTGGTACATGGCAATGCGGGATAACGGAGGANTGGTCTCGACTCTGGGTCGNTGGTTCGAAGGGAAAATCCCAGTCGATGTGATGATGCCACCGGACCAGGCTGCCNANCTTATCTTTAAGGTTGCTGCCGGNAAACTCGATCANCCCATCCAGGTGCCGCAACTCGANGTTCTTGTTAGCCATGATATGACCGTNTTCACNGTAAGAGACAGNCTGTTGAATCAGATAGTCGTTGATTATCCGGTTGAGTTTCTGGANGGACTAGTNATCTTCGAGAAANACGGTAANCGTTTTCTNCANAGTCACCATGGTCCAGCCAGAGATATCCCGATGTCGAGTTAGGATNANNCCTCCGCTGCNTTCGCTCTGAATCCCATGGTCGNACCAGTTGTTCTGCATAGNCNCGNAAGACCAGACACCGNTTCTGATTGCCAANGNCACGATGNCAGGTCCCAGCTGTCTCNACCACCTCTTCTTGCGTAGTTCCGCAGCGAGTGNGGACATGAGCCCNAGCNGCGAGGGCTGCCTGNTCGAANGGAAGGNCATGGATGGCCTNGAGTGAGNAAGCAGGNNGAGGTGGCTGGGACGCCTGGGNGCACTCACCCATGGTTTATTAGAACTGAGCCGGACTGAGTCAGCTAACGTGNACCAACACCTTNCGCAAGCCTCGATAATGTCTGTGCTCCCAGAGGAAAATTCCCTGCCAGGTACCAAGTGNAAGACACCCCTCCATGATTGGAATTGATACACTTGTTGCNGTCAACGNCGATTTGATATGAGCAGGCATATCNTCAGNGCCTTCAGACCTGTGCGTGTACATGGGATCATTCTCAGGTACCAGCCTGTTCAGCCAGTTTTCAAGATCATCTTTCGCCGAAGGATCGTAATTCTCCTGGATTAACAGGCTTGCTGAAGTATGCCGTATGAATAAAGTACAGAGACCTTCTGGTACTTGTTCACGTTCGATCAGTTGAACAACCCGGGTGGTAATGTCGTGCAGTCCCTGTCGGGACACATCGACTTCAAGTGTAGTAATCAAAGCAGGATATTCCGGACTGCGACTGATTCNCAATCCGGATTACACCTGTNATCTGCCTGTAAACTTCGGCTTGCGTCGCTCAAGGAANGCATCTACGCCTTCCTTAAAATCTTCGCTCGCGAACATCCCGGCCAGGTGGACCATCAAGTGATCAACAGAAGTGTCGTACGATTCCTCAAGCCCCATCCGCATCATACGNTTGGTTGTCTGAACAGCAAGCGGTGCATTTTCAACGATATCAGTCGCCCACTCCATCGCGGTTTCCATCAGTTTGTCATCGGGTACTACTGTGTTCACAAGACCAATTTCCAGACTTTCCTGGGCATCCACAACACGGCCCCGATAGTACAATTCAGACGCTTTTGCCCAACCGATCAGTCGAGGCAGCAACCAGGTACCACCACTTTCAGGAACGACATTTCTCTTCGCAGTCACTGCTGCCATTTTCGCGGATTCAGCAGCAATTCTGATATCGCACANGAGCGTGATATCCATACCGTATCCGGCTGCAGCNCCATTCAAGGCACACACGATCGGGGTNTCAATATTCCACATCACCGTGATTGGCGCTTCTCGTAAATCAAACAACTGTCTGGGTGGTCTGTTACTTCCCTTGCCTTCACCTGCCTGACTTCCGATACCACCCTGCCCGACACTGACCAGATCTAATCCCGAACAAAATCCTCTTCCGGCNCCNGTTAAGATAATGCAGCGAATTTCCGGNTCCCGGTTCGCCTCAACCATCTTGTTAGACAATTCCTGTAACATATCTCGACTGATGGCGTTCAGCCGTTCAGGACGATTCAGTGTCAGAATTGCAATGCTGCCTTTCTGCTCGACCAGCANTTCTTCTGTGCTTGATTCACTTAGTGCCATGAGTTTCTCCTGTAATAATCTGAAAAGGTATCAAATATCGGCTTGAATCACCAAAATTTCCGAATCATATTGGCCCATTAGTTTGACGGTAATTCGTCCAGTCCATCTGTCGACTCCTGATGCCCTGCTTTCGTCAATCTGCTGGCAGAGCGGTCTGAGAGAAAACGCACGATATCTCTTACCACCGGACTGCTCCGCCTGTAAATCCGGGCCAACTGCAGGATAATGTCAACATGCCCGGTATCTGAGTACACCTCACGAGTTGCCCGTCCGCCAACAGCCTGCACCTTCTCCATGAGACTTTTTGAATGACCTCTCCTTATCCGATTGTCGTTTTCACCATGTAACAGGTACATGGGCGGACAATCAACACGTACAAAATTAACTGCCTGGGAATCGGGATAGGATTCTTCCGGTGAAAACAGATCCCAGTGTTCATCCTCGGTAAATGGATAAAAGTCGTAGGGCCCCGCAAGGCCAATGAAGCCACCAATTCTCTGATCCAATCCCTGAGAGCTGTCCAGGAGAGACTTGTTAAGACACAACAGCGCACCAAGTTGAGCACCAGCAGAATGACCCATGATATAAATGGGTTGATCCGCAGATACATTCTCCAACACCCACTGGGTCGCATTTACCGAGTCTTCCTGGATCTGCGCGAAACGCACCAATGGATACAGTCGATAGTTTGGGATCACCACGTTGTAGCCATAATAGGTTAGTGTATCCGCTACAAATCGGTAGTTCTTCTTCTCCCCACTTTGCCAGCCGCCTCCGTAGAAAAACAGAATTGTTGGGCGTGGTTCCTCATGTTCACAACGATAATAATCAAGAGTATTTCGGTTCTTTACCCCGTAGCGAACATCACTTTGAAGCTCGTAACGACCAGAACGAGCCAGCGCATTGATGAGCCCTAATCCGATGAACTGATATAGATTTCCTGTGACTTCTTTAATTTTCAATGGCTTATAGCATCAAATTCGAGTATTATTCTGCGCGATTCGTAGGCAAAAAGCGCGCTGATCGCTGATCAAAGACATTAACCAGCCATCCGCGAAATCACAAGCACGAATATTGAGGGATGCTCCCCTCCCACCTGATTCTAATATGAGCAGGTGCGGCAAACGTTAAATTTAGTTGGTTCAGCAAAGTAGTATGGAAGAGATGTCACTTGTCTGGAAGTTACGAGAATTAGTAGCGTTATTAGTCATTAACTTTCTTTTGCTGCATAGCCATGCGAGCAACGCATCTGATGAATCAATAAAATTAACCCGCATCAGTGATACTGATATCAGCATGACCATCGATGGTGTGCTGGACGAATCCATCTGGCAGACTATTCCTTTCAAGGACGACATGGTCATTGTTCAGCCGGATACGCTCGCTGACGCCCCGCTCGAGACACGAACGCAGTTTTTCTATACGGATGCAGGACTCTATGTCGGTGTCTGGAATCAACAGGACCATGCGCAGTTGGTTTCAAGGCTGAGTTCCAGGGATAAGTATATCAGTCGCGACGGCGTCTCAATAACCCTCGACCCAAGCGGCAAAGGCTTATACGCCTACTTTTTCAGTGTAAACCTTGGCGGCACACTGGGAGATGGAACGGTAATTCCTGAACGACAGTATTCCAGTCAATGGGATGGTCCCTGGCGAGGAGCATCTTCAGAGCACGAAGAAGGTTGGGCTGCAGAGTACTTTATTCCATGGTCGATGATGTCAATGCCCGAGTCGGATTCAAATACTCGCGAGATGGGCTACAGCCTGATGCGGACGCTAGCTACAAAAAACGAACGGTGGGCCTACCCGCCGCTGTCCAGACGGGAAGGTGTATTTCTGTCAAAACTTCAAAAAATCGAGCTTGAGAATATCAACCCAAAGCAACAATTCACATTTTATCCATTCGCCGCCAGCACGTACAACAATGTTGCTAAGGATCATCAGGATTCCCACAAAGCTGGCTTTGATCTTTTCTGGCGACCCTCCACAAACCTTCAGTTGACAGCTACAGTCAATCCAGACTTCGGCAATGTTGAGTCGGATAATGTCGTCGTAAACTTAAGTTCATTTGAGACATTCTTTCCTGAAAAGAGAGCATTTTTTCTTGAAGGGCAGGAAATTTTTGTTACCACACCCCGGGCTCGAGGCAGCCGCTACAGCAGCAGTTCCCCAACCTCGCTGATAAATACTCGCAGAATTGGCAGCGCACCAAAAAGTACTTCATCCGAACTGTTCTCAAGAGCTTACCAAAAGCATTTTCCGGGAACCGATGAGGAGTTGTATGACGTCGGTGATTTCGAACTGACAAGTACCGAGAGAAATCAACCCAGTGAGTTGATTGGCGCGCTTAAGGTCACTGGTCAAAAAAATAAATTTCGCTATGGCGTACTGGCCGCATTCGAAGATGACACCAAACTGGAAGGATTGCTGGATGGGTCAGAGTTTGAGGTGATCCAGGATGGGCGCGAATTCGGTATCGCCAGATTTCTTTATGAAGATACGGAAACAGGCAATCGTCGCTCCATTGGTTGGATATCAACCCTGGTCAGCCATCCGCAGGAAAATGCCGTTGTTCACGGCGTAGACGGCCATTATCTGACCGAAGATGGACGCTGGAATACGGACGCCCAACTGCTCTATTCAAATGTTGACAGCAAGACCGGAGCAGGCGGTTTTTTTGATGTCACCTACACCCCCAAGCGAGGTTCCAGTCATAAGCTGTCATTCGACTATTTTGATGACAGTCTGGATATCAGTGATTTTGGATTCTTGCGCCGTAATGATGTTGTTGGCTTGAAGTACTCCTACAATCTCAACGAGTATAACCTGCACAAGTACAAATCCAGATATACTTGGCTGAGTCTGGCTCAGGAATACAACACTGACTTTCGGTCAACTCGCAGTGGTATCTTCTTCATGCAGGATATGGAACTGAAGAACAATGCATCATGGTCCTATGACATCAACTATTTCCCTTCCAGGTGGGAAGACCGGGACAGTCTTGGGTACGGCGATTACCGTGTCGATGGTCGCTGGCAGGCCGGTATCTCCGCGCGAACTGATCGTTCCCGCAAGCTGATGGCGCGTCTCGGTTTTTCCTACCTCCAGGAAGATATTGATGGAGGTTACACAGTTGACTACAAACTGGAGTTTGACTGGCGACCCACTGATCGCTTTGCTCTCGTGTTTAAACTCAACTATGAAGATAGTAAGGGCTGGCTGATCCACGATGAGGGTCGAGACTTTACCACTTTTAATGCAACCAACTGGCGGCCTAAAATCGAGATGGATCTTTTCCTGACTGCAAAACAGCAGTTTCGAATCACTGCGCAGTGGGCAGGCATCAAGGCTTTTGAAGATAAACGTTGGCAGGTTCCGCTGGGGGACGGTTCTCTCGATCAGGTGACAAGAGACCCAGTTGATGATTTAAGAGATTTTTCGATCAGTCGTTTGACCTTCCAAGCCAGATATCGATGGGAATTGGCTCCCCTCTCAGACTTGTTTGTTGTTTACACCCGCGGATCCAATCTTGGCAGCAGACCAGACGACGGATTTGGAGACTTGCTGCGAGATTCCTGGACAGATCGACTAGTGGATGTATTTGTTGTAAAACTCAGGTACAGAATGGGAGGCTAACAGCAATCTGAATGTCACAAGCCATCAAACTAATTGCCCTGGACCTTGATGGTGTGCTGGTAAAGTATGCGGGCAAAACCACACTGACTGAGACTTCCTTCGACACTGACTCTTTTAACCACGTTGTATCACTGGCAAGACAACACGGAATATCTATTTCAGCACAGCGAGATTCCTATACGCACGCTGGCGCTGATTTTGTCATTGATTCCGTAATCGAATGGAACTCACAACTACAGGGTTACTTTAATATCAATGCAGAGTTTTATGATTCAGCAGGCCTGCTGGCGAATCAGGGCAACTACCTTGTCCTCAGTGCTTTCGATACGGAATCCACACTCAGGCAATTCGTCAAACATCTACATAGTGAACAAAAAACCGGTTCAGTGCTGTCATTGTCCCCAACCCAACCAATGAGTTTTCCTACTGCGAGATCTCCCTGTATCGCGTTACAAACTGGCATGGACTCAGCCACCTTGCAGAGTACTTTAATATCACAGCTGATAATGTGTGTGCTGTGGGCGACCAGCTAAATGACTTGCCTATGGTTCAGGGGGCATCCCATGGCGTTGCCATGGGCAACGCTCACGACGATCTAAAGGCAGTAGCAAACTTCATATGCGGCAAACATGACGAGGATGGTCTTCTCGACGTTGTCAACTATATTAGAAATCACAACAGTGATCATGAATGAAGAAATCGTCTGGATATTCGGATATGGCTCTCTAATCTGGCGAGTAGATTTTCCATATCTAGAGTCGCAAGAAGCTTACATCACTGGCTGGACCCGTCGATTCTGGCAGGGTTCCACTGACCATCGTGGCGTCCCGGGATCACCCGGACGCGTCGTTACGCTGACTGAAAAGAACAACTCAACCTGCTGGGGAAAAGCCTATCGTCTGCATCCTGAGAACTCGTCTGAAATACTGGCTGATCTCGACCATCGAGAGAAGGGCGGATACGATCGATTGGCGATACCTCTCCATTTCCGTGATGGTCGTCAGGCACTCTGCATCACCTACCATGCAGTGAAAGATAATCCAAATTATCTTGGCTCAATAGACACGCTTTCTATCGCCCGGCAGATCCTCAGATCCTCTGGACCAAGTGGACATAATGTTGAGTATATTCTGAATCTGGAGACTGCGTTGGCTGACATGAGCATCCGCGATGCACATGTTTCGGAGATAGCAGATCAGATTCGAGAACTTCAAATGACCTGAATTGCAATCCATCATTGAACCACTTACATTAAGTGTTGAAGTTAGGTAACAAGAATAAAAATTCGATGAATATCATTCCTGCTCTCGAACAGTCCAGATTGGAGATGGTCGTGGCCATACTAATTAGTTCGTCTCCATAAAGTCACTTCGTGCCAAGTATTCTTGTCCTTGCCATGTAGTAACCGATTGATTTTATTGACTAACAATTTGCCCCCATAGTCTCGGCCGCACAAATTCGGTACTTTACGGACAAGAACTAATTAGATATAACATTGTCCATTGATAGTTCAGATTTTCCTTGAATTTCATCAAGACACAACGCTGAAAAATGCTAAATGTCGGCTGGTTTATATAGCTTGTCCGTTAACGTCCAATTCTGGACTTTCTGCGAAGTAAATGAATACCATCTATCAGAGCCTTATTTGGCCTCTGCATTCTCTCGCAGCTGATCCCATACATTCAGATTATCTTCAACCTGTCCCAACAGGAGTTCAGACGGATTACCATCGGCATCAAACTGGGTGCGAAAGCGACCCTCAAATCGGCAGAAATCCTCGATGAAATCACCTTCAAATTTAGCAACCCTTTGCTTCCTATCGAAGTTGCTGTCTACATTCCAGGTATTTGTAATCGGATCATAATCCCATAACGGCCAGTATCGTGTAGTTGTTGCCTTTCGAGCTTGATCAGCTACCAGTTCTTCATCAAACTTCTGCTCAGTCATGCAAGGCACATAACAAAGTAGAAGGGATGGTCCCTTGTAATCAAATGCTTTCTTGTAGGTACTGATCAGGTGATTCGGGAAGGCAAGATTCACCTGACCAACAAACGTGTTACCGCCTTGCGCAACCGACATACCCAGAGGATAACGAGCGGCGTTTTTGCCTCCGGGTGCAAAGGGTGTGTCCATCCCCTTTGGCGTTGCTTTTGACATCTGACCACCGGTATTGGAGTAGGCATCAGTTACCAGCACCATGACAACGACATTCAGTTCGGACTGAAGTACGTGGATTAACATTTGCAAGCCTATATCAAATGCCCAGCCATCGCCGCCAACAATGAGGGTGGTTTTATCCAATCTGCTGGTGATGGTCGAGCGAAGCAACCCAAGATGAGTCATCAGCATGACGTCATCTTCCGGGGCATTTTCAATCGCCTTGTACACTGCCAGTTGCACATCCTTAATCCGGTTCGCTCGATTGACCCGATCAGCAAGGGTCGTTCCCTCGTCTGAGATAGATTCTGTTATGAATGCCAGTTGATCCTTGAGAACGACAAAGCTCTCCATCTCAGCCAATTCGTTTCTTTCCTCAATAGCGTCCAGCACATACTGACAAGAGACATCGGCCTGATCAGACTCTGCTGCAATACCAAGGGCAATACCACCACCAACGGCAGCATTATTCTCGAACAGCGGATTAATCCAGGCCGCACCAAATCCCTGCGCATCTGTGCTGTAAGGTGTTTCATACGCCTGCGCTCCCCAGATCGAAGAGCATCCGGTTGCGTTCGTAATTACAGAATATGGATAAAGTTGCAGAAATTTCGCCACATAGAGAGGTTCGTAGCAACCAGCACAGGCACCGGAGGCACCTATGTAGTTAGGCAGGCTCTCCATTTCCGGCGTGGTGTGCAGCCTTCTGGACAAATCGAGTGACAGATCGATGTCTCCACCTTGGTCACGACTGATATCAAGGATATTTCGTTGATCCAGCAGTTGATCGTTATCGATTGAATCCAGAGGTACCAGATAAATGGCATCTTTTGCACAAACTGCCTCACAGACACCACAACCGGTACACAGGTTCGGATCAACTGCCAGACCATAGACGTCGTCTTCTTCCAGACGTTTCATTCCGAACATGCCCTCAGTCGCATCCTGTTTGATCCGTCCGGCATTGCGGAATATCTTCATCAGGGAAAGATCTTTCAGCTCGGATTGCTGACGTGCCGACAGGATAGCCTGATCAAGGGCGCCGCCAGTTGGACACATAAAGACACAGTCACCGCAGTCATTACATTTGAAAGGCTCAAACTTCGGCAACCGGGTCGCAAAATTCCGGTCCAGTCCTTTCCAGGTATCAGTGGGTCTGGCTCCACCACGAGCAAGATTAAAATAAGCACTGACCCTGACTTCACTGCCTCGACCGGCCATACCGGGATTCTGGATAGATTCCGTGAAACCTGCCCTGTCCGGTGCTACCACCCTGAGATCGACATTCGCGGTGCTTGCCGTTGTGGCAATAATATTTGTAGCGGCCTGTACTTCAGGCAGGTCATCTATGGATTCCGGCACGGGAACCTGTTTGAGGTTTACGATGGCTCTCTTAAAAGCGTCAATATTGTTGTCTACAACATGTTGACCTTTCCGACCAAAAGTCTTGACGATGCCTTCTTCCATCAGAGCATCAGCCGTACTATGGTCAAGAAACCCAAACTTCTCCAGCAGTACTCGCTGCATGATCATGCTTATTTTTCTACCAAGTCCCTGTTCCTCGGCTATCTGAAAGGCATCAACCACCCAGAAATTCAATTTCTTGCTGACAATCTCCCGTTTCAATTCCTCCGGCAATGTCGCAAAAACTTCCTCAGCCGATGTTGGCGTATTGATAATGAAAGTGCCACCCTCGCGGATGCCTTCTAGTATACCGTCTCGCTTCGTCAACAGTGCCGGATGATGCACGGCAACGTAGTCTGGCGTGCGAACATCGAAACATTCATCCAGGGGTTGAGTAGAGACACGCAGATGTGAAACCGTCACACCGCCAGCCTTCTTGGAATCATATTCAGCCGTGGATGCAACATAGAGACTGATATCGGCAATTTCAGGATTAGGCTGTGCAGCATAGATCAGTGCCGCACCTTTCACCATACTGACCGTCCCATCGCTACCATAGGCGACGATGCGGCCCTGATTCACATTAGTATTCTCGAAAATATCAGGTGCGTTAACAGCTGGCAGTGACGTTCCCATCACGTCATCAACAACACCCACTGTGAACCCTGTCCAGACTTCCCCGCTCTCTCTGATGCGATCGAGGTGTTCAAAAACTTCAACCACCGATCCCGGATGGAAATCCTTCCCAGCCACACCATAGATTCCACCTGTGACGATAGGTACTTTATCTATTCTTGGAATTCCACGAAAACCCTGATTTGCCTTAATCAGTGCCAACCTGACATCCGCACACAGGGGCTCATCCTGAGCAGTGTGTGTCATTGACCGGTCGAGTACGGCTATTCTCTCGACACTCTCCAGCAACGTCTCGATAAAGTCCTTGATAAGAAATGGTCGGAACGCCCGGACATTAATAACACCAATACGACGGTCAGGATCTTTATTGAGCAGATGGCGGATTGTGGATCGTATCGTCGTGATCGAACTCCCTGCAGCAACGATGATATCGGTCGCCTGTGCATGGCCTGTATATTCATAGGGTGTGTAGCTGCGCCCGGTGAGTTCAGCGAATTCTTCCATGATGGCCGGTAGTATTTCATCAATACCCAATACGTGGGGTTTTTGAGCCAGACCTCCCTGCATGTAACCGTCTGGATTTTCGTTAGTCCCCCATATAGAGGGATGTGTCGGATCGAGAGAACGATCCTTATGCTCTATCATCTTGTCGTGGGGCATGAATGACCAGAAGAACTCATCCGGAAGTTCCTGCACCTGAGTCTGTCGATGAGTAGTCAGAAATCCGTCATAAACCACAGCAACAGGCAGGCTGGCTTCCCATTTCAATCTTTCCGCAATAGCACCAATGTCCTGGAGTTCCTGAGCATCAGCAGCAAATAGAATTGCGATACCGGTATCCCGCACCGCGTAGACATCACTGTGTCCTGCAAATATAGTGAGTGAATGTCGCGAGAGATCACGGGCACCAATATAAAAGCTGATAGGCAGCAGTTGACCTGCAGAGTTATACATCTCAGGAATCATCAAAAGGATTCCCTGTGATGACGAACAGGTTGCCGACCCGACACCCTTGGCTGCAAGTCCCTGTACAAAAGAGGCAGCGGCGGCTTCATCACAAGCCATGAATACCTGAGGAACCGCACCATATATATTCTTCTCACCATTTGCTGCACGTTGTGCGCTTTCTTCACCAAATGGTGACGATGGCGTAATGGTGTAGATGGAGATTCCCCCATTAACCTTGTAGGCAACCCTGCTGATTATCGAGTTGCCGTCAGTCACCACGCGCTGACCTGAAAAAGGCGGCGTGTCTGTCTTAATCTCCACCTGTTCGGCTGGCGGAGAATCCTTTTCAATCAAACCCATTGAGGTGTTCCCATATATTTCAAGTTATACGTCCATTCAAGCGCAAAAAAAGGGGGACGGCACCCCCTCAGGCGGTATTAAATCACAGGATCAGGTCAAACGGAACGCGCCCTTGTCACATGAGCCAGACCAATCTGGGACCATTCAAGTTTCTAATAGCGCCGCAATAAACGAAATGAGGCTTTGCCAACTCTTGCTCACCTGACTGCATAGATCAGTAACAGGCATTGCGGGCCAATCAGATAGTTCCTACAAAAACGCGGCCACCTTGAACATATAGGGATGCGCCACGGCGAAGATGGCATAAGACACCAGCCCCACAACCACAATCTTAATATCAGAGCTCAAGGGCAGGACCTCTGTCTGCCTGGTGGCACCACGAGCATTAGCCGAAATAATATGAATCACTGAAAAAGCAGCAAACGCACCAAACAGAATGATACTGGCCTGGTCACCATTGGCGGCAAGATGGGTTGAAGCCCAGATCAGCACACTCCACATCATCGGATGGGGGGTAAATCGTTTGATATTGCCCGGCATGTAGGCGGCCCCGATCAGAATCATGGCTGGTACCATGGTTAACCAGGTCACATGTCGGGTCCACTCCGGTGGATTCCACACCGGTATGAAATCCGCATATGCTTTACCGTAGATAATCAAACCAAATCCCGCGAGTGCAATCAGAGAGTAGACTCCCATATAGGCTTTCTCACCAAGTTGATTAAACAACGCTGCCCGCAAAGGTACGACTGAGGGAATCATGTGAACGGAAAGGAACAGAACCGCACCAACCACTAAAAGTGTCATATACACACCACATTCTTTTTATTTATTGTTCATAGTATGCCTGACTTGCTGCTTTTACCAAACAGGTATCGGACAGGACTATGCCAGTCCTCAGCCAGTTCACAGATTAATCAGCACCTACCTCAACAACAACACTACGACAGATCATCCAGATCGACACTCTTGTCTATCTGCGCCCAGGCGACCTTCGACATATTGAATGCACCTGCGCCAGCAAGTTCCGCCTGTTTACTGGCTGCAGTTCCGTCGAGGACTCGCTTTGCAATGCCTTGAAGGATTGCCGCCAGACGGAACATATTGAACGCCAGATAGTAGTCCCAGTTCTCAATACCATCCCTGCCCGTGCGCCTACAGTAGGCTTCCACAAATTCCTCCTCAGATGGGATACCCAGCTTCTTAAGATCTGCAAGCCGCAGTGCATCTCGATAAGGTCGGCATAAATACGCAAAATCCGATAACGGACTTCCCAGCGTGCTTAATTCCCAGTCCAGAATTCCAATAACCTCGGCTCGACTCTTATGCATCATCATATTTGCTATCTGCGGATCACCGTGCACGATACTGCAGGAATTATCTTCGGGAATATTTTTAGGCAGGTAGTCGATCAAATTATCCATGTACGGATTATCAACCGTTTTCGTATATTCATACTGGCCACCCCATCGCTTGAACTGCCTGGCAATATAGTCCGTATGCTTGCCAAAGTCCGAGAGCCCCACAGATTCAAAATCAATCCGATGAAGTTTGGCTATCGCAGAGTTTGCCGAATCCCAGAATGCGCCTCGCTCAACCGGTGAATACGGGCCTTCAGTGCTGTCCCAAATAACACGACCATCGAGATATTCCATAATATAGAACATGGTGCCGATGACTGAATCGTCTTCACAAAGTACATACGTCTTAGGGGTAGGTACATCCGCATCCTGCAACGCAGTGAGAACCTTGTATTCTCGATCAACCGCATGGGCAGATTTAAGCAAATTTCCGGGGGGCTTGCGCCGCAGCACATATTTTTGATCTTCCGCAGACAACAGATAAGTTGGATTAGACTGACCGCCAGCGAATTCTTCAACGGTCAGTGTGCCTGAAAAACCGTCGACATTTTCCTGCATGTAATCCTGTAATACAGTAACATCAAACTGATGTCTCTGCATGACTGCCATGGTGCCTTCATTGTCCAGTGACTCAAAATCTGTCATGACATACCTCTTCTGCTGTGCGACAGGAGTCACATTATATTTACGATAGGCATCTCTAATCCAGAGATTTAGTCGTTTGAATAACCCTGTCTGGGCACTAACATTCACCCGACGAAATGATAACCTATTGATTTGACTTGGATTAGTTTACCAAGAAGGTATCAGAATGCTTCAAAATACTTTCCCCTGACTCACTGAAGACTGATATCAGAAATCGTAACAACCAGTCGGTCTTCCATTCGGCTTCACAAACAATAAGACGAAGGTGAAGCATGAGTAATCAAGACACAGAAGACTCCCGGGCTGCTGTTCTGGAGTGTGATAACCGCTTATGTACTCAACTTCATCTTTTCCCTGGCATCTCCCATGTAGATCGGACCTGCCTCATCAACCATCAATGACATGGGGTTACCTCGCACGCAAGCCATTGCGTCAACGTTCTATATTCTGATGATGACTTTTATTGGGCTTACCCTGGGTCCCTAAACGATGGGTTATTTGAGTGATACCTTCGTGGGTAAAAGAGGAACTTCAGCCGAAGCACTTCGCCAGGCGATGTTGTACAGCACCTCAATGTTTGTGCAGCCATTTTTCATGCTCTACATTGCATCAACTCATGTTGAAGCAGAGGAAGCGTCAAGGCTGGCCAGGGCGCTTGGTGAGGACATTTGAGATCAACCATCTTCTCTCGATTTTGGAGAGAAGATGATTATTTCACTCCACCATCCAGGTGTGCCCGGTTCTTAAGAGCTCGTTCAGGTCTGCGGGTCCCTTACTCTCTCTGACCTTGATCCGCTGAGAATAGATATCCGTCACATAGACCGCCGCCGGTTTTTGATAAATAACGCCAACGGGTACTGGAAACTCAGGTGCTCTGAGATCCATCAACGTCTGTGCCATGACCTTGTTGGTCTCATCATGTACAAGAAGGTCTGCTTCAGTTACACCCTGCTCCCCTAAGTTTACCACTTCCAATGACAGTCTCTTGTTGTTCAACCGTAATCCCTTACTGCTGTCGCGACCAAAGGTCATGGGTTGACCGTCGATCAAAACTAGCCGGTTGTCTGCTGCGGTTTTCTTGTTCCTAACTTCTTCAAAGATCCCTTCGTTGTACACAGGGCAATTTTGAAGAATTTCAACAAATGAAGCACCCCTGTGCTGATGCGCCGCGGTCAAAATGCTTGTCAGATGCTCCATATCTGTATCGATGGAGCGGGCAACAAATCGGGCGCCTGAACCCAGTGCCAGTGAACAAGGGGCCAAAGGCAGTTCGATTGACCCGTCCGGCGTGGACGGTGAGCGTGTACCGACCTTCGAAGTCGGTGAATATTGCCCTTTAGTCAGTCCATAGATTTCGTTGTTGAAAAGCAAAATATTTAAATCCACATTCTTACGCAGAACATGAACCATGTGGTTACCTCCGATGCTGAGACCGTCGCCGTCACCGGTAACAACCCATACATCCAATTCTGGATTAGCAAGCTTAATTCCCGTTGCAACTGCCGGTGCGCGACCGTGAATCGTATGGAACCCATACGTTTCGATGTAGTACGGAAACCTGGATGAACATCCAATGCCGGATACAAAAACCGTGTTCTCTCTGGGCACGCCGAGTTCAGGCAACAGTTTTTGGATTGTTTTGAGAATGGCATAATCACCACATCCAGGACACCACCTTACTTCCTGATTTGTCTCATAATCTTTGAGTGTCAATTTCGCTCTAGGTGCATTCATTTTATATTCCCCAGCTGCGCCCTGATCGCTGCATCGATTTCCTTGATTTTGAAAGGTTGTCCTGAAATCTTCGTCAGGCTTTGAGCATCAATTAGGTATCTGCTTCGTATGATGTCCACCAACTGACCAGTATTCATTTCAGGAATCAGAACCACTTTATAGCCTGATAATAATTCGCCGAGATTTCCAGGCAGTGGCCACATATGTCTTATATGTATGTGAGAAACATCCAATCCGTCCATCCGTGAGCGTTTCACCCCCTGGTGAATTGCGCCGAAGGTAGAACCCCAACCGACGACGGCAAGGTCACCATAGTCATTACCCAGGGCAACTTCCTGCTTGGGAATATCATTGCTAATGCCATCAATCTTGGCCTTTCGAATCTCTGTCATCTTCTGATGGTTTTCAGCATCGTAGGAAATCTCACCAGTCTCATAATCCTTTTCGATGCCGCCAATTCGATGTTCAAGACCAGGTGTACCCGGCTTAGCCCATACCCGAGCCAGTGTTTTCGGATCTCGTTTCGCAGGTGAGAATCCTTCTGTCTCTTCTGTAAATCGAACCGGAAACGGTTCGTATGAATCAAAATCAGGCACGTGCCAGGGTTCTGAAGCATTAGCAATATAGCCATCGCTCAACAGAATCACCGGTGTACGGTATTGTGTTGCAATCCTGATGGCCTCAATCGCTGCATCAAAACAATCAACAGGGTCAGAAGCTGCAATCACCGGCAGAATCGTATCACCGTGCCTTCCGAAGATAGACTGGTTAAGGTCCGACTGTTCAGTCTTGGTAGGTAACCCGGTCGACGGGCCACCCCTCTGCGTGTTGACAACGAGCAAGGGGAGTTCTGCAGCGAAGGCAAGAGAGATCGCTTCTGCCTTAAGTGAGATACCAGGGCCAGAACTGGAAGTTACCCCTAACGAGCCCGCAAAGGATGCGCCGATTGCTGAACAGACTGCCGCAATTTCATCTTCAGCCTGGAGTGTAATGACCTCGAACTGTTTCTGTTGCGCTAACGAATGCAACAGACCAGAGGCTGGTGTGATTGGATAAGAGGCAAATACTATTGGCAATTCTGACAGTAAGCCACCCGCCAGAATACCGTATGCCAAAGCTTCGGTCCCTGTCGTATTACGGTAAAGGCCAGGTTTAGCAGTCACTCGTGGAATCTTATAAACTTCAACTCCAGTCGGCAGTTCAGCAGTTTCACCATAGGCATGCCCTGCATTAATTGCCGCGATGTTAGCTTCTGCAATTTCCGGGCTTCGGGTAAATTTTGTTCTAAGTCCTTCAATAGCAACGTCACGACTTCGATCGAACAACCACATGGTTAATCCAAGCGTCCACATATTCTTACAACGAACGGCAAACTTGTGAGTGAGTCCGTAGGGTTTGACTGTATCGATTACACGTTTTGTCACATCTATGGAGATGAGTCGATATGCATCCAGGGACCCATCTTCGAGAGGATTTTCTGCATAACCGGCACGTGCCAGATTCTTGTCTGTGAATGCATCTGAATCCGCGATGATTAATCCACCCGGTACGAGTTCCTTAAGATTCGTTATAAGAGCAGCAGGATTCATGGCTACCAGAACATCCACATCGTCTCCTGCCGTTGTGACATCTTCAGAACCAAAGTAGATCTGAAACGCAGAGACGCCAAAGGTCGCACCGGCTGGTGCTCGAATTTCTGCCGGGAAATCCGGAAACGTCGCCAGATCGTTCCCGTATATCGCCGTGGCCTCGGTAAAATTGTTACCGGTCAATTGCATGCCATCGCCTGAATCACCAGCAAATCGCACGACAACAGCCGTCATCTTGTTGACTGGGTTTTCTTCAACGACAGACATCTGTCTCCCTCACAATCAGCATTTATTTACCCCACAATTGCCATGTGCTATCGCCACAACTGGCTCATGATTTTGACTCCTGGTGCATAATTTCTTGACTCTCAGCAACCACGGTTGACGAGGTAGAAGCAAGCCAACGACACGCACGAAAACACGGTGCATATCCGTTGGCAACTACGCAACAATTTGTGGAATATACAAAGATGCTTGCTATTCCGGCTCATGGGTTCAGAGTTTGCGATCATTAATTACCATCGCCCCATTTAGTTCAGTGCTTCTTTTGGAAGCATCCCCAGAAACCTGCAAATCTTAACAGATGAATCAAGGATTTAAAGAAGTTCAGTACTCTCTTTTAGTATTTGGAAAGACCAAACAGATCTATGCATATCAACACAAAATGCGTGGTTATTCAGTTGCCCAGAACCCACAATTTCATAACGACTGAACCCTGGTATTGCCGGGACTCCATTTGCCCAGAGCACTACCATTCATTTTTGCCGATATTCTTGCAGGAAGACCTTTTACCACTATAAAAACGGTTCCCATTAACATCAGAAGGAAGCCTGCAAAAGTCCACAGAAGTGTCAATTCACGTTGTAGCTCATGACGGTGATATTTTTTCAACCAGATTACAGGTGTTTCGGAGACTCCCTTTTGCAAGTCCAATTGAACCGTCTTCTCTGGTCCATCTAACACCCCACCAGACAACTTCACTCACCCTGGGATAGTCTCTGGTGAAGCTCAGTGCCGGTA
>PBRC01000063.1 GCA_002725285.1 Gammaproteobacteria bacterium | reverse complement strand
TAGCTGGTGCGCCAGCCCGGTCAGCTCGGAGAGCGCCTGCCTTGCACGCAGGAGGTCGCGCTGGGGTCGCACACGATTTTGATCCCTGGCTTGCGAAGCAAGCCTTAAGTACTGGTAATATAAATCAGTACAGCAAGTCATAGTATTACGATAAGGAGGCATACCTTATCGCCGAGAGTTTCTTGGGGCCATAGCTCAGCTGGGAGAGCGCCTGCCTTGCACGCAGGAGGTCCGCGGTTCGATCCCGCGTGGCTCCACCAATTTCCATGAAGACCATCCAGTCTTTAGCTCAAGACTTCATCATAACCAGATGGTGATTCTTCTTTCCTTTTTGCACAACGAAGTAACAACCATANAGTGCCGCACTGGTAGCCAGCTTGTGGTCTACATCCGTCACTTTCTCACCGTTTACCGAAACNGCATTGCTTNNAATCAGTTTNCTCGCCTGCCCTTGAGTCACTTCACCCCGGGGTGTTACCGCCAGGCCGGATTCAGTCAATACCTCAATGAGCCCAACGCTNTCGCCATGGGTTGAGGTCGGCAATCCATCGAGCGCGACTTGCTGCANGTCTNCTTCTGACAGNCTCGCCAGTTGATTGGTGAACAATGCTTCACTGATTCTTTCAGCCGCCGCAACACCTTCCTCACCATGCACCAGCCTCGTGACTTCCTGAGCCAGTGAAACCTGTGCAATTCTCATCCCGGGATCCTGACTGTGAGCCGCGCTGAGCCGACTTAATTCTTCAGAATCCAGAAAGGTGAATATCTTCAGGTAGTTCATCACGTCGTCGTCAGCACAATTCCGCCAGAACTGGTAGAAACTGTACGGTGATGTTTTCTCTGCATCAATCCAGACTGCATTACCCATACTCTTGCCAAGCTTCGTGCCATCGGCACTTGTAATCAGCGGATAGGTAACTGCATGAGCCTGCTCACCATTCATGCGCCGAACAAGATCTATTCCCGAAGTGATATTGCCCCATTGATCACTCCCACCCATTTGTATACTGCAGCCAAACCGCTCATTGAGCACAACAAAATCATAGGACTGTAAAATCAGGTAACTGAATTCCGTATAACTGATGCCCGAGGAATCATCTTTCAGGCGTCGCCGGATGGTTTCCTTCTGAATCATCGAATTGACTTTAAAGTGCTTACCCACATCCCGCAGGAAGTCTATTACAGTCAGATTTTCAGTCCATTCAGCATTGTCCACAACGATGGCGGAATTCTGCCCATCTCCGAACTCCAGAAAACGACTGGCCTGTACTCGAATCTTTTCGACGTGAGCTTTGACATCAGAGGTAGACTTCAACTCACGCTCGGTTGTACGACCGCCCGGATCACCAATCATGCCGGTCGCCCCTCCAACAAGAAGAATGGGGCGATGACCTGCCATTTGAAACCGTCTCAATGCCAACAATGGCACCAGATTACCAATATGCAGACTATCGGCAGTCGGGTCGAAGCCACAGTAAACCGTCCTTGACCCTGTAGACAAATGCTCAATAAGTTCCTCTTCACTGCTTACCTGCGCAATAAGCCCCAGAGACCTGAGATGCTCTAACAGATTCTTGGTTACCGTCACGATCCTGTACCGCNAATATTGTTAAAACTATATTTCAAATTTCCGTTTNCCTCATGTAGTCTTTCTATCCCTTTTTTGAATAGNACATAGGTTGAGCAGGCGCCAAAATACATCAAGTGAAACGAAATTCAAGCCGAATTTTGTATTCCTGCCAGTTAANGTCTCNGCTGNCNCACTGAAATGCANTAAATCGATANATTTNGATNACTATAAATGTTTGACAATTCAGTTATTCTTTCATTAAANCTATATTTTTTATANACTTAGNANNAATTTATAATAATTAACAATAAAAAACACNTGTAGCANCATGCTTTATGNATAAATATCCNCAATCNAACTTGAGANTCGCTGCCATCCTGACGCTANGGCTCCTGCTGCTGANCNGTNTACTCCCTGAGACCCAACCTGATTCAGTCANCAGTGNGCCAGTTTCTCTTTCAATTGAAACCATTNCTGATGAAACCATTGCTGAAATCGCGCCAACACCGACCAGACCAGCAGANCGCAGATGGGAAGAAGNCCNTATACNACCGGGCGACAGCCTTTCAATGATTTTTCAGCGGGCAGGTTTTTCTGCTGCGGAACTACAGGAAATNATGTCTTTGGGCAAAAAGGTTGCTGTCCTTGGAAATATCAAGCCAGGTCAGTCGCTGAGATTCGAGATGGGCCCCGACGGTGATCTGNAAACATTATTATACGAACAAACTCCGCTGAANAAACTGACTGTCAGTCGATCCGACAATGGATTCGATCTAAATTGGGATTTNCTCGAGCCCGAGGTTCTTATTTCATACAAATCGGCAAAGATTACGGNAGACAANNCGTCTCTGTACCACGCAGGCAAGGCAGNGGGTCTATCAGACAATCTCATCATGGAGCTCAGCTACGTTTTTCAATGGGATATCAGCTTCGCACTTGATCTGAGGCAAGGAGACACCTTTACGCTTCTTTACGAAGATATTTATGTCAACGGTGAAAAGGTCCGGGAAGGTCAAATCCTGGCAGCCGAATTCAATAATTTCGGCAAGACCTACACGGCGGTGTTGTTTGAAGAAAACGGTCGAAGTAGTTATTTCACACCTGAAGGTCGCAGCATGCGCAAGGCTTTCTTAAGAGATCCTGTGCATTTTTCTCACGTGAGTTCCCGTTTCAACATGAAACGACTCCATCCAATACATAAACGAGTCATGCCTCATCGAGGAATAGACTACGCCGCTAACCGGGGTACGCCTGTTCTCGCATCAGGTGATGGTACGGTTACAATCGCGCGACAAAACAGCGCATCCGGTCGCTACATGGTTATTCGACACGGTGAAAAATATGAAACAAAATATTTACATCTTTCATCTTTTGCCAAATCAATCAGACCGGGCAAGAAGGTAAAACAAGGTCAGACAATCGGCTATGTCGGAGCCACTGGATGGGCAACTGCACCACATCTGCATTATGAATTCCTAGTGAATGGCGTACACAGAAATCCACGAACAGTGAAGTTACCAAAGGCTGAACCGATTTCAAAATCGAATCTACTCAAGTTCAAACAACTCACCCGACCGTTTCTGGCGCACCTTGAATCAGTCGTTGGTAGCACTCGCTACGCATCAGCACCCAAGATCGGATCCGGCTCGTTTGAATAGGGGAATTCTTAGACTGAGAAAGAATTACCGCAACCACAGGTCGTGGTTGCATTTGGGTTTGTAACGACGAACCTTGATCCTTGCAGGTCCTCCTTGAAATCTACTACTGATCCCACAAGGTACTGATAGCTCAACGCATCAACAACCAAGGTTACACCCGCGTTCTCGATTGTTGTGTCATCGTCTTCAACATCTTCATCGAATGTGAACCCATACTCGAAACCCGAGCAACCACCGCCAGTAACAAATACCCGCAACTTCAGGTTCTCATTCTCTTCTTCATGAATCAGAGATTTCACCTTACTCGCCGCATGATCGGTGAACGTCATGATTACAGGAACAAATGTAGTAGGTGTGTCAGTCATGACTTAAATATGGGATCTGATCTCTTAAAATCAAGGTATACCTAATATCAGGCAGATTTACTCTTTACAGTCGCGACGTTGGACGTCGAACCTACCGTTCTTTCTCCAGCAGGTACTTCGGTGGGTCGCTTACTACTTTGGGCTTTGGATTCCGTCTTCGGTTCTTTACCACTCCCGGCATGCACCAGACTGCCGTCGACCCGGCTGCCCTTAACCATCTCAATCAGATGGTAGTAGACATCACCTACAATCTCAGCCTTGGCAGCAAGTTCAATATGCTTGTCACTGTGTATATCACCATACACCTTTCCATTAACGATAACATTGGGTACTCGTATGTCACCCTTCACCCTGCCTTTCTCGCTGATAACGATGACTGCTTTCGAACCCTCGACTCCAAAAATATTGCCTTTGATCGTGCCGTTTACCTGTAACTCGTCACTGAAATGCACATCCCCGGACAATTCACAGTTATTTGCGATTAGCGTTATGCCAGAACCGGCACCGTTTTTTCTTCGAGCCATGACTAGTCCCCATCTATTTGCCAGTCGAATTTTCTTTCGAGAAGTTGAGCATTTCTGCCAGATAACCTGGCAACAATCATAATCTGCTGTGGTTCAAATCCATCCGGTACGGTCAGTTCGCCATCGATATTTTGAAAGTACCGGAACCTGAAGCGGATTGATTCCTGGTTGTCAGCACTCAGTTCATCCAATGAGAGTTTTTTTTCACCACTGCCTTGTTGACCAAGAAGATTAATCTCGACACCTCCTTGAACATACTCGTGTTTTTCCACTACCTGGGTTAACAACAGACTGAAGTTATACTTGTTTGGATCGTTTGATGCTTTCATATCCAATCGCTCTATTCGCAATCCCTTGTCCCCAACGTTGGGTAACATAACACCTTTATAAAACCGAATTTCCTCATTTAACTCGGCAATCTGATCCTGCAACTGTTCTACTGTCAGTCTTACTTCTTCATTTGCCCTGGAATCAACCTGCCCACCCAGTTTGAGTTCGGCAACGTCTTGTCTCAGTTGCCGCACCAGCTGAGCACTCTGAGCCAGCTGTTCTTTTATTTCATCCCGCTCATTGACGACTTCGATCTTTGTCTCTAGTCCTTCTCTCAGTCCATACTGATAGGTAAGCCAACTAAAAGCTGTAATGGTCACAAGACACAGCAGAAAGATACCAGCCTTATACAAAGGCCGGTAAGGTACGACCACCATCTTGTATTGTTTACTGCCCTTTACCGCGGTCAAAATATGCGCCGATTCTGAAAAAAAGGACGTGTAGTTTACCAGAAATTGCTAAATAACATCTTTTTCAAGCATTCTCTTCCAACAAAGGTCGATCTTTGTATGCCCTTGGAATATGCTGCCGATAACGAATCAGGCATCCGCTACGTGCCCCCAAGATTACCTTCAAGCTATTCTATTCGCGGTTTTCGGCGAGCTCTGGCCTCAGTCGATTCTATTCCGCAATTCGCCATCCTTGGCATTTTCTCTGGCATCGTGACCGGTTTGGTCATTCTTGCCTTCAGAAGCCTGATCGAGTTGCCACTCTCATTCTTTCTCGAAGAAAACTTCGAGCACTTTGAGAGTCTGCCGCTAACCTCACTTTTTGTGCTCCCGGTCGCGGGAAGCGTCGTGCTGGTACTTTTGTTTACCTTTGTGCAAGGCAATAGCCGCAGCGTCGGTGTCGTTCATGTGCTGGAACGACTTTCCAGGCACCAGGGATATCTACCCTGGCGGAATGCCCTTATACAGTTTATCGGCGGTATTGTTGCACTAGGAACAGGTCATTCAGGTGGCAGAGAGGGACCTGCAGTACACCTGGGAGCAGCATGCAGCAGCCTTCTCGGGCAGTCTCTACGTCTTCCGAATAACAGCATTCGGATTCTGGTCGGCTGTGGTGCAGCTGCTGCCATATCCGCATCATTTAACACGCCAATCGCCGGTGTGATTTTTTCGATGGAAGTGATCATCATGGAATATACCGTCGCTGGTTTTATTCCAGTTATCCTGGCGGCTGTTACTGCAACATTGATCAATCAGCTGGTCTATGGCAACAGCGCCGCTTTCAATGTGCCGTCAGATATTGCCATGGAGAGTTTCTATAACTTGCCTTTCCTGATTCTTGAGGGTGTCGTCATTGGCACTCTGGCTGCAATTTTTGTTCGCTTAATTCGACGCGTCTACCTGATGAGCCCGGCATCCTACTGGATCAAAATGTTGCTGGCAGGTGCCATCACAGGGCTTCTCGCTCTATTGAGCCCACAAATTCTGGGCATTGGATACGATACCGTGAATCTGGCCCACACCGGTGAACTGGCTATAACCGTTCTGTTACTGGCCTGCGCTTGTAAGCTAGTCGCAACCGCAACGACCATCGCCCTGGGAGTTCCGGTCGGATTAATTGGACCGACTCTTTTTATTGGCGCTACTGCAGGTGGTGTCCTTGGGTTTATTGGTGCTGCATTCTCTCCTGACCTTGCTGCAGCGCCTGGCCTTTATGTTCTGTTGGGCATGGGTGCGATGATGGGAGCGGTATTACAGGCTCCGCTGGCAGCACTCATGGCGGTAATGGAGCTGACTCATAATCCAAATATCATTCTGCCAGCCATGCTGGTCATCATCATCGCCAATCTGACTGCGAGCCAGATATTCAACGTCAAGTCAGTGTTTTTAACCCAGATGGGGATTCTCGGACTGGAGTTCAGACAAAACCCACTTTCCATGACACTAAACCGGGAATCAGTGGCTTCGATCATGTCCCGCAGTTTCGAGCGTGTGAATACAACCATCACAACACAGGAAGCTAATCAGGTAATCCAGGACAAACCCACCTGGTTACTCGTCGATAACGACACGACGGGTCGTCCTGCGTTCATTCTTCGAACTCTCGATCTCATGACTTTTCTCGAAACGGCGGAACAGGACGAAATTGATCTGGCCGAAATTCCTGCAACGAGAAAGGATGTCACGTCTATTCTTCTGCAGGCCACACTGACCGAAGCTCTCGACGCCATTAAGGAATCGGGTCTTCAGGCACTCTATGTGAACCGGATCAGCGCACCCATGATAGATTCAGTGGTCGGAATCATCACCCGGGAAGATATCGAATCCTACTATCAATAAGCCAACAGAATCTGCCAGTGCTCTACACTTAAAGTGAATTTAGTCGATGGCGCTGTTCGATGGAAGTTCTCCCCAAGACACCGGGGAGGTGAAGGAACGGCTGTGGGAACGGTTGCCACATAATTATCTCGGATCCGGTTCAACCCTGGCGGCTTCAATTTCAGCCCATATTGCCCATGGCTTTGATTCAATCACCGCGGTTGATAAAGCTCAACGCCATACCTGAAATTCTCTCAAAAACGGACGCCGTATGGGGATGGGTCAGCATGTGCCAAATCGCATGTTCTGGCATCATAACTGAAAAGAACCCGACTCATATGCCAAACATCAACGGATTTGCGAATTGAATCCAATACAGATGAATGTTTGAATGCGCAACTTTACTACGAGAATCAAACGAGTATGTCTCGATCTACGACTTTATTTGAGAGCGCACAACAGATTTTGCCCGGTGGCGTTAATTCGCCAGTCCGCGCTTTCCAACGTGTGGGAGGTCAACCGGTATTCTTCAAGAAGGGCCACGGCGCCCATCTGGTCGACGAGGACGAGGACCGCTACATCGACTATGTCGGCTCCTGGGGTCCGATGATCGTCGGACACGCCAATCCACAGGTCATCGACAGGATTAAGGCCGCATTGGCGAACGGGCTCAGCTTTGGGGCACCCACAGAAATCGAAACCATCCTGGCTAACAAGATCTGCACATTGATGCCTTATATCGAAATGATCCGAATGGTGAGTTCCGGAACCGAGGCTACCATGAGCGCAATACGGGTGGCACGCGGTTACACCGGCAGGGACAAAATCATTAAATTTGAAGGCTGTTATCACGGCCACTGTGACTCACTCCTGGTTAAAGCGGGTTCCGGTGCATTGACCCTGGGTGAACCAGATTCCCTTGGGGTACCCAAGAGCACGGCTGAGCACACAATTACGCTGGAATTCAACAACGCCAGCCAGGTCGAACAGGTTTTTGCTCAAGAGGGCGATAGCATTGCTGCCATCATTGTCGAGCCGGTTGCAGGAAATATGGGTTGTGTCCCGCCTGTTACAGGTTTTCTTGAATCGCTCCGGTCGGTCTGTGATCAGTATGGATCAGTGCTTATTTTCGATGAAGTCATGACTGGTTTTCGCGTCTCTCTCGATGGCGCACAGGGGCTTTTCAACATCAAGCCGGACCTTACGACCCTGGGCAAGGTCATCGGCGGCGGCATGCCTGTTGGCGCTTTTGGCGGCAAACGAGACATCATGAGTGTCGTTGCCCCTCTAGGCGGGGTCTATCAGGCTGGCACCTTATCTGGTAATCCCATCGCCATGACGGCTGGTCTTGCAACGCTTGAACTCATTGAATCACCTGGTTTTTATGAAGCACTGTCAACAAAGGTGGAAGGCCTGATGAGCGGTCTGCAGAAACTGGCAGAAGAAGCGGGGATAGCGTTTAGTACAAACTGTGTCGGCGGGATGTTCGGCTTCTTCTTCACCGCAGCCAATCCGGTAACCAGCTTCAACCAGGTGATGAACGCCGATACCAAACAGTTCAATCAGTTTTTCAATTCCATGTTAGCCAGTGGCATCAACCTGGCACCATCCCCTTTTGAATCCGGGTTCGTCTCCTCTGCACACAGCGACGACGATCTTCAACAAACTCTCGAGGCGGCAGAGATAGCTTTTGCTTCAATCAAAGCGGGGCAAGCATGAAGCAATACGATGTCTATGGCATCGGCAATGCCCTGGTCGATACCGAATATGAAATCGACGATGCTTTTATAGGTCTGGCCGATCTGCAGAAAGGCGTCATGACGCTTATCGAAGAAGAAGAACGAATCAACCTCATTCACTTGCTCGAAGAAAAACACGAGTACGAAGTCATTCACCAGTCCGGTGGCGGTTCAGCAGCAAACACGCTGGTCGCGATCGCTCAATTTGGTGCAAGCAGTTTCTATAGCTGTAAGGTCGCCAATGATGCCACCGGAGATTTTTTCATGCAGGATCTGCGAGCTGCAGGCGTCGATACAAATCTCAATAACGGTTGTGAATCTGGCCACTCTGGTCACTGTATATCAATGGTGACGCCGGATGCTGAACGCACGATGACAACTCACCTTGGAATCAGTCGGGAACTGTCCATCGACGAGTTAGACGAGAATGCTCTTCGTAATTCCAGATACCTCTATATTGAGGGATACCTGGTTACTTCACCCACTGCCTATGACGCGGCATTGAAAGCTCAGGAGATAGCAAGGGAAGCTGGCGTCGTGGTATCCCTGACACTGTCGGACCCGGCAATAGTTGAGAATTTCCAGCAGTCTTTTGATCAATTTGCCGAACGGGGAGTAGACCTTATCTTCTGCAACGAGGATGAAGCAAAAATCTGGACCGGCAGCCAAAGTACCAAGGAAGCTTTTAAGAAACTACAGACGGTCTGTAATCAAGTGGCCATGACCTGCGGCAAGGAAGGCGCCATGGTGTATGACGGATCCACACAGGCAGCTGTTCCAGGAACGCCGACCCATGCGGTTGACACAACCGGTGCAGGAGACATGTTTGCAGGCGCGTTTCTTTACGCTGTCAGTCAGGGTCAGTCTTTTGAACAGGCAACCGTATTTGCCAACAGATCGGCTTCAAAGCTGGTTTCGAACTTCGGTGCACGTCTGCATGCTGAAGCGATCACCGAGTTAAAACAACCCTAACTGACGATCGGTGAGTTCCGCCAGTGACGTTGACTTGAAGGACAGGATGGCATCGGCGATTGGGGCAAGTTGCCTGTCAATGTAGAACTGATAATCGATTCTAGAACTCATATAGGCCTTTGGTTCAGCCCCGTTTACAGTCATCAGATACTCGACCCATCCTCCGCTACCAAACATGCTGCTCAACCCTCGACTGGCTCTGATCTCTTCAGCGATTCTTGCGGCCCGGACATGTGGCGGTATGTTTTTCTGATAGTCCGACAACTTGCGTCTTATTCGCTTTCGCAAAACCAATTTATCATCGCATAATCCGCTGCTGACATTCTCAACACTTTCCTTTATAAATGATTCATAGGGTTCGTCCATAAAGATCTTTCGATACAGCTCCTGCTGGAATTCCCTTGCCAGTCGACTCCAATCACTGCGTACGGTTTCAAGTCCCTTGAAAACCAGATGCGATTTGCCTTCCCTCGTGACCAACCCGGCATAGCGTTTCTTGCTTCCTTTTTCCGATCCCCTGACTGTCGGCATCATGAATCGATTGAAATGAGTTTCGTACTCGACTTCAAGATAACTTTTTACGTTAATCGTATCGAGGAGATGATCTGTCCACCACTGATTAAGGTAAGTCGTCAAAGATCTGCCAATCGCATCAGCCTGCTCGTCCGATGAAACTTCGCTAAGATGAACAAAAACAGAATCTGTGTCGCCATAGATAACTGAAAAACCTTTCTCCTCAATCAGGTCTCGAGTTCTCTGTAAAATCTCATGACCTCTGAGGGTAATGGAACTCACCAGCTTTGGATTGAAGAACCGGCATCCCGTTGTCCCTAAGACACCATAAAAGGAATTCATTATTATTTTTATGGTCTGAGACAAGGCTGCTTCTCCAGACTTTTTTGCACCATCACGGGCAGCCCACAGCTCTTCAATGATCTCTGGCAGGATAAAATCAGCACGCGAAAACCTGGCACCAGTAAAACCAGGTATGGGATCATCCTCGTTCCCGGCCACAATCATTGCCAGAGGATCCACATGGAAGGTTCTAATAATGCTTGGATACAGGCTTTTGAAATCGAGCACGATGATGTTATCAAACAGGCCCGGTTGAGATTCAAGTACATATCCACCCGGACTAGCAACACCTGACTCATCTTCAACAACCGGTGCGACAAAACCTTTTCGGTGCAATCTGGGTAGATACAGAAAATCAAACGCTGCAACGGATCCACCGGGTCGATCAAGATCCAAACCCGTCAATCGACTCCGTTCGATCGCAAACCGGATCAAGTTGGTTGCTGCAAAGATCTCGGAAACCAGAACGCAATCTTCAAGATTGTATTTGGCCAGCTGGGTCTTGTTATTCGCAAACAGATCTTGAATTTCACTGGCTCTTTCATCTACATCCTCAATCAGCTTGCCGCGGCCGAGTAATTCTCTGGCAACAAATTCCAGCGAAAAACTCTCAAACTGGTACGTTGCTGTACGCAGTAATTCGATACCATCTAAAACAACCCGACCAGGTACCAGCGCGTAATTCCTGTCGCTACCTTGCGCGGCTGTTCTCCATTGAACTGTCTGATCTGCCCGTCCCAGCCGAAAAGGTATCGACAATGCATCACAGCGCATTTGCAGAAAGTTCAAATCAAACGCGACGACACTCCATCCGATCACCACATCGGGGTCGATCTCCCGAAACCATTCGAGAAATCTTTGAATGACAGTCTTCTCATCTAACAGGAATTCGAGATAGTCCAACTCAGGTTTGTCATTGCCCAACATGAAAACCCTCTGAATACCGGTGCCATGCAAAGCAATAGAGTAAAGCGTGTTCTCCGTGTACGACGTTTCTATATCCAGAGAAACAATCTTTAGATCAGGCGTATATTCAGTCGCCCTGATACGAGGATTAACAAATTCACGATATCCGTTATGAGTATCCGACTCACCCTCTACCTCAATCGCGGCTGTGATAAACCTTTCCATCAGATATCGATCGGTAGGCCGTATGTCGGCTTCAAACATCGTTACTTCTGATCTAAGCGCTGCTCTGGCAAGATTCAGCCCACGCTGCGACGGGAAATAGCACGCGACAATGGCTTGATTATCAAACCCCAGCAAATTCACATCCGCATGGCGCCACCTGCCCAGCGAATCAATCAAGTCTGTAACGCGCACAAAATCCTGCTGCCCTACGAACAGTACCGACTCCTGAGATTCAAATACCAACCTGACCGGACCATCATCCGAGGCAAGCCAAAAAACCAGATCTTGTCCACTGCTCGACTCGTGCCATTGACGAGAGAGTAAAAAACCCCTGGTTGAAATCGTCGATAGGACCTCCATCAGGCAATTATGTCTTAAATGTACCGGCCAGTCGCCACCGGTCATCTATGCTAAATAAGGGATAAAAAAACTAGGCACCGTGCAAGACGAACTTCTAGAACAAAAAATCTAGGCAAACTTCCGTGCGATGGCTGCGCGCCATCAGCACGCATAACAGGAATCAACTAGTTGACAGCGGTCCGGTTGACCTCTATCAAAGTGTGAAAGCGAGAGGATTCAGGGCAAATCGGGTACTGCTCTATGCGCTTCAGGCTGCTTTTTTAGATATCCACTGAAATGATCTCGATCCCAACCTGAAGTCTCAGCTGCTTGACGAAGCTGAGCACAACCTCTGACGCTACATGTTTTCCATGGTTAATAGGTGATCTGCACCGCTTGATTCGGATTTGAAGTCAAAATATTAACGTCAACGTTAAACACCAGCTTCATATTCTCTATTGTAATCACTCCCTCCGGTACGCCGTCTGCAATCAGCTTTCCATCCTTTAACAGGATCAATCGATCCGAAAATCTTGCAGCAAGATTGATGTCATGGACGACCAGCAGGATAGCTGAACCCTTTTCAGCCAACGACCGCATGTGCTTAAAAAACTCTAACTGATGAGCCAGATCGAGAGGTGCGGTGGGTTCATCAAACAGATAGTTTGCTGTTTCAGGCTGTTCCCAGAGCTGCGCAAGGACGCGAGCGATTTGAACACGCTGTCGTTCACCACCGGAGAGTGTCGTAAAAACTCTGTTACTCAGATCATCTAAACCAAGTCGTGCCACAACCTCTGAGGTTACTTTTCGATCAGTCTGTATTCCGGTCATCTGAGGATATCGACCCATCTCGATGACTTCGTGTACCAGAAACGGGAAATCCAGCATCGATCGTTGTGGCAGGACCGCGAGTTTTCTTGCGCGCCTGTCCAGATCAATATCGGCGATGATTTCACCATCCAGAAATACATTACCTCTGGTAGCGGTGTACTCCCCGCTTATCAGTTTTAGCAGTGACGACTTGCCTGCGCCGTTTGCACCGATCAGTGAAACCACCTCACCATTTGTTACTGAAAGAGAGACCCCGGACACCAGATGCGTATCACCGATCGAAAATTCACAGTTTTTAGTCTGAACGCTCAAATTCCGAGTCTCTCTTTCTGGTTCACAATGAGATAGATGAAAAACGGTCCACCAACAATTGCCGTTAATATGCCCACCGGTAACTCGGCTGGTGCAAACATGGTCCTGCTGATTCCGTCTGCCAGCATAACCAGGATCGCTCCCAGTAACGCCGAACCAGGGATCAAGGTGACATGATTGGAGCCGAGACTCAGCCTGATGAGGTGAGGGACAACCAACCCCACAAAACTGATAACACCCACCAGAGATACGCCAATTCCTACAATTATCGCTGCATAGACAATGACCCGCCTGCGCAATCCAGGCACAAATACACCAAGATGCGAGGCTTCCTGATCACCCAGTGTAATTGCATTGAGCTTTTTGCTTTCGAGAAAAATAAGAAATAAAAACGGCAGGATGAGAGCTGAAACCGCCACCATTTCCCAGTCAGCCGCACTAAAACTACCCAGCGCCCAAAAGGCAACAGACCGGAGTTGAGAATCCGATGACACAAACGAAAAGAGTCCAACACCGGACAGTGCCACGGCATTAATTGCGATCCCAGCGAGTAGCATATTGGAAATCGAACTACTGCTGCGACCAACCATTAATACCAGAAAGGTTGTCAGCAATCCGCCAGCAAAGGCACTACCTGAAACACCGACCTGCAACAGTCCCAGGTCTCTCAACGTGTCACTTTGGTATCCAACCACCAGAAATGCGGCAGCAAACAAGGCTGCACCACTGGATACGCCAATTAATGCAGGGTCCGCCAGAGGATTTCTAAACAGACCCTGAATTGCAGCACCAGAGGTCGCAACCCCGGCACCGACTGTGATGTTAAGTAGAACCCGCGGTAACCGAATGTCCATAAGAATCTGGTATTCAGTGCTGCTCAATCGACCGCCGATAAGATCAGCCAGACCAATTGAAACCGCGCCTGTGCCCAGGCTTAATACCGACAACAGCATCAGCACGATCAATATGACAATGATCATCAACCTCTTGTTCATGGACCTAATCCGAAAGGTATTGTGTGACTGAGTCGTATACCCAGGTTCGACATTCGGCATTTGTACGCTAACACCTCAACGCCATTAGCCACAGCTTCTGCTAACAATTCCGCATAACTCGAATCAATATGTCCAGCCGGAAAAACCGACTGAATACCTGAATGCTGCACGCAGAAAAACAATATCGCCCTGTGCCCTTCCTGAACCATCTGGCTCAATTCTCTTATGTGTTTTTGACCTCGTTCACTGATTGCATCTGGAAAGAACCCTTGGCCACTGGAAAATGGTGATTCCAGCAAGGTGACACTCTTGACCTCTACATAACAGTTCGATCCGCAATCGCCACCTTCCAGCAACAGGTCAATTCGACTGTTCTCATTCCCATACTTAACCTCAGTCCTGATGGAGGCGTATCCAAGCAGTTCCTCGATTACTTCATTTTCCACCGCTTCTTTTACCAGTCGGTTCGCATTGTTGGTATTTATGCCAATGTAATGACCACGCTGAGTTCTGGTTAATTCCCAGGTGTGTTTATACTTTCTCTTCGGATTATCGGAGGTCGAGTAAAAAACCTCAGACCCTGCTTCCGCACAATTCTTCATGGATCCCGTATTGGGACAGTGAATGGTGATGATCCTTCCGTCAGATAGCCGTATATCGCCAAGAAATCTCTTATAGCGCTTCTCTAAAGTGGCTTTGTCCAGTTTGGGTATAAATTTCAAAAGGGCAGACTCGGTTATATGAGGAATTCACTTCTGGTCGGATCTGGTATCAAAGTCTTATATCTAATTTTATTCCACCAGCCACCTTGCATGGATTCTACTAATATGTGGGACAGAAAAATTAATTATATAAACAGTTCTCTGACCAGTTTCCCAGGCAGACATCTGGCCAGACATTTCAAAGTGCCCAGACTTTGAACTATCGCATCAGGCCAGATTTCAAATTCTCAATACCTGACGAAAGCACCTGCAAATTCTGTGCATAGCTAAATCTAACGTGTTCATCGGCCTTGTTAAATCCAAAATCAGTCCCTGGCGTAATGGCGACATTGTGGTGTTCCAGAAGCCTTGCACAAAACTTCTCACTTTCTTCCAGTCCCGGTGGAATTTTTGCATAGATATAGAAGGCACCTTCCGGAACGATTGGAACACCGAATCCCAGTTCCCGTAATTCACCCAGCATGAAATCTCGCCGCTCCCTGAATTCTTCCCTGTTGCCCTCCATCTCCATTCTGGCTTCGACGGAGAAAGCATTCAATGCGGCATATTGAGCCACACTGGAAGGGCAGATAAACAGATTCTGGGCAAGCTTTTCAACCAGTGAAATTGCATTCTCTGGTACTACCATCCAGCCAAGTCGCCAGCCGGTCATCCCGAAATACTTTGAAAAGCTGTTTACGACGATAACCTGATCTGACATCGAAAGCGCAGATGGTAATCGCTGATCTGCGTAATATAGGCCGTGATAGATTTCATCAACAATGACATGACCTTTCTTAACTTCAACCAGCTCTATTATCTGCGCCAGTGTCAAAGGATTCATTACAGCACCAGTTGGGTTCGCTGGCGAGGCAAGTAGAACACCCCGGGTTGTCTCCTGCCAATAACGCTCGACGAGTTCCGGGCTGAGCTGATACCCATCCCCTGCAGAGACCGGAACGAGATGTCCGTCTGCACCAAAGCTTTTCAGGAAGTGTCGGCTACATGGGTAGCCAGGGTCAGTCATCAATAGCCCCTCTCCGGCATTCAGTGTCAAAGCAGTTGCGAGCAGCAATGCACCAGAACCGCCAGAAGTTATAAAGATCCGCGAGGTCGGCACATCCAATCCATATTGAGTCTGGTAGTAGGTCGCCAGCTTTTCTCTCAGTTGACCAATCCCTTCCGCAGGTGTGTACTTCGTCCTGCCTTCGTCCAACGCAACTCTAGCGCCTTCCATAATGGCCGATGGGGTTGGAAAATCGGGTTCCCCCACCTCCATATGAACAACCGGGTGTCCCAAGGCCTGTAACTCGTTAGCTCTTGCCATTAACTTCATGACTCTAAACGGTTGTATTTCACTCAACCGACGCGCGTATTGACGACCCACGATCATTTCCCTTTAGCATCACACCAGCATGTCATAACACAACAATCAACAGATGTTTATATCAATAACGAAAGCAATCAAAAATACCCCCAGATAATTCCCATTTGTCACTTGGCGAATCCTAATTGTTCTGGTAAGGTGCGCAGCTTGATTTGATCCGGCTTCTCGTTACAAAGCAAACTGGAATGAACCATGGCAGCAAAACGTAAGAAGACAGCCACTAAAGCTAAATCCAAAGCAGTTACCAAGAGCAAGGCTCAGGCCAAGCGTAAGGCTGCTGCAAAGACGAAAGCCAGAGCTAAACCAAAAGCAAAGGCTGCATCAAAAGCAGGTTCAAAAGCAAGAACGAAGGTAAAGCCCAAGGCTAAACCAAAAGTCAAGGTGAAACCAAAAGCAGGTTCAAAAGCAAGAACGAAGCTAAAGCCCAAGGCTAAACCAAAAGCCAAGGTGAAACCAAAAGCAGGTTCAAAAGCAAGAACGAAGCTAAAGCCCAAGGCTAAATCAAAAGCCAAGGTGAAACCAAAAGCAAAACCAACTACTAAGGTTAAGGCAAAATCGAAGGTGAAAGCAGTATCAAAGACACCCTCCAGATCAAAGACACCCTCCAGATCAAAGTCAGCACCGGCAACCAAAGCCAAAGGATCATCTAAGAAAAAGGTGGCGGCGAAGAAAACCACCCAGGCAAAAGCACCCGCAAAATCCAAGGCAGCAGCAAAGGTAAAAGCAGTTGCAAACAAACCAACCAGAGTGAAAAAGAAGGCTGCTAAAAAGACAACCGCCAAGAAACCCAGAGTCGCAGCCGCTAAACCTGCCAAGTATAAAATACTCGATGACTATATGGACGAGGATCAGCGTGAACACTTCAGGCAGATCCTCTTGACCTGGAAGCGTCAGCTGATGGAAGAAGTTGATCGAACCGTAAGTCATATGAAAGATGTCGCATCAAACGATCCGGATCCGGCTGATCGTGCCACTCAAGAAGAGGAATTCAGCCTTGAGCTACGCACCCGTGACCGTGAGCGACAGCTCATTAAAAAAATCGATAGCACGCTTGATCTGATTGATCAGGATGAGTATGGCTTCTGCGATTCTTGCGGGATTGAGATCGGCATTGAACGTCTTGAAGCGAGGCCGACGGCAACCCAGTGTATTGACTGCAAGATGTTATCTGAAATCAAAGAGAGACAGATTCTCGGCTAATTCCACTATCGGACATGCGCAATGTAAACAACATCGTGGGCCGATTTGCTCCTTCTCCAACCGGTCCCCTGCATTTTGGATCCCTGGTCGCCGCACTTGCCAGCTTTCTTGATACTCGTGCAAATCAAGGTACCTGGTTACTGCGAATAGAAGACCTCGACCCACCGAGAGAATCCGAGTCGGCTCCTGCAAAGATCATGAAACAACTGCATTCTTTTGGTATGGATTGGGATGCACCACCTATGTTTCAGAGCACCCGGCTTGATGCCTATTCTGAAGCGCTGGCGCGTTTGAGCGAAGCAGGGCATACCTTTCTCTGCACCTGTACTCGAAAAGCTACCAGAGGTGTCTATCCCGGTACTTGTCGAGATAAACAGCACACTGATCAAGCATCGGCGATTCGAGTCCTCACGACGGCAACTTCAATTCACTTCGATGATCAGATACTGGGTCCCAGAGCATACAATATGGAACAGGAAATTGGTGATTTTATCATCAAACGAAAAGACGGCTTATTCGCCTACCAGCTTGCTGTGGTTGTTGATGACCACTTCCAGCAGGTCAACCGGATTGTTCGAGGAAGCGACTTGCTTGACTCGACGCCTCGTCAAATATTCCTCAATCGGTGCCTAAACTACCCATCTCCTTCGTTTGCGCATTTTCCAGTGGTACTGGGTGACGACGGTCAGAAACTCAGCAAACAGGCCCACGCTGCACCGGTTACCTCCGAAGATTCAGCAACCGTTCTGGCAACAGCACTTAAAGCTCTGGGTCAGCGCCCGGTTGACCGCAATCCTATCGGCAAGATGTTAGACCAGGCAATCAGGCAATGGGCGCTGGATCAAATCCCCAGGCAGCTGACCATACCCAATCGCGATCTGTAATAGGTAGACAGATCCACTGTAGACAGCATCCACCTCACAATAGATGGCAAGCAGCGAAATTCAGTTTAGAATGACGTCATTACCATGACACGGGTGCCATTTGTGCTAACTGAACGCGTCATTACTTTCATTGTTCTCGGATTCTTCATTTTTGTTGCTGACGTGGGCAGCTGGTGGCAAAGCCACAGTCTGACTGAATGGTATGGCAACTACGTGGTTTGCATCACCCTCGTGCTGCTCTGCTACCTGGCTTCGAGACGCGAATCCAAAAAGCGACCCGGAACTGACATCAACGACTCATGACTTTCTCGCTGACACAGATTTTCACAATCAGTTTTATTTATCTGATCACGCTGTTTGGCTCAGCTTATGCAACGGAGAAGGGGTGGTTGCCGCGAGCCTTCACCCACCATCCATCTATTCGCGTTTTATCACTCGGCGTGTTTGCAGGTGCTATCGCGTTTTACGGCAGTATTGGATTAGCAGCCCGGTTTGGTTCCAGTTATCTCCTGTATTTTTTTGGTGCCAGTGCGGCCTTTCTCATTGCGCCATTGCTCATGAATCCCCTTGGTAGAATCGCACTGGCACACAAATTAGGCTCACTGGCTGATGTATTTGCCTTTCGATATCCTGCGTCATGGGTGGGTGGTCTGATAAGCATTTTAATGTTGTTCGGCGTGCTGCCACTAATAGCATTGCAGATTCAGGCGGTTTCCATCACCGTACATCTGTTAAACCAGGAAATCAGCAAAGAAGGACTGGCTGTCATTTTTTGCATCACCATGTCTGTCTTTGCCATCCTTTTTGGTGCCCGTCATGCATCAACCAGAGACAAGCATGAAGGACTCATCTTCGCCCTGGGTTTCGAGTCTATTTTTAAACTTCTCGCTTTCTTCGCGATCGCGTTATATGCCATCTACGGTATATTCGGTGGTTTCACCGAGTTAAATAACTGGTTGGAGAACAATCAGATTCTTCTCCTGCNGGCCGAGAACGAATTGTCCGAAGGCCCTTCGAGATCCATGCTGCTGATGTTTTTCGCNGCAGCAGTTGCCATGCCNCATATGTTNCACATTCTGCTNACAGAAAATGATGACGCCAGTCTACTGGTTGCGTCCCGCTGGGGATTCCCTCTGTATATGCTGGGCTTGAGTATTTGTGTGCCACCCATTCTCTGGGCAGCAACCAGCNTGGGTATCGATTCTTCTGCTGAATTCCATGCCATCGGCCTNGGTCTTTTTTCTGGCAACAAAGTAATCACCATCGTTGCCTATNCCGGGGGTTTTGCAGCNGCAAGCGGTGTTTTAATTGTCATCACGCTGGCCCTNGCATCCATGTCTCTCAATCATATTCTGTTACCTTTNTATCNACCGAGACCGGGNATAGATTTTCTTGGTTTTCTGCTTAACATGCGCCGTCTATTGATCGTCGGCATCATTCTTTCGGCCTACGTNCTGTATCGGTTATTTGGTGTTGANCAGAACCTGATNGGNCTTGGTATTGTGTCCTTCGTTGCNGTGATGCAGTTCTTACCTGGTCTCGTTGGCGCATTTTACTGGCGAAAAGCAAACAGGATCGGTTTGCTGTGTGGTCTGACTGCTGGATTTCTGGTCTGGGCCATCATGNTGTTCTTCCCNCTGATGAGCGATATTTTCTACTCCACCCGNTTTGATACACCTCTGATGTTTGAGCCTNNCCANCNGGTCTGGCATATCGCAGCCATGGNATCACTGGTGGTGAACTCAGTAGCTTTTGTTACGTTTTCACTTTTCTCGGCGCCCACTGCTGATGAGCTTAAAGCCGCTGATGAATGCATGAGNGACTCACCGGTACAACCGTATCANGGCGAGTTACAGGCTCGTTCTNTCANTGAAATGGAAGCCAGTCTCAANCAGGTACTCGGTGAAGCTGCNGCGACTCAGGTGGACCTGGCGTTGGNAGAGTTACCTTTNAGCCAAACTGAAAGACGCCCATTTGCTCTAATTCGACTNCGCAATCAGATGGAATCAAATCTGACCAGCCTTGTGGGTCANACCATCGCCCACAGCATAGTAACCACCTACCTGCCNTTCAGAAGCAATTCAGAAGGACANGCNGCAGCAGAAAGCGTACATAACAAAGAGGATCGATTTGAAGACCAGCAATCCCAACTAACCGGTCTNGCGGCAGAACTTGACAACCTGAGGCGATACCATCGGCAAATANTGCAAGACTTACCCACTGCCGTATGTTGCATCAATGTCGAAGAGAANGTGCTGACATGGAATCGAGCCATGGAGGAGCTGACCGGCATCCCAGCCCCGATAATTGTGGATCGCTACCTAACAACCTTGCCCAGTGACTGGTCAGGTCTATTAGGCAGCTTCAAGGAAGCTGATTCGATTGACCGTTTGAAGATGGAGTTTGCGGTTAGAGATGAAATGCGCCTGCTNCATCTGCACAANTCTTTAATCGCCGCCAATAACAGCCTTGCCGATATGGTTATCGTCATCGAGGANATTACCGACGAGCAAATACTTGAACAACAGCTGATGCACAATCAACGACTCGCATCTATCGGCCAACTGGCAGCTGGTGTTGCTCATGAAATCGGTAATCCAATCACCGGTATTGCCTGTTTGGCGCAGAATCTAAAAATCGAAACTGAGCAACCGGAGNTAATCGAAATTTCAGATGAAATCCTNCAGCAGACAGANCGCGTATCAGGTATTCTGGAATCGCTTGTGAATTTTGCTCATGGTGGCCAGACAGACGTTAAACGTCCGAGCGTCCCTGTGGAACTCCGGCAGTGTATTAACGAGGCTGTCAACCTCCTCAATCTTTCGTCGGACTTTATCAGCGTTAACTTCATTAACCGCTGTGACGCGAATCTATATGTGCTGGGCGATGGTCAGCGACTCCTGCAGGTTTTCGTCAATGTCTTATCCAATGCCAGAGATGCCTCAAAAGAAAACACCGATGTTGTTATCCATGGTTCACTGAAAGATGAGACCTTGGTGGTCGATATCACTGATCAAGGTCATGGGATTGCTTCTGGGGATCTAGGTCAGGTATTTGAACCTTTCTACACAACCAAGAATCCTGGTCAAGGAACCGGACTTGGGCTCACGATCGTCACATCTATCGTAGAGGAGCATCACGGTTCTATCTCCGCACAATCGAAAGACTCTGAAGGCACCTGCATAACCATTAAACTACCTTATTACAATCGCGATGAAATTCAGTTGACTTCAACCTCGGATTCATTGTTTAGTTCGTAAATACTGGTGTAAAGCTCTGCGTTAATATGGGCAGAAAGAAAATTCTCATCATCGAAGACGAGGTCGTCATTCGATCCTCTCTGCTAAAATTCCTGACCAAACAGGGATTCAAAACAAGCGAAGCCGGATCAATTGACGAAGCAAAATCATTTGACCTGGACCAATTCTCCCTCATCATCACAGATCTGAGGTTACCCGGTCCGATTGGTACCGATATCATTCAAATAGCACCCAGAGTTCCTGTGCTTGTGATGACAAGTTACGCCAGCGTTGATTCTGCGGTAGATGCAATGAAATTAGGCGCTGTGGACTATATCGCCAAGCCTTTCGACTATGACGATTTACTCACTACCGTAAATGAAATCATTGAAAATTCTGCACCGGAAATTGTGCCAATAGCAGGTATGCTAGGAAATTGTGAAGACATGCTTGTATTGTTCAACCGAATCAACAAGGTCGCACCGACAGATACAAATGTTTTGATAGTGGGTGAATCCGGTACGGGTAAAGAATTGGTGGCCAAAGCCCTGCATCAGAGAAGCCAGCAAGCTGGTCAGGAGATGATCTCGCTCAACTGCGCTGCTATCCCAGATACATTGATAGAGTCCGAGCTGTTTGGCCATGAGAAAGGTGCCTTCACTGGCGCAACCGCCCGCAGGCTTGGTCTGGTTGAAGCGGCGGATGGCGGTACTTTGTTTCTCGATGAAATTGGTGAGTTACCCCTCGAAGCTCAGGCGCGTCTGTTGCGTGTATTGCAGGGAGGTGAAGTTCGTCGCGTTGGGGCCGTCGAAACTCTCAATGTGAGTGTGAGACTGATTGCAGCCACCCATCGAAATCTGAAAGAACTGACTCGACAAGGTGCGTTCAGAGAAGATCTTTACTATCGACTCAATGTCGTCAAACTGATCTTACCGCCATTGCGAGAACGGGGAGAAGATCTGCTGGCACTGGCGGAGCACTTTCTGAAGCTTAATTGCGACAAGATTGGCAAACCATGTCTCAGCTTCTCCGATGAAAGCAGCCAGTTGATTCAACAATATCGATGGCCAGGTAATATTCGTGAATTACAAAACGCGATCCAGAGGGCAGTCATACTGTGCGAGCATGCGATTATTCCCCCGGATTTGCTCGCGATTGACATGGAAGGGCCTGGAGTAAATCCTGATGTAGAATCAATACCGGAAGATCTGTCACTTGAGGATTACTTCCTGAAATTTGTCCTGGCGAATCAGGAACGAATGACAGAGACAGAATTGGCGCAAAAGCTCGGAATTAGTCGGAAGACTTTGTATGAAAAACGCCAGAAACTTGATGTCCCGAGAGAAAGATCCAAAAAACGCGGATCCTGAGTTGTTACCGTACTTCCCATTGTGTGTAACCATTGGTTACAATCCAAACAAATTAATATTTGCCAAACCCCTATGTTATTGTTTTTAAAGGAGTTTATAATATTCAATTTCTGGCACAGATCCTGCGATAAGCAGGATGCTAAGAAAAGTGCGACAAAAAAACAAGCACTTAGCAACAATAATAATAAGAGTAAGAATAACAAGAAAAACAACTGGCTCGCTGAATGGGAAAAGTTCGCTTTTCCCATTTTTATTTTCTGGCTTTGGTTAATTCCTGTCTGGCATCTGATCGCCCCTTCTCCTTACGTCTGCTAGTATTGACTCAAACGGAAATTAGAATATTCCCAATCAAAAAGTACCCCCAAATGATGTTCTAGATGGTAGAAATTGAAGAAGAACTCTTACGCAATCCAATAAGCGTAAACGCACTAAAAGTTGTGAAAAGACTCNCTANCCACGGATACGAGGCTTATCTGGTTGGTGGCTGTGTTCGAGATCTCATGTTAANCAAGTCACCGAAAGACTTTGATGTGGCAACNAGTGCTCACCCAGAAGAGGTTAGAGATNTGTTCCGCAATTCTCGTTCNATCGGCAGGCGATTCAAGATTGTTCACATACGNTTTGGTCGAGAAATCGTCGAGGTTGCNACCTTTCGNGCTCCCCACAACNANGTTATGGCAGAGGATCATTTCTCTGATACAGGCATGATCCTCTCAGACAATATCTTCGGNTCGTTNNCTGAAGACGTACAACGACGTGATTTCACCATGAATGCACTNTATTACAACGCATCGACNAACGAGGTGGAGGATCTTGTCGGTGGTGCCAATGATATTGAAAANAAGCNGATTCGCCTGATAGGTGAACCTGAGAATCGCTATCGAGAAGATCCTGTNCGCATGCTAAGNGCNGTAAGATTCAAAGCGAAACTTGGNTTTGAAATNGAACCCAATTCCGAAGAACCCCTTAAAGAGNTTGGCTACCTGCTACAGGACATCCCACCTGCGAGGTTATTTGAAGAGGTGTTGAAGCTNTTTATGTCAGGGCATGGTGAAGCANCGTTNTCAGCNCTACTTGAATACGATCTGTTTGGCTGGTTATTCCCCGACAGCAAGCAAGCCATTGCTGATTCAAAAGCAAAACATTTAATCAGACTTGCACTTGCAAGCACAGACGCAAGAATTGCGAAGGATCAGCCCGTTACACCTGCCTTTACCTACGCTGCATTGCTCTGGTATCCATTTNTCGCTGAAAAGACCCAGCTGCTGGACGAAGGTGAGACCCAGGTCTTCGCATCCCATGAAGCGGCCTCAAATGTTATCGCCAAACAACAGTTGTTTACTTCGATTCCGAAGCGATTCACAGGCCCCATGAGGGATATCTGGCAGATACAAAAGCGCCTTCCGAACAAATTCGGCAAAAAGCCGGAAATACTGATGAAACACAAACGATTTCGTGCCGCATACGACTTTCTGTTACTGCGAGAAGCTTCCGGGGAACAAATGGATGGACTTGGTGCCTGGTGGACGAAATTCCAGGAGAATACGCCAGAACAGCGTCAGGTCATGACCCGAAATTCTCACAAACCAAAACGAAAACGACGTCCCAAAGGCCCCAATAACCAGTACAATAGCTAATTCGGACCAATCTCGGTGTTTCAACCGTCTTACTACGGAGTAAGGATTGAAGTCAGACAAGATACCACGCTATATCGCCGTTGAAGGGCCTATCGGTGTGGGGAAGACATCATTTACCAAGCGCCTGGCTGACTCTCTTAACTACGAAACCATTCTTGAAATACCTGAGGCAAACCCTTTTCTCGAGCGCTTCTATCAAAATCGACGGCAAGCCGCGCTGCAAACCCAACTCTTCTTCTTGTTTGAGCGAGCGCGACAAATCCAGGAATTACGCCAGGCTGATATGTTTGAACCAGTGCGAGTCGCTGACTTTCTCATTGAGAAAGATCGGATATTTGCAGAGATCAACCTTGATGCNGATGAACTCAAACTCTACGAAAACATCTATGATCATCTAACCATTGATGCNCCAAGNCCTGATCTGGTGATCTACCTGCAAGCACCTACAAACGTTCTGCTGGAANGAATCGCAACGAGGGGTATCAAGGCTGAACAGAATATTGAGACAGCCTACCTGACTCAACTGGTNGANGGGTACACTAACTTCTTTCACTACTATGATCTCTCACCTTTGCTGATTGTTAACGCGGCGGAGATTGATCTGGCCAACAACGATCAGGACTTTGAAGCTCTGCTTGAATATCTGTTAGGTTTCAACGGCGATCGACACTACTACAATCCAAAACCATCGATGATATAAAACATGGCAATGCTTCAATATCCAAGTTGGGAGAAATTAACTTCACACGCAGTCGAGGCTCAGACTTTTTCTCTCCACCAAATGTTTGCTGAAGACCCATCCAGAGCGGACAGATTAAGCATCGAAGCCGCCGGTCTATATCTCGACTATTCGAAGAACCTGATCAACAGCACAACCATTGACCTTTTTCGCGAACTGTCACTTGAAGCCGGATTTAGTAGCGCTATCCAGCAGATGTTCACGGGTGCGGACATTAACAAGACTGAACAGCGACCAGCACTTCACACCCTGCTTCGTACTAAATCGTCTGAGGTGCCCAAAGACCTCTCGGGGGAGGGTGTTCAGATAGCAGCGGTGCTGCAGCAAATGAACAACATCAGCGCAGCTATTCGCCAGGGTAACTGGCGGGGGTACTCCAGGCAGACAATCAAGCATATTGTTCATCTTGGCATCGGCGGCTCCTATCTCGGTCCCAGGTTGCTCGATGAAGCACTCACACCATTACAGAATCGAGAGATCCAGTGTCACTACATCGCTAATGTAGACGGTCAACATATATCCCAGGTTCTGGCAGGATTAGATGCAGCNCAAACTCTGATTGTCATCGTGTCAAAAAGCTTTTCTACTCCTGAGACTATGACAAACGCTGCGACATCTCGAAAGTGGTTACTCACTTACATGGACGAAGTTGCTCTCCCGCAACATCTCATTGGGATTACATCAAATGTCCAGGCAGCTATTGAATTCGGTATTAGTAAAGCGAATATTCTGCCCATCTGGAACTGGGTGGGTGGTCGCTACAGTCTCTGGTCAGCGGTGAGTTTACCTATAGCGATTCGTTACGGGTACGATCTGTTCGAGGAAGTTCTCACCGGCGCATCCAGCATGGACAAGCATTTCAGCGAGACAGACATGCCCCACAACATGCCAATGATGCTTGCCTGGCTGGGCATCTGGTATCAACATTTCTTTGGCGCTGAAAGCCATGCAATCCTGCCCTACGATCACAGTTTGAGATCTCTGCCGCAACATATGCAGCAACTGGATATGGAGAGTAACGGCAAGACGATTCGCATGGACGGCAGTCATGTTGAATATCCAACCGGATCGATAGTCTGGGGTGGCGAAGGGACCAATGGCCAGCACGCCTTTCATCAATTACTGCATCAGGGCACAAGATTTGTTGGCCTTGATTTTGTGNTGCCACTAAAACCCCATCATGAATATCAGGAGCATCATGATCAGCTGGTTGCGAATTGCTTCAGCCAGAGCCAGGCGCTGATGCTTGGTCGTAACTCGACACAGATCACAGATGCGGCAACACCATTGCAGCAACAACACAAACAGATGCCAGGCAACCGTCCTTCGAATACGATCCTTCTTCATCAGGTAACCCCCGGTTCCCTCGGCGCATTAATCGCGCTTTATGAGCACAAGGTGTTCTGTCAGGCAATCTTCTGGCAAATCAATCCATTCGATCAATGGGGCGTAGAGCTAGGCAAAGAGCTGGCAGATGACTTATATTCATTTTTTAAGGATGGCACAGGCTTAGATATCAACAATTCGGATGGCTCCACNCAAGCCCTGATCGAAAGATACAAAAATGTCAGAAACAACCAAAGTTAATNAGAGGAACTCCCATGTCCGAGGAGAAAGTCTACCCAATCATTTCAGCAGCAGAAGAAAGNGNNTACATCAACACCACGNAATATCAGGAAATGTACGATGCTTCGATTAACCACCCCGAAACTTTCTGGCCTGAACAAGCCAATTCGTTTCTGGATTGGTCAAGAGCCTGGGATACACTGACTGAGTCCGATTTTCGCAAGGGGGAGGCTGCATGGTTTATTGGCGGCGAGTTGAATGCAAGTGTCAACTGTATCGACAGACATCTGAAAACCAGNGGTGATCAGGTTGCCATCATCTGGGAAGGNGACNATCCGAACGATGACGCAAAGATCACCTATCGTGAGTTGCATGAACAGGTCTGTCGCCTGGCAAACGTCTTAAAAGATCGTGGTGTAAACAAGGGTGACCGGGTTTGCATCTATATGCCAATGATACCGGAAGCTGCTTACGCNATGCTGGCCTGNGCCCGTATTGGTGCTATGCACTCAGTTGTATTCGGTGGATTNTCACCTCAGGCGCTGCAGGATCGAATACTGGACTCTGATTGCCAGACTGTANTCACGGCAGACGAAGGAATACGTGGNGNGCGTCCGATCCCCTTGAAGAGCAATACTGATCAGGCGTTGCTAAAGTGTCCAAACGTACGCACCGTATTGGTGGTTAAACGCACCGGAAGTGACGTGGGCTGGCAGGAAGGCCGGGACGTCTGGTATGAAGATGCAACGAGTGCAGCTTCTGCGGAGTGCGATCCAACCCCGATGGGTAGCGAAGACCCGCTGTTTATCCTTTATACATCTGGTTCAACCGGCAAGCCCAAAGGTGTTCTGCATACTACAGGTGGATATCTCCTGCAGGCAGCAATGACTCACAAATACGTTTTCGACTATCACGATGGAGACATCTACTGGTGCACAGCCGATGTCGGGTGGGTTACAGGTCACTCCTATATCGTTTACGGACCACTTGCCAATGGTGCGACAACATTGATGTTTGAAGGCGTTCCCACGTATCCCGACCCATCACGCTGCTGGCAGGTCGTCGACAAACATAAGGTTAATATTTTCTATACAGCACCAACCGCTCTCAGAGCCTTGATGGGTCAGGGGAACGATTTTGTCACCACGACGTCAAGAGCATCTTTACGCCTTCTTGGAACTGTTGGTGAACCAATCAATCCCGAAGCCTGGGAATGGTATTACCATGTTGTCGGCGAAGAGAAGTCGCCAATTGTTGACACNTGGTGGCAGACAGAAACGGGCGGCATCATGATTTCCCCCTTACCTGGTGCAACAGCATTAAAACCAGGCTCTGCTACCCTCCCCTTTTTCGGTGTTAAACCAGTTCTGATCAACTCTCATGGTGATGAGGTGGAAGGTCCAGGCTACGGAAACCTTGCCATTGCTCAATCATGGCCAGGCCAGATCAGAACAATCTTTGGCGATCATCAACGTTGCATCGATACTTACTTTACGACCTATCCGGGTTACTACACAGCAGGAGATGGCGCCCGTCGAGACGAAGACGGCTACTTCTGGATCACAGGNCGAGTCGATGATGTGTTGAATGTTTCNGGTCATCGCATGGGTACCGCTGAAGTTGAGAGCGCACTCGTCCTACATGAGTCTGTCGCAGAAGCCGCAGTGGTCGGTTACCCGCACGACATTAAGGGTCAGGGCATATACGCCTTTGTCACTCTGATGTCTGGCATCACTGGTAGTGACGAACTATTATCTGAACTCAACGANACGGTGAGGACTGAAATCGGCGCCATCGCCAGGCCGGATATTATCCAGTGGGCCCCGGGTCTGCCGAAGACCAGATCTGGCAAAATCATGCGTCGAATTCTTCGAAAGATCGCAGAAAACGAGCTGGATGACCTGGGAGACACCAGTACTTTGGCAGATCCAGGTGTTGTCGACGACCTAGTTAAAAAAAGGCCATAAAAAGGGGGACTCACGTCCCCCTTTTTGTTTCCTTGCTCTGTAGATTCCTTTTTCGGGAAGTCTGATTGCCAGGCTAGCTCGCCGCGTCAGCCTCGGATGCTTCACCTGCATCGTTGCCTTCTGAAGCTTCGTCTGCTAACAGTTCCTTGATAGAGAGCTTGATTCTACCGCGATCAACATCGAGACAAATAACTTCAACCTCTTGCCCCTCAGACAGATAGTCGGTCACCTTCTCAACTCGCTCTTTGGCAATCTGCGAAATATGAACCAGACCATCTTTACCGGGAAGAATATTTACAAAGGCCCCGAAGTCGGCAATCTTAACGACTTTACCCTGGTAGATCTTACCCTTCTCAGCATCTGCTGTGATGGCTTCAATCTGCGCCACCGCTACATCTCTGGACTCTTTACCATCACCGAAGATAGTAATCGTGCCATCATCATCGATATCGATTGATGCTCCAGATTCCTCTGTAATAGCTCGTATCGTCGCGCCACCTTTACCAATAACGTCACGAATCTTGTCGGAATCGACTTTCATCGTAATCATCGCCGGGGCATTTTCAGAAACATTCTCTCTCGAACGACCGATAACCTTGTTCATCTCGCCCAGAATATGCAGTCTGGCATCTTTTGCCTGGGCCAGTGCCGTGTCCATGATCTGCTCGGTTATACCTTGAATTTTAATATCCATCTGCAATGCAGTAACACCAGTGTCAGTACCGGCGACTTTGAAGTCCATGTCACCGAGATGATCCTCATCACCAAGAATATCTGTCAATACTGCAAAGCCGTCATCATCCTTAACCAGACCCATGGCAACGCCAGCAACAGGGGCTTTTAGAGGAACACCAGCGTCCATTAGTGACAAACTCGCGCCACAAACACTGGCCATCGAAGAGGAGCCATTCGATTCAGTTATCTCTGAAACAACTCTGGTTGTATATGGCCAATCTTCGTTGCTCGGAAGAACCGCAGCAATACCTCGTCGAGCGAGACGACCATGACCGATTTCNCGTCTTTTTGGCCCGCCGGAAAATCCNGTTTCACCCACGCTGTAGGGTGGGAAGTTNTAATGCAACAGGAAATTNTCTCGATAGGATCCTGCCAGNGCATCGATAATCGCNGCATCACGCATNGAGCCNAGTGTTGTGGTGACAATNGCCTGGGTTTCACCGCGAGTAAACATTGCAGACCCGTGGGTCTTATCCAGAAATCCGACTTCGACACTAATATTACGAACGGTTTTGGTATCGCGACCATCAATTCGTGGCTCACCCGCGATGATTCTTTGCCGAACGGTCTTTTTCTCCAGTTTCCCAAAAGCATCAGCGANNTCATCGGCTTCAACACCAGCTTCCTCATCANCCAGTGCATCTACAGCTTCATTGCGCAATTCTTGGACNCGATCCTGTCGCTCCATCTTGTCAACAATCTGATATGCCTCGCTGATACCAGTTGTGAATTTCTCTGCCAGAGCGCTGGTTAGTGATTCGTTTTCCGGTTCTGGCTGCCANTCCCAGTCGGCCTTGCCAGCTTCGGCNTTCAACTCGTTGATTGCCTTGATAACGACCTGCATTTCCTGATGTGCATAAAGTACAGCACCTAACATCTGATCTTCTGTCAGCTCCTTTGCTTCTGATTCAACCATCAGTACAGCAGATTCAGTGCCCGCCACAACCATGTTCAAATCAGAATCTTCGAGTGCTTCATATCCGGGATTGAGCAGATAGCCATCGTTGGTAAAGCCAACTCGTGCACCACCAATTGGCTCTGCGAATGGAATACCCGATAAGGCTAGGGCCGCCGAGGCACCAATCATGGCCGGTATATCAGGATCCACATCTTTCGCCGCAGAGATCACCTGACACTGGACCTGTACCTCATTCATAAACCCTTTTGGGAACAGAGGCCGGATAGGTCTGTCGATCAATCGAGATGTCAGTGTTTCTTTTTCTGAGGGGCGACCTTCTCTTCTGAAAAAACCACCTGGAATCTTTCCGGCGGCGTAGGTCTTCTCCTCATAGTTAACGGTTAATGGGAAAAAGTCCTGTCCAGGTCTGGACTCCTTTCTACCCACAACTGCAACCAGAACCGTTGTTTCTGCCATGGTTACAACAACCGCGGCTGTTGCTTGTCTGGCTACCTTGCCAGTTTCAATGACGACTTCTTGGTCGCCGTAGTTAAATTTCTTTTTTACAGGATTCAATTTTGTCTCCAATTATTCCTAGATACCGGTGTGCAGGCACAAACACCAGCGCCTGCCTTACAAATACAAATACCGGTCGGGCTTTTTATCTTCTGAGCCCGAGTCGTTTAATNAGCTGAGCGTATCGATCGGTGCTTTTGTTCTTCAGATANTTCAACAACTTACGTCGCTGGTTTACCATACGCAGTAANCCNGTGCGTGAATGGTGGTCATGGGCNTGCTCCTGAAAGTGTTCCTGGAGTTTTTCCATATTCGCTGTAAGCAGTGCTACCTGTACCTCTGGGGAACCGGTATCACTTTCCGAACTGCCAAATTCTTTGATAATTTCAGCTTTGTCTTCTGTGGATAATGCCACTATATTTCTCCTTTAATATGCAGATGACTCACCTTGTAAATCACCTAATTGCAGCGTATGACCACGCATATTTGCAGTCACCGCCAGGAAGCCCTCAATTAATCAGAAAGTCTTCCTTTCTAGTGGGTAGCAATCAGTTTTCTCGGTGCCACCCTNCCATCTTCCATTATCTCGCCAACACCAATGAATTGACTCTCATTGCTCNTNGCGGNCTCTGAAAAAATTCTAACCCAACCACTCAGGGGTGCTTTCGCAATCTGAACGGGTTGTCCTTGCTTTAGGTATGAAGCGCTAATTTCTGTCAGCTCAACCTTTGGCCANTCNTGCACAGCNGCTGCTGGTGACAAAAGAAGCTTATCNAGACTTAGAAAACCTGAGTTTTCTTTTATCTCCGCCAGCTTCTCCAACGTAACTGCCAGCTCAATACCAAACGGCCCGGAGCAGTTTCGGCGCAGGCTACTGACGTGCGCGCCGCAGCCTAACACTTTACCTAGGTCCTCCGCCAGCGTTCTTATGTAAGTTCCCTTACTACAGTGAATATCCAGCACCAACTCTACGCCCGGGTTTTCCAGCAATTCTAAGTTGAAGATCGTTACCTGACGGGCTTTCCGTTCTATCTCTATTCCCTGACGGGCCAGCTTGTACAATGGTTGTCCGTTGACCTTCAATGCAGAGTACATGGAAGGAATCTGGCTGATTTCGCCTCGAAATTGATCCAATGCGGCCTCCAATTCCTGGTCATTGAACCTGTCGACCGCTTTTTCCTCTATAACTTCACCTTCATAATCTCCTGTTGATGTCGCAACACCCAGGGTTACTGTTGCCTGGTATCTTTTGTTGGCATCCAGCAAAAACTGAGAGAATTTCGTCGCTTCACCAAAGCACAGAGGTAAAACCCCGGTTGCGAGTGGATCAAGACTACCGGTGTGACCTGCCTTTTTTGCATAGAACAGGCGCTTGGCTTCCTGCAGAGCAGCATTTGAGCTTAAGCCGATCGGTTTATCCAGAACCAGAATCCCGTTAACGTCTCGACGTGCACGACTACGTTTGGCCATGTCGAATACTAACCCTGACTGTTCTTTTGATTCATTTTGTCCTGACTGATCGCATCGTCGATGGCTTTCAGGAGCTTCGCACCGTTCTTTACTGTGTGATCATAATGAAATCTCAGCCGTGGTGCTGTTCGAGTTGCAATAACCTTGGCGAGTTGCGAACGCAAAAAACCAGCCGCTTTATTCAGAACCGCCGCGCTCTGCTCAGAATCTTCATCAGGTAGCATTGTGAAATAGACGTCGGCATAGGCCAGGTCACGACTTACTTTCACCTCGTTCACTGTAACCATTCCAACTCGCGGGTCATTCACTTCCATTTGAATCAGAACAGCTAACTCCCGTTGGATCAGGTCAGCAAGCCTTCTTCCTCTGCTAAATTCTTTTGGCATGACGGTATCTGAGCGTTAAAGCTCTCTGGCAACTTCACGGGTATCAAACACTTCTATCTGATCACCCACTTTCACATCATTGTAGTTCTTAACGCCAATTCCACACTCGGTACCATTTCTGGCGTTTTCAACTTCATCTTTGAAATGTCTCAGGGATTCAAGTTCGCCTTCATAAATCACGACATTATCCCTGAGTACACGGATTCTCCTGTCTCTAAATACTGTTCCTTCAACCACCATGCACCCGGCAATATTACCCAAATTTTTGGATTGAAATACGTCACGAACTTCGGCGATACCAATAATCTCCTCGCGAACTTCTGGTGACAACATACCAGTCAGTGCATCTCTGACGTCATCCACCAGGTCATAGATTACGTTGTAGTATCTTAGTTCGAGATTTTCTTCTTCGATTTTTTTCCTGGCTGTTGCATCAGCACGCACATTGAAACCAAATATCACTGCATCAGCTGTGATTGCAAAATTCACATCGTGTTCGGCTATTCCACCAACACCAGAAAACACTACATTTACCTTAACTTCATCGTTACCCAGATCATGTAGCGCAGAGACTATTGCTTCGAGCGAACCTCTAACATCTACTTTTAAAACAATATTGAGATAGTTGACTTCAGCAGAACCAAAACTGGCCAGCAGGTTATCCAAACTGGCAGCTGGAGTCACAAGTCGCTCACCCTTTGCTTTATCCAGACGGAACTGAGCAATTTCTCTGGCTCGTTTTTCATCCTTTACTACAACGAATGAGTCTCCCGCAGCAGGGGTACCATCAAGCCCAAGAATTGAAACCGGTGTAGACGGGCCCGCTGCTTTCACCAGCTTGCCATGATCATCATTCACCGCTCTGACACGGCCAAATTGTCCACCGGCAACAATCACATCACCTTGACTTAAAGTACCATTTTGAATCAACAGAGTTGCAATGGTCCCCTTGCCTTTATCGAGTTCAGATTCAATCACGACGCCATGGGCAGGTCCCTGTTCGACAGCCTCAAGCTCGAGGAGCTCGGCCTGGAGCAGCACTGCTTCGAGCAGATCATTGATACCTTCACCCGTAATCGCCGAGACAGGAATAAACTGTGTATCACCTCCCCAGTCATCGGGAATGACTTCTCTTGCAGCCAGTTCATTCTTAACACGTTCCTGGTCCGCACCTTCCTTATCAATCTTGTTTATCGCAACAACCATTGGTGCTCCGGCACCCTTGGCGTGCTGAATCGCTTCCTCGGTCTGTGGCATAACGCCATCATCAGCAGCAACGACAAGAATAACGATATCCGTCGACTTGGCCCCGCGAGCTCTCATCGCTGTAAATGCAGCATGACCTGGTGTATCAATAAAACATATTTCACCATGATCGGTAGGTACGCGATAAGCACCAATATGCTGCGTGATCCCACCAGCTTCACCATCAACAACCTTTGCATTCCGCACATAATCAAGCAGAGATGTCTTGCCATGATCAACATGACCCATGACTGTAACCACCGGGGCTCTTGGGCTTGCTTCGCCTTCAAGTGCCATTTCTTCCTCTTCCAGTGACTTTTCGATGGCATCTGCATCAACTATCTTAATTGTATGGCCATATTCTTCGACCACCATCATGGCCACTTCCTGGTCTACTGATTCGTTAATAGTGGCTATCACACCCAATCCAAACAGTGACTTAATGACGTCAGCTGCTTTGACTGACATTTTCTGCGACAACTGAGAGACGGTAATATTCTGACCCAATTCCACTTCGTGCTTGATTTCTTCAGTGGGTGCTGTGAACTGGTGTTTCGGACCCTGGGGTCTCGTCGCACGTTTTGGTCTGCTGGTTGCGAGGCTGAGTTGCCCTACTTTTTCCTCAGCACCTGTAGCCTCTTCATCAAGTATTTCTTCAACTTCTTCTCCCAGCAGTGCCTCTACCCGACGTTTTCGATTGCCGTGTTTTGAGCGCTTTTCCTTAGTGTCCGTCTCGTCAAGATCATGCCGATCTCGTTTGTCTTTGCGTGCACTAACTTTACTTTCTTGTTCTTTTTCTTTCTTAGCTTCAGCTTCCTTCGCTTTCTTTTGAGCTTCTTCTTTTCTTTCAGCTATCTCTCTGGCTTTTTCCTCCGCCTCAGCGGCTTTTTTCGCTGCCTCCTGGCGTCGATTATCAGCTTCTGCTTCTAATTCCGCATTGGCTTGTCGGCGGCGTGCTTCCTCATCAACAGTCTGTGCAGGAGCTGCTGGAACTGCCTGAACAACGGGAGCTTCTTTTACTTCCGGGACTTCCACCTCACTTTTTCGCACATAGGTTCTTTTCTTACGAACCTCAACATTAACAGTACGACCTCGACCCGCTGCACCACCTGTCTTTAACTTGCCTATAGTACGACGCGTCAGGGTAATCTTTTTTGGTGCACCTTCGGCATCACCATGTGCCTTTTTAAAGTGATCAAGGAGTTGCTGTTTCTGATCTTCTGAAACGATATCTTCTGCTTTACCCTGGTGCAGCCCGACTTCTTGCAGTTGCTGCAACAGTCGATCAATTGGAACCCCAATGGATTCAGCTAGTTGTGAGACAGTTACATCTGCCATTCAATCACCCTACATCTGGACCGGGCCTATTCAGCCGGGTCCTCTTCAAACCAAGGAGCACGAGCGGTCATAATCAGCTGGCCCGCGCGTTCCTCATCCAAATCATCAATTTCACTCAGATCGTCGACCGCCTGTTCTGCCAGATCTTCCATGGTCACGACACCGATTTTTGCGAGCTGAAAGGCAAGTCGAGTATCCATGCCTTCCATTTCGAGAAGATCCTGAGCCGGCTCCGCATCTTCTAATTTCTCTTCATTCGCGAGTTCCTGTGTGGTCAGTGTACTTTTTGCCCGCTTCCTCAACTCTTCAACAATCTCTTCATCGAAGCCTTCGATTGCGACCATTTCCTCGACCGGCACGTATGCTACTTCTTCAAGTGTTGTAAAACCTTCTTCCACCAACACCACTGCAACATCTTCATCGACATCAAGTTGCGACATGAAATTCTCAATGATTGACCCTGCTTCTTCTTCATGTTTATCTGAAGCCTCTGCCTCAGTCATGATATTCAGAATCCAGCCCGTCAGTTCACTCGCCAGTTTTACATTCTGACCACCACGACCAATCGCCTGGGCCAGATTATCTTCACTTACCGCAATGTCCATGCTNCCNGATTCTTCATCGACCACAATAGAGACGACTTCTGCGGGTGACATGGCGTTAATNGCTAACTGTGCAACATTGTCATCCCAGTCNACAATATCNATTCGTTCATTACATAGTTCTCCGGATACTGCCTGNACCCTTGATCCNCGCATGCCAACGCAGGCGCCGATGGGATCGATTCGACCATCATTGGTTTTAACCGCGATTTTTGCTCGTGAACCCGGGTCACGTGCCGACGCCAGAATTTCGATAATGCCATCTGCAATCTCGGGTACCTCAATCTTAAATAGCTCTACTAACATCTCGGGAGCCGTTCTTGACAATGCCAGTTGAGGTCCTCTTACTTCTGGTCTTACTTCNTTCAGCAGCGCCCTTAGNCTGTCACCTATGCGGAACGTTTCTCTTGGGATCCACTCATCCCTGGANAGNANNGCTTCTGCGTTGTTTCCAAGATCGACGATGACTGCATCNCGATTTACTTTCTTTACCTGGCCGTTGACCAATTCACCNACTCGCGAANGATAGGCATCTACAATCTGCGCCCGTTCAGCCTCGCGTACTTTCTGGACGATCACCTGTTTTGCAGTCGCCGCAGCNATTCGCCCGAACTCNACTGACTCAACCTGTTCTTCTACAAAATCNCCGNCCTGAAGTTCGGGTTGATCCAGNTGCGCTGCAGACACCGTTATCTGNGCCGATGGAAATTCCATTTCTTCNTCGTCTTCNATCACCAACCAGCGNCGAAAAGTGTCATACTCACCAGATTCCTGATCAATCGCNACTCGCAACTCAACATCATCGNNGTAACGTTTTTTTGTCGCNGTCGCAAGGGCCAGNTCTAGNGCTTCAAANAGAATATCTTGAGACACACCTTTCTCGTTAGAGACGGAANTAACTACCATTAGTATTTCTTTACTCATTACATTGCCTCAATCTGACAATATAGTTAAGCGGNGACNAAACCACTCTCTTNTTANTAAAACTCTTTAAAGCAACACCTAGTCAAAAACNGGNACCACGNTTGCTCTGTCTACTTCTTCGTAAGGAAACAAGATTTNTTCATCTTNTACTCTCAGAACGACATCATCACCTTCGATTCCGTTCAANAGACCAGTAAACCTTCTCTTTCCCTCGTATGGAGATCGCAGANTTAACTTAATCTTTGCTCCCTTGTNCGCTTCAAATTGCTCTAANGTNAANAACCTGCGATCCATACCTGGTGAAGAAACCTCAAGGGTGTACCTACCCTTCAGAATATCTTCTNCATCCAACAAACTACTNACCTGCCTGCTAATCCTTGCGCAGTCATCAACATCAACACCNCCGTCGCCATCGATGTATATCTTAAGTACCGAGTACTTTCCCTGGGTTAAATACTCCAACCCCCAGAATTCACAACCCAATCCGTTTACAACCGGCTCAATCAGCCTTCGTAGTTGCTCATTCACCTTATGCATCCAAATTTCGCATTCAAATTGAAAGAACAAATAAAAAATGGGCATTAAGCCCATTCTCACAATTTGAATGACAACGCCATTCACATTACTACTCAGCAATGGATACAACAGATCCACTGCTTAGAACCTGCTTCCAACTCCACAACGAACATGGACAATCTATTGGAAGTCCACCACCGGCAAGCCGTTCACCTGATTGAGCCTAGCGCAGTGAAACAAAACGCTAATAAAAAGCCCCTAATAAGGGGCTTCATCTCAAATTGTGGTAGCGGGGGCAGGATTTGAACCTACGACCTATGGGTTATGAGCCCATCGAGCTACCAGACTGCTCCACCCCGCAACAACAAGGGGGCGAATTATAGGGTCGCATCCGGACTCGGTCAACAGTGCTAAACGACTCTTACAGGCGTATTTAGGGCGGTACCTCAGCCTGCGAAGGCACCAACCCTGTCTGTGATTTCCACAAAAATCACTTTTAAGCGTCATGATTCATCTCATTAATCATCCACCGGACCTGGATATCGGTTAGCAACATCCTGGATTAGGATAAAACATGGGTATATTTGGAGGCTATAAAACACGCCAAATCTTCTTATTGCAGCACCAGAATTATGTTTTTTTGGGGTTTTGGCGTCTAAAAACAATCTTTTTTATGTATTAGCGGGCGAAAATCGCGATTTGTCTCGAAAGGCGCCGGGATGTATACGCCGGGTGAGTTGCAATTGGGGTATTTTTTATGATTTGCCGTACCTTGCGAGCCGTACTTTAGCCAGTGTCGCTAATCAAGGCCACCAGCCAACGAATATCATCATCTAAGTGAACACATTCCTTTTGCAGCTGTTTTAGTTTTTCATTCTTTATAGGAAATCGTTTTTTGTTAACTTCAGAGGGCAGATAAACGCCATCAAATGGGTTCTTACACTCTAAACCCTGTTCCTTGATACTGAAATTAACGACCGCTTTTACAACGCCAAAGATCCTTTGTAATGATGTGTTGCTTAATTCTTTATCGATTAACCACTGTCTGAATTTAGCGGCATCAGCGGTGCTATAACAATCCAAAGGCCGCGAACCCAGACAGGAAACAAGATAAGAAATGTTTCTTTTAGCGTGGCTGAAGAAGAGCTTCCCTTTTCCTTGGCCTTTAATGGCTAGGTAAATTTCTAATGCCTCATCTATGGTTGGTAACTGTGAATCAAGCTGCTTTCTAGGAACAATTAACAGATGAGCAGCTGGAACTTCAACACGTTGTAACCGCAACCCTAACCAGTAGTCTTCGAGCCTCGCAGATAATGACCTTGAAGCGATCTTTGCGCGATGGGCTGACTTTGTACGCAGTGACTTAATAATCCTAGGTCTAGCGTAATAATCAGCTAAATCCTGAGGGATTGCTTTAGAGAAGTAATAAACACCGCCTTTACGGTAGGTGTAAGAAGGATGTTTGAGTGTCTTCAGTTTTGTCTACTCCCAATGGCCAAGTTTAGGAAATTCCTAAGCTGATCAGGGAGTTGGAAGGTTTTTGAAGTAGGATTTGGTGCCGAAGAGAGGACTTGAACCTCCACGAGCAAAAGCTCACCACCCCCTCAAGGTGGCGTGTCTACCAATTTCACCACTTCGGCATTAATTGATCGATCTCGTCTTACAGTGTCTCTATATAATTGAAAATTTCAATAAATGTATATTCTATGCTTCAGGGATCTCTGAATCAGCTTCATCTACATTCGGTAACTCTGAATCGTCTTCTCCCTCGGCACCATCCAATGCCGGCAGCTCAATATCAGCTTCAACGGGTACCTGCTCAACAACCGCTGGAATGCCAAGGTCTCTGGCTGCCACGGATTTCTGTTTGGCAAAATAAGCCAGTGCAAAGCTGGTCAAGAAGAAAGCGACAGCGATATAAGTCGTTGCTTTGGTAAGAAAATTACCAGCACCACCGCTGCCAAAGACAGTACCGGATGACCCACCACCGAAGCCTGATCCCATTTCAGCACCTTTACCATGCTGAAGAAGCACAAGGCCAATAATCCCCAGGCTTGCCAGGACATGTACAATCAATGCTAATGTTTCAAGAACTTGTGGATCCATAATTTTCTCAACTAGCTACTTCTTAATCTGCGACTCAGTGCCGTCTAACTACCAGGCTCATCTAGCACGCCGCCCACTAACCTGCGGCCTGGCTTGCTAACTGGCGAATAATATTAAAAGATCCTGCTTTTAACGACGCACCTCCTACCAGTGCGCCGTCAATATTCTCCATTTCGAACAATTCAGCCGCGTTTTCATCACTAACGCTACCACCATATAAGATCTGGATATCTTTCGAAATATTTACATCACTATTCGACAGGCTGTCACGAATCATCTGATGAACAGATTCTGCCTGTGCCGGACTCGCCGTTTCACCTGTGCCGATTGCCCAGACTGGTTCATAGGCAACAATCGCATCGGTGAATCCACTTACCCCGTTCTTCTCTACTACCACCGCCAGTTGTTCTTCAACAACTCTGTCTGTTTTACCAGCGAGTCTCTGTTCATGAGTCTCCCCGAGACACAAGATCGGTTTGATTCCCGCGCTCAAACAAGCACCGAATTTTGCCGCTGCCTGCTCGTTCGTCTCACCATATATTCCACGACGTTCTGAGTGGCCGACTATCGAATACCTGCAGCCTGAATCCAGTAGCATAGTTGCAGATACCTCACCCGTATACGCGCCTGCTTTGTGCCAGTCCAGATTTTGCGCCCCTAATTCGATTTCAGAGTTCTCGATCAGACTCTGAACCTGGGAGAGGAATACATAAGGCGGACAGATCACGGTTTGGCAGGTCGAATCCGATTTTACAAGAGATGACACAAGTGACTGGACACTCTCGTGCGTTCCATTCATCTTCCAGTTGCCAACGACCAGCGGTTCTCTCATGACATACCCCGAAAGCGGCTGGGCATCTTAAACGCTTTAATATTAACTTTCAACAAATTGGCTCTCAGACAACAGCCCAGTGTAAATACATCGAATCTCTGCTCAGCTCGCGGCCTTTTCCAGCAGAGACGCAAGATCCCGAGCTAGCTCTTCCACCAGAGTCAGATCCTCACCTTCGACCATGACACGAACCACTGGTTCTGTACCCGATGGCCTCAGCAATACGCGACCTTTACCATTCAGCTTTTGTTCTGTCATTTCCACAGCATGAATCACCGGCTTCTCTTCAACGACTTCTCGTGGACACTGCACATTAATCATCCTCTGGGGATATTTGGTCATCCCCTTCTTAAGACTATGTAAGGATTCTCCAGCAAACTGCATTGCAGCAATCACCTGCAAAGCCGCAACAACCCCGTCGCCAGTTGATGTATGTGCAAGACACAGAATATGCCCAGATGATTCTCCTCCCAGTTGCCAACCTCGACTTTGCATTTCCGACAACACATAGCGGTCACCCACCGCAGCTCTTACAAATGGAATCTCTATGTCAGCAAGTGCTCTTTCCAAACCGAGATTGCTCATCAGGGTGCCTACAACACCGCCTTCAAGGAGTGACTGGCTTTTTCGATAGCAGGCAATGATATACAGAAGTTCGTCACCATCTACGATTTCACCTTTCTCATCAACCATGATGACTCGATCACCATCGCCATCAAAGGCTATGCCGTAATCAGCCTTTTCTTCCAGTACTTTTTCACACAATGCACTCGGTTGAGTGGATCCGCTATCGAGATTGATGTTGGTACCGTTAGGAGAAACTCCAATTTCCACGATGTCCGCACCTAGTTCACGAAACACATTTGGTGCGATGTGATAAGTCGCCCCATTGGCACAGTCAAGTACGATGCGATGCCCTTTGAGATTACTGTTAGACATATAACAACTCTTGCAGAATTCGATATATCTTCCTGCAGCATCATCAATTCGGGACACTTTCCCTATCTTATTTGAAGCGACCATTTGCATAGCATCATTCGCAATGCCCAGTTGTTTCTCGATCGCCAACTCGACTTCATCGTCAAGCTTTTCACCAGCACCCGAGAAGAATTTTATTCCATTGTCCATGTAAGGATTGTGGGATGCGCTAATAACAATTCCCGCTTTTGCATTGAATGTTCTGGTCAGGTACGCGATCGCAGGCGTTGGCATGGGACCCAGTAACAGTACATCCATACCGGCTGAAACAAGCCCCGCTTCGAGAGCTGATTCAAACATATAGCCCGATATTCTCGTGTCCTTTCCAATCAGAATCCGACCAACACCATCCGCTGCAAAAACACACCCGGCAGACCATCCCAGTTTCAGCATAAAATCAGCAGTGATTGGCTCCTTGCCAACTTCTCCACGAATACCATCTGTGCCAAAAAACTGTTTCATCAATCTACTTAGTCCTGCGCCTGGTTACTGTTCAGCTGTTAACGAGATCGGCTCTCAACTTCCTCAACGAAGGCCCTGTTGACGGTCAGTGCCGCAACCGTCTCAGCCACATCATGCACCCTGACAATCGCAGCCCCTTTATTCACGGCAAACAGCGCGCCCGACACACTGCCAATGAGCCTATCATCAGTAATGTCTTCCAGAATTATTCCTATAGTACTCTTTCTGGAAAGCCCTACCAACAATGGCTTGCCCAGCGACTTGAATTCCTCAAGCCGATTGATGATCTGCAAATTGTGTTGTGGGGTTTTGCCGAAACCAAAGCCCGGATCAATCACAATCTGATCGTCATGTATACCAGCCTCAACACATACGTTTATTCTTTCTACGAGGAATTCTCTTATCTCAGTGACCACGTCAACATAGTCTGGTTTCATCTGCATGGTCTCAGGATCACCCTGCATATGCATCAGACAGACCGGCAAACCACTTGCCACAGCGGCGTTAAGCGCACCCTCACGACGCAGAGCTCTGACATCGTTGATAAGGTCTACTCCGGCTTCAGCAGCGGCAAGGATCACCTCTGGTGTACTTGTATCAATGGACAACGGGATGGCTGAAATCGCCCTGATCTTCTCTATCACGGGGATGACTCGAGCCAGTTCTTCCTCCGCAGATACGTTCTTGGCGCCGGGTCTCGTTGATTCACCACCAATATCTATAATGTCTGCACCAGCGCGAATCATCTTCTCGGCGTGGCGCTGAGTTTCGTCAGTATTCTGGTACTTTCCACCGTCGGAAAAAGAATCAGGCGTAACATTCAAGATACCCATTACCGCAGGCATGGGAAGTTCTTCTAACATCCAAAGATGACTTTATTGGTCTTAAGGGCAAATTCGCTTCAGAACCCCAAGGCTAGTGCTCACTAGCAGGACCTCCAACAGGTCCACTCTGGTGCGGTGGTTCCCTCTCTGGGTCAGAATCAGCTTCCGGATCATCGGAATCCTTTTGTTGAGCACCATTCTTGTCGTCCCAACTTTCAGGAGGATTGGGTTTTCTACCAGCCATAATGTCGTCAATCTGCGACTTGTCGATGGTCTCATAGTCCAGCAGTGTTTCAGCCATAGTCTCGAGTTTGTCACGATTCTCCTCCAGTATTCGCTGCGCAGTTGTATAACAGTCATCAGCTATCGCCCGGATTTCATCGTCTATCATCTTCGCAGTTTCACCAGACACTTGAATCTTGGGACTTCCGACAGACATGCCCAGGAATACCTCTTCGTTGTCATCGGCGTACAACAATGGCCCCAGCTTCTCGGAGAGTCCCCACTTGGTAACCATATTTTTCGCCATCTGAGTGGCTTGCTGGATGTCATTAGCAGCACCAGTTGTGATGCCATCTGTACCCAGGGTCATCTCTTCCGCAATTCTGCCACCAAACATCGTGCAGATTTTTGAATTCAGAGCTCGTTTGCTCATGGAGTAGCGATCTTCCTCCGGCAGAAATATGGTCACACCCAGCGCCATTCCCCTCGGTATAATCGTTACCTTATAGTTGGGATCATGTTCAGGCACCAGATATCCGACTATACAATGACCGGCTTCGTGGAATGCCGTATTTCGTCTTTCTGATTCGGACATCACCATGCTCTTACGTTCAGCACCCATCATGATTTTGTCTTTCGCCTGTTCAAACTGTTCCATGCCAACCGCTCGCTGGTTTTGGCGGGCAGCAAACAGCGCACCTTCGTTAACCAGGTTAGCAAGATCTGCCCCTGAAAATCCCGGTGTACCACGAGCCAGTACTGATGCGTCAACATCAGTCGCCAGGGGAATCTTTCTCATATGGACTTTGAGTATCTGTTCCCGACCCCTGATATCAGGCAAGGTCACAACGACCTGACGGTCAAATCGTCCTGGTCTCAATAGTGCAGGGTCTAGAACATCTGGCCGGTTAGTTGAAGCAATTACGATGATGCCCTCATTGCCTTCAAAACCATCCATTTCTACCAGTAGCTGATTAAGGGTCTGCTCCCTCTCATCGTGGCCACCCCCAAGACCTGCCCCGCGGTGTCTTCCGACAGCGTCAATTTCGTCAATGAAAATGATACACGGCGTCTGCTTCTTCGCCTGCTCAAACATATCCCGGACCCGGGAAGCACCTACACCAACAAACATCTCGACAAAGTCAGATCCTGATATCGAGAAAAAGGGAACCTTGGCTTCTCCGGCAATAGCCTTCGCCAGAAGTGTTTTTCCAGTACCAGGCTGACCAACCATTAATGTACCGCTCGGTATTCTGCCCCCTAACTTCTGGAATTTGCTTGGATCCTGAAGGAACTCCACCAGTTCCTGTACGTCTTCTTTCGCCTCATCAACACCCGCAACATCTGCAAACGTCGTTGTAATCTGGTCTTCGCCAAGTAACTTGGCCTTGCTCTTACCAAACGTCAGGGGACCACCACGTCCACCAGAACCACCCTGCATCTGGCGCATAAAGAACATGAACACGGCAATGATGACGAGTATGGGGAAAGCAGCAACCAATAACTGAATCCAGATAGACTGCTGTTCGGGTCGCTGCCCACGAAACTCAACCTGGTTCTCAACCAGATCATCAATCAGCGCTTTATCCGCTATCTGGGGTTGAATCGTTTCGAACACTTCGCCGTCGTACTTGTACCCGGTAATGATCAAACCATCGACATCGACGGTCTTCACCTGACCACGTTCAACCATCTCGAGAAAACTGGAATAATCAACCTCTTCGGGACCGCGATTGACATCGAAGTTTCTGAATACTGTCAGTAACACTGCTGCAATTATCAGCCAGAGCAGCAGATTTTTTCCCATGTCATTCAATGGATTGTCCTCTCAACTTCGCACTACAGGTGCGTATCTTACGGCTGTTCCGTCGGCGGGAAATGCAACCTTACTATAGATCGAAATGTTCACCAAGCCCGCAATTTCCCTAAAAATGACCTGATTACTACAAAATAGCCGCCCGTTCAATCAGCCCGACGGATGAGCCTTATGTCCCAGTCCGACGAGGTATATCTCCCTTGACTTATCGCGAGAGGCTTTGGGTTTAAAATTCACAACACGGCTGAACCGATCCCTAAGCATCTGACGGATATCATTGATTCCTTCTCCTTCAAAGCACTTGGACACCAGATTTCCATTCTTTCTTAGCACCGAATCGCATAAGTGAATGGCCAATTCACCCAGATACACCGACCTGGGCTGATCAATGTGCTTCATACCACTTAAGTTTGGGGCCATATCCGAAATAACAAGGTCAACCGGGCTTTCTTTGATCTGTGCCATCAGTCGATCGAAAGGTGCTTCCTCAGTGAAATCACCCTGAATGATGGTCACACCCTCAATTGGGGGCATCTCCAGAAGATCCAGCGCAATGACCTTGCCTTTATCGCCAACAGAGCGAGCCGCGACCTGTGACCAGCCACCTGGTGCAGCACCAAGGTCAACAACACAGTCCCCCCGGCGTAAGAGATTGAATTTCTCTTTTATTTCCAACAACTTAAAGCTTGCTCTTGATCGATATCCCTCGATTCTGGCTCGCTTTACAAATTCATCATCTTCGTGCTCTCGAAGCCACTGATGGCTGGATTTGGACTTTTTCATTGTACTGGTTTCGAATACCCTAGTGTTTAGGTAGAATCGCCGCCCCTTATCTATCGACAATGACAATTAGATCATGATTAGCAAAACCGAGCGGAAACGTTTTCGAACCATCGGGCACACCCTGAAACCAATTGTCACAATTGCAGGCAACGGGCTAAGCGATTCGGTTTTGAACGAGCTTGATCGAGCGCTTGAAGATCACGAACTCATCAAGGTCAAGATAAACGCCGAGAATCGTGAAGACCGTTCAAGCACAGTCCAGCAGATTACCGAGCAAACCAACACCCACCTGGTTCAAAGGATCGGCAATGTCGCACTTATCTACAAAGCCGCGGTTAAACCAAATCCTAAACTATCAAACGTCATGAGATCGAGGATTATCTAAACCCGCTCAAACATGTTCAACGGCGCAGATCTCATATTCAATATCACCACTCGGGGCCTTAACAACCACCACATCATCAACTTCCTTGCCGATCAGTGCTCTGGCAATAGGTGAATAGACTGAAATCTTATTGACTTTGATATCTGCCTCATCGTCCCCGACGATCTGATAAATGACCTCTGCTTCATTGTCGAGATTCATTAAGCGTACGGTGGTGCCAAAAATGACCTTGCCGGAAGGTGGAATGCTGGTAACGTCAATCACCTGTGCATGAGATAACTTCCCTCCAATCTCAACAATTCTTCCCTCAATAAATCCCTGCTCTTCTTTGGCGTACTGATATTCGGAATTCTCACGCAGATCACCCTGTGCTCTAGCCTCGGCAATGGCCTGCACAACGCGTGGTCGCTCGACCTGCTTCAGGTTGTCCAGCTCCTGGCGAAGTGCTCTTTCGCCATTGGCTGTCATTGGAATCTTATCCATAGACTATCCAAACCAAGAAATGTTGTCAGGGATACCCCTGATCGAAATCACCAAAATATCAAGTGTTAAAGGTTTGACCCAACTTGTCCAGTGTGAAGCTCAATACGGTAAAATTCGAACTGAATGGTATCTTACCTATACGCCATGACTCTTCTGTGCAGATCCTGCAAACGGTGCGCAGAATAGTTTTCGCCGTGCCGAACCGCCTCCACACAAGCCCTCGCTCCAGCCATTGTAGTTGCATTATAGACTTTGTTCTGTAACGCCGTGCGTCTGATTGTGTAGGAGTCTCTGATAGCCTGTTTACCTTCGGTGGTGTTGATGATGAGGTCAACTTCCCGGTTTTTCAGTTTATCAACAATATGGGGCTGACCCTCGAGTACCTTGTTGATCACCTCAACCTCTATTCCTTCGGTCTTCAGCGATTTTGCAGTTCCCCTGGTTGCAACCAGAGAAAAGCCAATTTCAATCAAATCCCGTGCTACCTGTACCAGTTCTTCTTTATCAACATCGCGTACGCTTAGAAACGCGGTACCACCATCCGGCAAAATATCTCCAGCCGCAACTTGTGATTTACGGTAGGCTTCACTGAACGTGTCTGCAACGCCCATAACCTCGCCGGTGGATTTCATTTCCGGTCCCAGTATCGGATCGACACCTGGAAACTTGCCAAATGGAAAGACAGCTTCTTTTACACTGAAAAAGTCAGGTACGACTTCTTTGGTAAATCCCTGTTGCTCAAGTGACGCGCCGGCCATGCAACGCGCGGCTATTTTTGCAAGTGACGTACCTATACACTTTGATACAAAAGGCACCGTTCTTGAAGCTCTTGGATTGACTTCAAGAACGTATATATCATCGTTCTGAATCGCCAGCTGCACGTTCATCAGACCGACCACACCCAGTTCAATTGCCATCGCACTGACCTGGCCCCGGATAGATTCTACCAACTCCGTGCTGAGGCTATAAGGAGGTAACGAGCAAGCTGAGTCGCCCGAATGCACACCAGCCTGTTCTATGTGCTGCATGATCGCCCCAATGACAACGCTTTGTCCGTCGCAGACAATATCCACATCCACTTCGATCGCCTGATCAAGAAATCGATCTAACAGTACCGGGGATTTCTCTGAAACCTGCACTGCTTCATGCATGTATGTTTGAAGTTCAGTTTCATCGTAGACAATTTCCATTGCCCGCCCACCCAGCACATATGATGGTCTGACAATAATTGGAAAACCAATACCTTCTGCTGCCTCAAGACCTTCTGCGACGGTTTTCACTGTCTGATTTGGTGGCTGTCGCAACTTCAGATCCTCAATCATCTTCTGGAACCGTTCACGATCTTCGGCACGATCTATCGCATCTGGTGTAGTACCGATGATCGGCGTACCTGCTGCCTCAAGATCTTCAGCGAGTTTGAGGGGAGTCTGACCACCAAACTGCACTATGACACCTTTGGGCTTCTCCAGATCGACAATGGCCAGGACATCTTCCAAAGTCAGTGGTTCGAAATACAATCGATCTGATGTGTCGTAATCCGTAGATACTGTTTCCGGATTACAATTTACCATTATGGTTTCATAGCCATCTTCACGCATCGCGAGCGCGGCGTGTACACAGCAGTAATCAAATTCAATTCCCTGACCAATCCGGTTCGGGCCCCCACCCAACACCATGATCTTGTCTTTATCAGAAGGTCTTGCTTCACATTCAGATTCATAGGTCGAGTACATGTAAGCAGTCGATGATTCAAATTCTGCTGCACAGGTATCAACTCGTCTGTACACCGGCTTGATACCAAGTACCAGACGCCTTGCCCGAAACTCCTGTTCGCTAACGCGTAACAGTTCTGCCAGTCGCGAATCAGAAAACCCCTGCTGCTTGAGTCTGAAGAGCCTCTCCGCGTCGAGTTCTTCTAGCATGATGTCTTTAACAAGATTCTCCTGTTTTACCAGATCTTCTATCTGTGCCAGGAACCACTGATTAATCTGAGTGAACTGAAAAATCTCATCGAGACCCAGACCCAGTCTGAATGCATCGGCAACATATCGAATTCTTTCTGCACCAGCGACTCTGAGTTCTTTGTGAAGCCGATCCAACCAGTCGCTGGAGGATGTATCCATAATGGGTGAGAGTCCATTAACACCAATCTCCAACCCTCTCAGCGCTTTTTGCAGTGACTCCTGAAAGGTTCGTCCAATGGCCATCACCTCCCCTACCGACTTCATCTGAGTCGTCAGGTAATTATCAGTTTGTGGGAATTTCTCGAATGTAAACCTTGGAATTTTGGTCACAATGTAGTCAATAGATGGCTCAAATGACGCGGGGGTTATTCCCCCGGTAATATCGTTTGATAGTTCATCCAGCGTATACCCCACCGCCAATTTGGCTGCTACCTTTGCTATGGGAAATCCGGTTGCTTTCGATGCAAGCGCTGATGAACGTGAAACCCTCGGGTTCATTTCGATAATCACCAGCCGCCCTGTGTTCGGATCAACTGCAAACTGAACATTAGATCCACCAGTTTCAACGCCAATTGCACGCAGCACCTCAATCGCCGCATTTCGCATTATCTGGTATTCCTTGTCCGTCAGAGTCTGGGCTGGCGCGATGGTAATCGAGTCGCCGGTATGTATGCCCATTGGATCAAGGTTTTCGATGGAACAGACAATGATGCAATTGTCGTTTTTGTCCCGAACCACTTCCATCTCGTATTCTTTCCAGCCCAGCAGAGACTCATCAATCAGCAATTCATTTGTTGGCGACAGGTCGAGACCGCGCGCACAGATTTCCGCGAAGTCTTCATGGTTGTACGCAATACCCCCGCCAGAACCTCCCATGGTAAAGGAAGGACGTATTACGCAAGGAAAGCCCAGTTGGGCCTGTACCTGCTTGGCTTCTTCTAACGAATGTGCTAAGGCGGATCGAGGCGTCTCAAGACCAATTTCTTTCATTGCATCATCAAACTGCTGGCGGTCTTCAGCTTTGTCTATTGCTTCTCTGGTTGCGCCAATCAACTCAATATCATATTTCTCCAAGACGCCTTCTCGAGCCAGATCTAAGGCACAATTCAATGCAGTCTGACCACCCATGGTCGGAAGAATGGCATCCGGTCTTTCTTTCTCGATGATCACCTCAACCGTTTTCCAGTTAACCGGTTCAATGTAGGTTGAATCAGCCATAGCAGGATCCGTCATGATTGTCGCCGGATTCGAGTTTACGAGTATGACGTTAAAGCCTTCCTCCTTTAACGCCTTGCAGGCTTGCGCACCTGAATAATCGAACTCACATGCCTGACCGATGATAATAGGCCCAGCACCAATGATGAGGACGCTTTCAATGTCGGTTCTTCTTGGCATGAGCTATTTCTTCTCCAGGTACTGATCAATCAACTCAATGAAGTGGTCGAACAATGGCGCTGCGTCGTGAGGGCCAGGACTTGCTTCCGGGTGACCCTGAAATCCAAATGCAGGTCGATCATTCAGATGAATCCCCTGTAACGAATCATCAAACAAAGACTTGTGAGTAATTCGGACATTACCGGGTAACGTCTGATCATCAATGCAGAAACCATGATTCTGGCTGGTAATCAGTACAGTACCGTCATCCAGATTCTTAACAGGATGATTCGCACCGTGATGACCATGATTCATCTTTATGGTCTGCATACCCGTTGCTAAACCGAGTAGCTGTAATCCAAGGCATATACCAAATACGGGTACATCGGTGGTCAGGATTTCCCTGATTGCATTAATTGCGTAGTCGCAGGGATCAGGATCTCCTGGTCCATTGGAAAGAAAAACACCATCCGGGTTCAGGGCAAGTATGTCAGCCGCTCGTGTTTCAGCCGGAACCACCGTTAACCTACAACCCCTGTCAACTAACATCCTCAAGATGTTGCGTTTCACGCCAAAATCATAAGCCACTACATGGTACTTTGAGTCGTCCAGTACAGGATAACCTTCTCCCAGACGCCAACTCCCCTCACACCAGTTATAGGATTTGGGAACGGTAACCACTTTGGCGAGATCCATGCCCTCAAGTCCGGCAAAATCTTGAGCAGACTGGATCGCTTCATTCACGTCGGTATCAGTCAGGTTATCACCCGCCACAAGGCATCCTTTCTGTGATCCATGCTGCCTGAGTATTCGGGTCAGCTTTCGGGTATCAATATCAGCAATCGCAACGACGCCACGTTTTCTTAGATACTCATCGAGAGTCAGTTCCTTACGCCAGTTATTCGCAAGAAGCGGGAGATCTCTGATCACAAGCCCCGCTGCCCAAATGGAATCGGACTCTTCATCTTCTTCGGTAACACCGGTGTTACCAATATGGGGATGTGTCAGTGTGATAATCTGTTTCGCGTAGGAGGGATCGGTCAGGATTTCCTGATAGCCTGACATGGCGGTATTGAATACCACCTCACCGACTGACCGACCTGAAATCCCAATAGAAGCACCTTCGAACAATTCACCGTTCTCAAGCGCGAGTACTGCTCTACTGGGCAACATGGATCTCCGTGAAGTTAGGGAACCAGCCGTCCCCGTTCAGATCGAAAAAAGCGAGATGGAATCGCTTCCATCTCGCTTTCATTTAACATTTAGACTTAACGTCATACTGGCGCGTAATTCTAGTTGAAGCAAGGTTCAGATGCCAGAGTCAAACCGCTTTATCTGAAAGACCTTTCAAAGAACGATCGTTACCTGCGATCAATCAGGCTGCGTCAAAGGAAGTCAGATATGTCGCAAACCAAGCACGTCCTGCATATCAAACACACCTGCCTCCTGATCCATCACCCAGATCGCAGACTTGATCGCTCCCTGGGCAAAATTGGCTCGGCTATGGGCCCGATGACTAATCTCAACCCGCTCACCGAGTCCCGCAAACATAACGCGATGCTCACCAATAATGTCACCAGCCCGAATAGTGCTGAACCCAATCGTCTGCCGATTTCTTTCTCCTGTCATTCCCTCACGACCATAGACGGCGACCTCGTCTAAATCGCGACCAAGCTGTTCGGCGACAACTTCCCCCATACGGAGTGCGGTTCCTGAAGGTGCATCTACCTTGTGACGATGGTGCGCTTCGGCTATCTCGATATCGACATCGTCACCAAAGATGCCTGCAGCAATTTCAAGAAGTTTGAATGTGGCATTAACCCCAACACTGAAGTTCGGCGCAAACACGATCGGCAGCGCTTTGCCAATAACATGAAGGCGGTCGACCTGCGTCTGTACCAGACCCGTAGTACCAATGACCATTCTCTTCTCCGCCTGGGCACAGACTTCGATGTTCGCAACTGTCGCATCTGCAATCGTAAAATCCACAAGCACATCGAATGCATCCGTGACTGAATTCAGGTCATCCGTGATGGCAACACCCAGGGATCCGACACCGGCAATTTCTCCCGCGTCCGTTCCGATAACAGAGATCCCACTACGCTCAATTGCGGCACTTAGTTCGACGCCATCTGTGTCAACGACGGTCTCAATCAGGGTTTTTCCCATTCGACCTGCGGCACCAGCGATCGCTACTTTGGTCATGACCATTATTTCATTGGAAGATCGGCGGAGGATATAGGATATGTTGAGAAGGAACCAGTACCGAAACAAGCCATCGGAATAGGCAGATCGAGTTACGTTGAAATTAGTCAGCCAAGGAATCGATAAAACTCTTTACCGAGTCAAACCAGGTTGCACGTCTGGGTGACTGTTTCTCACTGGACTCGCCATCGAATTCCTGCAGCAGTTCTTTCTGTTTTTTCGATAAATTGACGGGCGTTTCGAGCATTACCTGGCAGTAGAGATCACCGAGACCCCCTCGGCGAATCTGGGCCATGTTTACACCCTTGCCGCGCAACCGGAACAGCTTGCCCGTTTGCGTTTCAGGCGGAATCTTCAACTTTACTCGACCGTCCAATGTCGGTACTTCCAACTCGCCTCCAATGGCTGCATCTGCAAAACTGATAGGCACTTCGCAATAGAGGTGTTCACCGTCCCGAGTGAATATCTCGTGATCTCGAACGTTTATCTGTACATAAAGATCACCGGCAGGCCCGCCGTTGGTACCCGCTTCACCCTGACCCGCCAGCGGGATTCGATTACCGGTATCAACACCAGGGGGAACCTTAACCAGCAAAGTCTTGCGTTCTTCGACTCTCCCCTGGCCCCGACACTTGGCGCAGGGATCTGAAATCATCTTGCCCGCCCCTCGACACCGAGGACAGGTCTGTTGAATCTGGAAGAAACCCTGCCTTGCTGTGACCTGGCCCTGACCAGCACACTGAACACAGTCGATGGGTGAAGTTCCCTTCTTGGCACCGGAACCAAGGCATTCCATGCACTCCACCAGAGTTGGAATCTTGATTTTTGTATCAGTTCCACGAACTGCTTCTTCGAGACTCAGATCAAGTACATACTTAAGGTCCGATCCACGATGAACCTGACTCCGACCGCCGCCGCGACCGCCAGATGAGAATATGTCGCCGAACACATCTTCAAATATCGAACTGAAGTTGCCGCTGCCCGCATGGAATGCACCAGCACCACCCTCAAAAGCAGCGTGACCAAACTGATCATAGGAGCCACGCTTTTCAGCGTTGGTCAGTATCTCAGCTGCTTCACTGGCTTCTTTAAACTTCTTTTCGGCCTCAGCATCATCGGGATTACGATCTGGATGATATTTCATCGCCTGGCGTCGATATGCCTTCTTTATGTCTTGCTCGGAAGCATCTTTCGGCACACCTAGTACATCGTAGTAATCTCGTTTAGCCATGATATGTTTCAGTCTTAAAACGCAACAGTTTGAGAACAGCGGTAGTTTTCATATCGCTGTTCCCCTCAAAGTACATCCCGAGAACAGGAAAGTTACTTATCGTCTTTTACTTCTTCAAACTCCGCATCTACTGCATCCGGGTCGGCTCCACTTTCTGAATCGCCACCTGCTGCAGTAGCATCGGCACCTTCTTCACCTTGCGCCTGAGCAGCCTGCTGGGCGTACATGCGTTGCGCCAATTCGGATGATACTTCGGTCAGCGCAGCCGTCTTGGCTTCAATTCCTTCTTTATCATCGCCTTTAACAGCCTCTTCCAACTCCGAAATCGCACTTTCAATATTCGATTTCTCATCTTCCGAAACATCAGATGCTTCTTCTAACGTCTTGCGGGTAGCATGAATCAGACCATCTGCCTGGTTACGTGCAGTGACCAATTCTTCAAACTTTGCATCTTCCTCAGCATTTGCCTCGGCATCCTTGACCATTTTTTCGATTTCATCATCAGACAGGCCAGAAGACGCCTTAATAACAATAGACTGTTCCTTACCGGTTGCCTTATCTTTTGCTGAAACATTCAGGATACCGTTCGCATCCAGATCAAAACTCACTTCAATCTGTGGTGTACCCCGTGGCGCAGGTGGAATATCTGACAGGTCAAACCGACCCAATGACTTATTCTGTCCTGCTTGTTTACGCTCTCCTTGAAGTATGTGAATCGTCACAGCAGGCTGATTGTCTTCGGCGGTTGAAAATACCTGTGATTTCTTCGTTGGAATCGTGGTGTTCTTCTCAATCAGATTGCTCATCACACCGCCCATCGTCTCAATACCCAACGATAAAGGTGTTACATCCAGCAACAAGACATCTTTAACATCACCCGATAAAACCGCAGCCTGAATTGAGGCGCCCATCGCCACTGCCTCATCAGGGTTAACATCCTTGCGAGACTCTTTGCCAAAGAACTCCTTAACTTTCTTTTGGACGAGAGGCATACGGGTTTGACCACCAACCAGAATAATGTCGTCCACGTCAGAAACGCTGACGTCGGCGTCTTTCATGGCAGTTCGAAGTGGTCCAAGGGTACGGTCAACCAGGTCTTCAACCAGAGACTCTAATTTGGATTGAGTCACTTTGATCACCAGGTGTTTGGGTCCCGATGCATCTGCCGTTATATAAGGCAGGTTAACTTCAGTTTGCTGACTCGTGGACAATTCAATCTTGGCTTTTTCGGCAGCTTCCTTCAGTCGTTGCAAAGCCAGAGGATCATTATGCAGATCCATACCTTCCTGCTTATTAAACTCATCTGCCAGGTAGTCAATCATCCTTAGATCGAAATCCTCTCCACCCAGGAAAGTGTCACCATTGGTCGACAACACCTCGAACTGTTTTTCACCATCAACATCTGCGATCTCAATAATTGAGATATCGAAGGTACCACCACCCAGGTCATAGACAGCAATGGTTGAATCTCCCTGCGCTTTGTCCATGCCGTAAGCAAGAGCAGCAGCTGTCGGTTCGTTGATAATTCGTTTTACATCCAATCCGGCGATACGACCTGCGTCCTTCGTTGCCTGACGCTGGGAATCATTAAAATAAGCAGGAACCGTAATAACAGCCTCTGAAACTTCTTCGCCCAGGTAATCCTCAGCAGTCTTTTTCATCTTGCTCAGAACCTGAGCCGAGATCTGTGGAGGTGCCATCTTCTGGCCTTTAACATCTACCCAGGCATCTCCATTGTCAGCCTTGGCAATAGCATAAGGAACCATTTTGATATCACGCTGTACTACTTCATCCTCAAATCTGCGGCCAATCAATCTCTTAACGGCAAATAATGTATTCGCCGGATTCGTGACTGCCTGACGTTTCGCAGCCTGACCCACAAGGATCTCATCATCGTCCGAATAACCAATGATTGACGGGGTGGTTCTGTCACCTTCCGAATTCTCAATGATTTTCGGACTGGTGCCCTCCATGAAGGCAACGCATGAATTTGTCGTTCCAAGGTCAATACCTATAATCTTTCCCATTTTCTTGATCTCCAATCTTCTTTCGATGCCAACTGGGTTTCGGTTGACTTGATATTCACTTATCTGGTGTCTCGCGGCACAATTACAAGAGCCTGAAACACCTCATTTAATCCCTGACTTTTACCTAGGCCTTCTCATCAATCTGAGGTGATACATCTTTTGAAACCATCACCATTGCAGCTCTGACCAAACGCTCATTGAGTGTGTAGCCCTTTTGAACTACTGCAACTACTGAATTGGGTTCGACATCGGGATTCTCAACCACGGACATGGCCTGGTGAACGTTCGGATCGAATGGTTCTCCCATTGGATCAACGACCACAACACCCTCTTTGATCAGAACATCTACCAGCATCTTGTGGCAGAGCCCGACGCCTTCGATAACGGCCTTATTCGCACCCTCTTGTTCTGCCTGTGCACCAGATTCAATGGCTTTCTCAAGACTGTCAATCACCGGTAGCAGGTTATTAACGAATCTCTCGAGACCATATTTGTGGGCATTCTCAAGATCTTTTGCCGATCGGCGACGTACATTCTCCATTTCTGCCTGGGCTCGCAACGCCGCGTCCTTAAATCCTTCAACCTCTTCAGATGCTTTCTGCAATTGGGCTTGAAGAGACTCAATGGTGACTTCTACTTCAATTTCAGGTTCTTCTGAACCCGCATCAGCTTCTTTTTCCTTAACAACGACGACTTCTGTTTCGTCGGAAGTCTCCGCTTCTCCTTTTCTATCTGCGGATTCTTCGACTTGATCTTCCGGATCTGACATTCAACCCCTCTCCAACAAGGTCATTGGTAACCAATCCCCGTTAATCCGAGGACTTCCAGTCACGTACCAAATAGTGTTGAAGGTATATGGGGATTCCATCCACTGCATTCAAGTCTTTTTTGGGAAATTGCGCTAAGGGAAATATCGCGGTGACTATTTAATCAGTCAGGTTTTAAGCGATTGCCATTAAGTGCAGCACTCAAAATACGAGCAGTGGCGTCTACGATAGGAATAATGCGCTCATAGGCCATTCTTGTGGGTCCGATCACACCCAAAACCCCCACTAATTCACCATCAACATGGTAGGGCGAAGTGACGACACTGCAATCGTCCAGGATCTCATATCCGGACTCCTGCCCAATAAATAGCTGCATGCCATCGGTTTCCATACATTTATCCAGTAAATGCAGAATATCGCCCTTCAGCGAAAATGCCTTAAATAACTTCCGTATATCTTCCAACGCCTTAACTTGTGCAATATCGAACAGATTCTCCTGCCCGGTGACCACATAGTCGTTTTCTTCCTCCTGATTGAAAGCCTTTTCGGCCATTTCCAGTGTTGTCTGCATCAACGCGTTCATACTTTCCCGGTCTGTCTGCATCGAAGATATCAACCTGACACGAATTCGGCTCAGACTCTGACCGACGAAGGACTGATTGACGAAATTCGAGGCTTCTTTGAGCTGAATCTCTGTNTATCTCTCCTTGGTATAGATCACCCGATTCTGAACTTCATGATCATCCAGAACCAGGATCACCAAAACACGATTGTCATTCAGGCTCATAAATTCGACATGCCGAAGCGTGGTCTGATCCCGCCTGGGAATTGTCACCACACCTGCCAAGTGCGTGACCTCAGATAACATCCCTGAAGCTGATTCAACCAGCTCATGGGCCGTCATATCAGGATCTAAACCGCGCTTGAGATTCAGCATGTCGAATCTGTCTAATGGCTCGACAGTCAGCAGGCTGTCGACGAAAAAACGGTATCCCTGGGCAGTGGGGATTCGACCGGCGGAGGTGTGAGGAGATGAAACAAACCCTTTCTCTTCCAGATCAGCCATGACATTGCGAATCGTTGCGGGACTGACAGCATGTTCGCTCTTCCTGGAGAGGGTCTTTGAGCCTATCGGGTGGCCATCCGCGATGTACTGTTCCACCAGAGATTTAAGGAGAATCTGCTCTTTGGAACTTACCTTTCCATCATCTGTCATCTTTATATTTAATCCTGCCACTCAACGACTTCAATATACCCAAGCCATGCAGTCGACTCAATTGAATCGTTAAAAATGTCCGCAGTAAAAATGGTTGCAGGCATCATATTTCATTTAATCCGGAATCAGCGTTGCAGAACTGGCAGTTAGTTTGTTTAATAACTGAAAATTTGAAGAATCCAGCAATTCGATGTTAAGCCAGCTCTCCGTACNGAANTTTGCCCTTGTGGATCAATTGGAATTGGAATTCCTGGGCCGTATGACCGTTGTNACAGGAGAGACCGGCACNGGAAAATCAATCATGTTGGATGCNCTAGGTCTTGCTCTTGGCGATCGCTCAGAAACGGGCTATATCGGCAACCATGCCGAGAAGGCTGAAATTCATGCCGGTTTTGATCTATCAGANAATCAGAANGCAATTNACTGGCTCACAGAAAGAGAGCTGGCAACANATCAACCTGAATGTATTCTGCGTCGGGTTATTGGAAAAGATGGCCGNTCACGNGGATATATCAACGGTGCCCCCAGCACCGTGAACGACATGAAGGTCCTGGGTGAAATGCTGATTGACATCCATTCTCAGCATGAGCACCAGTCTCTGCTTCGACGTGATACGCAACGTCGTCTGCTGGATGAGTTCGCAGGCGCGATAGAAACGGCCAACTCTGTCGCCGGTCTGTTTCATGAATACAAGCGCACCACGANCAGACTTNATGAATTAACTGACAGCAATGAAGCNCAGACAGCACGTCTTCAACTCCTGTCNTACCAGGCCGAAGAACTTAAACAATTGAAGATAGAACCCAGGGAACATGAATCTCTGGAGGTTGAACAAAAAAAATTGGCTAATGCCGAGTCGATTCTAATTCATTGNAACGATGCCATTGAAATGTGCCTNACCAACGATCAGGGTAGCGTGATAGAACTGCTGTCCAAGACCGTNCAGCNACTTGAGTCCATTGATATNAAAGATATACACCCNATCGCGGAGATGTTGGGGTCAGCCAGNATTCAGGTTGAAGAGGCTATCCATGACCTTGAAAGCTATACCAGTGATTTTGAAATCGATCCGGTACGACTGGGTGAAGTNGAAGACCGCCTCACAACCATTTACGATCTCTGCCGNAAACACCGNGTNGAGCCAAATGAGATTCAGCAACTCGAACAGCNGNTCAATGCCGAACTTGAATCCCTCAACAATATCGACAATGACATTGCAGAACTGGAACNCGCTGCTGCGAAAATCGAGNAGGCCTANTCAAAAGAAGCACGTAAGCTCTCATCCATACGGAAGCAGGCTGCAGACAAGCTCAGGGCAAAGGTTTCAAAACAACTCGCTGATCTGGGTATGCCTGGTGCAACATTCCTGGTCGAGCTGACATCTTCTGACAACTGCCAACCCTCCGTCAGAGGTGCAGAAGAGATTGAATTTCTGATAAGCACCAATCCAGGACAGGAACCCCGCGCGCTTAACAAAATCGCTTCCGGCGGAGAACTCTCAAGAATCAGCCTCGCAATTCAGGTTGTCACTGCTGATACCTCACAGGTCCCAACACTGATATTTGACGAGGTCGATGTCGGTATAGGCGGCGCAGTTGCTGAAGTCGTGGGATCGCTGCTGCGAAAGTTAGGACACAAGGCACAAATTATCTGNGTAACTCATCTTCCTCAGGTGGCGGCTCAGGGGCATCAACANCTGAGGGTAGTAAAGCTAAGTGACAAACAGCAGAACAGAACTGAAATTGAGCAATTGAACACAACCGAGAAGGTCGAAGAGATTGCCAGAATGCTCGGCGGAATAGAAATGACAGACCAGTCTATGGCGCACGCTGAGGAAATGTTCAATACCGCTCAGATCTAGTCATGCTGATGGCATGACTTCGAGGATCGTTCGCCCGGTTTTGGATGGAAATAACGCTCGTTACCTGCAGTCAGCACATGTCCCGTACATATTCAGTGCATGATCAGACAGATCAAACCCCAGCTCATCTGCGATTCGCTTCTGTCGTGCTTCTATTTCGCTGTCTTGAAATTCCTCAACCCGACCACACATCACGCAAACAATATGATCATGATGGTCATCTGCGGACACTTCGTACACCGAGTGACCTCCTTCGAAATTGTGCCGGGTAACCAGACCAGCAACTTCGAACTGGGTCAGAACGCGATAAACCGTCGCCAAGCCAACGTCTTCGTCTTTGCTTATCAGCGTCTTGTAGACATCTTCAGCACTCAGGTGGTGAATTTTGGAACTTTCGAGGATTTGCAATATCTTAACTCGAGGCAGGGTGATCTTAAGGCCCGCTTCTTTGATTTCTTTAGTTTTNGCTGCCATGGTTTACAGGGTGAAAGCAATATAGACTACGCATTGTCTCGATTTTNNTTAACAATTGGAAGTTCAATTCCCACTTAAGCAGTCAGTNGAATCCTNTATGAAACAACTATTAACCCTTACATTTCTTGTTGTCTTTNTGACCGCCTGCTCCACNTTGCGATTCCCGGGTGTGCATCGANTTACTGTTCANCANGGNAACGTCATTACTCAAACCATGATNGATAAGTTAAAGCCNGGCATGACAAGAAGTCAGGTGCGATATGTGCTGGGAAACCCAATTGTTGATGACTCACTGGATAAAGACCGCTGGGACTACATCTACACCATTCATGTTCCGGGTAGAGATATCATCAGGACGAAACTGAAAGTCTACTTTGTCGAAGAAAGACTGAGTCATTTTGAAGGTGACTATGTTCCCACAGATCAACGNCCACAAGAGAGTACCACTGNTTGATTGACTATCGTTGAATCCTGGNTCTCTGACGCCNGGCTTCTTTNGGATCNATTAANAAAGGGCGATAAATCTCAACTCGGTCATGCTCATTGAGCACCTGCTCTTTTTCAACNAACTGGCTNAAAATCCCAATTCTGGCNGTTTCGATATTCAGCTCNNNAAATTCATCACAGATACCTGACNGTTGAATAGCCTCGATGACTTTTGTTCCTCTCGGAACACTCAGTGATTTTAGGCTCTGTCTGGATTTAGAAGCATAAGCAACTTCGACGGAAATAAGCTCTGTGGTTCGATCACTCATACAACACGTCAGCCCGATCGCAAAAAGCATCCACCATCTTATCGGCGGCCATTTCAAATACACCTGCCAGCGTCATGCCTAACAAGGCACTGTTAAAGTCAAACTGCAAATCCATGGNCACCTTGCAGCCATCTTCTCCCAGTNGCTCAAATTTCCAACTGCCTGACAACTCTGTAAAAGGGCCTTCCACCAGAGTGATCTCCATTGAAGCAGGATGATCGAACTGGTTCCTGGTTGTGAAACTTTGTCTCAGACCCGATTTGGCAATTTCCAGTCTCGCTACCATTGATTTGTCGTCCTGGCTCAATATCTCACTACTGGCACACCAGGGCAGAAAATCCGGGTAGGCCAGAACATCGATAATCACATCAAACATCTGTGCCGGAGAATATGGCATCAAGGCAGAACGAATTACTTTTCGCATTAACTTTCCACTACTGCTCCNGATGAATGTCGGAGCGANNACCCGGCTCGAAACAACANCTGAATATCCCTCGACTGAAATCCTATTNGCCTACTGACTGACATATTGTCGGGGATTTCCTGANTTGCCTCAACTGCCNGCCTCTTGGAGAATACTGTACTTTCAGGTACTGACGCCTATAATGGCGACCCCTGAAGAGGATGCCATGGCTAAAAAATCCAAGTTATCTCCCGGCACCATCGCACAGAACAAAAGGGCCCGATTTGAATACGAGCTTCACGAGAAGTTCGAGACAGGTATTGTGCTCACCGGCTGGGAAGTCAAAGCAGTACGAGAAGGTAAATGCCAGCTCACGGATACCTATGTTCTTTTAAAAAACGGTGAGGCATTCTTGTTGGGCTGTAACATTTCACCACTTAAAACAATTTCTACCCATGTGGTGGCTGAGCCCCAGCGAACCCGCAAGCTATTNCTCCACANGAAAGAGATCGCGCGACTCATCGGTGCAACACAAGCCAAGGGNCAGGCCTGTATCGCNACCGCGATGTACTGGAAGGGAAACAAGGTNAAGGTNGAAATCGCGNTGGCTACCGGTAAGAAAATGCACGACAAACGGGCCACAATCAAAGAACGCGANTGGAATCGCGACAAAGCCAGAGTCATGAAATTAAATCACTGAGTAAAATGANCCGATAGAGTATGAGTCTNNNTAGTTACTATCCTGTACGGCTTTCTTTTTCCTCTCAGCATCCTTGTCCAGAATACCTTGAAGCCCCTTCGCATCNTTGATCAGNNGCTGCTGGCTCNCTAAAGGATTNTTCGNCTTCTCTGGTGCTGGTGCTTCCGCTTTCTTGGGTTGCTGANCAGTCGNTTTCTCCTGGCTACCGCCGCAGCCNACAACCAGAAACGCANACAGGATCAAGCCAAGTATCTGTTTCATTCCATATCCTCCCTCATCGGGAACCAGAACAAGAATANTCNAACCGTCNAGTATATCATCACTTATCTGGTGAGACGCAGATTGACCGGCTTGCTTGGCAAATCACCATAAAAGCGTACAATAGCGGCCCACTCAGGGTTTCGGGGGC
>PBRC01000062.1 GCA_002725285.1 Gammaproteobacteria bacterium | reverse complement strand
GCTCCAACTCATGTTGCTCCAACTCATGTTGCTCCAACTCATGTTGCTCCAACTCATGTTGCTCCAACTCATGTTGCTCCAACTCATGTTGGCCTAACTGTGGAAGGTTGAACCGATTGGCTCATCAGATCAACCCTGTTTTTTTCTCAATCTGGGATCGTCTGCCCAAAAAGTGATAGTCTCTTTCTTACTTATTAAGTAACGGAACGAGCCAGCCCTGGTTCGCTTAAGAATACCGATATACAGGATGGGAGTAGATATATGTTGAAACGACTGGATCATGTATCCATAGGTGTCCTGGACATGGACAAGGCCCGAGAGCTGTTTTGTGAAATCCTTGGCGGAGAGATCCTGCCTGATGCCGGTGAGTCACAAGCAGAAGGATTCGATTGGATTACATTTTTGCTGGGTGGCAAGAAGGTCGAACTGGTTTCTCCCACGACAGAGGATGAAGGCGGCGTGGGCCAGTATATTGCGAAGTACGGTGAAGGATTTCATCATATTTCCTGTGCTGTGGAGAGCCTGCCCGAGTCAAGGTGCTATTTTGAAGAAAAAGGGATCAGAATCCTCGGATACAGCGAAGTGAGCGCTAACTTCAAACATTTTTATCTGCACCCCAAAGATACATTCGGCGCATTGATTCAGGTGTTCGAAGAGTGCGATAGAACGGCCGAACTTGCAGGCTGACGAAGCCCCTGACAGATCATGCTTATATGAGTATCAGGGAACTGTTTCAGGTAAGTCTATTCTGATTTTCACGACATTTGTCCCTTTTGAACCAACTGCTGGGCTTAAACGGTATTTCTGATAAAAATCAGCAGGATACCTATGCTCGCGATATTATTTGGGACACCTTACAGTAAATGAAAATTCGACCGAAACTGCTGGCAACCTGCGCCAGCATCGCTATTTTTTATACCTGCAGTTGTGACTAAATTAGTCAAATGGTGGTAATTTTGGCTAAGAGGTAGATTAGGTGAGAACCGGATTTCAAGGTTCTTCAATCAGCCGGATCAGTTGGGGATAGAGCCTGGACAGAGGTTGTGGTTTGCCACCTGCCTCATAACGGAAGTCACACTGGTTTGCGCCGACGGCGATTGAACCGTTGCGACGCAAGCCCTGATTACCCAGATCACTTACAACGTCGTCTGTTGCACACATATAGGGTACGAGTTCGCTGACGTCTCGCTTCGAAGCCATGTAGCAGATTGCGCAGGAAGTAACATTCTGCCCCCAATCAAAGTCTTCACCCTTGCCGGATACCACCTCAAAAACGAATTCACGCGGTTTTGCTTGAGTTTGAGATTTTTCTGCAGCATCTTTAAATCGTCTCGCGGCGTGCCGTCTGTCATCTTCACCTGACTCGTTTTGACTTCCTTCAGTTTTAGATTGCCTGGCTTCGATCAACGTCGTGGTTTTAATCACCAGTTCTCTACCGAAATCATGTATGTCCACTTGTTGTTCTCTGAGGGCCAGATAGACGGCAATCTGAAAGCCGCAAAGAAAGACAGCGCTAGCAAACGGGTGATCTTGGTCGTCCAGGTATCCAATGTCTGGAATCATTGATTCATAAATCGTCTCCGCCTTCAGCAAAACGGTGTCAGGGTCATCCGTGAATTTCTCGACAAGATCGGCACCAAATCCTCTAGCCTGGTTAAAATAGTTCCTGATGTACTGCAGATAGTCTTCCTGTGTCATTTCGATCTCCTCCGCCGGTTCAAAAGACTGCGCCTGAAGTCACTTCACTTCAAGCGCTGAATGATTCGACTTAGGGGAAGTGGTCAATTCCGGGAGTTTGGAATTCCTACCCTGAAGTCATTGTCTCTACTGGTGTAGTATCACCATTGGAAATAAATGCGAGGTGAAAAATATGTCCGCAAGATATTCTCTGACGGTTTGTCTGCTGACCTTGGTTGGATTGATGACGGGTTGCAGCGATAAGAACGAGCCGAAGACTCAAAACGATGCAAAGGCATATAGCGAAGCAGCGGAACAGAAAAAACCTGTCTTGACGACCCTTGCGACAGGCGCAGATATAGCAGGTACGAACGGTCTTCACTTTTCTCCTGATGGCAGGTTGTATGTGGCATCCGTCCTTGGTTCGGATCTCACCATAATCGACCCGGGAACCGGGGAAGTTCTTAAAAAACTCTCATCCGCAGAGGGTGTAGCCGGACCTGATGATGTTGCATTTTCATCGGATGGATCTTTTTTTTGGACATCGATATTAACTGGCGAAGTCGCTGGCATTAATGCAGCAGGAGAGAGAATTGTGGCAGCACAACTCGGTGCGGGTGTTAATCCCATTGCTTTTTCGGATGATGACCGCCTGTTTGTCGCCCAGTGTTTTTATGGCGACAAGTTGTTTGAAGTGGATCCAAAAGGGATTTCAGAGCCACGACTAATCAGCGATCAACTGGGACCAGGTTGTGGATTAAACGGTATGGACTGGGGGCCCGATGATCGCCTGTATGGACCCAGGTGGTTCAGAGGTGAGATTGTCAGCTTTAATGTGGATGACAATTCAATGCGGCTTGAGGCAAGCGGTTTTGATGTGCCCGCCGCGGTCAAATTCAACTCAAAGGGCGAACTGCATGTACTCGATACTGCCAGAGGCGCGGTGATTAAAGTAGATGCAGACAAAAAGACAGTTGTGGCTACTTTGTCGCAGGGATTGGACAATTTCGCTTTTGATGCGAATGATCAGATATACGTTTCCAGCTTTGCTGATGGATTTGTTAAACGTGTGGAAGACAATGGCAGTTTAACGACACTTCTTCCGGGTGGCATGGCTCATCCTGGGGGTATAACACTCCATGGCGGCAATTTGGTAGTGGCTGACCTGCATGCGATTCGAACATTTAATCTTGCAGGAGAAGAAATCGAGGTTCAGCGCAACATATTTGGATCTGGGGAAATGGGCAGTACCATCAATATTTCTTCCGACGGGCAGAATCTGATTTTGACTTCCTGGACTGACACGAGCGTAAGAGTCTGGGACCCCAAGGCACAAAAAGTGGTAGAGAAATTCGATGACCTCGTTGGTGCGGTTGCAGCATTGCGCTATAACGGAAAGGTGGTGATTGCTGAACACGGTAAAAACCGTGTATTTGCGCCTGGTGATGGGACGGTATTTGCCGCTGACCTGTCTGCACCGACCGGGCTTGTTATCCACGGTGAAGACCTCTTTGTGAGTGACTACACGGATGGTGTCGTTTTGAGGATTGCCAGAAATGGTATTCCACTCGTCGAGCCAGAGACCGTTGTGACGGGGTTGAGTGCGCCCGAAGGATTTGTTGTAGATGACAAGGGCTATGTTGTAGTTGAGTCTGACATTGGTCAGATAACGCGAATAGGTCATGATGGCGTGCGTACCCTGCTAGGGAAAATTTCACCAGGGAGCATTGCGGCGTCTGAAGCGCAGCCACCTTCAATGGTATTCAACGGTATTACTCAGACCAGTGCGGGCGTGTACTTTCTGGCGGTAGAGAAGAGCCGCACCTTACTTAAGCTGGCAATGTAGGGAATACTAGAATCTAAGGTAGAAGTAACTCATGGCTGACAAGAACCAGAAAACGTTTGCAGGATTCAATGATGTATCCATCCGGGCAGATGTTTACGGTGACAATCATGAGCGACCGGTTCTCTTTGCACACGGTGGCGGACAGACTCGGCATGCGTGGCGGCAAACTGGCCGGTTACTCGCCGAACAGGGCTGCCAGAGCTTCTGCATTGATCTCAGAGGTCACGGTGAAAGTGACTGGTCCAAAGGCGGCGACTATGGAATTGACATGTTTGCTGAAGACCTCCTTTGTATTTGCGATCAGCTGGAATTCCCGCCGGTTCTGGTGGGCGCGTCTTTGGGTGGAATTGCTGCAATGGTGGCTGCTGGGGACTTGCGACCAGGTGTTTTTAGTGCCCTGATATTTGTGGATGTCACACCACATCTAGAACCCACTGGCGTCGATAAGATAGTTGGTTTTATGGGTGAGCATCTGGCTGAAGGATTTGGGTCACTTGAAGAGGCGGCAGATGTTATTGCTGACTATCTGCCGAACCGACCAAAGCGAAAGAATCTGAGTGGTTTGGAAAAAAATCTCAGGAAGGGGGATGACGGTCGATATCGATGGCATTGGGATCCTCAGTTTATTAAGGGGCTCTATAGTCCGACGACAGTTAGAGACCCGTTATGGCTTTCCCATGCTGTGGAAAAGATTGATGTTCCGATCCTTCTCGTCAGGGGTCAGATGAGTGAACTGGTCAGTGAAGAATCTGTGAGGCAGTTTCTGGAACTGCGACCCGATGCAAAATTTGTGGACGTTGCCAAAGCAGGCCATATGGTAGCAGGTGATCACAATGACGCTTTTACTGCGGCAATCGCTGACTTCCTGTCACATGATTTGGGATGGAAATAGCGCCCCAGAAGAGCGGGGCTGATATGATATGTGACCAGCGCAATCCGGAGAATCACTTGAGTCAACATAACAATTTCCTCGGTAAGTCAGTTTCCGGACCCTTCACCATCCCGTCAGGTATCATCACTACGGCAGCCCCTATTATTCAGCGTCTGTTCAATCAGGTACCGCAGATTGGCATCGTCACCACAAAGAGTATAGGTCCGATCCCGAGAGAGGGTAACCGGGAACCCATCATGACGCAGTACGCCCCGGGCTGTTTTATGAATGCTGTTGGTCTGACAAATCCAGGTGCTGATGAAGCAGCAAAACAATTGTCTGAGCTTGAGATACCAGCGGATCGATTTCTGCTAACGTCAGTATTCGGTGGCAGCGTTGCTGAGATTGTAGAGGTTGCACTGAAGCTGGCGCCCTTTTCCGATGGATTGGAGCTAAACCTTTCCTGCCCACATGCAACTGGTTATGGCATGGACATGGGTCAGGATGCAGCATTGGTCAATGAGATTACCCAGGCTGTCAAAGCAGCGATTGATATTCCTGTGGTTCCGAAATTGACACCAAATGTGCCAAATATCGGGGAGATTGCATCAGCTGCAGTTGAAGGTGGCGCGGATGCCATCTGTGCAATCAACACAGTAGGACCAGCCTATTTTACAGCCCATGGTCATACGGTTCTTACCAATAAACTCGGCGGAATGTCCGGGCGGGGTATTCTGCCGGTCGCGCTGAAGTGTGTGAAAGAAATTCGTGAAGCTGTGGATGTACCAATTATCGCCTGTGGTGGTATCAGTAACGCCGATGATGTGCGCGCATTCAAACACGAAGGTGCCAATGTGTTTGGGATCGGGTCTGCGTTGACCGGTCTTGATTCGGATGCCCTGGCTAAGTACTTTCAGTCTCTGCAGGAAGATCTTGCCAGTGATGCCAATACGACGGCGACTCTGATCCGTGACGATGTGGATATGGGATTCAGATCCTTCAAGATTGTCCGCAATGTAAAAGTGACAGACGATATTTCAATACTTACCTTCGATGACAAACTCGATGTAAAGGCTGGTGAATTCGTTTTCGCATGGCTTCCAGGTATTGGCGAGAAGCCGTTCTCTGCCTTGACGGACGATCCACTGTCACTGGTCGTCATTGATGTCGGGATTTTCACGCACCAACTCCTGCAACTGGAAGTTGGTACTGAAGTGTTTTTTCGAGGTATGTATGGTGTTTCGGTAAATCCGCCTGAAAATGCAAGAATCGTGACTGTGGCCGGGGGGACTGGTCTGGCGGCTGTGTATCAGATCGCCCGGGACGTTAAAAAAGCAGATATCTTCCTTGGGGCCCGCAGCAAGGATCGTCTCTACTTTACTGAAGAGTGTGATGCTATCGCGAATATCCATACTGCGACTGACGATGGCAGTGAAGGGTATCACGGCGTGGTAACAGAGCTGCTGGAAGAAAAATTGCTTGAACTTTCAGAAACTGAGAGAGAGGCCCTGGTTTTTTACAACTGCGGTCCGGCGCCTATGATTCTCGCGGCTGAAGTAGTTGAGAAGAAATTCGTGGCTCCTGATCGAATATTCAGTGCCATAGACTACATGACCAAATGTGGTGTGGGTGTCTGTGGCGCGTGTCACTCACCGGATGGACGAAGGCTGTGTGTTGATGGCCCATTCCTGGCTGGCGAATCCAGTTAAACGGCTTGAACCGGCTGCTGGGTCATTTAAGGAGCCTGTCTGTTCCGATCTTTTACGATAGGCACGTTAATAATGACGTTCGATGAGTTAACGCTTAGGATATTAGGGGTTTCGATTTTTATGTCGGTTTCAGGGAGAAAGGGAACCATTTATGTCATTTGTTAAAGAAACTGTCTCATCTGCAAAGGTCATTGCCTCTCTGATTCCCGTGGTCTTCCGAGCAGTGGCCAGCCGACCCTCCGAGGATGAGGTAGACAATATCGGATTACGACTTGCTGGAACGGCGGCCAGGTATCCAGACAAAACTGCAGTAATCTTCGAGGGAGAATCGATATCCTGGGGAGAACTTGATCGACGTGCCAGTCAGGTTGCCCATTTCTTGCATGATCGAGGAGTTGAGCCAGGTGATTGTGTCAGCCTGCTGATGGAAAACCGTATCGAATTTCTGGCGCTCTTTTTTGGCATCGTGCGTGCAGGTGCGATAGCGTCTCTTATCAATACTAACTTGCGTGGTCTGCAGCTGGTTCACTGCATCACGACGACCCGGGCGAAAACCCTGATTTTTGGCGGTGAACTCACCGAGGCAGTTGCAGAGGTGAAAGGAGACTGCAATCTGACCGAGGCTGAGGATTTTCTGTGGGTAGCGGATGGTGACTCGGGAATCCAGCCTAATTGGGCCGTAAATTTCGATGCCTTGGTTAAAGGGTCTGATCCAATGCCAGAAAACGTTGTCCCGGCAACCATACGCAAAGATCCTGCAATCTATATATTTACATCCGGTACTACAGGACTACCAAAAGCGTCGATTCAGAAACACAACCGGTTGATATCCGGCATGGATGCCGGGAGCAATATCGGAATAAAGATTGTCGCTGATGACTGTATCCACATTTGCCTGCCACTTTATCATGCGACTGGCTTGATGGTTGGATTCGGTCCTGCCTTACATGCCGGCGCCACGGTTTTTCTCCGGCGTAAATTTTCTGCCAGTCATTTTCTCGAGGATGTGCGAGAGCATGGTTGCAATACCTTTTTGTACATAGGCGAACTCTGTCGCTATCTACTCGCGCAACCGGAGAAGCCGGACGACAGTGACAATCCTCTCGTCAAAATGACCGGCAATGGATTGCGGCCCGATATCTGGATGACATTCAAGAATCGATTCGGCATTGAGCGTATTGTCGAGTTCTATGGTGCCTCGGAAGGCAACACGGGATTTATAAATCTGTTCAATCGTGATTGCACGGTCGGCACAACGATCATTCCGCCGTCCCTGATCGAATACGATGTCGGTTCAGACACCATTGTTCGGGACGCTGCCGGTTGGTGCAAACGAGTGGCGAAAGGGGAACCCGGATTATTGCTAGGTCCGATCACGGCAGCATCAGAATTCGAGGGTTATACCGATAAGGAAGCGACAGAGAAGAAGATTCTGCGCAATGTCTTCAAAGAAGGTGATGCATACTTCAACACCGGTGACCTGGTTAAAGCAGTAGATGCCGGATTCGCTTTTGGCATGAAACATTACCAGTTCGTTGACCGGGTGGGTGATACGTTTCGCTGGAAAGGTGAGAACTGCTCAACCAACGAGGTTGGTGAGATCATAAATCAGCATTCATCGGTACAAATCTGCAATGTCTACGGTGTAGAGATCGCGGGAACAGATGGTCGTGCTGGAATGGCAGCGATTGTATTGCATGAGGGGCAGGCGTTTGATTCAGAAGCAATGTCAGTGCTTATTGTGCGTGACCTTGCCAGTTACGCCAGACCAATCTTTCTGCGAATCCTTCAGGAACTACCCTTGACGGGTACATTCAAACTGCAAAAAGGTGATCTGCGGGAAGCGGCTTACCATCCTGATAAATGTTCGGATACGGTCTATGTGCTTAAGCCTGGCAGAGACCGATATGAAATGCTGGATGAAGTATATTATGAGCAGATCATATCGGGACAGGCGGGATACTGAGAGAGTGACCTGATGGAGACGGCGTCAGGTATACAGGACAACCGGACTAATCATTTGTAACTGCTGCAGCATCCCGGTACTTGTCAACGAAACGCTTTAGTATCTTCTGTGCTTCCGGAGATTCTTCCATTGCGACTGCGTCAATCAAACGGTCGGCTGAGTCCGGCGGAAAATAGCCATGATTTTTGTAGATGTTGATGCGAAGGGTGAATCCTTCAGCGTCGCCCTCAGGGTGAAATTGCGTGGCGTAGATATTGGATTTAACCCGAAACATCTGCACCGGACATATTTCATTACCCGCCAGTAAAACGCTGTTGGGTGGAACATCGTCGCAGGCTTCCTTGTGACCTACGAGTACCCGGAAAGTATCAGGCAGTCCTGATAACAGCGGATCACGTCTGCCTTCGTCCGTAAGTGTGATGTTGGCACCACCTACTGGTTCAGCGTATCGAGATGAAATATTCGCACCACAGTAACTGCCTAACAGACCATTGCCGGAACAGGCGCCGAGGAACGGAAAGTCCCGATCAATGATGTCGGTGAAAAGTCGATTAAATCCTGCTTCGACTTGCAGCTGAATCTTGCTCTTCTGCTCCGTTGGGGTACTGACATCAAACGGACTGCCGCCTACGATAATTGCCGATAGTTCAGAGAGGTTGATATCGGGTAGACCAGATTTCTCTGCGCGGGTGCGAATTACTTCGTGATCTTTCAGACCACCATAGAATTTGATGGCGTCGAACTCGTTGTCGGCGGTTTCGTCCTCCGGACGGAGTTGGATGATAAGGAACGGTTGCGCCATGATGCTCTGCAAGCCCTGATTCAAAAAGTTACATTCCATCACAAGATCTGTTATTTGTGCCAGGATGAATTCTCATATATTGCAATATATATTATGTACGTTATGAGATATGACGAGACATATGTGAAATTATCATGATTGAAATCTGGACGGATCACCGGATCGAAATTAGGGTACCAGAGGTCTTTTGCTCAGCGAGGTTATCAATCTGATTTCGTCGCAGCGTCTTGTTCGGCGTTTATGTCCTGATTGTAGAATCCCTTATCCGTTAAGTGATGACGAGAAACGCCTGCTTGAGGGCGTTAGTCAATAGCATGGTGAATCATTCTCTGAACCAAATGAACCACACTGGAGTAGTTCTGATGAAGGATGTAAAGCATGCAATGGCAGTCGATGTCGAGGACGTTGCGGCATTTTTGAAACACTGAACGTGCCGAAATCAATTGTTGAAGTTCTCACGGAAGAAGTGGACCATCGAATACTTCACAAAGTCGCTGTCGACAATGGCATGAAGACGCTTTGTTTTGATGGAATCCATGGCTTGCTGAATGCAGTAACGGGCATGGAGGAGATACGATGGGTCACTGGAGACCTGTTGGAAATCTAATCGCAGGGTCTTGTTTGAGAGTTCTTGAAGGGAGGTAATGTACGAAGGGCAATATACGAAGAAAGTAGCGTGGCCGGCTTAATTGCCAGGCAGTTACTGGACGACTTTCGTTGGGTCTGGTCGTCCCGGCAATAGAACTGACCTCACTGCCTGAGTCCAGAGCCTGTAACCCTTATCGTTCATATGTAAATTATCCATCAGGAAAATTTCAGTTTTTGGATTGCCGGATTCATCAAGCATTGGGCTGGCAATATCAATGCACTCAATATATGCCTCTGTATCACATAAAGACTGATAGCGCTTGTTTACATCCTGCATGACAGGCCAGAGTGACCAGCGCAAAGGGCTGGGTTTGACGTAGAGCAAGTAGACTTTGGTGTTGGGTAATTCTGACTGGATGCGTATAAGAATCTGATTCAGCAACTGCATGATCTGTTGTGGGGTCGCTCCCAGCGCGACATCGTTGTCGCCCTCGTACAGAAGTACCTTTGCCGGGCGATGTTTTACCACCAGCTCATTGAGGTAGAAAAAGACGTCATTCATGTTACTGCCGCCGAATCCGCGCGGGATAACTGGTAGTGGGCTCAGGTCTTTTTCTATTGTGGCGTGCCAAATTCGCATGCTTGATGAGCCGGTTACTACCACTGCATTTAGGCTGATTGGATTTTCCTTCTCTGCTTCGAGAAATGCATCAATAGAACCTTGATATCTTGACGGATCGGGATATTTGGCTTCCTCTGACAGAGCAGTAATGACTGGTGACAAGAGACCTGTCAATAATATCAGTAAGGTACGTACCACCGGTTATTCAGTAGATCTTTATTGGGGTAGAGTGGATGATGAACCCTGCCTGTCTGGTTGTTGCGTGTCTGATGAAATTGGCCAGCCAAGAAGCAGGAGACATACTTCCGCAAATCTGGCCTCGGCAGACTTGTGACTATACCCTCAGTAACTTATGAATACATCATTAAAGAGGTAGCGTATACAAACAAGACCGCGGTACAAACCAGAAAGATCGTCACCGTGCGCCATTCTTTAGACATTCAAGACTCCTTGAAGGGGTGATTTTGAGTGTAATGACATGCTGACTTCAGATTCCCCAGGGAATCAATCTTCCCCAATAGACAACGCCAAGCCAGAGAAATAGAGAGGTGCCACCGATGATTTTGGCTGACACTGGTGCGTCATCACCGGCACCCAGAGCATCAACTACATCTGAAATGGACGTTTTGTACAGAACAAGTATGTTGATGCCGGCAAAGAGTATGAAACTGAGTTTAATTTGCAGGTAAGGGTCGATCTGCAGCGCTTCAAGAGGATGTACTTTCACGTTAGCCCAAAGACCGGTAACGAATACAAGACCCGTGATAACGCAAAGTACAAATCCAAGCACAGCCCAGGGCAGGAGTTTCGCTATATCTGCATATGGCATTCGTTTTCCTACTCCCAGAAGGCGCAGGTCAACAATGGTCATGATACCAACGAGAAGAATTAGACCAATAAAATGAAAAACCTCGCATAGCGGCCAAACCCATCGAAAGGTGCCGATGAGCTCTTCTATGAAGGTTAACTGGAGAAATGTTTCAGGTAGTCCCAGCACAGTTGTACCCCTTGTTATTTATTGAATGGACGTTTTCTATTCGCCTTACTCTGTTGAGCCAATCCAGCCTTGCCTGCGTCCAATGAGATACCCGACTCCAAACAGAAGACACAGGGCAACGATTACAGCGGCCGTTGTTTGAAGTTTCGTGTCTAAGGAATAGGCCATGATACGTCCTGTCAGCAGTGCGACAAACCATGATAAAAGCAATCCTACAGCAGCTTTTTTTGCCTCAGGTGACTCGGCTGCCGATTCCATACCCTCATTTACACTCACTAGAACAGCTTTTAGTTTCACCGCCATATACACTGCAACACCAACTGCAGCGAGCTTGATGTAAAGCGTTGGATCGACCAGATATTTGGTCGGATACAAACACATGAGTACGCTGCCGGTAAATGCATTTATCGCAAGGCCTGCCCACATCAGCGGGTAGAAATCTATCATCGGCGCAAGCGGCATCGTACGGGCAACCCCAAGGATTCGCATCGCGATTGCACCACTGATACCCGCAAGAAATACGAGGCCGATGGTGTGAAAGGCCAGAAACCCGACATAAGCTGTCGAAGATTCTTTGGCCCACATGGAGAAGCCACTGGCTTCGAGTGCCTCTAAGTACTCCATCCCATTATCGTCCTATTCTTATTGATTGGTCTTTGTTTCCACGTCATTTCAATACTAATGCACCTGCCTGTGGGGTACAAGACTGCATTATTTGTTTGAATCGAAGGTTATAGACCGACCGATTAAATCTGACTACGGGTACGAAACGGCGTCGGCATCGAGGCATCAGAACGAGAACGCCAAATAGAGTTGGGCTGTCGCAGGTATATTGCCGGAGTAGAGGAAATCTGATCTTATGGGTGGAAAATAGTTGGCTTATCACCATGTTCCAAAACTACGTGATATCGGCATTGCACAGCCTTGGCCGCATCAAGCTGTTTGCCGCCATCAATGATATTGGGATCGGTGTTGGGCTCGCATCCTGTACCGTGATTGTGCTGTTCGTTAAACATGAATTCAGTTACGACGACCAGGTCACTGACGTTGGGCGTCTCTATCGCATCGGGGGTACCGTTGCCGCTCATGCGGTCAAGGTTGCGCGAACCAGCCCAATCTTCGTCGTGAGGTATGAATAGACTACTGTCCAATACCGTCTAGCGTGATAGACTCAAAGGGATGTCTATAATCCAGTGAGGGCCACCCCAATGCGAGTTAAGGGAATGCGAGTTAAGGGAATAACACTTCTAGCACTTTTTCTGGTCACCTCCGTGGCGATTGCCGAAGTCAAACCAGAGACCATCGGTATCTCAAAAATGAAGGCACCCGAGGCCACGTGGTTCTTCGTCAAAAGTACTTTCGGACCAGCCTACATATTTGATTCGGCGACAGGTGATATGCATGGCTTGATATCACTCTCGACTTTTTCACCAGCGGTGGAACCCAATCTTTCGAGGGGTGAAATCTACTCGGCCGGATCTTACTATTCCCGTGGCAATCGTGGAGATCGAACAGACGTCGTAGATATATTTGATGTTGAATCTCTTGCTCCCATTGATGAAATTAAGATTCCGACCAAGGTAGCAGCGGCCCTGCCGTTTAGACACTACATTGGACTCATGGATGACAAGAAACACCTCGCTGTTTTTAATATGACACCTGCTTCGTCAGTCAGTATTGTTGATATAGACAAGCGGAAGTTTGTGGTTGAGATATCCACGCCTGGCTGTGCTCTTATCATGCCATCAGAGAACAGGTCATTCCTGCAGATCTGCGGGGATGGAACGTTGCAGCAAATCCGACTAGACAAGAAAGGAAATGAGCAGGACAGAATTCGCAGTGAGGTATTTTTTAATGTCGATGAAGATCCGGTATTTGATAAACCGGTACCAACCCCGGATGGGTGGCTGCTCCTTTCATACAAGGGCAACATCAGAGAAGCCTCGGTTGCTGGCAAAAAGGTGACCGTCACTGATCCCTGGTCAATACTCTCAGAAGAGGACAAAAGCGGGAACTGGCAGACGGGTGGTGGGCAACTCATGGCGTATCATGCCGGGCTTAACCTGATATTTGCCGTAATGCATCAGGGCGAACCAGACACACATGAAGACCCGGGGAATGAAGTCTGGATCTTTGATCGTGCCACGCAACGACGTATCGCCCGGCTCAAATTGACAACGAGTGGCAGTAACCTGTTAGTCAGTCAGACTGAAGAACCGCTGTTGACCGTTACCGGTGTTGACGGCCAGTTGCATGTCTATGATGTCAAGAAGATGAAGTTAGTGAGGTCTATCAATCAGGTGGGTGGCCCGGCAGGTCTCCTTCAGGGATTCTAGGTATGCTGGATCCTGTGATTCCATGGATTGTTTCTTTGGGTATGACAGTTCTTTTTGCGACTGCTGCATGGCATAAGCTTGCATCACCTTCGAAGTTTTCGGTGATCCTGGCCGAGTACCAGATATTGCCAACGCCAATTGTAGGCGTCGTTGCATTTGTAATTCCGACAGTTGAGGCAGGTTTGGCAGTGTTCTGGCTGATGCAACTCTTTCCAATGATTACAGCCGGTTTGAGTATTCTTCTACTGGGTGTCTATTGCCTTGCCATAGGAATAAACCTGATGCGTGGGCGGGTATATATAAGCTGCGGTTGCGGATTTTCTGGTTCGGAAGAGGACCAGCCACTGTCAGCGGGGTTAATTATCAGAAACAGTGTGCTGATACTTATACTGATTATCAGTCTGATGCCAGAGAACGGGCGTGAACTGATGTGGATTGACAGTGTCGCTATCCTGTTTTCGACAATGCTGTGCATATTGTTTTACGGCAGTATTTCACAACTGCTGCGAAACGGTGCCTCCATGGCTTCGTGGAGAAGCTGATGGTTGAAGCACTAGTCGTTTCAAATCTGCTTTTATGGTGCCTGATCATCACACTGGCGCTAGTCGTGTTTGCACTGACCAGGCAGATAGGTGTCTTAAATGAAAGGGTCGCGCCCGCCGGTGCACTAACGCCGACTACAGGTCCCAAAATTGGTGAGACCACAGAGATCATGTCCGTCGAGGATCTGTTAGGCACCGAGATTAAGATTGGTGGCGAGTCACCGCTGCCCACGCTGATACTTTTTGTGTCACCCACCTGTCCTGTCTGCAGATCGCTTGTGCCGACGGCGAAATCCCTGGCTCAACATGAAGAGTTGAAACTCGTATTTGCCAGTGATGGCGATACGCTGGAAAAACACCAGGCCTATGCGAAAGACCTGAAGCTTGATAGTTACCCCTATGTCCTCTCACAGGCTCTCGGAATGGGATTTGGGGTCAGTAAGTTACCCTTCGCCGTGCTGATTGCAAAAGATGGTACTCTCGCAGGCAAAGGGCTGGTGAACACACGTGAACATTTGGAAAGCCTTGTTGAATCAATGCTGACAGGCGTAGCAACATTACAGGAATATGTACAGGATCTGAACCTGGATGCTGACAATACCGTTAAGGAGTACGTACCATGAAATGGATCGATATGGTTTTGGGTTGGTTGGATACTCGGACCAATGAGGGAGCCCGAATGCTGGCTCGGCGCAGTTCGAGAAGAGGATTCCTTGGTAAGTTAAGTACCGTAATGGTTGGGGCAAGTGTCTTGCCGTTGTTGCCGGTTTCCCGCGCTTTTGGCAATGAAGGGCTTGAGGAAATGGGTGATCCCGAGAGTTGTGATTACTGGCGCTATTGCGCACTGGGTGGTTTCTTGTGTTCCTGTTGTGGTGGTAGTGTGACCTCCTGTCCTCCGGGCGCGGAAGCGTCGCCCATCACCTGGGTTGGCACATGCCGCAATCCGGTCGACAACAAGGACTATCTCATTTCATATAATGATTGTTGTGGCAAGGCGACATGCCAGCGTTGTTTCTGTCATCGTACAGAGCGTGACAAACCGGTGTATTTCCCGTCGCGCAGCAACGATATCCTGTGGTGCTTCGGAACGGAAAGCCACGCCTACCACTGCACCGTTGCACTTGTTTTGGGTGAAGCGTAGTTTTGTGAAAGTGAGTTCTGTGAAACGATTTTTGTATGTGCTGATACTCTGCCTGGCTAGTACGAGCGTGTCAGCCAGCCCGGGGAAGCTCTATCTGCTCCATTGCAGCGGTTGTCATTTACCCGATGGCAGGGGAGTTCCCCCGGAGGTCCCAACGGTTCGAGATGAACTTGGTAGATTGATTCAGATTCCCGGTGGACGGGATTATATTATCAGGGTGCCAGGTGCCTCTCAGGCGCAGGTGACCGATAAGGAGTTAGCTGAAGTCTTAAATTACATGCTCACGGAATTTAACCGCGAGACCCTGGGTAGTGACTTTGAGCCCCTGAAAGAAGAAGAGGTCATGGTATCCAGACCTAATATACTGGCAGATCCGATCAAATACCGTGAGATGTTGTGGCAGAGTTACAAGCAATAGATATGATTATCGCAACATAGTGTCGATATAACGATCATATTAACGATCCAGATCCGTCTATAGGTTGTTATCCTTCAAGAATGTCATGCATATGTCTTTTCGTTATCGGGATCAAACATTCAGGATCGGTGATGTCAGGATTCGACTCCGTACACCAAGAGATCTGGAACAGTTTATTGACCAGACCGAAATCAGTAACGAAGCGCTTCCCCTTTTTGGTATTGTCTGGGACTCTTCCGAGATTTTGTCCGAGTTATTGTTTAAGTATGACGTTACGGGTAAGCGAATTCTTGAGATAGGTTGTGGGATGGCGCTGGTGAGCCATCTGCTGAATATGCTGGGTGCAGACATTACTGCAATGGATATTCATCCTGCGACGGCTGAGTATCTCGCAAACAATACCCTGCTAAACAACGTAAGATCGATTCCGTTTGTCAATGCATCCTGGTCTGATGACTCCCCTGAGCTGAAAGGATTTGACCTGATTGTAGGTAGTGAGGTTCTTTAGGAACCGGAACACATAAATAAACTGGCTCCCTTTTTGAATCTGCACGCCAGGAATGAGGTTGTCATAGTTGATCCTGACCGGGGTCAAATGGAGGATTTTCGAAAGGAGATGTTGGAATACGGATTCAGGCGTGAAAGTTTCAGAACTCCGTTCTCCGATCAGCGTAGGATCCCATAAGGAGGAGTTGTGGATCGGTTTTCACGGTGAGGCATCGACAATGTGATCTGGTGGTTATTTGAGGAATGGTGATATGGAAAAGATCGAGTTTGGTCTCGGACTGCATCGGCTCGAGACAGTGGCGGAAGATGCAAAGAAAGCCGAATCGCTGGGTTATGAATTCCTCTCCACAGGAGAGCATGTGTTCTTTTACGGACCCGTTGGCAACGGACTTATCTTTCTTGCTGCTGCCGCTGGTGCGACTGCAAACATTAAACTCATGAGTGCCATCACGCTGGTACCTCTGTATCCGGCGGCATTGCTCGCGAAACAGGTAGCGGCGCTGGATGTGTTATCCAGCGGCCGATTTCACCTGGGAGTGGGTGTTGGTGGTGAGTTTGCCAAGGAGTTTGAAGCCTGCGGTGTACCGGTTTCACAAAGGGGTGCGCGCACAGATGAGGCATTGGATGTACTCAAACAACTATGGACTCAGGACAATGTTATATTCGAAGGTCGTTTTACCAATCTTCCCGGCGTCACGCTGAGCCCTAAACCGGTTCAGCAACCTCATCCACCCATATGGATCTCGGGTCGCAGTGAGGCGGCGATGAAACGGTGTGCAAAGTATGGCACGGGATGGTTACCCTATATGTATACCCCTGAAAGACTCGCGTCGAGCCTTCAGATGATTCAGGATCTTGGAGAAGAGATACGTCGAGAGGAACCGGTCTCACCGGGCTTGTATATTTTCTTTGCTGTGCATGAGGACAGGGACGTGGCAATCAATATGGCGACAGAAAGGCTGTCGGCGCAGTACAACCAGGACTTTTCCCAACTGGTTGGTCGTTATGCCTTAGCTGGTAATCCTGGAGATTGTATCGCAAGATTACAGGAATACGTGGACGCTGGTACCCGGACCGTCATTCTTAATTCTGCCTGCCCTGGTGGCTACATGACCGAGAACGAAAAGTTATTTGCCGAAGAGGTGCTGCCAGCATTCAGGGTTAGCTTTCCATGAAATCATTGTATGGACGTTTAAGAGAGAAGCCTGGGTCGGTGCAGCTCTGGTTGAAGCACTGATTAACACCATGCTATTACAGTAGTAGCATTGAAACTCCGCGGCGTGTTCTCGAGGTTTTAAAGGTATAGTACCAGTATCAAAAAAACTGCAAAGGGAGAAAACTGAATGAGAAAGATGCTGACGGTCACTCAGTTCTGTTTTAGCGTTCTAGCTGCAGTCACTCTCATCGCAGAAGAAGTCGGACCCGTGGGTGGATATGAATCCACATACAGGGAATTGTGTGCTGTTTGCCACGGTGAAAACCTGGAAGGTGCGACTCAGGGGAAACCACTTGCCGGGGTTGATCTGGTTAATGGGGATTCAGTTATAGCAATATCTAACAGTATATCTAAGGGGGCTCCCGGGAAGGGAATGCCAGAATGGTCTAAGACCCTGACTGAATCGCAGATTAAAGCCCTTGCGCTTTATATTACTGAGACAAGGTCTGGCCTTAACTACGCTAACTTTAACTACGACACACCGTTTACTGCGCCAGTAGGTGATATCAAAGGTGAGAAACATGTCTTTCGGCTTGAAACGATCGTTGCAGATCTCGATCCACTGCCGTTCTCAATCGCACCCCTTCCAGACGGTCGAATACTGTTAACAGAAAAGAAACTGGGATTAAGTATTATCTCAAGGGAAGGGAAACAGTCGCCACTAATTGAAGGTACACCCAAGACCTACAGCGATACGTTTATCCTCACCGTAAAGCAGGAATGGGGGTCCGGCTGGATGTTGGACGTCGCTATCCACCCGGAGTATGAGAAGAACGGCTGGGTGTACATCTACTTTGGCGACCGATGCAGCGACTGCAATGAGATGAGCAGAGCGGCACAAAGACCTGTCTCCATGAATAAGCTGGTCAGGGGAAGGATAAAGGACGGAAAGTGGGAAGACGAGGAAGTAATCTGGCAAGCCGACATCAAACACTACGGTGTTGTTCCTGATATCGGTGCTGGTGGCCGCATAAGCTTTGATGACAGGCAGCATGTGTTCATGAGTGTGGGGATAAAGGGTTTTGACAATCACACCGGAATCCAGGATCTGAAATTCCCCTGGGGCAAGATACATCGCATATTCGATGACGGTCGCATCCCTGATGACAATCCATTTACTGGCGTAGATGGTGCGTTAAAGAGCATCTGGACATATGGACACAGGAGTCCACAGGGTCTTGAATATAACTTTCAGACGGGTGATCTGTGGGGCACTGAAATGGGTCCACGTGGTGGTGACGAGGTGAACCGCCTGTTGCCGGGTCGTAATTATGGCTGGCCGCTCTACTCAAAAGGTCAGAACTATGATGGTACACCTGTGGACTATGGGAAGAAGCTCGGTATCGAATTTGAGTTAAAAGATATTGAACAAGCTGTCGTCGACCTGACTCCCTCACCCGCGGTATCCAGTTTCATATTTTATACCGGGCAGGATTTTCCAAACTGGCGGCACAACCTGCTCGTAGGATCTTTAAAAGCGCGAAGTCTTTACAGAATGGAACTGAATGATAACAAGGTCACTCATAGGGAGACTCTGTTTAGAGACCTGGCCAGGGTTAGAGATATTGAGGCTGGCCCAAATGGCGAAGTTTATGTGCTGCTTGAGCATAACTCCGGTGGGCAGATTGTTCGTCTGGTACCGGGTGAGTCGCTAGGTGTGTCAGACTGATCAGGTTAGGAAATTTTCTTTCAGCCGATTTCCTGGTTCAGATTCTTCACCAGCAATGCCCGTTCCAGAGCAGCCTGATCGACGTCTAATCCAGGGACATTAATCAGAACCTGGTAACTGGAACCGGGTGCAGAATCAGTTGATTCACCCTTGTGGTTCTGCATTTCCTGAAGAGCGAAGGAAATATTCTGTTTGGGTGTGATTAGCATTAACTGATCTTTGACAGAAAAGCGGTTCTTAACTTCTACAATCAGCCTTTTTGTACTGGGATCAATTCCCGATACTTCCCCTACGAACTGCTGTCTGGTGTGAACAGAATTACCCTGCTCGTAGTTTTGATATTCAGTTGGCAGGTGGCGACGATAAAACCCTTCTGTATAACCTCTGTTCGCCAGCCCTTGAAGTTCGTCCATCAAAGCCATATCAAAGTCTCTGGAATTGGCGGCATCTTCAATTGCCTGACGGTAGACTTGAGTGGTTCTGGCGACATAGTAGTGGGACTTGGTGCGGCCTTCTATTTTCAAAGATTCAACGCCGATTTCCATGAGGCGCTGCACATGCTGCACGGCTCTTAAGTCTTTTGAATTCATGATATAAGTGCCGTGTTCATCCTCGTAGGCAGGCATATAGTGCCCCGGGCGATTCTTCTCCTGCAGCAGAAAGAGCGGATTTTGATCCTCGTTCTGCGTCAGATCGTCGTCATTCCTGATGGGTATGATATCGCCATTTTCGGTTTCCTCAGCTTCATAAGCCTGATACTTCCAGCGACAGGAATTGGTACAGGCACCCTGGTTGGAATCCCTGTGTGTCATGTAGCCGGAGAGGAGACAGCGACCGGAGTAGGCGATGCAGAGCGCCCCATGAACGAACACCTCGATCTCCATTTCCGGACACTGTTGCTTAATCTCTTCGATTTCATCGAGGGATAATTCACGGGAAAGAATGACCCGGGTGAGTCCGATCTTGTGCCAGAACTTCACGGTAGCCCAGTTGACCGCGTTCGACTGCACGGAAAGGTGGATTGGCAAATCCGGCCACTCTTCGCGCACCATCATAATCAGACCCGGGTCTGACATAATCAGTGCATCTGGCCCCATTGAAATGACCTTCGCGATATCGCCCTGGTAGGAGCGGACCTTGTCATTGTGGGGGCTGATGTTGCTGGCAATCAGGAATTTCTTTCCCATATCATGTGCACGTTCTATTCCTGCCGCCAGATTCTCTAGTCTATTAAACTCGTTGTTTCGAACCCTGAGACTGTAGCGCGGTTGACCGGCATAGACAGCGTCGGCACCGTATGCAAAAGCATATTCCATGCTCTTCAGCGATCCGGCGGGAGCGAGAAGTTCAGGTTTCTGGATTGGTGATGGCGGCATGAGTTGAAGAATTCTACCGAACAGGGCTGAAAGAAGGGCGATCTTAAAGCGCGCCATTCACAAAAACAACACGCGGTTATAACTAAGATGGGCAATGGACAATCAATGCTGAGGGTAGCTACCATCAACGTTCAGGAGAACAAGGGAAGCCAGATGTCTGAAATGCAAAAAAAATGAACACTTTGATGTCTTGATTGTCGGAGCTGGGATTTCCGGGGTTAAAGAAATCAGCAATTACCGTAGCTGACCGTTCTTCAGGAAATGTGGATTATACTGCCTATTCTCTGCGCTAGTGGTGACTTCTGGCCACATCGGCGGAAGATGAGCCCTCTTTAAGGCTTCATGGGAATAGAAGCGACCCATTTGTATAGTTGGATTTCGAGCCCTGGAACCCTTTTGTTCTATCCTAATGTCGAATCAACATGGTCGAATCCCATGCTGCATCTGTTGCCAAAAAGAGGTGATAAGTCGGAGTGGCAGCACACGCAGGATTACTGGCTTGAAAAGGACGAGCTGCCAGAAATCGATCTGGATGATCCTATCTTCGTCTACCGGTAATCAGAAGGAGATCGTCGGCAGATCACTTTTAACGGCGTCGTCGCCCACCGCTGCTTATCTTCTCCATTTTGTCGAGTAAGAGATCGCGATACGCCTCGTAACGGGGATACTGTTCTTCGTCCAGTACCTCGCTCATGGACTGATCCATCACTTTGGTCAGTTTGCGCCTTTTTCGTTTGAGCTTTCTGGGGATATCAGGTTTCTGCTGTTTGATCAGGCTTACGGTGTATTTCATCAGGCCATCAACAAAGGCACCCACCGCAGCCCGGAATTTTGCCTGTTGTTCAGGCGTCATTTGAATAGCGGCTGCGGCGTTCAGGACATCGGGATGTCCCCAGGGTCCCCCAACTGATTGAGATTTCTGGTTCTGCTGTGTATCGTTCTCAGCCCACGTCACTACAGTGCCAGCAAGAAGCAAAGACAGAATCATTACGGTTAGACATTTCTTCATCTTATTTACCTTTCAGGCAGGTCAGGACAGTATTTCATATTTTGTTCGCTAACCCAATTCTCCATCAAGTTTAGTCAGCTTGGCAAACCTGAATTGCAAAAGGCATATCTTGCTCTATATATGGTTTTGGTCTGGTTGCAGCTCGGGTTGATATCCAATGCCATGGGTAAGTTATTTACAGTTGTCAGCTCTGCTTTTCAGATTCTGAGGAGGAGATATGATGATGAAGGTGACCTCCCAACTCTTCCAGGCTGTGCTATCTTAGACAAATGCCAAATAATAATGATGGAGTTAATAAGCATGGAATTTGACGAAGTAGTCAATGAAAGAAAGAGCATCCGCGGCTATAAACCTGACCCAGTGCCCAGAGAGATCATTGATGATCTCATTACGTCCGCGAAGAAAGCGCCTAATTCAATGAATACGCAAACCTGGAAATTATATGTCATCACCGGGGAGCCGCTGCAAAAAATAAAAGATCAAAACACAGAAAATATGTTGAACGGCGTTAAGCCACAGCGTGACATTAAAATGAGAGAGGGTTATCAGGGCATTCATCGCAAGAGGCAGATCGCGATCGCGGTCCAACTCTTTGACGCCATGGGTATTGCCTGGGAGGACAGGGTAGCAAGAGGTGAGTGGGCCATGCAGGGATTCAAGCAGTTTGGTGCACCTGTATCAATTGTGCTCACATACGATAAATATCTGGATCCGGGCGCGATGAGTCACTACGATCTTGGGGCGATATCCTACGGTCTCTGTCTTGCCGCGTGGCAGCGAGGTCTTGGGACGGTGATTAACAGTCAGGGATCAATGCAGTCAGATGTTGTCAGAGAGCATGCCAACATCCCTGAAGCGGAGAACATACTATTCTGCGTTGCCATGGGNTATCCGGACTGGGATAAGGAAGCAAACAGTATTAAGTCCCCCCGGGTCGGCAATGAAGAATTTGTTAGTTACGTCGGTTTCGAGGACTAGAACTTGAAGTTTGGTATAAGTCTGCCCAACGCTCAAGGCACGAAACACGTTCGTGAGTTGATCGAAATTGCGCAGGAGGCAGAATCCCTTGGTTTCAATTCAGCCTGGACCAGTGAGCATCTGTTCCATACATCCTACGTGGCTGAGCGACTGGGCAAAGCTCCCTATCATGAAGCACTCACGGTGCTGATCGCTGCAGCAGCAGTAACATCCAGGATCAGACTTGGAACCTCGGTGCTGGTACTTCCCTGGCATCAGCCAGTGCGCCTGGCAAAAATGATTGCCTCCCTTGATGACTTATCTGACGGGCGTGTCAACCTTGGGATTGGTGTCGCAATCACAGAGGATGAGTATGAGAACCTCGGTATCAGTTTTCACAATCGCGGTAAGGTTGCTGATGATATGCTGGGGGCCATGCGATGTCTCTGGACTGAAGATTTGCCGGATTACACCGGACCTCATTTTGCGTTCTCGAACATGAGGTTTGAGCCTAAACCGAGCCAGAATCCTTTGCCCGTTTATGTCGGTGGCAGCAGCAACGCTGCGATAAAACGACTCAAGGCTTTCGGTCAGGTGTGGCATCCACTTAGTCTCAGTGTCGACGATCTTTCGAGCAAATCGGAGGAACATCAACTCCTGGCTGACGGATTTGGAATATGCCCTCGCATGGTGATGCAGTTTCTGGATGATCCATCCGATCGGCCACTGTCAGCAAGAAAGACCTTGAGAGGTACGCCGGAAGAACTTGCAGAGATGATGAAGCTGTTTTCAGATGCAGGCGTATCGGAAATGGTGTTGAATCCGGCAGCCAGAGACCTGGGCCAGATACGTGAAGATATGCACCAGGCAAAGGAAGTATTCTCAATCTAGGAAACAGCCGATGAAGGAGAGATAAGTGCGCCTTTCAACTAAATCCCCTGATCAATACGCGTTTTTTGTAAAACCCTTCTTCTGGAATCAGAAGAGAAAATACGGTCAGGTGCTGGTACCGGGCATGCTCTGGGGCAGAGTACCCTGGCTGTTTGTAGCCGTGGCGATTCTCTACGGTGTACTGGATCGTCGAAAATCACCACTTGATCCTGTGCTGCGCTCTCTGATTACTGTGCGGGTCTCTCAGATCAACTGGTGTCGATTCTGTGTGGACATCAATTCGGCAACCCTGGCAGAGAGAAGTGGTTCCATGGACAAGGTGCTGGCGCTGGCCTCATGGCAGGACAGCGGTCTATACAGCGAAAAGGAACGAATTGCTCTCGAGTACGCTGAGGCCATGACCGATTCGAATCTGGGCGTGACGGACGAACTGATGGATCGGCTCAAGGTTTATTTTGATGAAGATACGATAGTTGAACTCACTGGGTTGGTGGCTTTCCAAAATCTCTCAAGTAAATTCAACAGTGCGCTGGATGTGGCCCCGCAAGGATTTTGTGAATTGCCGGATGAGAAATAGCCTGTTTAGCCGGGATTGTGACAGCGATCATCTGATCAGACATTTTCGACATCGAAAGCAGAATATTTAGTACAATGAAAGCATATAGCTAACACTATTCTAAAGCCTGATTTTGCAACGAATCAGCCTAGTCAATTCACCATAATTCACCGAGATGCTAAACATCCGATTGTTGAAGTATATCATTGAGGCTTTAGATCAAAGTTAGTACCATGCACGACGGCGGATATAGGGGTACATGCGCATTCTCAGTGTATCTGCGAGTATTTCAGTTTACAGAATATTGAGTGATTTCGACCAGGAAAGCACTTGGTCAAGGCGAATAGTTAGGTAATCTAATGAATGACATAGCGGTCCAACAGGTTTTTTCGGATGATGACGAGTTACAGGCTCGTGATTCGGCAGAATCCATCCGAGAGCACATTGTCGAAATAGTCAGCGATTCTGGTGAAGGTGCCCAGAAATGTGGACAAACATTCGGTATTGTGGGAGCACGCATGGGTAACGGTGTCTGGACCGTGGAGATTATCCCTGCTGAGATTCAACCGCCAGCCAGAACACCGGATGGTGCCAGTGGGATTCGTATTCGACTGGGCGAAGAGCTGATGACTAATATGGGTAATGAAGCCAATCTGGTTGTTGCTTTCAATGAGCAGGTACTGAGAGCAAGAATCGCAAGCGGTGCCTACAACTCAAAAACGATAGTTCTGCTCGATAACATGTGGGCAAGTGACGAGTCTGAAGATATTCGCACAGAATACAGCGAAGCACTGGCTGAATTCACCGACTATGGACTGGAAGTACACGAATTACCCATCCAGGAAGAGTGCCTGAAGATTGTTCCTGACCCCCGCAAGGGCAAGAACATGTTCGTACTCGGCATGTTATCTCACATATATAGTCGTGATGCGGACAAAGCCCTCGATGAAATTACCAAGATTTTTGCGCGGAAGAGTGAAAAAATCATTTCGACTAATCACGAGTTATTCAAAGCGGGCTATCTGTTTGCAAAGGAAAACATAGAGCATCATTTCGAGATCGTCGGAAAAGCACAAACCGATAAATCCATGGTGGTGATGAGCGGCAATCAGGCAGTAGGATTGGGCGTCATGGCGTCAGGCATGGAAATAGTTGCCATGTACCCTATCACGCCAGCCACGTCTGCATCCCATTACCTGGCAGATGACTTTCATCGCGTAGGTGGATTTGTGCACCAGGCTGAAGATGAGATTGCAGCGATCGGTTTTGCCATTGGCGCGTCCTATGCCGGAAAGACTGCCTGCACTATCACTTCGGGGCCAGGGATTGCGCTTAAGACAGAGATGATTAGTCTGGCGGCGATGGCAGAGATACCACTCGTCATTGTCAACGTTCAGCGGGGTGGCCCATCGACAGGTCTTCCCACAAAAGTTGAACAGGGAGATCTGCTGGCGACACTGTTTGGTGCACCGGGTGATTCACCAAAAGTTATTCTGGCGGCTGCAACCATCAGTGATTGTTTTCATTTTGTGGCTTTGTCTCGAAAGCTGGCCGAATCTTTCCGGATTCCAGTCATTCTGCTGACAGATGCGAATCTGGCAACCGGTGTCCAGCCGTTTGAGCGACCTGATGTCACTTGTGACTGGTTTTCAGCACCGGTTGATCAGTCTTCCTGGGATGAGAGTGTGCTGGCATATGACTGGGATGAGGAAACAGGATTATCAGCCAGACCAATCCCAGGCATGCGCAATGGTGAGTATGTCCTGACTGGTTTGGCGCACAACCGAAACGCGAAAATTGCCTACGACACAACTTCTAATCAGGAAGGCTGTGATATGAGGAGTCGTAAACTGGCAGCACTGGGCAGAACGTTGAATGTGCCTGAAATTCACGGTGACCCTGAAGGGGACCTGCTGGTCGTCGGCTGGGGTTCAACGCTTGGCACGATTGAAGAAGCAACAGATGTGGCCAGGGAAAATGGCCATAAAGTTTCCTCATTACATTTACGTTTCCTGTCGCCGATGGAACCAGGGCTTGAAGAAATATTCAAACGATTCAAGAAGGTGATGACTATTGAGATCAACTATAGCGATGATCCGAAGGCACCTCTCATTACCGACGAGAATCGTCGCTATGCGCAGCTTGCACAGGTACTCCGGGCACATACATTAGTCGATATTGATTGCTGGTCTGTGGTATCGGGTCATCCCCTGCAACCAGGTAATATCAGTCGGGTGATTATTGATCATGTCACTGAAATTGAGGGAGGCAAGTAATGTTTGGATTGAAATCTGATTGGTCTCTTGATACCAATGATCGATACTTTACGCTGGATGACTATGCCGGTGCAGAACCCAGATGGTGTACGGGTTGTGGTGACCTGGGTATTCTTGCGACGATACACCGGGTATGCCGGGAAGCACAGATACTGCCCGAGAAGATAGTTTCAGTTTCTGGTATCGGCTGTTCGAGTCGACTACCTCATTATATGCATACCTATGGCTTCCATGGTCTGCATGGACGTGCCTTGCCAGTTGCTTGCGGTGTCAAATCACGACGACCGGATCTGGACGTCTGGGTAGCCACGGGTGATGGCGACTGCTTTTCAATCGGCGCCGCCCATTGGGTTCACGCCCTGCGCTACAACATGGATATGACTATCCTTGTTTTCGATAATGGCATTTATGGACTGACCAAGAAACAGACCTCACCAACCACGCCCGAAGAATACCAGACAAATACTCATCCTGGTGGCGCGATATTGCCACCCCTTAATCCGCTGACAGTGTCTCTTGGGGTGACTAACGTTTCTTTTGTGGCGCAAATGGTGGATTGGAATCCGCCATTGCTGTATGAAACAATAAAAGCTGCTCATGATCACAAGGGAACGAGCTTCGTTCGAATTATTCAACGTTGTCCGGTGTATATGGAGCAGATGAATCTGGACATGATGGATGATCCGGCGAACCTGCTGCTGCTTAAACATGAGAATGGAATTCTGGTACCAGAAGGCGTTGATCGACTTTTTGAGAACCAGATTGAACATGATCCCATGAATCTGGCGAATGCAATGGCTGTCGCTGCGGATGAGTCAAAAATGCCTGTGGGCCTGCTGTACAGGAATCCGGATGCGCTTTGTTACGATGAGCTATCCAATGCCGGATTGGATATGATAGATGAAGAGAAGTTGGCTGGTGTCAATGATGCTCTTGATTCATTTACGATTTAGGGCGGTGAGATGTCAGCACTTCAGAAAGAGAAGGAAGGAAACCGCGCACTGACGGTAGTCAATAATTCAAACGGACCTCAGGCTGATTCATCCAGCGGTGCAACATCGGTTCAGGACGATCCACGTCTGACAGCGGCAGTTGAACTCGACGCAACGGAACTCCAGGATGCCGTAAATCTGGCTCGTAGATTTCACCTGGGTGAACCGGGCGCGGTTGCGTCTACTACACCACCAGATGAGACGCACCTGCCACTATCACTTAACGGCTTTAGAAGCCTGCGGCTTTTTCGATATGAATATCCGCTTCTTCTCCTACCGGACAATAGCGGTGAGCTGCTCGCGAAACCTCTTGATGAATTTCTGAAAGATGCGTTGCCCGAGAGTGAGGGTTCTGCCCGGATACTCAAAGACAATATGGTATGGCTCGAGGCTCATATTCGGAACCAGATCTCGGGTCAGGATTTTGCAACACCGGCCAGGGATCTTGTAATCGAAGGCGGGAAGGCGCTGCGAGAGCAGATTAGTCTCAATGAATCAGAGAAGGAGACACTAAAGGCCGATATCGATGAACTCATTGCCAGTGTCCCCATGGGAAGTCATTTCCTCCCGTACACTCATAATGTAGCCCTTTACCTGCTGCAACACACGATTCGTCATCGCACTCAATGGCAGCGTGAACAGATGATGCGAAGAATTACACAGGCGATTCGTGGATTGCAGCAACTGGTTGAGATTGAAGAAGAGAAGAAAGGACAGGGCGAGATCGCCGGCGAGGGGTCAAGGTACTTTAAGGACTCCTCCATGGAAGGTGTTCTGGAGAACAGAAGTCAGGGCTCAGTACTGATGAGTGTTGATCGTATAGAGCGAATCAAGGCGACCATTGAGATACTGACTGGCTATGAAATGGGCGAAAGTATTCTGCATCTTGTGGTGCGACCCGGCAGTTTTTCTATCGGTGATACAAACTCGATAGACATAATTGAATCGGACGACCCCTGTGTAAAGGCACTCGAGATTCATGATCAGGTTGCCAACACTTTATCGAAGGTATTTGCGAGTCTCCGGGTGGCTGAACTTGATATTGCAGATGGCTATGATGCAAGGTTTCATGATTCATGGTTCGAAAGTTTCAATGCTGATGCGTTCAATGATGACGAAAAACAGATGATCCCTACCGTTGTGGCTCTTGAAACTGCAGAGCACGCAACGGATGACAGCATGCAGTCGTTTTCAAGGATACTGAGTTCTGGCAAACCTGTGCAAATTCTGATTAATATTGATCCGCACATAAATCCAGGCCAGGAATCTGATCTGGTAGGCGGACTTCGTACCGAACTGGCTTATCTGGGTGTCGCTCATCGACATGCGGTAATCAACCAGATGTCGGCTGCCAAATACGAGTCCCTGCTGTCGGGGTTTTCTTCGGCGCTTGGCAGCCACCAGGCATGTCTGCACCTGATCCATACAGGATTCACCGAACCCCAGCCTCTGCATCCCTGGATCATGGCAAGTGCTGCGCTTGAAAGCCGTGCCCATCCTGTGATGAAATTCGATCCAACCGACACTGATGTTGCCGCAGATAAAACCTTTGCTGGAAATCCCGGTGTTGAAGATAACTGGGCTACGAACACTGTCAGCTACATAAACGACAAGGATGAAACTGTTGAAGAGGAAATGGCTTTTACATTTGCAGATTACTGCCTGCTGAAGCCAGAACTCCTCGATCATTTCCGATTTGCGCCAGAAGGTTGCGTGACTGACGATCTGGTCAGTGTCGCTGAATTCCTGGATGCGGAACCAGATAATCAGAATCGCATGATTCCTTTTGTCTGGTCTGTCGATCAGGAAGGGTTGATGCACAGACTGGTGGTCTCACGCCGTCTTTTATTCGCCTGTCTTGACCGACTGAACTTCTGGCGAACACTTCAATCACTTTCGGGCGTTAAGAATGCCCATATCGACGAAGCGGTCAGAAAAGCTCGTGAGGAAGAACAGCAGCTTGCAATAAGTGAACGTGAAGAACTCACACGGGAACATGAAGAAGTGCTTCAAAATTCGATAGCCGAATCAGCAAGCGAGATAATGGGCAGGCTTACAAATATTCTGATGGAACTTGACCTTACTTCCGATGCGCCTATTGCAGCACCTGCCGCCACACCAGTTGAAACACCAGCAGCAGGCGCTGTTGCTGAAGAAAGTGAAACTGCTGAGTTGTCTGAGCCCGAAGCAGCAGCACCTGAGGTTGTTGAGGAAGAGGAGGATGAGGTCAGCTTTGACGAACCGTGGATTGATTCCATCTTCTGCACAACCTGTGATGACTGTCTGGTGCTCAACAAGCAAATGTTTGTTTACAACGATAATCGACAGGCAATCATTTCTGATCCCAAGTTGGGAACTTATTTGCAGTTGGTTGAGGCAGCAGAACTTTGTCCGGCACGTTGCATTCATCCTGGGAAACCGCTTGATTCCAGCGAGGCTGGACTCGATGATCTGATTGCCCGGGCAGAGCCATATAATTAATGGATAGCATACTGATTGCACCTGCTATCATGACAGGTATCGGGCTCTTTTTCGGGGTAATCATCGCGATTTCATATCGTTTCCTGAAAGTTGATGAAGATCCTAGAATTGAGGGAGCTAATGAGCTTTTACCGGGAACTAACTGCGCCGCCTGTGGTGAAGTTGGCTGTCTCCCCTTCGCTGAGAAGTTGGTAGCAGGGACGATCGTGCCAAGTAAGTGCACGGTTGCGAGCCCGGAGGAAATAGATGCCATCGCCGAGTACCTCGACGTTGATGTTGGCGATCATGAGAAACTCGTGGCGAGGTTAAAATGTGGCGGGGGAAGCGTACAGGCTCATCAGATAGCTGAATATCAAGGTTTTGAAGGATGTCGTGCTGCCGCTGTTGTTTCTGGCGGGGGAAAGGGTTGTTCCTGGGGTTGTCTTGGATTATCCGATTGCGAAATCGCCTGCACATTTGACGCTATTCACATGAACAACAATGGCCTGCCACAGGTCGACACGAATCTCTGCAATGCGTGTCCCGATTGTGTGGAGGCTTGCCCGAGAGACTTGTTTGAGCTGATTCCGCTCAGTCAGAACTTATACGTGCAATGCAATACACCACTGCTTAATGAAGCTGCGACCGATCTTTGCTCAACAGCGTGTGATGGCTGTGGAAAATGCGCTCTGGATGCCAGTCCAGGTTTGATTGAAATGGAGAATAATCTACCGGTAATTAACTATGCTTCGGGCGCCGAAGCTGCACCAGAAGCGATCTTTAGATGTGCCACTGATTCTATTAAATGGTTAACCGGTAACCAGTTTGAAGAGCAGGAGGAACGCGAGGTAAGAGGTATCCGTCATGGTTGACCTGACGGAAATGGCAGTGCGACTTTACCGCAAGTATTTAAGTGATAATCGAGGCGGTTCGGGAGAGGAGATCCAGATTTTGTTGTCTGGTGCTCAAGCGGTTGCAGTTGCTGAAGCGTCAATTTGTGAGAGTGCTGTACTGGGTGGTGATGAGGAGCTTCTGCGTTCATGGCAGGAGCAGATTGATCAACATGGTCAGAATGTTTTTGGCAAACCCCTCACGTCGATCGTTGGAAATTCCGCCAGATCATCTGTTGCCAGCGCCATTGGGTTGTCGTTGGCAGGAAAGCGTGCAACAACGTTCGTGACTGGACAAAATGTCGGTGCCGCACAGGATCTTTTATTTTCGGCTGCGGGTCGTCATTTACCGCTGGTGATTCACCTGACGAATATCGCCATGCCCGAACAGGGTATTGCAGGGGGCAGTGGTCATGAAGGCTACCATCTGAGTTCTGAGACTGGGGTTTTTACACTATTTGCTGAGAATGCTCAGCAAGCTGCGGATTTCTCATTTATTGCACGTCGGGTCGCCGAATCAGCCCTGGTGCCTGGACTTGTAGCAATAGACGCAGGCGAAACAGCAAGATCAGTACAGGACGTCAGTATCCTGAATCCATCACAGGTTCGGCAGTTTATCGGGCCAAATGATGTCAACATCGACGCGTCAACTGCAGCTCAGAAATTGCTGTTCGGAGAAACCAGGCTTCCTGTACCTCGCTGGCACGATGTAGATCGACCCGTGGTGGCGGGCGCGCTTTTTGATGCGCAGAGTTACAGTGTCGGTGCAACCGGCAGAGCGTTATATTTTGACGTTGCTCTTGGTGACATCCTGCAAAGCGCCTTTGATGATTTTGCAAACCTCACCGGTCGTCAGTATCAGGCCATTAAAACACACGGCCTGGCTCGAGCAGATACAGTCTTTATTGTGCAGGGCGCTGCATTTGAAACCGTTGTTTCTGTATCAGACACGCTGCAAAAGACGGGTGTGCTTGGCGTTACGAGCTTGAGACCATTCCCGGATCAGTTGTTGACGAAGTACCTGAAAGGTAAATCATGTGTAATCGTACTTGAGCGACTGATACCTTCTCCAGGAGAAGATTCACCGCTGTTGCGTGACGTGCGGCAATCTCTCTCGCGTGCCGTTGAGAAGGGCGGGCTGGACGGGGCGACGCTGCCGCCACTTAAGTCTGTTCAATATGGAATTGGCGGAGCCAAGCTTCGTGCGGCTGATTTGGCGATGGTACCATCCGCGATTGGAGAGAAAAATTCAGCAACCCTCCACATCGGGATCGACTTTAGCGCACAAGCCAGTCATCCGAAGCGTCAGGTTTTGCTTGATGAAATCAAACGAGCATATCCGGAGATAATGAGCACTGGCGTGAGAGCGAAGCAAGCCACGCTTGAGCTTGCTGGTGAGAAGACGGTCTCAATAGCGATACAGAGAACCTATAGTGACGGATGTCATGGCGTTGTGGCAGATGTCGCCGAGATCCTCTACCAGATCAAAAATGGAACCGTCAGAACTCGCAGCGCTTTCCCACAAGATGAACTGGCTCAAAAAACATGGCTTGAGCAGGCTGCTGACTTCCTGATTTATTCAAACAGTTCCGTCAAGGATCCCGGCGACGATGCGGCGCTGGATGTTATCTGTGCTTCGCTGGCCGAAGATGGTGTAGTGACGCCGATTGCCGCGCTCCTGTTACAACGACTTCGTAAAGGCGGATTCGTTGTTGTACCAACTTTCTCGTCTGAGCAAATGTCACAGATGTTCACTGCTTCCCAGAGAGATATCGTTTCATCAAAATCTCTACAGATCTTTTCGGTACCTGTCACGAGCATGATGACTCGAGGAGAAATTACCGAGACTGCCATGGGAGCAGTATTCGGTGCCATTATCAAAACATCATTGGTACAGCTCAAAGAGAGAAAAATTCTTTCGACCAGGGATGAGGCACTTCGATTACGGTCAGAACCCAATCGAGAGGGGTTGATGGAGTGCTTCAAGAATGGCCTCGATAGTATTGAACTTGTCGATTTAGCGACGATTCCTGAAACGGAAGCAGGAAAAGGAGCCAGCGTTGCCAAGTCTGCACCTGTTATCCTGAAGCAGCTGGCCGCAAAAGATGAACAGTTTGACAGCCTGCCGCGATTCTGGAATCAGACTGGTGTTTTATATCGTGACAGTCAGGCGGATCAGATTGCAGCGGATCCTTATATAGCCAGTGGTACCATGGCGCCGCTTAGTGCGACGTTCAGAGACTTTGCCGACAAGCGAACCAGAATTCCTCAGGTCAACCCCGAAAAGTGTACGGGTTGCGGAAAATGTTGGTCTGTATGCCCGGACAGCGCCATTGCGCCGCTGACGATCAGTCCATCCGAGCTCATCGACCATGGAATACGACAGGCAGGTGCCGACTCATTGCGTCAGCTTGCCAATCAGCTATCCAGCCGAATATTAAGCCAGGCCAGGAAACAGGAAATAGCACCGGATACCGAGGGCATGCTTCGTGAAACCTACGCGTGGTTAAGCGGCAAGATGGACCAGACACCGGATCGTCAGCAGGCAGTTGAAGAAGCCCTTGATCTGGTCTGTGGAAAAATCGGCGCACTGCCCGTCTCCGTAACGCAAGAATTCTTTGAGAATGCGGAGAACGTCAGCAAAGATAGTGGCGAACTCCTGTCACTGGTCGTGAATCCGGATACCTGTAAGGATTGCAGTCTATGTCAGAATGTCTGTGATGAAGAGGCGATCAAATTTGAATATCAACAGTCAGATAATCTAGCCAGTGCAAGGCAAATTTGGGACGTCTGGGCGGCGATGCCGGACAGCAAATCTGAGACTATTGAACGGGTCAGTGAATCTGATGAAGTGAGTCATCTGGCGGCGATCAATCTGTCTCGTTATTGTTTACTGAGTATGGCGGGGGGTGATGGTGCTGAATCCGGCTCGGGAGAGAAGATAGCGCTTCGAATGATTCTTTCTACAACAGAATTCAATCAACAGCCGATTATGAAACGATTTCTGGATGAGTTGGCTGATGCAAATGATGAGATCGTTAATGAAATAAGAGAATTGCTTGCAGTTAACCTGCCAGAGGAGGATCTGGACCTGCTGAGCAAGAGTCTGGAAAGCGTAAGAACACCACTGGTTGAGCTGAGTGAACTAGCTAAAAACGTAGAAACAACAGCTGACGTGAATCCTGTTGATGCAGCGAGACTCAGCAGATTGCTTAATATCTCAAATCGCCTAACAGATTTGCACTGGCGAATGTCAAGTGGCAGACAGGGGCTTGGCAGAGCCAGGTATGGCCTTGCAATAGCGCCAGGAACTGTTGCCACCTGGGCTACTTCATTTCCCTACAATCCGTTCCAGTCTCCCGTCGTCCTGGATTTCTCAAATGAGACACCTCAGCTTGCAGCTGGTTTGCTCGAAGGCCATCTTCGTGAAACCTGTGAATCGATTGCGCTTATTCGTCAAGCTCGGGTTGAGATTGAGCAGGCACCTGGACTGGAATTCGCCCTTGAGACTCTCTCGCAGTTGAAATGGCAGGATCTGACAGAGGATGAGCGTCGGATCTGTCCGCCTATGCTTGTTATTGGCAACGATAAATCATTTGGCGGTGAAGCTCTGGCTCAAGTGCTCTGGTCGCTGGGTTCCGACCTGCCGATTAAAATCATTTCCCTTGCTGATCTCGATCTGGGTATCTCAGGTTCGCATCAGGTTGCAGATTCAAGGGTCAACCTCGGATTACTTGCGATCACAGGTCGGTCGGCGTTCGTAGCCCAGACGTCCATTGCAGATGCTGATCATCTGTACAACAGTATTACACAGGCGATTCAGCACAATGGACCCGCGCTCGTTCGCATTCATAGTCCGAGCCCTTCCCGACACGGTTTCGAAACAGGTCAAACCATTGAGTCGGCGAGGCAAGCTGTCAGATCGAGAGCATTCCCTCTGTTTACATACGATCCTGGACTGGATGGTGTACATGGAACCCGACTGGACCTGTCAGGTAATGAAAATCTTGACGGTATCTGGAGCGATGATGACGAGCCATATACTCCGGCTCACTGGGCGTCAACTGAGCAGCGCTTTGCCAGTCACTTCAAACCAGTACCCGCGGATGAATCTGCACATGTAGCGCTTTTGGAATTCATCGAATTAAATGAAAGATCACGAAAAGGGAAGGCTGCCGTCATCTCTGTAGTGGCCGGTGAAAAAGAACTTCACTACGAGGTTGACGATGACCTTGTAAAGCTGGCTGACTCGAGTAGAGATAACTGGCAGGTACTGCAGGAACTTGCAGGTATTGTTACGCCCTTCACATCACAAGTTGAAGAGGCAGCGAGGCAGCAGGTTCAGGCAGAGCATGAGGCAGAAATCGCATCAATCAAAGAGGAACACGAACAACAGATCAGCGAACTCGATAGCAGTATCCGGTCAGATGTCGCGGGTAGAGTGCGAAGCCAGCTCATGCGGCTTGTGAATTCCGGCTCATCGAATTCAGAATAGTGGCTGAATCATGGTGAAGCTGAATCCGCTAAGTCTGCTTACCAGGAGTTTCCAACACGGTGTGCATCCGCAGTACCTCAAAGAACAGACCCAGGATCTTCCTATCCAGCGAGTCCCTTTTGTTGAAAACTATGTCATGCCGCTGGGTCAGCATATAGGTGTGCCATGCAAACCAGTTGTTGAAAAAGGTCAACGGCTACAAAGAGGTGAGTTGATTGCTGAACCCGGTGGGTTTGTGTCAGTTTCATTACATAGTCCCGTTACCGGGGTGGTAAATGAGGTTGACGAATTTCGTACCTTCGATGGAAATTTCTCTCAGTCAATCGAGATAAAGGCCGATCCGTTTGCGGCACAGGAACCGGCCATTGGCCCTGCCATTGACTGGGAGTCAATGGGTATCGATGATTTTATTCAGACAGTGCAGGCAGCCGGAATTGTTGGCATGGGCGGTGCTGCGTTCCCCGCCCATGTAAAGTTTTCAATACCTGACGGGCAGCAGATTCGCTCTCTTCTGATCAATGGTGCTGAGTGTGAACCTTATCTTACCAACGATCATCGTCTGATGATGGAAAGACCTGAAGCTTTGCTAAAGGGAGCCGAGATAGTCAGGCAAAAACTCGGTGCAGAAGAGATTGTGATCGGTGTTGAACTCAACAAGCCTGAAGCCATTGAAATACTGCACCAACATATTAAACCGGGTGATCCGGTCAGAGTTGAATCTCTTGAGGTCAAATATCCCCAGGGCGCGGAGAAGATGCTTATCAGAACCGTCTTTGGCCGTGAAGTTCCCGCTGGTCAGTTGCCCCGGGATGTGGAGGTTAATGTCAGTAATGTCAGCACTATCGTTGCCATTGCTGACTATTTCGATCATGCCATGCCATTAATAGAACGCATCGTGACAGTGTCTGGACCGGGTGTCAGTTATCCCGCCAACCTCATTGTGCCACTCGGTACACCCGTTAGGGATGTACTGCAGTTTTGTGGCGGTCTGAAAGATGAGGCGATGGAAGTGATTATGGGCGGACCTATGATGGGGAAGCCGATTGCGAGCCTTGATGCACCTGTTGTAAAGGGTTGCTCAGGCATTCTTGCCTTTACAGAAGAACAAACGCTGAAGCGCAGAGAGTATCCGTGCATACGTTGTGGTCGTTGTGTTGAAGCGTGTCCTTACTTCCTCAATCCTTCCAGATTCGCAAGGCTGGCCAGGGCCAGGATGTATGAAGAGATGGAAGAGTATTCAATATTTGATTGTGTCGAGTGCGGCTGCTGTACTTTTGCCTGCCCGTCTGCGATACCCATAGTGCAATTGATTAGAACAGGCAAAGATCAACTGCGAAATACCCAGGCGAGTGCGAAATGAAGCAGAGAGATCCTGAGCTACTCCTGCAACATGCACCATTTTTAAGGGAAGGGAAGACGACGCCCAGCGTAATGGTCGATGTCTTGATCGCCCTGGTACCGGCGACTCTGGCTGGATTGTGGTACTTCGGGATTGGTGCATTCCTTGTGGTCATGGCCAGTATTCTGGGTGCTGTTCTGACTGAGGTTGCTTTCATAAGTAAGCAGCATCGAGGTGAGTCACTGTTAGATGGCAGTGGTCTCCTAACCGGGCTGTTACTTGGTCTTACCCTGCCTCCTGCCTTGCCCATGTGGATGGCGTTTATTGGTGGTGCTGTTGCTATCGGTTTAGGTAAAGTCATCTGGGGCGGTCTTGGCAATAACCTTTTCAACCCCGCCCTGGTGGGCAGGGCGTTTCTGCTGGCCACATTTCCTATCGCCATGACAACCTGGACGACAGCGGATGAGTCCTTTTGGACCTTTAGAGCGAGTAACTTCGACATTCCGTTTACCTATACTGAAATCGATGGCGTTACTGCTGCAACACCGCTTGGTTTACTTAAATTTGATCAGGAAGTAACGCCTCTGTCTGATCTATTCATGGGGACTACCGCCGGTTCCATTGGCGAGACCAGTGGCCTGCTACTGATCCTTGGCGGGGTTTATCTCTTTTTCAGACGTGATCTGGACTGGAGAATCCCGGTCAGTATTCTTGTTACGGTTCTGATCTTCTCCGGTATTCTTGGTTTGTTCGATGCTGAGCGATTTCCGGCACCTTTGTTCTCCGTGTTTTCAGGTGGTCTGTTGTTAGGTACGATCTATATGGCGACAGATCCGGTTACCTCGCCTACAACACCTCTTGGTACATGGATTTTTGGTATAGGGGTTGGTCTTCTGGTGATTTTGATTCGAGTATTTGGAGGTATGCCTGAAGGCGTCATGTACTCGATCCTTTTGATGAATGCTGCAACACCGCTGATAGATAGGTTTACTCAACCACGGGTTTTTGGTCATCTGAGAGGTGATCGTGACTGAGATCATCACCGCAAATCGACCCGATGCGGAGGCAGATCCACCACCTATCCGACTCATTGCCACGCTTGCGTTGGCCGGGTTGATTTCGGGCGTCGCTATCGTTGGTATATTTGAAGCAACGTTTGAAACTATTGCGGTGAATAAAGCCCGGGAATTGCGTGCAGCAGTATTCAAGGTGTTGCCTGGCGTATCCCAGATGCAGGAACTTACCTACGCTGATGAGCAGCTTGTGCCCGTTACCGAGGGAATGAGTAGTGAGAATAGTATTTACGCTGGATACGATAAAGAGCTGAACTTTGTAGGCTATGCCATTCCTGGTGAAGGACCGGGATTCCAGGACACGATCAAACTGCTGTATGGTTATATTCCGGCAGATCGAAAAGTGATGGGAATGGAAGTCCTCGAAAGTCGTGAAACACCAGGGCTTGGAGACAAGATATATAAGGATGATGTGTTTGTCGGGAGTTTCCGAGATCTGCCGATTGATCCCATAATCGAGGTGGTAAAGAAAGGCCGTGGCGGAAAGGACAACCAGGTAGATGCCATTACTGGTGCAACAATTTCCTCACGAGCGGTGGTGAGAATTATCAATGAGAACAACGCGAAGTGGCTTGATAATTTGCCATCGCCTGGTAGTGAACCAGGTTTGAGGGTCGAAACAAACGAGGTTGTTCATGATTGAGTCTGAGAATCAAGACTACAACGAACTCATTAAGGGGATCTGGCGAGACAACCCTGTATTCGTGCAGGTTCTTGGAATGTGTCCAATGCTGGCTGTAACCAATTCAGCAATTAACGCCATCGCAATGGGAATGGCAACCTTGTTCGTGCTGGTGGGTTCAAGCTTTCTTGTGGCTACCTTTAAGAAATGGATTCCAAAGCAGATCCGAATTTCCTGTTTTATTATTATTATCGCAACCTTCGTTACGGTAGCTGACTACACATTGCTCGCACTCATCCCGACTGTACATAAAGAATTGGGTGCCTTCATTCCCCTGATCGTCGCCAACTGCATGATCCTTGGCCGTCAGGAAGCTTTTGCCTCGAAGAATACAGTTCGCCTGGCCGTCATGGATGCGTTAGGCATGTCGGCTGGATTTGTGTTTGCACTCTTCACGCTTGGTGCAGTACGAGAAATATTGGGATCCGGATCCCTGTTTGGTGTGGATCTGTTTGGTGGGGCTTTTGAGCCGTGGATCATTATGATTCTACCGCCCGGCGGCTTTCTTACCCTTGGTCTGATTCTCTTCTTCTTCAACTGGGTGACTCACCGTCGAGAGATCTTTCTGGAACGAGTGGCCGAAGCAGAGAGGAGTGGCAGCTGATGCAGGAACTCTTCTGGATATTCATCAGTTCACTGCTGATAAATAATTTTGTTCTGACATACTTTCTGGGTATCTGCCCGTTTTTGGGCGTTTCAAATTCTCTCGAAACTTCATTTCGACTCGGGCTTGCGACGACGTTTGTGATGCTGGTTACTGCGCTGTGTGCCTGGGTACTTAATACCTATCTTCTGATTTACGCACCGTACCTAAGATTGATCAGCTTTATCGTCGTTATTGCGAGTACGGTTCAGTTTATCGAAATGCTAATCAAGAAAATGAGCCCGACCCTCTTCAGAGCACTGGGAATATTCCTGCCACTTATCACGACCAACTGTGCCATACTTGGTCTGGCAATATTCTCAACCAATCGCGGGTATGGATTTCTTGAAGGTATCACTTACGCTTTGGGTGCAGGATTTGGATTTACCATTGCCATGGTACTTCTGGCGGGTTTAAGGGAAGAGAGTGAACTCTCGGAAGTACCGGCATTAATTGAAGGCACCGCCATGAATCTCATTATCGCTGGTATTCTCTCCATGGCATTCATGGGTTTTGCCGGTTTATTCAGTTCGACCTGATCATGACCAGTTATATTCTCCCCATTTTGGTGTTAAGTCTTGGATTCGGCTGCTGGGCAGTGTTTCAACTCTGGGTGGGTCGTCAGGCTGACGGTACATCAATCGATCAGGAAGAAAGTGCATGTGCAGACTGCGGAGCGCCTTGTTCTCCTGAGGAAGCTGATACCGATCACAAGGCTGCCTAGATAAATCTGCCTGATACTCATCCCGGATCTCAGCGTAAGGTTTTAGTGGCTTCGATAGGCTGTCTTCAGGCTGGTGAATGTCTTATGCGGATTCTTTATTTACTGGCTCAATGGGGGAGTTTTCAGAGGGACGGATTGGTAAAGTGATACTGACACTCATCCCGTATAAGCTACGATTTGTGAGTGTGACGGAACCCTGATGTTGATTGACGATTCTGGCAACAATTGCCAGGCCAAGACCAGTTCCTTTCGCTCTTGTAGTGACGAATGGATCAAACACGCGATCCAGCTGATCTGGTTCAATTCCGCAACCATTGTCTTCTACTCTGACTTCGAGGTTCTGTTCGATAATAGACACGACGATATCCACCTGAGGATCCCTGTCACCATTCGAATCAGTTGCCTGGATCGCATTTTGCATCACGTTACTCAGCGCCCGTCTCAATTTGGTTGCATCTGCATAAACACCTGGCAATCCTTTTTGAATGTCCTGAACCACCTTCACATTGCTCTCGTTGACGGTTCGATGAAGCCCCGATACGGTAGATTGAATAAGATCATCAATACGGATCCACTCACATCGAAGTTCATCGGGTGTTGAATAGCTAAGCACGTCTGAGAGAATTTCTTCCATGTATCGAACCTGATCCAGTGATATCTGCGCCAGCTCCTTTTGTTCTTCGATGGATGTCTCGTGATAGTGACGTGATATCATCTGAAGACTCATTTTCACTGTTGACAGGGGGTTTCTGATATCGTGAGCGATCACATTAGCCATTCGCCCGACACTTGCCAGTTCTCTGTTCCGTGTCAGCTCGGTAGATGTCTGTCGTATCTCATCCTCCAGTCGGCGCTGCTCATTGATATCTTCTTTGACTGCAAGGTAGTGGGTGATAGCGCCACTTTCATCCCGTAACGCGGATATTCTTGCCGATTCCCAATACAATTCACCAGACTTCTTTTTGTTGTGAAAAACACCCGACCATGATTTCCCCATGGTGATGTTTTTCCACAAATTCCGGTATTCAAACGGGGTCGTTTCACCTGACTTTAGTATGCTGGGTAATCTACCAACGACTTCTTCGCGGCTGTAACCAGTTAGCTGGCTGAATTTGGGGTTGACGTATTCGATGACCCCACCCAGGTTAGTGATCATTACTGTATTTGGACTTTGTTCAACCGCAGCGCTCAGCTTACGTAACCTTTCTGAATTTTCTCTCTCCTCGGTAATATCGCGACCAATCAGAGTAATGCCGTACATTTTCCCGTCGGTGTGTACAGTCAGTGTTGCATTCCAGATAAAGCGCAAGGTATTGCCTGATTCCGTGACGATAAGACATTCGAATGGCTCAATACTATCCTGGGTTTTCCGGATCAGGTTTAATTGGTCCTGTACGCTTTCTTGCGCAGTCTCTTCAACAAACAATGAGACCCAGTTCTTGTCGAGCAGCATATCTCCTGTGATTCCACTTTTTTCCTGAAAGTAGTGATTGCAAAATAATATAACGCCGGTTTCAGACAGGGTTATTGCTGCCAACTGGATATTTTCCAGCGAATCCTTGAAGTGCTTTTCAAACAGAATCTGCTCGGTAGAGCGAGTATGTCGTACCTGCCAGCTGGCGAAAACTCCTGTTGCCACTACAATGACAATAAGCAGCAGGAGGTAAAAGAACTGGTTCCGCTCGATGAATTCTCTTCCGGCGGATTCGGCAGCATATTTGTCAACAAACGAAACAATTTTCCAGTGATATGACTGGTTGTTATCAGCATCATCAGGTTGAGTACCGGCAATTCCGATCTCGTAATCATCAATGGTTGAAAAGGAATAGATCCCTCTTTTGTTGCTGATCTGATCTTTGTGGCTGTATTTAATGGCTGACCACACCTCCGGGTGGAGACTATCAAAGGACTCATGTTCTCTTGTAACATACGTCCAGGGGGAGGTTGATTCAGCCGCGATCAGCCAGAAACCGGTTGGAGCGACCAACATGATATTTTCTGAGAGATTTTCTGCGGTTTGGAGAAATTGGCTAAGCAGGTGATAGCCATCGAAATTCAGAATCAATGCGCCGACCGCATTGTTCTCGGAATCATAGAGAGGTGTTCCCAGCCTTACCGTAGGTTGCTGTGGAAGTTCCACGACGTTGTTTTCAACATTGAGATCCAGAGGTGAGATGTAAATGCTCCCTCTGGGTGCTTTGATGGTCTGCTCGAAATAGTAGCGTGATGCTTTATTCTGCAGACCATTGCGGGGTACAGAGAAAGCATTGCCCTTGTCATAGTTGATCCGAATAATTTCATCGCCTTTCTTATCCAGAATACGGATCTGATCGTAGATACCGCGGATATTGCTGAAGGAAATAAACTGCTCAATCAGTTTCTCACTGTAAAGATCAGTTTGCCCGGTTTTAAAGATGTGACGATCAATACCGTCGAGTAACAAGCGTGAATCTGTGACCAGTCGAACCATCTCATCAGCCATAACCTTGTGCATGAGTTCCACATTGAGTTTTTCGTGGTTGAGCAGCTTCTGGGTATCTTTACTGACGTTGCTTTCGTAGTGGATAAGCAGAGTTGCAGAAAACAGTAATAGGGCAGGTAGCAGAAATTTCAGACTAAAAAGAAGATAGTCTGAGGAGGCAACGAGCTTCAGTTTCTGGATTGGCTTGTTAATCATTGGGTTCATATTGTACAGACATCAGGATGCGCTTTTCCTACTTCCCTTGAAAACTCGGTGGCCGCTTTTCTTTGAATGCCCGTCTACCTTCAGCGCCATCCTCGCTCTGTGATACGCCAAGAAGCTCGTCTCTGGCCAGGGCCGAAAGCTCACTTGGGCCCCGCGGGATAGTCTGGTTTACAAAGGATTTGATAGTTTGAACCACAAGCGGCGCACTGCGCTCAAAAATCTCCGCATACTCGAGAGCGGCTTCAAGTTGAGTACCCGCAGGTACAACCCGGTTGACCATACCAACCTCATAGGCACGCTGGGCATCCAGATCCTGCCCCAGTAACATGAATTCCATGGCTATCTTGTGAGGTATGCGGACGGCACACCCAGCGATAAGACCGCCTGTAAATCCCACCTGAGCTTCAGGATACTTAAAGATAGTATTGTCTGCGGCAACAACCAGGTCGCACATTTGAACCATGATGTAGGCACCACCGACACAATAGCCGTGTACGGCAGCGATGATGGGTTTATTGAGAGGCACACCGACACCCGGTACGCCTTGCCACATTTCCAGGGGCGGACTCTTAATATCAGCACCTACCGAAAATGCCCGGTCACCTTCCGCACACAATATGGCGCATTTCTCTTTACTCGCTGCATAACGACGCCATGCGCTACGTAAATCCTGAATAAGATTCTCATCGAGTGCATTCAGCTTTTCAGGTCTGTTCAATCGAATGATGGCCGTTTCACCGGTCACCTCATAACTCACAGTTTCAGTCATTGTGTTCTCCATCTGGTTTTTCGACAACATTACAAGGCATCAATTCCGGGTGGGCAGGGTACTAGCAGACGACCGTTCAGCTAGCTCTTTTAGTTCTTTTTCATTGAAGTCGGTCAAATCCAGGGGAAATACTCCGCTATTCAGGGATTATTGGCAAATGCGCTTTATACCCTCGAACACTGTAACTACCATAAGGCGCTCCTTCTGTAACGGTGCTGAATTCTTCCTCGACAGGTTCCTCCTGTGAACAGGCAAACAGACAGAGCGTAAAGGTTAGCATTGATACGATCACTAAGACCTTGTTTAGAGCCCGCTGCTGAATAGGTGTGATATTCATTTTTGTACTCAGATCCCACTGGGTCTGGTGTCTGTGAAGTGTAAATACCTGAGTTCGCCTTGCCAACCGACGTATATGAGATCCTCCGACGTGAACCGTGCGACTTGGGCACCATATCTGGGGACCCTTCGATAGGTGCACTGACTGGTGTGTCAGGCATTGAATATTTTTGCGTGTCGTGCAATCAAATGCTGTATTCATCCGTCTATATGGTATTGGGAGTCCTGACAGGCGTAAGCCTGGGATCATTTTGGGACCATTTTGGGACCAGCATCAAGTCAGGGTACCCCACAACGATCATTCATTTTTTAGAGGAAGAACAAATGAAAATAAAATATCTGTTGAACGCACTTGCAACGACTCTGCTCATGCTGGGTAGCGCGCTGAGTTTCGCTGGCGGCTGGGATAACGAGAAAGGCCTTGACCAGGTGACTGTCGATGCAGAACTTGTCTGCCTGGGTTGCAGTTTGAAGAAGCTGTCTGGTGCGAATGCTCAATGTGGTCTATATACCCTGCATGATGTTGGTGTAAGGCTCGCAGACGGATCTCTGCTGACTATCGTTAACAATGCTGCTGGTCATGACACGATTCGGGCTCACAAGCTGGTCATTGGCAAGAAAGCAAAAATCACAGGTTGGTTGTATCCAAATGCGAATCACATTGAAATTGATTCGATTGATATTGCAGGCGTGTCCGGTAATCAGCTCGTTACAGCTGCCTGGGAAGAAGATCAGAAAGTCGCCAAGGCATTGCTGGCACGCAAACCTGGTGAGGCACCTGTGCACTCCCAGGATGAACATAGCCACTAAAGATCTGTTCTGACCTTTGGCCTCAGGGAGAATTAAGTGGAATCAGTATCTGAACTGTTGATATCGAGTCTGGCAAGCGGCTCGATATTGGCACTCGCCCTTGCGTATTCAGGCGGCGTTTTAACAAGTGCTACTCCCTGTGTATACCCGATGATTCCTATCACAATAGGGGTCATTGGTTCTTCAGCGGAATCAGGGAGATTGAGAGGGTTTATCAATTCACTGATTTACGCAACCGGACTGGCATCGGTTTATGGCGGGTTAGGCGTTATTGCCGCCGCCTCCGGTCAGATGTTCGGGGAGATATCGACCAACCCCTGGGGCTACTTTCTGGTTGCCAACCTTTGCCTGGTTTTTGGTGCCTGGATGATAGGCTGGATTCAGATACCTCACGTCGGCGTGAGTACAATGATTGGTGACAAGGTGACGATAGGATGGCTCAGGCTTTTCCTGATTGGTGGTGCTTCTGGGCTGGTTGCCGGACCATGTACAGCACCGGTGCTTGCGACCTTGTTAACATTCGTTGCCAGCACCGGCAATGTAATATACGGTGGGATTCTGTTGTTTGTTTTCGCCTTTGGCCTCTCGACCCTGCTGATTGTTATCGGTACATTTTCAGGATTTTTAGCAGCAATGCCGAAATCAGGGAACTGGATGAACTGGATTAAGGGCGGCATGGCATTGATCATGTTTGGTGCTGGTGAATATTTTCTCGTACAGATGGGCCTATTACTTTTTTAAAGGAACTAGCAATGAAGACATTACAATTACTGCTGGCTCTTATCTCGGTCACGTTTGTCACTGGCCTTAACGCCGGAGTCGGAACTGGGGTTGGTGATACTGCTGCTGATTTTACGATTGCCCGTCTGGACGGCAGTGTTTTCAAATTGTCAGATTACAGGGGTAAGAAAGCTGTGAATCTGGTTTTTTGGGCAACCTGGTGCTCCAACTGCAAAGTAGAAATTCCAGAGATTAAGTCACTTCATGCGGCTCACGGAGAAAATATCGAAGTACTGGCGATCAACGTAACGGTTAATGATTCACTAAAGCGTGTGAACCGATATCAGGAAAAACACGAATTGACGTACCCCCTTGCGTTTGACGAAGGTCGTAAGGTTACACAGATGTATGGTGTCATGGGAACGCCCACATTGTTTGTAATCGACATTAATGGCGTCATCCGATACCGTGATGCGGAAACACCGGATGATATCGAAACACATCTCAATGCACTCTTAGGCAGGTAGCAAATAACCCGGGCACTGGTCTTATGTTTAGTCATTCGGAGCTGGATTCACTTTTTCGCTATTCATTGTCACTTTGTCATGATAACGATGAAGCATATGACCTACTCTACAACAATATTGAAAAGCTCATTGGTTCAAACTCGGAGCTATTGCAAATAAACAGCAAGATGGCCTTTATGAAACGGTGCATCCGGAACAGTTATCTGGATGTCCGGCGTCATGAAAAGATCCGTCTAATCAAGAGCGATATTCTTAAGCTCGGTTATGAGGAAATGCAGAGAGAAATTGATTCCCTTGAAGATACCATCATAAGGGAGCAGGAGGTCGAGCATCTGTTAGGGGATTTACAGAGTGATGAAAGAGAGTTGCTCTACCTGTGGGCGGTGGAAGACTTCACAGCTCAGGAAATTGCCGAGATTCAGGGTGGTGCCAGAGGCACCTGGTTGTCTCGAATTCACAGGATCAAAAAGAAGCTTCGTGCTAAAACACAAACAGAAACTTCCCCAAAGCAGGGGGATCAAATATGAAAAACTTAAGAGAAGCCTTTAATGCTCACTACAGACAGCAGTCGCTTTCCGAGAAACAGTTAAAGGACTTGATGGCACTGCAACAGCATTCTGAATCTGCTGATGTGGTAAGTGATGAGAAAAACCACCGGCTCAGTTTCACAGGAAACAATATTCGGTACTTTTTGGCGATTGCGGCATCATTTGTTGTTATTAGCCTCACTGGTCTTCTGTATAACATCAACAGCGTGGATGCCAGAGAAAAGGTTGCACTGGAAATCGCTTACAATCACTCCAAAAGAATGGCGCTTGAAATTGCTTCCAGTAATTTGAATGACGTGGGTGCACATTTGTCCGAGCTAGACTTTACCCTGGTTGATTCTGTTAGGACCGATGAATCCGAGTGGAACCTTCTGGGAGGACGTTACTGTTCCATTCAAGGGAAACTGGCGGCACAACTTAGAATCAAACAAACAACAAATGACAGCTATCACACCTATTATCAGGCGATTATTCCTGATGATTTCGAATTGGGAGGCTCCACCTACTCTACCTGGGTTGAAGGCACATATATCGAACTCTGGGTTGAAGGTGGGCTGCTACTTGGTCTGGCCGGAGAAGGACCGACAGGCTAGTTTTAAGATCGATCGCAATTAATTACCCACTTCAGTATATGATGAGTCTCTTTTTTTGGGGAGGAAATCGCAAATGAAAATAGGATTGATTTCAGATTCCCATGATCATGCGGATCATGTGAGCCGTGCTATTTCTGTATTTCAAGATCAGCATGTAGATGTAGTGATTCATGCCGGAGATGTTGTCTCACCGCCAATCGTCAGTCTGTTTCAAGGCTGCGGAATGGAATTGCATGGTGTCTTTGGCAACAATGATGGCGAAAAGTTGGGTCTTACAAAATTATTTGAAGCAGCTGATGGTGAATTGCATGGTGATTTTGCTGACTTTGAATCTGGCGGTTTACGCTTTGGTGTTTACCACGGAACAAGTGATCCTTTGCTGAAGGCAATTGTCGCTTCCGATCTATATGATGTTGTTGTCTCGGGTCATATACATCAGGTGGTAAATAAAAAAGAAGGGGAAACTCTGGTACTGAATCCAGGCAGCGCGCACGGTTTTGGGCAGGAAGCCACGGTGATGGTGCTGGATTCGATCGACAAGGAAGTGACAGTCATTCGGCTTGACCCGTACGCAAAGACAGTTTAATCCCGGTTCTCCGTCAGGGGCTGGCACAATGCGATCCTTGGGACAACCACCGTGGCACATGGAAAGGACATAGCACTGAAGGCAATCGGCGGGTGAAGAGTCGGTTTCCTGTCAGTCGACAGTTGATTCGGTCCTCAACTGTCTTTTTTGCCGGATTTATCCATGCCTGCAACTGCACGCTCTTTGGGCGCGCTGTCATAAACGCCGCGAAAATCCCGGAAAGGACCATCCCTCCATTCCAGGGCAGACTTCAGCCCGTCATCACGAACTCTCCGTCCCCACTCGGAAGCCGCGTCACGGCGAGCACTTAATGCCTGGATTTCAGTTCCTGCAGCGAGACCCTCGCGAATTCCCATTGCCTCGTATTGACGATTTACAGCACGCTTCGTGAACATCAGCATTTCATTGTCAATGTATCCCATACGGCGTGCGAATTTGATCGTGAATTCATCCAGGTCCTCGATGGGCACGGCGTAGTTTGCCCACCCGTACTGCGCCATTTTCGTTCCGGAAATATTGTCTCCTACGAAGGCAAATTCTCTNGCGATGGCGGGTGGCAGGTGCCACGGAGACCACACCATGTCCATGGTGGTCATGGCTCGAACCGGGGGGTAGCCGATATTTGCATCCTCTGCAACAATCCGAAAATCACAGATTGTTGCGAGTTCCGTGCCTCCCGCAAGGCAATACCCCTGGATCTGGGCAATGACAGGTTTGGCGAGTTCCCATATGGTCCAGTTGGTCATCACCACGTGTCGTGCCCACTGGTCCCGACCCGGGTGAGTGGTACCGGTTGGAGGCATTTTCGATCTGGGATCCACATATTCATCGTCCTTGGCTGTCCTTGAAGGCGAGAGATCGTAGCCTGCCGAAAAAGATCGACCAGCAGCCTTAAGGATAATGACACCCACTTCCGGATCGTGTTCTGCCTCACGCATTGCATCCATAATCTCTGCGCGAAGATTATTACTCAGTGCATTCAGTTTTTCGGGTCGATTAAGCGTGATAAAAGCGAGTCGTTCGTCGGTTTCATAAAGGATGTCTCGATATTCCATGTTGAATTCCTTTGCTGATGGGAGTCCCTTTCAAAAATAACATAGGGCTTCTCACCTTCCAAGGGCGTGAAGCAGGCTTGTGGTTTGCGGCACTTGTTCTGTTTAGATATCACATCGCTTTGCTTTGCACTTGCTGATATTGATATTCTGACCTCGGTGCAATATCCGCTCTACATGAGTCATGTGGCGATGCGATTTATTCGTCGTGTCGTCAGTACAGCCGATGAGGAAAAATGACGATGACAATCGAGACTTTTCGTGAAGAGATAAGAGAATGGCTGAACGAGAACTACACTGCTCAGTTCAAAAGTTCCGCAGAAGGAAGTGAAGACCGCAGAGAATGGATTCGACGGCTGGCAGACAAGGGCTGGATAGCTCCCCATTGGCCGAAAGAGTATGGCGGGGGTGGACTCAACTTCCAGGAACATATTGCATTGATACAGGAATTCCGCGCAGCGAATGTAATTGTGCCGCCGGATAACGGTGGGCAGGGTCTGAATATGATCGGTCCTACACTTCTGGAGTATGGGACCGATGAGCAGAAGAAACGTCATCTGCCAAAAATAGCTCGCGGTGAGGCTCAGTGGTGTCAGGGTTACAGTGAACCTGGGTCCGGATCTGATCTTGCCAGCCTTTCCACCAGGGCTGTACTGGATGGTGATCACTATGTGGTCAATGGGCAGAAGATATGGACCTCCGGTGCTGATGTCGCCGATTGGATTTACGTGCTGGTACGCACTGATCCTGACGCACTGAAACATGATGGTATCAGCATGGTGATACTCGATATGAATCAGCCGGGTGTCACCGTCAGACCGATTCAATTGATATCGGGGACATCACCTTTCTGTGAGACCTTCTTTGACGACGCCATTGCAGTTGATCTGATTGGGAAACCCAATCACGGCTGGACCATAGGTAAACGGCTTCTGCAACACGAACGATCAGGGATATCGGGCATGGGTGCAGGTGGCGCCTCGGCCCGTTCCACTGAACCCCAGGTTTATTATCTGGCGGAACTTGCCAAGAGATACGCCGGGGAAACCGATGACGGTGGGATTGCCGATCCGGTTTTTCGAGATGAGATTATTCAACACAGGCTCAACCAGTTGTCTTTCCAACTCACACTGGCTCGTACCCGCGAAGAAAACGTGTCCGGCAGCACCCTTGGACCAACCACTTCGATCTTCAAAGCAGTTGGCGCCAACTTGAGCAAGACGGAAACATCTTTGCAGGTCAGGCTGATGGGATCTCAGGGAACCGGCTGGGAGGGTGATGGTTTCACCGCCGCCGAGTTGGGAGCAACCAGGATGTGGCTGGGTTCCCGTGCCAGCAGTATTGCAGGAGGCACTAACGAGGTTCAGCTCAATATCATTGCCAAACGGGTGCTTGGACTACCTGACTAGGACTCTTTCCTGCGGGAATTGAGTACAGCGTGTTTAAGTCAGACGATTGAACATCTCAGAAACCGGGTGCATTCCTGGGAAATCTCGGTATGAATCGACTTTCTTCACCGAACTCATTTTCTACCGCTACGGTGTCACCCTGCAATGTGACGAGTTGTTCTGTTACGTAAAGTCCGAGACCAATGCCTTCCTGTTTCAGTTCATGTCCATCATCCAACCGTACAACAACTTGAACAGGTTTTCTGGATATTTGTGCAACAAATGCCGTTGTTCGGAACATTTGATTAGCTGTTGGGCTTGATTATTTCCATGGCCTTTTTATCCGATATGGTTCTGATGCCGGCTGTGGTTAAAGTGTATTATTCTGATTTTGACCCGGTCAAAAATTAGCAGGAAGAAATAGTGCTTACATAAACGAAAATTTCCTGGTGTCTGCTATTTTTTCCCGGCTTTGTGAAAGGCCACCATACCGGCAAATATGGAACTATGTTCTACGGATGCAAATCCTGCGGTACGCATCAGGTCCGAAAGCTCCTCCGCTGAATAAAACATCTTCAGTGCCTCAATAAAGTAGTCACGGCAGTCGAGTGATGCCTGATCACTGTTGAACAGCCAGGACGTAAGATTCAGACAGAATTTCAGATAAATGTAGTATGCATTTTCAACCAGTTTGTTTCTGGGCCGCAACATATCACAGTGGTAGAAGTGTCCACCGGGCTTAAGAACTCGGTGGATTTCCTTGCTCACCTGCATAATACCGAGATGGCGGGATGCATACTGCAGTGTCACTACATCGAAATGCTCATCGGGGTAGGGCAACTGATGCACATCGCCGATGTCTGATTTAATGGTAAACCCAAGCCTGGATGCTCGCTCTGCCCCAACTTGCTGCATATCCTGACTTCTGTCGATTGCCTGAACATCCATGCCGGGTTGTTTTTTAAGCAGCGCAATTCCCATGACATTGGTTCCTGCACAGACATCAAGAACTTTGTCGCCAGGCTTGACATCAATGGTCGATACAAACCTTTTTAGCCAGACTCCTAATAGACCCAGACTCGCGATAACGTTAGCTCGATCATAGTATTTGGCTACATCAGCGAATACTTTATCCAGTTCTCCGTTCCAGATCCCCGAAAAAGATTGCCGGCGATCTGACTCATTTTTGTTAAATGCTGCTTCCGAATGTGTTGCCATTTGCACTTGATCCCGACACCTTATTAAAAAACCACGCTGGGTACTGTTGTTGATCCAGGGAATTTATTTCGATTGATAATACAGGTGCAGTTTACTGCACATCATGCCCTAAGTTGAATGATAAGAATGTGAAAACAGGAATTAAATTGATAAATAATACCCCGGCCATGGTCACCAGTCTGCGCGGGTGAATACCGGCATTGAGGGCGAGCAGGGTGCCAAACACACCTGCAACCAGAGTACCCGGCAGCAAAAGCAAACCCAGTGGAGAGCGATTTGATCTACCTCACTCGGTGTAGTTTTCTCATTCGGGTTCATGATTGGTTGTTTTCAGATATTCATCCTGAAACCCCGCTTGAATCAGGAAGGCAGAATATCGATACTGCTGGATCAGATATTTTGTAAGGAAACGGCAATGAGGCAACCGGTCAGCTATATCAAGCAAACCAGGGATTTGTATGACAGCCTTGGATATGAACCTTATTCGTGGTTTGAAGCGGAGACTGAACCTGATTTTGTCAAGCCAAAAAAACCCTTGTCAGAGAGCAAGCTTGGATTGGTGTCGACAGCAGGTACTTACGTTGCAGGCCAGGTAGCCTATTACTACAAGGACGATACCAGTATCCGAGCAATTTCAAAAAACACCCCAGTCAGTGATCTCAGGTTCTCACATGTAACTGAAAACTACCTCGGCGATGCCAGAGAAGACCCTTGTTGTGTGGTGCCCATCGAAGCATTGCAAACGCTGGAATCTGATGGGACCATTGGCGGACTCGCGGAAAACTATTTCTCCTGTATGGGAGGTATCTATTCTCAGCGGCGGGTAAGAGACGAACTGATCCCCACACTGGACGAGGCAATTACAAATGAAGAAGTCGATGTCCTGTTGCTGGTCCCATTGTGACCGGTGTGTCATCAGACCGTGAGTCTGATAGCGCGACATTTTGAAGCAAGTGGCTTACCTACACTGATTTTGGGGAGCGCTTCGGATATTCTTCAATCAGGGAAACCACCCAGGGCTAAATTTCTGGACTATCCACTCGGCTTCGAGTCTGGTCGGCCGTTTGATGCTGAAAATCAGCTGGCGGTTGTCGCTGAAGCTATCAAGGGTTTTGATAGTATGGTTGCACCGGGTATAGATAAGCTAGATTTTAGCTGGGAAGAAGGCTGGCAGATGATCGCAGAGCGCAACAAAAATGAAATCGGTGCTGATCAACGATCACCCCGTGATATGACGCCCCGCTATCAGACAGAACGAGACAGAGAACTGGCAGAAGATCATGGATAACGCGACCCTGCGGCGTATTCTCGACGAGACCAGAACAATCGCCATGGTTGGCCTGTCCGGCAACTGGTTCAGACCAAGTTATTTTGCTGCCAAGTACCTTCTTGACCGGGGTTACAAGGTGATCCCGGTGAATCCAAACTATGAGGAAATCCTGGGACAGAAGTGTTATCCGGATCTTGCTTCCATACCTGATGATGTCGATCTGGTTGATCTGTTTCAAAGATCAGAAGCCGTGCCGCAATTTGTGCAACCCACTATTGATCTGGGCGCACGTGTTCTCTGGCTGCAACTTGGGGTTATAAACGAGGAAGCTGCTGAGAAGGCAAAAGAAGCGGGTCTGGAGGTGGTGATGGACAGATGCATGAAGATTGAGTATGCCAGGTTGTATGGCGGTCTTAACTGGTCCGGTGTCGATACCGGGATTATCTCTGCAAAGAGACCAAGACATCTGCCCTAGAGGAATTGAACGATGACTGATCACGATTTCGGTTTCGAAACACGTTGCCTTCACGCCGGACAGATACCAGATCCGGCAACCGGCTCAAGGGCGACTCCCCTTTACCAAACTGCTGCCTATGTATTTGATGATACGGACCATGCGGCGAGTCTGTTTAACCTGCAGACCTTTGGAAATGTCTACAGTCGAATGTCCAATCCCACAACAGCTGTGTTTGAGGAGCGAATGGCTTCACTCGAGGGAGGACGAGCAGCGCTTGCGGTCGGCTCGGGACTGGCTGCACAGATGACGGCTTTGCTTACCTTGCTGGCTGAAGGTGATGAACTGGTTTCAGCCAGCACTCTCTACGGTGGTAGTTACTCTCAGTTTGACGTGACTTTCAGGCGTATGGGGATTAATACGATCTTTGTTGATCCAGACGACCCGGAGAACTTTCGATCAGCGATCACCGATCGTACCAAAGCGGTCTTTATCGAGACAATTGGAAATCCTGCCAACAACCTGATTGACATTGAGACGGTGGCAGAAATTGCGCATAGTGCTGGAGTTCCCTTAATGGTGGACAATACCTTTGCCACCCCATTTTTGTGCAAACCGTTTGAACACGGTGCAGATATCGTCGTCCATTCTGCGACCAAATTTATCTGTGGGCATGGGACATCCATTGGCGGCGTTATCGTCGAGTCTGGGAAATTTCCATGGGACAATGGCAAATTCCCTGAAATGACCGAACCGTCCAGGGGTTATCATGGAATTCGGTTTTATGAGACGTTCGGCGATTTTGGCTATATCACGAAATGCCGTCTCGAAACGTTGCGAACGCTGGGGCCCAGTCTCAGTCCGTTCAACGCCTTTCTTTTCCTGCAAGGTCTTGAAACACTGCCGATTAGAATGGAGCGTCACGTCGAGAATGCCACGGCAGTGGCAGAGTACCTTCAGCAGCATGAAGCCATCTCCTGGGTTAAATACGCGGGTCTTCCTGATAATCCTTATTTTGAGCTGTCGCAGAAATACCTTCCCCGGGGGGCTGGCGCAATCCTGACCTTTGGGATTAAGGGAGGCCAGCAGGCAGGCGTGAAATTTATTGAAAACGCGCAGTTCCTGAGTCACCTTGCCAATGTTGGTGACGCAAAAACCCTCATTATCCATCCTGCATCGACAACACACCGGCAACTGAGTGATGAGGAACAAGTTGCCGCCGGTGTGACTCCGGATATGGTGCGAATATCAGTCGGTATCGAATCTATTCAAGATATTATTTGGGATATTGAGCAGGCGCTGAAGAAATCGCAGATGTCCTAGTTCGACCGGGAGTTGAACCAGGAGTATTGAGTGCATATATGGCTAAGAGTCTAGAGAATTACTTTCAGGATCATTGGGCTGACGTTGAGCCTGAACGAATGGCACGCTACGAGGCTATGTTTCAGTGGCGCGATGGTCACGAAGTGCTTATTGCACCGGCTGAAATCGCAGCAGGCCAGATGGTGGTTGACTATGGTTGCGGTCCCGGTGCACTTTCAGTTGAACTGGCAAAACGTGTTGGGGAATCCGGAAAGATATTTGCTCTTGATATAAATCACGAATTTCTGGCTAAAACGCAGACCCTGGCTGAAAGCAATGGCGTGAGTGCCAGGATTGAAGGCAGGCATATTGAAGATGAGACGATTCCCATTGATGATGGGATGGTTGACCGGGTGCTCTGCAAAAATGTACTGGAGTACGTTCCCGATCCGGAAAAGACCATCAGGGAATTTCATCGAGTATTGAAACCAGGTGGCATCGCTCATGTGAGTGACAGTGACTGGGGTGCAGCACTTGTTGAACCACTCGGCGAGCGATTCACAGAGATAATGTCCGCTGCGGGTATTGCGTTTCGTACCCCACAGATTGGCCGCAAGCTCTATGGTTTTTTTAAGCAGGCGCGCTTCAGCAAGATTCGTGTCCAGGTGCTNGTGAATGCCGACACGGTTGGTGGTCTGCGGCCGGTTCTGCAGAATATGGCATCTTACGCGCGAATTTCAGAACAGATTGAAGAGGAGAAAATCGTCTCCTTCCTCGAAGAAGTTGATCGTACGATTGAGGATGAGACATTTCTTGCACTCTTGCCCCAGTTTCTTGTCACGGCAGAAGCCTGAGTAACGATCGTCAATCTGTTTCGTTACAAAGCAGCTTATTCAGTACCAGCAAATTTTCTGACTCGCATCTGATCCATTTTCAATCTTTGACTGCAGTTCCCTGGCGTCGCGATCGATGTTGATGCATGACAGGCAAATAGCTGCTCAAACTCGTCTTATACTTTGCCTTCTTTTTTTAGCTCCCGATATCGTTCTTTACCCTGCATCCACTTATCATAGTGTTCTCCCTCCAGAAACGGACGTTCCTCGGTAAGGACAAGTCGTTTCCATTCATCGCCTTTTGGCCATTCGAAAGGGGCAGTTATTGTCGTGCCAGGTTCAGTGGCTGTCTCTAGAAGATCCGCCGCAACGGCAACGATCTGACGCTGCTCCTCGACATTGAAAGGTTGTCCACACGGATTGCCCAGGGGGTAGTCCGTATGCACCAGGCGGGCCACGCCACATCGTTCCACGATGTCTCTGGCTGTCGCAATGAGTACCGTCGGTATTCCGTTCTCTTCCAGATATCGAGCGACCAGACTCACGGTCTGGTGACAAACGGGTCAGACAGGCACCATAAAAGCGACATCGACCTGATCTTCGCGACAACGCCGTAGTACCTCCGGAGCATCTACTTCAAGAGTTCGCCGCTGGCTGTAGGACGTCAGTACACCGTGACATCTGGTTGCCAATGAATCCAGCCGACCTTCTGCGACCAGGTTCCTCAAATGTGTTACCGGGTAAAAGGAATCCACATCTTCGAGGGTCGTCTCGTGGCTATCAAAATGACCGATGTCAGTGAAGAGTCGATCCTTGGGCACGTCGGTGTCAATGGAATAGACGCTGTCTGTCAGTGTGGCGTGAGGTGCGTCGCTGGCTTCTTCCTGTCGATACGTAATACTGCTGGTTGAAACAATGGTAGCTCTGCACTGGTCCAGCGGTTTAGTCAGTTCGGTGAACGGGATATCTTCGAAGTGCGCCCATTTATAAGGTTTATCGTAACCCTGGGACAGGTAGTATTCACGTGTCTTATCGATATATCTAACGTAATCTGACATCGGGACTCTCCTGGTTTGTTTGAGGTGCGATTCTATTTTCGTGCTTGTTGATACATTGGTGCTTGTTGGTAGTGTCTGGGATACTATACCCGGTCATACTTTCAGGCAAGAAAGTGTTGAGACACAGGAATTGAATATGGATTTACCCGTCATCGTTTATTCGACACCGTTATGCGCACCATGTGAGCAGCTTAAGCGTTACCTGGTAGCGCGCGATGTCACTTTCGCCACGAAAGATTTGATGATGGATGAAGATGCTGCCGAGTTTGTCGAAGGGCAGGGTATTCGTACCAGCCCGGTGTTGCAGGTCGGAGGGACACTTCTTCACGGAAGTGATCTGGAGCCGGGAAATATCAACGCACTACTGGATCTGGATGGTTAGTATCCTCAAGCCCTGTATGAATATCTCGTTGCGCCAGTGATCGACCTGGATAACGTCTGCGCCAAGACCAGTTGGCCGCAGTGTCTAGTGAGTACAATCAGGTCGATCATCTTTCTCCAGGTAGAAGGTATATTCCGAACAGTCCTCTGTTGATGGGGGAGTAGTATCGGGTACGCTGCGACCGACCGNTGGCATATTCTGCGGGTAAACGATTAGAGACTGAATGTCCTGTTCATTCAGATTCGACAGGTGATCCCAGATCATACCCTGCCAGTGCAGCATATGATCTGCTGCTGAAACAGAATCGAAGGATAAGGGAGTAGTCAGTGACTTAATACAGTGCCTGTTTGGAACTGATTTCAACCGCTCAGAAGATTTGATCATAGCAATCAAGACCAAGTTAGGTGATCGAGTATTTGATATTCTGGCTGGCGCTACCCTGCAATAATCTGTTTGATGCTAGTTAGCCTGCCAGCTGGTTCACCTGAATCTATTCCATCACGCGCGTATCAATCGCCTCGTTAGAGTACTGAGTGGACATCGAGGCATGCATTTCTGGTATCTCAAGTTTGGCCGGATTGTAAAATGGCGAATAGGTTTTAAGTACTTTACCTAAAAGAGAAAGCAGAGCTTTTCGCTCCAGATCTTTCTGACCTCTGGTTTTTACTTCGAGTGTCTTTGGCTTGTCTGAATCGGGACAGTGTTTGCTGATGTAGTTTGCGAATCGAAATACATATTTGAAGAAGTGGTATTGACCGAACATCCCGACAAACAGCCGATAGAAATATCCGCCGTAAAGATGATGATAGATATCGAACGTTACGGTGCGATGTTCGACTTCTTCTGTTCCGTGCCACTTGAACAGACGTTGCATGCCGGTGTCCCCGGGTTCAGGGTTTTCGAGTGCCTGTCTTGCCAGTGAGCAGGTGGCGGCTTCAAATCCTTCTGCGTAGGCAAGGTTGAATCGAAGTGACATGGTCTTGGTAAATCGCTGGTAGTCGGCTTCCATATCATCTTCAATTTCCTGCAAACCCGCATAAGCCGGATAGGTCTCTCTCAGAATATCGTTGAGCTTTTGATGTTGCCTGAAATGCTGACCTTCCTGACCGATAAACTGTTTTACATCCTGAATTATCTTTTCATCGGTCGCGAACTCCAGGGCAACCCGCATGGAGCGAATAAGATATGGTTCAAGATAGGGAAGCGTCATCGAGAGTCCCAGTCCATGGGCGAACGTGGGAATACTTCTTTTGATCTCTTCCGGGTCCAGGTCAAACTGCATGACTCTCACTGGCATATCATTCATTACAAGGTCCTCACTCATTTACCACAAGCACCAGCTATGCTGGCTGCGAACTTGTCGCCGTATCGATCCACCTGATATCGATTTTGCTCGTTACGGTCAGCTGGGTATTTCTGTCCGTTTTAGGGGAATACAGAATAATCGAACTATTTACGGTTATTCCTGGAACCAAGTCAACCCAGGACAAAGCTGCTACATGCGTAATCCATATTGCGTAAGACTCCGCACTGATACGAAGTCAGGGTACTCCTGCCCCGAGTGCGCCCACGGTCGCAAAGGCGATTCCACTCACTTGCTCCTGAGCGGCGGTCTCACTCGGTGCCCTCGGCGTGGGCTTGATGCTCGGGGCAGGGTGAGTAACCTTAATGGTGGCGTATTCTTGGCGATCACAGGGATTGCCGGAGTGGCAATGCTGATCGTGCTGGTCAATCCCCTTACTGCCTGGCTCAGTCTGGCTTCCTGGGTTGGTTACGGGATTATTTACACTGTGTTCCTCAAAAGAGCTACGTCCCAGAATATTGTCATTGGCGGACTATTTGGAGCTGCACCGCCTTTGTTTGGCTGGACGGCAGTAACAAATAGTCTTGACACCGGTGGTCTGATACTGGTGTTGATCATATTTGCCTGGACTCCGCCACACTTCTGGGCACTGGCAATAGATCGAAAGGAAGAGTACCAAAAGGTGGATGTACCCATGTTACCCGTGACTCACGGGGTGGAATATACGTCGCTCTTAATCCTGGTATATACGATCATCATGATGCTGCCGAGTGTTCTGCCTTACTTTATTGGTATGAGTAATCTCATCTACCTTGCTTCAGCTCTGGCATTAGGCGCTGGATTCTTATACTGGAGTCTGGTTTTGCTAAGGGGCAAAAATCGACTTGCACCGATGAAGACCTTCCGCTATTCCATCGTTTACCTGATGTTACTCTTTATCGCATTACTGGTAGATCACTATGCGATGCCTGTGCAGGTCTGACAGAAAGTATCAAATCCAGTTAACAGTTATCCCACATTTTCAGCCAGACGACTCGGACGGTGACGCAGACTGAACGCGAAAGCGTTTAACTTGCGTTCGTCAATCGGCGATCCATCGAGATAGAGATGCATCATTGGAATATCAGTTTGATGTCTCAGAAATCCTTCCGACAACTGCCCATGATCACATCCCCAGGCATTGATCACAGCCACGCCGTCGATACACCCTTCTTGGAAGTAATAACTGATACTACCAAGTGTTTTTCGAGCTGCACCGACTGGATATTTTGTGAGGATCTTCTCAGAGTGTTCAAGGATGTTTTTCATATCACCTGTAGGTAACCAGGGGTGGAGCTTTTGAACAGCCCCATAGAAATCATGTCGCAACCGAGCCATATTAATACGGATAAGTTTATTGGGCACAAAGGCTTTAGGGAAACCAAAAAGGTCGGTGATTCGATCCGTGGCAATATACTCCATCATCGCATTCATTGATTCGACAATGACATGCAATCCTCTCTGATTCAGACGTTTGACAATATCATCATTCAGAGATCGATCGAGATTGGTGTAAAAGTCGCCGCTTAGCAGTACTGTTCGTCTTGCCGGATCCTCGGTCGCATNCCTGCCGATAGCGGCGAAGTCTTCACTGGCTCTGACGGCTATGGCCTTAAGATCTTCGATCAGCTTTTTGCCATCCAGCCCACCATCCTCGCGTTTCGGAGGATGACCCACCAGATGTTCAGCTTTGTCGCAATAGCGATCATAGATGGCATCGCATTCGCCTTCGATTCGTTCCAAAGGCCGATGGTATCCGACCATCTGATTGAGCAAATCCCAGACAAGGGTCGCTGCCCAATGCTCTCTGAAACTGGCCATCGCATCCTTGATGCCCTTTGGTTTCCCCCGAATATTGGCCAGCGAGACCTGATCAAGACCTCTGCTCTCAAGGCTGATCTGATCCTTTATTGAAAAGAGGCAAAGTCGACACATGCCTTCACCGGCACCAGCTGTCATCAGCAGAGTTTTCTTGTTGGTTGGATTTTCTTCCAGTCCTTTGCGGAATGATCCCCAGATACTCTGGTAGACAAGACACTCTTTACCAGAGCAGTCTTTTCGCCCAAGGGGCAGTGCATCTGGTTCAGTGGGTCCGGTTGCAATGACTTCATAGCCTTCTGAGCGCAACCTGGCTGCATTGAGGTTTGAATACCGATCTGCAATCGGGCCCATCATCAAACGGGCTTCCTTTTTGACTTTCTCAGCGGGAATCGTTGGCACCGGATGCAGGTATTTGATTGAGCGTTCCGGCGCCGGATCTGGCTGGCTGTCATGCTGGCGAACCGTATGCAGGAAGGCCTGTACTCTGGTGACATAGCCAGCCGTGCCGCCATGGCCATCGCTTTCCAGTGTAGTGTACGGATAGCCTTCCATCAGCTTTGCGAAGATCTGCTCTGAAAATGAATTAGGTCCGCAACCGAATGAGGAGATTAACAGTGGATAAACATTTCCCATCTCTCGAGCTGCAAGCCCCATCCTCATTTCTCTTTTCAGTTCGGCCCAGTGAATTCGAGGGATTGGATCTACAGATTGAGGGATGGGAAAACAATCCATCGGCATGGTCAGTACACCGTTGATCCTCAGAAGCTTTGGAATGCCAGCGTTGATGATTTTGTCGTGAATGACATGCAATGAGCCACTGACCACAACAACGGGGAGGTTATTTTCGTTACCAAAATCGATAGTTCTCTGGCCAATGTCACTGAGACCCTGTTCGTACTCTTCCTGAGCCTGCGCTGCTTTCTGAAACGCTGCTCGAATTCGATGACGGGGCCCGCCTAATTGCCTGGTGAGTACATAAGCCTGTCGCAGCAATGAAAAGCTGTCCAGGCCAGAACCAAATGACAGGGGCGGGTGTACCACCTCGATGGGTCTGCTCCGTGCGTGTAACGATTCTTTGATCATCTCAGGTGCACCCTGTTCCATGACACAGGTAACACCGGAACAGCCATCTCTGTCACCCAGAGTCAGAATCTTCGGATAGATCACAGTACCTACATCGGCGTCCAGCACGCCATGGGCGATCTTCACAGGCGCGCAGGCATCATAGGTATAACAGAGCCCTTCTCCGTTAGAAAGCGAGTCACCGCGACTGGTCAGTGGTGTAACGCCAAATCCGAGTTCTCTTACGAAGGTGATAAGCCACGGAACATAGCCGACACAAGTGCCAACAACCGGGACACCAACTGTTTTCTTTCCTTCCGTCTTCTTCAGAAATGGTGCCAGTAATTTCTCGCGTTCGTCAAAGGCACTCGGCGCTTCGATCGGCAGTTTGGGCGCGGCAGTTGTCGATATCTCATATTTCGGACAGGCACCCCCGGCGTAAACGGTATGCTCTGTCCCTTCAACATCGACGATTGTTTTCTCGATGCTACACAGGGTTGCACAGCGTTTGTCGCGGCACTGGAAATCACTGGTCGCGATGATTCTCGCGCCATTGATTGCCTGCAGATCAAAACTGCCCGACTGCAACAGGTTTTCTGCGCCATACTCGTCGATGGCGACAAGGGCAATGCCCCACGCTCCCATGGCACCTGGATTTGGTGGTACGATGACTTCTCGTCCGGTAACAGAGGCCAGTGTCCAGGCAAGGGCAGGTCCGGTTGCTGGTTTCCCCTGGAAGAAAATCCTCTCTCCAAAAGTTCGCTGTCCCATGACACGATTGATGTAATTGTTGATGACGGCGTACTGAAAACCGCCAAACAGTTCTTCTTTGCTGAATCCTTCGTTGCTGGCTTCAGCAGCCGCTTCAGCGACAAAGACAGTACACATCTGACCAAGTTCAGGTGGTGCTTTGGATTGTTCTGCCAACTGGGTAAATTCTTCAACTTTGTCTATCCCGAAGAAGACGCCCTGTTCTTCGAGAAATGATCCGGTTCCTGCACTGCAGGCCATATTCATATCGCTTTCTACAATACGCCCACCGACGATCTGGATGAACTTGGCATCCTGGCCACCGATTTCCACGACTGAAAGGCTTTTTCCGCTATTTGAATCACAGCGAATGGCGGCTGTTCCGTGGGCAACTATTTCGTTTTGCACCAGGATCAGCGAGGCAAGATCAGGATACGCAGCACGCATTACGGTAGCTGCTGCTTCACGACCCGATCCGGTCAGGGCGATTGCTCTTACGTCCGGGTTTGTCTCTGACAGAAGCGTCGTAATAAGCCTGGAGGCAGCCCCAACTGGATTTCCCTGGGTTCGATCATAGAGATCCAGTACCATTTCACCGGTTTCGATGCTGGTCAGTACAGCTTTTGCACCGGTTGAGCCAATATCCAGCGACAATACGGATGGTTGTAACTCAGCACCCTCCGGAATGGGAGTTGACATCAGACGGGTAACTTTGTCTTTAAATTCGGCGGATCCGTCCAGTTTTCGAAACCGGGCCTGTTTTGATTGGGTGATCTCCTGCGGATCAACCGGCAGCAGATCACCTGCTCCTGCCAGGAATTGCTGCCCGGCCAGAATCCCGGCGCCTGATGCTTCAAAGACCTCAGGGTGAACAGGGACGGAAACCTTCTCACCACAGTATTCCGCGATAGCGTTAACCAAAGATTGGTTCTTGCTACAGCCACCAATCATCATCACAGGCCCTTCCAGTTCAACTCGCTTAACCAACGCTGACACATAATGACCCACGGAGTTGAAGTAGCCTTTAAAAAGCGCGTCTGCGGGCTTACCTTGATTTCCAAAGTGAGTCATCTCACTCTTGGCGAAAACGGAGCATCTGGCTGTAATCGCGATGGCGTCATCGGCAGACCGAGCCAGTTCATCTGCCTGCTCAATGGATAAACCGAATCTCCCGGCAATTTTCACCATGGTCTCGCCTGTACCGGATGAACACTTGTCGTTCTCAAGGTATTGCATGTGTCCTTCGGTATTTCTGGAAAGTACTGAGTATCCTCTTGCTCCCACTCTGATGAGAGTTACTGGTCCTTCAATTTCCCTGGAATCACTCAATGCAGTACTCAGACAGGCGTCTTCAGGCAGGCCTGAGACAACCGGGCTGATGAGTTCCTCAGCATGAAGTCCGGTGGCCCCCAGAGCCTTGCAGCGATGAACTTCCATCCTGGTATACCATTCTTTGAATGCATCCATAGGTCGGCCGTCGTGGACGATCACTTCGCTGTGGAGCACATGAAATTGCCCGGCTGTATCCCCGGTTTCCAGTTCACCAATAACGAATTTGGCTGTTGATTTTCCTAAATCGCATCCAGCAACGAGTGATCCAGTAACAGACGTGTCATTGATCTGGATATGTTTCGGTGTGGTTTTGCTCATATTNCCGGCGCTTTGAATTTGCAGCAAGTTCGTATAAGAGCAATATCTTNNGTAAATAGCAACAAGACAGCTCGGGATTCTGCGGTGTGCGAGGGCACGAGCCGAAGTCGTGAAGCTGTCTGAGCGAGAGGAGCACAGGCATGTGCGGAACGAGTAGGTGAAAAGAGAAACCCGGGTTCGNAANNTCGTAAGAGCGTCTCGTAAGAGCACTTAAGTAAGTGCCATTCAGCTCAGGGGAATTGACCGGTGCTGATTTAAGGTGCGGCTCGGCGATGGGACAGCAACCACTCGTAGAGTTCGGGATTTGTGTAGGTGTCAGTCCAGGAGTCATGGTCAGCGTTTGCGTAGGTTGTAAACTCAACTTTGCAACCGTTACTTCTTAGCAGGCGGACGATTTTGACTGAGTCACTTACAGGGATAACCGAATCCATCACGCCGTGAAAGCACCAGATTGGCAGGTTCCTGAAGTTTTCAGGATTAACCCAGACGAAGGGAGGGCAGATGGGTGCAATCGCCGCGAATTTTTCACCGAGAAGGTTTGCCAGTTGCCAGGTACCTCGTCCACCCATGCTGAGTCCTGTCAAGTAGAGTCTTGTCTGATCGATGTTGTATGCGCTGACGACCTTGTCCAGAAGTGCCGAAAGCGCATGTTCATCCCACCAGGAGCCTTCGGCGCATTGTGGGCAAACAGTTACAAAAGGCAGATCCAGTCCCTCTTCAATGTGTTTTGGCAGGGCTGTATTGGTCAGCGCTGTGAGATCATCGCCACGTTCACCGGCACCATGAAGGAACAGGAGCAAAGGATGCGCGGGACCATCGTCGCTGTAGTCATTCGGCAGGTAGGTTCGGTAGGGAAGTTCTACCTTGATGGTGAGTTTGGCGGTGAAATTCAGGTCATTCTTATTCATGATCATCCAGTTGCCGATTTCAAAGTCTGCTGTTCAATATATCATGGGTTATGTATTCTGTTTGTCGGAGAAATATACCAGGAGGAAACATGCCCCAGCTAAAAATAGAATCTTTGGATGCAACACTTGGCGCAGTTTTAACGGATGTTGATTTGTCTTTAGTTGATGATGATACGTGGCAGGCAATACATGCGGCGTTTCTTGAGTATGCTGTGCTGATTTTCCCAGGCCAGAACATCACACCTGAACAGCATATCGCCTTCGGCTCAAGATTCGGTAATATTGAGGAGATGGCACCGGGTGTACAACTTGTCTACCTGAGTAACAAACTCCCTGACGGAAGCCTTTCCCAAGATGGTGAGCACCTGACGCAGATTCTGCGAGGTGTTGAGGTCTGGCATACAGACAGTTCCTATATGCCCCTTGGATCAAAAGGCGCAGTTCTGGCAGCTCAGGAAATACCGCCAGAGGGTGGACAAACTGAGTGGGCGGACATGCGCGCGGGTTACGATGCCTTATCTGAAGAGATGAAAGCGCGAATTGCTGATTTGTCAGCCTATCACTCCCTTTTTTACTCGCAGTCACAGATCGGTCATAAGGTCGAAGTGGGTGCTGGCTATGGTTTTCAAGATAAGGAGTCACCACTTAGGCCGCTCATCAAGATTCACCCGGAGACAGGAAGACCGGCTCTCTTAATTGGTCGACACGCGCATAACATTCCGGGCATGGATCAGGATGAATCCAGGAAGCTGCTGGATGAGTTGCTGGAATTTGCCTGCCAGCCACCGAGGACCTATGAGCATCAGTGGCAGCCAGGCGATGTGATAGCCTGGGACAATCGGTGTCTGATGCATCGGGCAAGGCCTTACGATCATCATAATCAGGCTAGAGTGATGCGACATGTGAGGATTGCCGGCGATCCAGAATCAGAATTGGCAGCCTGATCACCTGGTGATTGTGGACTGACTTTAGCCATCGGAAATCGTTAAACGCTGAAATACGGAATACAGAACCATGGTTGGATTAACCAACGGATTAACCGGGAACCTACCGGGTTCAATGCCTGCCGAATCGTCCGCTCTCGGCGAATAATATGTCCGAAATAATCACTACCGAAAATCTTTCGCGTTCGAGATGGTCTTCAGCGGGCGCGCCATTCCATGTGATAACGAAGCCAATTGGCCCCTTGTGTAATCTGAATTGTGAATACTGCTTCTATTTGAACAAAACCAGCATGTTCAAAGGTTCGAAGTTTCACCTTTCAGTTGAGTTACTGGAAATACACATAAGAGGTTACATCGAAAGTCAACCAGTTGGTTGTCAGGAAGTGAGTTTTGCCTGGCAGGGTGGCGAGCCAACGCTATTGGGTCTGGAATACTTCAGAAAGATTGTCGCCTTGCAGGAAAAATATCGAAGGCCTGGTATGCATATTACCAATGCACTTCAGACTAACGGCACCAGGTTGGATAGCCAGTGGTGCGAATTTCTTAAGGAATTTGAATTTCTGGTTGGCATCAGTATTGATGGTCCAGAGGAGTTTCATAATCGGTATCGGAAAACCAAAGGTGGCAAAGGGTCATATCATCTTGTGAAGCAAGGTCTGGACAATCTGGTGAAACACGGGGTTGAGTTTAATGTTCTCACTGTTGTTCAGCGTCACAATGCTGATCACCCACTTGAAGTCTATCGGGGATTAACGGAACTGGGAACGCAGCACTTGCAATTCATCCCTGTCGTGGAGCGGAGTGGAAAGAACGGAGCCTCAGAAAGAAGCGTTCTGCCCAACCAGTACGGGCGTTTCATGATTTCCATTTTTGACGAATGGCTGATTAACGATGTTGGCAAGATCTATATCCAACAGTTCGAATCTGCTCTTAACTCCGCGATGGGTCATGTGGCTACTATTTGTGTCCATGCCAGGGAATGTGGCAGAGCGCTGGCGCTTGAACACAATGGTGATGTTTTTGCCTGCGATCACTTCGTCTTCGATGAATACAGAATTGGTAATCTGCAACAGCAGAGCTACGCTGAGATTGTTGACGGCGAAGACCAGATGTCATTTGGACATGCCAAGGAAAAGGAGCTTACCGATAGATGCCGACGGTGCGAGATTAGAGATTATTGCAATGGTGGTTGTCCGGCGCATCAGTTTATTCGATTCCAAAATGAAGAGTTTGAGCACAACTATCTATGCGAGGGCTATCTGGATTTTTTTAAGCACGTTCAACCGTATCTGAACGCGATGGTACAAGCGCTGAAGAATAAGTTACCCGCAACCCAGTACTATCGGTTCCTCGCTGATAAAAAACTGAGAGCAGGTAGAAACAGCCCCTGTCCCTGTGGTAGCGGAAAGAAATACAAAAAGTGCTGCGGCGGATAAAGTGCTGCGGCGGATAAAGTGCTGCGACGGGTAAAGTACTTTGGCAGGTAAATGATGGCATCTGGGGTGATTTAACACAGCGAAAATCAGACCCAGAGATGATAAGGACAGGGTCTGAAACCGTCATTGATTCTGGTCGACTCAAGTGGATTGATGGGTCGAAAACCTACTTCGTTTGAGTAAGAGATCGCGATTAATCTGTGGGGCTGATCAACTGCATCAAGTCTGTGGTGGCATCAATGATTGAACGTAACTACGGCAAGATCATCGCTATCGAGTCTGATCCAGGAAGGATTGGTGAGAACAATGAGGCGGTTTACGGGGCTTGCAAGGGGGGAAGATTACCTTGCTCAAGGTGCTGCCCCTGAATTCGGAACTTGCCGATTGAAGGTGAACATCGGCTGTCCAGGTCTGGCTATGCTGGAAAAACCAGAAAATGCCGGTGACAATAGTCTGTGGCACCCAGACAGCCATCAGAGCAAGATATTCCGGGATCCTGATGTGCTGAAAAAGGAGGTAAAAAACTATTGCCTGCGCCGAGTCGGGTACCAGATGACATTACACCGATGGTGTTGCTGCTTGTTTCCGACAGGAATTCCTATGTTACCGGGCAATGCATCAGCGTGAGTGGTGACTATGCCATGTAATCAGACGATTGATGTACCCGGTTCTGTCGCAGGCAGAGCTTGTTTGATCTGAGAAGACAAGCATAAGGGAAGAAATGTGATCAGGGAGGCGAGTTCTCCCCGGCAAATGTCTGCTTTGCTGCCTGCTGCACATCTGTCAATGACAAGGATGCCACACCAGTTTGTTTCTGAATAATCCAGATACCAGATCCCCATTCAGACATCACACGCCCTTCTTTATTTTCACCGGCCCTGATAACTTTTACCCACGGCAACTTGAATGGAGATTCATTGCCCAGGGCAGTCGGGTCATCAGTCGCTATTTGACGTATAGGGTCGATGACATAGTGTGCGTTGTCACGGCCGAAAATACTCAGGATATTGAGTGTCTGAAGTGAAGACCACAAAAAGAATACCGCGTCTCCCCGACTTTTCTTCGAAAGTGGATTGATATAGCGTTCACTTTTTCTTCTTACGTTTTCGTTTATGTATGACATGTTGCGATGCAATAGAATATCAAAGCGAAGTGGCATGCCAAAAATGGCGGGGATCTCCTCGTCTCGAATACTTATGAGCCTCAGATAATCGAGTGCATTCCCTATAAAGGCTTCCATATGCAGGTCGCCAATTCTCGTGTCTTTGAATCCGGAGAATGCGGCGGTATTCGCTGTTGCCTCGTGAAACACCTCTCGAGCAGATTGATAGCACGACTCCTTGATATCGAATCCAGCAAAACGCAGTGTCCACATTTCAGGAAGGGCTAGTGCGCCTCTTTGAGATTCCTCGATCAATAAATCGTTTGTCATCTGGATTGTTTGAATGGCTTCGGTGGGATAGTGCCCGAGCCCGGCGCCAAGGAAATCAATGCTCCGCTCTTCTTTTCCGGAACGAGCCTGCTGTTCTTTGTCGAGAAGAATCTGACGCAGTTCCTCCTTAATCAGCTTCCCCTGTTCTTGAACAAGTTCATGCACACTGTATCCCAGCGGTACATCCAGACGTTTAGGCTTCATAGCCAACACACCCTTGAGCAACTCGGCTTTGTTATGTGAAAACTGTCCGATATCTGACTCGTGGTTCTCAAAAGTTTTTTGGACGCCACTGACCAGCATCACTTCTTCTGCAAATCCATCAAAAGCGTTAGTCATCGAGACTCGACTGCCTGCTTCCGTCGAAACCCGACTGAGTTGGTTTCTACCCCGTTTGCATAAGAGAGCAGTGATTTCCCTGGAATCCTTCTGACCCCAATAGGATTTATCCAATGCGCTAAACGACAAGCCAGATCGATCAAGTGTATCTTCGTCGAGACCGTGAGATACGGTTATCTCTCGAAATAGAGCCGTGATCAGCGCATTCATCATATAATCTGGATAATCCTTCTTTTCCCACCGCGTTAGAACTTCCTCGTGGAGAACAATATGTGTGCTCCCATCCAGGTCGATCATATGGGTTACCAGTTGGCTTTCATCTATGCCGGTTGAATCCACCAGCTGTCCAGACAGGACGTGAATGTTTTCATCGGCAAGTTCGTCGATGTTCATACCTGTGAGCGCTTCCGCTATGATCCTCTTGGAATAGGAAGTCTGATTCTGTTGAAATCCCAGGCCCGTGAGGATGCCTGCCACCTTCTCCCACGAATTGAGTACTAAAAGAGAGAGCCGACGTTGAAGGATCTCATTTTCGTCTGCCTTATCCCCATTGGTCTCTGACATCGGCCACTGAGGATTTTTCAACATAAACGTGTCAGCTATTTGCCGCCAGATCAGAACTGCATTTGCTGGTACTCGGAAATTGACTTTCGGGAATGGTTGAATAACTTCGACGGGTCCCATGCGAACGAGGGTTTGAAATGCGATCCCCTCAGAATTTCTGACAAGCGTGGACCCGGGGCTCAGCACCGGTGAGGCAGAATGTTCCAGGTTGGTGACATCGCCTTGAACCCGCAAATAATAGTCTGACCTGCCGGGCACTTGAAATAGCGTCTCGTCTGCTCCCTTTTCGCAGGGTTCATTTGTATGAGTAATCTGAAGGATCATTGACCATAAATCTTCCCCCAAATCACCCGTCAGGATGATGTCCTCTCGGTCCAAAGTCGACCCCTCTGTTTTCGGGATGATTATACTAGCCGGGGAAAGTTCCTGCAGATGCACCAGCCACTGCCAAAGCGGTCACCGGGGAGGAAGTTGCGTTATGTCATCTGGTCAGGTGACTGGTGGTCTTCGATGTGACCAGGGGTGTGCCTGCTCCAACTGGGAAGACAAGCGCAGAAGGGTTGATTCACCTCAACCTGGAGACCGAGTAATTCACAAAGAGCCGCGGCATTCATAGAGGCCTCGACACAGTCGGGATGCGCCTGATTACCGTTTAGATCAACGGTACCTAATCCGATTCTCAACCGACCAGGATCTCTGCCGATTTCCTCAGTATAAGGGCGAACCGGTGTGGGAGGAATATTCGGCCCACCTGGCGGGTAACCTGCCGTACATTCAAGAATTGCAGCGCTGTCCCGCAGGGTTCAGGTCGCCACATGGTCACTTAGAATCCCACCGGCAACGTCGCCGGTCCGGGGTGCATAGGAGTTGCGCCCATGGTTTGGTTTTAATCCGACGATGCCGCAGCAGGAAGAGGGGACACGAATTGAACCTCCGCCGTCGCTTGCGTGAATGGCAGACACCGGACCGGATGTGACTGCTGCTGAACCAGTGGATCCTCCTCTTCCAAGTTCGTTATTCCAGGGATTTCGAGTTAGCCCAAAATGCTCTGGCTCAGTTGTAGGCAAGAGACCAAATTCGGAAGTGTTGGTTTTAGCGAGTACGATAAATCCAGCCCTTTTGAAACGACGTGTCAGTTCACTGTTGGCACTTGCGTAGTAATGGCCGGCAACGAAAGCAGACTCTCTCTTCGTGGTGCACCGGTGATATTTGTAACGAGATCCTTCAGCAGAAATGGTACGCCGGTAAATGGCGCATCTTCTTTCTGCCCGTTGTCCGTATCCATAGTTTCCTGCTGGCTTGTTGAAAGATTAGCGATGGAAATCGCCATTGAGCGAGGTTGACTCCACTTGATGAATGTCGAGGTAGTACTTGGTGTCCCATACGGGATTCTTATTTCCTTCAGTATTTCATCAGGTGCCAGTGTCGTCTGACCTGACCCGGTAGGAATCGACATGACCATAGCATATTGAGTGAGTTGAGAAATATCAGAAGAAACGTTTGTAACATGTGGTTAATTCCTGACGAAATATTTATTCGTTAGGTGATAGTGAGACGATTTGTTAATGTAGCTGATCCCGGAATAAAAAGAGGTGTAACAATGAAGAGTACATTTCATCACGCAGGATTGGTGGTGCCTGATCTTGAAAAGGCGGACGCATTCTATCGTCAGTTTCTTAACCTGACGGAATCATTTCGACTCGAGTGGGACCTCGACAATAATGCCGATGTGGCCAAAGTCATCAATCTGGAAAACAGCGCAGCTAAAGCAGTAATGCTCGAAGGGAGTAATTATCGTCTGGAATTGTTTGAATATTCTGCTCCAGCTCAACGAGGTAATTCAGCCGACGATCGACCCTGTGATCCAGGGATCGCACATATCGCCTTTGATTTTGAAGATATCCGGGAAGCCTGTGAAAAGTTCAAGGCTGCTGGTGGTGATTTGCACGGTGATCCGGTTCAGTTGGGTAATACCTGGGCAATCTATGGCCGTGATCCCTTCGGCAATATTGTAGAGCTTATGCAGACCGGTGCTTAGCAGGGAGCCTTTGAAGGTAGAACCTTAAGGCACAGCCAGAGAATTTTTTACTTAGACAGGATAGGCTATTTATCGCGTAACCAGCTTGCTCTCTTCTGCAGCCCCCTGGAAAACATCTTCACCAGACCCCGATCCCTCTGCCAGCGAAGGTGCAGGCTGGTGTCATTGTCCTCCAGAAATTGTTCGAAGCTGCGCGCGGTTTCAGTTGTCGCGGCGTCCAGATCAGCGATTCCCAGGAAGAAGTCATCATCAACAGTATTATCCTCAACCAGCTTTCCAGCAAGGTGAAGTGAACTGATTGCTTTGTTAAGAAAGTCTGGATCACCACCGAGTTTAAGCGCCTGGGAAGTCATAAATGCGTTAAGTGCAGTCAGTACATGGTGAGGTTCCGACTGGGCAAAATTGGGTGGCTGATCAGCGCTGCTGAAAACTCGCTCTGCTGCAACGCTGACGCTCTCGAAAGCAGCAAATCCCTGACTTAAATCAGCCAGAAAACCAGGGCTCTCCCGACTGCTCAATGATACGCCAGCTTCATTTCGGTCAATCAGCAGGAGAGTATTCTCTTCCGAACCAGTTACCTGCACCACGAGATGGTCTACATGATCAGAAGCAGCTACCCAACTCTTGTACCCGCTCAGCTTGTTCTGGTCATCGGATTTGGTAAGAACAGTTCCGGGGTATTCACCGGTCTTGTCTTCAGCGACGAGATAGCTTGCCCAGCCCTGCTGCGGGCAGAACGGAAATGCATACCGCATCATACCCTGGTAACCGGCATGAAAAACCCAGGCCAGACGATCAGCCATTGCTCCACCAAGCAGTGCGATGACAAGCGGCTCATGAGCCGAGACATCATTAGACATCCAGTTCTCATTCCATTTGCTTTCAGTAGACGACTCTATTGGCTGATGGTCACCAGATTTTAATCGGGCGAGTTCAGTTTCAAATTCGGTAATCGCGGTCATGGTTAGCTCCTTGTTCCATCATTGCCTGGTTGTATTATTAGACAGCGGTCGTTGATGGCATGAACAGATGATGTCAGGTTAATACTCCAGAGGTAATAAAAAGAAAAGCTGTTGTCCAGGTCCTGTATTGTCATTTATACCGTCTTGGAGGGCTGTTCTCGTTGCGGATCAGTATATACCACTTGGACAATCCGAAATTGATATGCGGACTCGTCTCATTACGAGTCGATGGGCTGACTGAGTTATTACTGCCAAAGCAATCTGACGTCGGAATTGCTATATCTAGATTATCTATGTGTGTCACACCTAGATTATCTAGATATAGTTTTGGAGGTCCACTCTATGGCTCTTGCAAAAGGCCTTGTTGCCGCATCTGTCACCCCCATTATTCTGTCGATACTGAGCCATAGTCTCTGAGTTCAAAGACATCAAAGGGTTTTGGCGAGGAAACAAGGAGGATGAAATGAGCCGATAATCAAGAAGGATGTTTCCGAAGGCAAACAGCTGGATTATGCAATGCTGCAAACAGGTCTGTTCCCGGAACTGGCGATTCAAATGGTGACAATTGGTGAGAAGCAAGGATCACTGAATATCATGTTCGACAGGATGGGCACGTTCTATGAGGACATGATCGAGAGCGCTCTGGATGGTATTACCAGTATGAGGCAGCCAACACTAATTGCAGTCTTGTGTACCATTATTGGATACACCGCGCTGACCGGGTAGCGAGTCAATACAGGAACCGGAATATTGCCGTATTGAAATCATTGCACGAACAGGCTAAACACCCCAACGATTAAATCAAGGTGTAGGCTGTCGATTAGAGAACTGGAAGCTTATTGTGGTTTTAATCCTGTTACCCTGACGAGTATCCCCGGTATAAAGTCGTGCACATTAACATCAACAAAACCTGCCTGCTCAAAATAGGAAACGCAGTCACTTCGAGAATGTGTGACGCCGGTGCTATTTGACATTACCTCGTAGAGGCCCCAGATTGCAGCATCAAGTGGTCCGGTACGGTCATCATCCAGCATTTCACCAATCAAGTGCATTTCACCACCAGGCAATAGTACATCGAATGTTTTTTTAACAACGTCGGTGATGATCTCCCGATTGTACTGAGGCAGATTACTGGCCATGATGGCAACATCACAGTTCTGAGGAAATGGATCTTTGGTGAAGTCCCCCGCCTGGGTTGAGACACGATCTTCAACGCCGTTGCTGGTGATAAAGTCCTTTGTGACTTCGACGACAGGCGGCAGATCAAATACCACCGCGGACAGATTTGGGTGCGCCTGTGCGGCAACGATGGAATATGCACCAGATCCACCACCCAGATCCATGATTTTATTCCTCGAGGATAAATCTACCTGCCTCACGAATCGTCTGCCTGATCCGAACCCGACACTTGCGGTTGCTTCATGGTAACGACGAGCATATTCGACGGTCATGGTTTCGTAACTGCCAATAACGGTTGGCGGCTCAGTATTTTTTAGCTTCTCAGTCAGCTTGCCCCAGTTTTCCCAGGCAGGTCGGGTAAAGGTCAGCCAGGCGGCAGCATAGCTTTTATCGCCTTTCACCAGGAATCTCTGTACATCCGGCGCATTTCCAAAATGGTCTTCATGCCAGTGGATCAACCCTGATGAGGCGCATATGGTCATTAAACGATCGGCATTAACCTCCGAAATATTTGCCCGGCTCGCAAACTGGCTCACCGTATTGTCACCTTCTGATATAGCCGTGAAGAGTTCGAGATCAATTGCAGCGAAAAATCCTGCCGAACTGATAAAAGCTCTACTCAGATTTTGCAGGCGAACGGTATCAACCCTGGGTTGTTTATCGTCACTCACTTTTCCGGCCGGTAAAATAGGTCACTGGTGCCGGCCAGGATTCGGGCCAGTCCTCCAGCGTGCCACCAAGTTCAACTTCTTCAACCATCTCGAGTGCCCGCCTCAAGATGGCTGTTTGCTGGCCCTGGTTAGAGGGTTCCCCGAAATTGTTCCCCATTGGGAAGTTGAGGAACAGGCTTCGAGGTGGCTTGACCTGAATGGTCAGATCCCTGCCGGTCGCAATATAGGTTGTCGCAATACCGGCTTCTTCTACACTTCGACATACCAGACCCACGGTCTGGTGGTCGAGAGGTCAGGCGGGCGCGGTGACTAAAACGTCAACCGCATCCTCCCTTAGCTTGTCGATAAATGCAGGGATGGATTCTTCGATCAGTTTTGTTCGATTGTAGATTCTGCCCATAAATCCGCTCCAGAATCTGTTCGGGATACTGCCGATGGTCCCGTCTTCAACCAATTCCTTGAGCCGATCAATAGGGAAGACACAGTTAATATCCTGGTCTGCATCCGTATGATTGTAATAGCTGTCATTGATGGCAAAGTCCTGGTTGGAAGTATTTTGATCGATCTCATCCAGTCTGTGGTCGTTACGGGCATCTGGATCAAAACCAGGCACGGTGCAATGGGAGATCCCTCCCGATGTCAGCAGGCTGACGCAACATTCTGCGAGTGGTTTGGTGATTCTGGTGAGCGGGGCTGTCTCATTGATGGTCCATTTGTAGGGTGGGAAACCCATAGACCCATAGTGTCTGGTTAACTCATCAACATAACTGATTGGTTTCATGACCTCTCCTTGCAGCTGGTGAAGTTCGATTAAACCACAGTTTGCTTTCGCAGGTCATTTCGGATGTGGGTTGCTCTGACATGCAAATGCAGCCAGTTACAGACGGTGTGGTCAGATGATCCGGACTCTTTTTACACTGGATGACAGTTCAGTTACGCTAACAGGTGTTGACGGATTCAATTGTAAAAGGAGACAGGTTTTGATCGAACAGAATTTAGAAAAGTGGCATCAGCATTTGAAGGGCGAGTTGCCTGGCGGTCTTGATGAACTACTGGACGATGATTGCGTTTTTTACTCCCCCATCGTTTTTTCACCACAGAAAGGGAAAGAACTCACCAAACTCTATCTGGGTGCGGCAGGGAATACCTTTAGCGATGGTGAAAAAGATAAGGCACCGGGACAAGCGGAGAGCAAGTTTAAATACAGAAAAGAAGTCAGGTCAGGCAATACCATGGTGCTTGAATTTGAAACTGAAGTGCAGGGCAAATATGTTAACGGGGTTGATATCATCACGTTTAATGACGATGGCAAGATTGCTGAGTTTAAGGTAATGATCCGACCGCTCCAGGCGATTAACATGATGCACGAACAGATGCGAAAAATGTTGGAGACGATGCAGTCCGCATAAGTTGAGAGTTAGATACAAATTGAATCCTGGCATCAGTTGTTTAGTTAAATCCTGCAAACACTCCAAAGGAGATGAATTACGATGACTCATCCAATTCCGGTTCGCCGACTGCTTTTCGAATCCATGCCTGCTGAAGAATTCAAGCCGGATTGCGTGGCAGCCAATCCGGTACTCTCCTATACCTGCTGGGGAGTCAGCATGTATGTAACGTTTCTTGAACCCTTTATCGTCAAGTCGATGCACAGGATCATGGATGACATCAAAGATGATGATCTAAGGGAAAACGTAGATCGTTTCGCACGCCAGGAGGCTCAGCATTATCAGCAGCACCAGCGTTTTAATGAAGCGCTGTTCGCCCAGGGTTATCCCGGTCTGAATGAACGTTATGAGATTCTCCGTCAGGACTTCGATCGAATGTTAGAAGAAGAATCGGACAAGTATTGCGTGGGATTTGTTGAAGGATTTGAATCCTATACAACCCAGGGTGCAATAGCTGTTTTCAAAACTGGCATAATGAATCACCCCGAAACTGATCCGCGAGTTGCCGACTTGTTTAACTGGCATCTGATGGAAGAGATAGAGCATCGCACCGTTGCGTTTGACATCTATGATCACTTGTATGGTGATTACCTTTACCGTGTGAAAATGTGTTTGATAGCACAAGGGCACATCACCCGTTTTATTATGGATTGCACCAGGATTATGTCGGCCTATGATGTTGAGCGATTCGGCAAGAAGTACCAGATTAGTCTCCCAGTCAGAATGTTCAATCAGATAGGCCGGGTAATCTTGACAACCCGCAGTTGCCTGCCCTGGTATACCCCCCATCGTTATGTGGTTCCCGAAGGCGTGGAATCTGTCTCAAAACACTATTCCGATATTGCTCAGAGTGTGAGTTGAAGAAATAAGCAAGAGTCCCTTGTGCTTTGAGGATTGATTCTAGCGAATTCCGGTTCGCTTCGGTCACCAGGAAAAATTAACACAAGGGACGAAAATTCCCATAAATTGAACCTGATCCCTTTTTCACGTATTTTCGTCAGGGAAACTTATTTTTGAAGTACCGGGGAGAGAAGAAATGGTCTGGCAACCCGAGGTTGATGAAATTCAGCGAAGAGTTGAGTTCGCCGAGAAAATGGGCGGTGAAAAGGGCATCGAGGTTCAACATGGACGCGGTAAACTCACTATTAGAGAGCGTCTCGATCTCCTGACCGACAAAGGATCCTTCCAGGAAATAGGTCGTTTGGCTGGTGCGGCGACCTATGAAGGGGATCAGCTGGTCAACGTCAGGCCATCCAATATGGTGATTGGGACATGCACCTTGGATGGTCGCAAGGTCGTGCTGAATGGCGGTGACTTTACCGTCAGGGGTGGCGCCGCAGACGCTTCTATTGGCAATAAGGGAGGTCACGCCCAGAACCTGGCTGGAGACTGGCGCCTTCCCTATATCAGATTGCTGGATGCCACAGGCGGCAGTGTCAAAACATTCGAGCAGATCGGTCGCACCTATATTCCTACCAACCCCGTGACCCCGGGTATCGAGAAACTGCTCTGTCAGGTCCCGGTCGTCTCAGCTGCACTCGGTTCTGTGGCTGGTCTTCCTGCTGTGGACGCCTGTCTTTCTCACTTCAATATTATGGTCAAGGGTATCAGTCAGGTATTTCCAGGCGGCCCTCCCGTTGTCAAGGCTGCTCTCGGTATCGACATCACAAAGGAAGACCTGGGTGATGAAAGAAGCCAGGTTTTTGAAAGTGGTGTCATTGACAATCTGGCGGATAGTGAAGAGGAAGCATTCGATATGATCAAATGTTTCCTCAGCTATTTACCCAACAGCGTCTGGGAAATGCCACCCCGACGGGAGACCGGAGATGACCCCGAGCGAAGGGAAGAAGCACTTTTGTCCGCAATCCCCCGCAGCAAAAGGAAGATATATGATCCTCACAAGATTCTTGCGGCGGTCCTGGACAAGGATTCATTCTTTGAGATCACACCTCACTACGGTCGGTCCCGCATCATTGGGCTTGGTCGGGTCAACGGATATCCCGCCGGGGTCATGATTAACAATCCGAAACGACTGGGAGGTTCAATGGATGTCGCTGCCGGGACCAAGGTTATCCGGTTTCTGCAATTGTGCGACACGTTTCATTTACCGATGATATATCTGGCCGATGAACCGGGGTTCATGGCTGGACCAGAACAGCAGCGGCAAGGTATTGTTCGAGCAGGCGCAAAGATGCTCTGTGCAACCCTGAGAACTCAGATGCCCTGGATTTCAATTATTATCAGACAGCTTTATGGTGTTGCCGGGCAATGTCATGACCGCCCTAGTGGTATGTTCAAAAGGGTGGCGTGGCCATCAGCACATTGGGGATCGATGCATATCTCAGGCGGCGTGTCCGCTGCCTACAGGCGAGTGATTGACGAATCTGACGACCCGGTAGCCAAGCAGAAAGAGATCGAGGCTCAACTGGATGCACTTGCCTCTCCGTTTAAAACTGCTGAGGCTTTCAATATTGAGGATATTATGGATCCGCGCGACACGAGACCCATGTTGTGTGAATTTATAGAAATGGCACAACCGATATTGAAAACCCAGTTGGGACCAACTTCGACGCCGTATATGCCCTGATAACAGAAACGCTGAACCAACGTCGGCTTTCTCGACGCGGGTTCAGCCTGCAGTGATCAGTTTGCCAGCGGATCAGGACGAATCTGGAAGCGTACAATCTCACTGGTCATGCCTCTGCCGCCCTCGTTATGCCAGGGTACAACGGAGTTGTTACTCGCCCAGACACCACGACCTTTCCAACCTGCACTTGCGTCATTGATACGACCATCGAGTCCCCGTGTATAAAACCCTAGCGGGTAGGGAACTCGGAGGCTGATTATCTTCGATTCGTCGGGCAAATAGGCAATTAGAGAATCTGAAGTTGTGCCGTTGGCTATGGGTACGTCTTCACCGAGTCCCAGTGTGTTGAATTGGTCAACCCAGAGGTAGTAGTGGAAATCGGCACTGCCGTAGGCATCAACACCTTTCATTTGAGGGCCCGGGGTTCGATGCAGAGACCAGCCTTCCGGACAGTGCTGACCTGTAGCAGTGGGTCCGTTCAGGACCTTGCATTTGCTTCGATCAAAACTGGCGATATGACCGCTGCCGCCGAGTGCGGTCCACAGGATGCCGTTTTTGTCGATATCGATACCGCGAGGACCATGACCCCAGAGAGCACGGGGCACCTTGTCAGTGTCAAATGGCGGTTGATATTGCTCCGTCAGGCATGTGTTTGGATCGAGTCGCAGAATCTGCCCCGGGACTAAATTTGGATAAGGTCTGGTGAACCAGACTGATCCATCCGCCGGATTTGGAATGATGCCATATGCGAACCCGTAAAGACGCATGTCTTTGTTCGGGTCAAGTGGCTGGTCCGGTTCAACGTATTCACCCGCCTTTCCATCACCGTTAGTATCGAGGATCGTCGGACACCAGCCCTGGGATGCGCGCTCGTCTTTGGTTTCATCGAACTTTTTGGTATCCAGCCAACCGACGACATTCATATCACCGCTTGACCAGAGTGTATTGTTCTCGTCTTTCGCGAATTGCAGATGATGCGTGCCATAGCAGGTATCAACCAGCACGAACTCTTCTGTATTGGCATCAAAGTAAGACAATTGCCGACCACTACCCCGAATGGGGAAACGTTTGACCGACGGATGATTTGAGTCCTTGCACCAGTCGGGATTCTCACCAGGTCGAATGGTAGAGGTCATCCAGACTCGATTCTTGTCATCCATCATCGGGTTATGCGGATTGGAAGGCTTGCCGCCGAGGTAACTGGTTGGGCTCGTTGTCTTTTCCACTCGCATGGGAATGACCAGTTCTCGGGACTTGTGCATATTAGGGTCTGTGATGGTCAGCAATCCCTGAGTCTGAGCTACACCAAAGACCTGTCCATCGGGGTATAGCGTTGGATTGCGTTTATCTGTAGAAACATTGTCATGCACAAAACCCAAATCGTTGGACCAACCCCATTGGGTCAGGACGAGATTCTGTTCGAGTCCATCAGGTCTTGGTGGTTGTCTTGGGACTTCACCCGCCATAATTCGATCTGTCCAGTCACTGAACATATCGAGTGCATGATCGCGACCGATGATATCCATTGGTCTGGTCATGGAACCGCCACCCAGCGCCATCCTCTGATCCCAGGCATCCCGGGTTGAGTCGAAGGCGTCCTGCAGCGGCAGTGACAGCTCCCTTGTCGCTTTGTTACCCATCTGGTGACAAAGCTGACAGCCGTCTTTCAAACGGTCAATGAACAAGGCCTGATTCCTCATTTGCTCGTTGATTCCGTTACCATCAGACCCGGTACCAGGGAACTGTTTGTCCGTCGGGACTTCGAGCAGTGAATACCAGAAGTTGGCCGGGTACACATCAGCGGCCTCCTGAGGCGTTGCAGCATTTCTGACGTTGATAGTGAGTTTCTTCTTGCCTGGTCGACTCTTCTGCTTGGTCGAGTCAGCCAGTCCATAACCTCGAGCCCATACAAGGTATTTCGCTTTAGGCAGATCTGGCACCAGAAACTCACCCTCGTCGTTGGTAACGACTATCTTTCGGTAAGTAGTATTGAGGTCGGTGGTTTCAGCAATGACCCAAACGCCAGCTTCACCCCCGGCTTCACCTCTGACAACGCCGCTGATGTCCCCGGCGGCCACTGCCAGGGTCGTAGTTAATGTACCAACGAGCAACAGAACAGCTTGCCAGATGAGTAAATGAGATTTCCTGATAATGATCCCCATAAACTTTCTCCCGGATTTTTTAACTTTTCGAGTTGGAATCTCGATTCTCTCAGCTTCGATGCCGAAATGTCGATCCTCGATAGTACATAAATATTGAGCTAACAGCTATGATGGGCGTGTCTCGGTGCAGGGGATTAAAATCCCAATTCTTCGACGACTGCCACAAGGTCTGCAAATGAGGCTGCCTCTAGCTTCTTTGCCAGGACTTCCTTGTCCAGATCCTCCGCGTCGAACTCGCTCATTCTGACATCGATAGCCAGCTCACGGATCTCGTAAGGCGCCATGAACCCAAAATCGCATATTTTCGTCAAACAGGCCCGTTCACCTGCATTCAGCTCAAGGCCATGTTCCTTCATTATCTCAAGGTAGCGTTCGGCAGTCCTGTTAATTCGGCCGCTGATTTCCATCGTATTACCTTCCTTCTCAGTGAGAATACTGAGAGGCGGTCCGAAGTAAATTTTGGTTTTTGTGTTCATGGGGTTCCAGGTCTTTGGGATTGAATTAATACAGGTGTATTCGGATGTCAGCTTATGTGAATTTACATGGCCTAGACTATTATAATAACAGCCATAGATCATTATAATGGCGAGCTTTGAGCAGCCTTGAGCAAGAATCATAAACGCCTTGAAACTATTGAAGGCAAATCCGTATCCGGGGAGGGATATTGTGTCCGACACGAAAATACCTCTGGTTGATATAACAACCAGAGCGACACATGAAAACAACAGTGTCAGTGAGTGGCGACCTGCTGACGATGATGTGAATGTCGATAAACCTTCTTCACCTTCGCGCCGCAAGTTCATCAAGAAGAGTGCTGGCGTGACTACGGCGTCGTTGATAGGCACCGCGGCGTTGGTCACGGGCTCTGACAATGTGCAGGCAAATACCAGCTGGGCAGAGCACTTCCAGGGTAATTACAGACTCATGAGTGATGAAGAGAAGGCGGAAGCAATTGATCGTCTTGAAAAACGCTATTCGCTGGAATATGAAAAAGAAGTGACCGTTGACGGCACCGACGCCCAGGAAGGAGTTCTGTTTGGATACGCCCTCAACATTCAAAAATGTATCGGTTGCAGACGCTGTGTAAAAGCCTGTGTAGAGGAGAATAATCAGTCTCGTGGCGATGAACAGGAAATTGAATGGATTCGCGTTCTCAAAATGGAGAAAGGTGAATTTACCCAGGAGAAACTCAATGACGGTTATCCTGGCGACTACGGTATTCAGGTCGGAGGAAATGCCTATTCTGCTGCTGGTGTCGTGCTCGAGGGTGAGCATTACTACGAACCGGAAGCCGTTCCTGAAGGAGATTCACACTATATGCCGATCGCCTGTATGCAGTGCGAAAAGCCACCTTGTGTGAAGGTCTGTCCGGTCAGGACGACCTATCGCGAACCTGATGGACCAGTTGTTATTGACTATAACTGGTGCATTGGTTGTCGAATGTGCATCGGTGCCTGTCCTTATTGGGCACGCCGATTCAACTGGGGGGAACCTCAGCTTCCCAAGGAGGAAATGAATCCCAAGACCCACTATCTTGGTAATCGGCCGAGAATGAAAGGCGTCGTTGAGAAATGTACTTTTTGTATTCAGCGAATACGCCATGGTCGCTATCCCGCCTGTGTCGAAGTCTGCCCTGTTGGTGCCCGGAAGTTTGGCAACCTGCTCGATCCGAACAGTGAAGTAAGAAGGGTTCTCGACCGCAAACGGGTATTCCGGTTGAAGGCCGAAGCCAATACCTACCCAAAATTTTTCTACTTTGTTGATTAAGGGATAGTGCAATGAATGTCATGATTAAATTCGTATTAGACTATCTCGGCTATATCATCAGGGGAGATAAGAAATACTATCTGTGGCTGGGTTTCCTGGCTCTTTTTATCATTCCGTGGCTGTATGGAAACTTCATGCAACTTAAATACGGAATGATTGTTACTGGTCTGACGGACCAGGTGAGTTGGGGATTATATCTGGCCAACTTTGTGTTTCTGGTCGGGGTCGCTGCCGGGGCAGTAACGGTTGTATTTCCGGCCTATGTTTACAAATTTGAACCTCTGCATAAGGTCTCCGTGCTTGGCGAGATGTTAGCTGTCGCATCAGTGGTGATGTGCTTGCTTTTCGTGCTGATGCACATGGGGAGGCCTGATCGACTCTGGCACATGATTCCTGTTATTGGGATCTACAATTTCCCGCATTCCATGCTGACCTGGGATGTGTTAGTGCTAACGGTCTACCTCTTTTTGAATCTGATAGGCGGTTTTTACTTTCTCTATAAAAAGTACGCAGGTGAACCACTCAATAATAAATTCTATTTGCCAGTAATTTTCATTGCTATTGGCTGGGCCATCAGCATTCATACGGTAACTGCTTTTCTAATCAATACAATGCCCGCAAGACCGATGTGGCACCACGGTATGATGCCCATTCGCTTCATATCAACAGCGTTTGCGGCGGGTCCGGCGTTAATTATTATTGTCTTTTTAACCATTCGTAAGAATACGGCCTTGTGGATTGAAGACAAGGCCATCGACTTGTTGTCTACCATTGTGGTGGCTTGTTTAACGATTGCATTATTTCTGACGATGTCAGAAGTTGTGACTGAGTTGTACCACCCAACGGAGCACTCAGCAGGATTACAGTACCTGATACTGGGGAAACATGGCCTGGAAAATCTGGTCCCCTTTTTCTGGGGCTCACTAGTGGCAATGGTGTTGGGCTGGGTTCTGCTGATGATTCCAAGTATCAGGAAGAATTACAACGTTCTATCCTTTATTTGCGCCATGCTCTTTTTAGGTATCTGGATTGAAAAAGGTATGGGCCTTCTGATACCGGGTTCCATTCCGACACCAATTGGCGAGTTCACGCAGTACTCACCGACCTTACTGGAGATTGGTAATTGCCTTGGGAACTGGGCGATAGGATTTATCATTATGACGCTTTTGTTGAAAGGCGCGATTGGGATATTGCTGGGTGATGTTAAGTACAGCAAGTAGCGTTAAGGCGATTGATATTTGTTGGTCGTTAAGTGGAATTGAAGCAAGTCAAATTATTGTGAGAAGAGAGGAATGAATAAATTCAATCTGGGCACACTGAAAATGTTCTTGGTCGCTGGTGTTGTCATGCTGGGGGCACCTGATGCTTTTTCAGAAGAGGTCGTTTGTTTTGAGAGCCGAAAGGGCGCTTCGGAGGTTACGAAAAAAGACATCTCTGAAGGATGGCCAAATGTGAAATGCTCACCAAAAACAGGAGCTGTACTCTGGTGGGGCGATCCGTTTGATGGTACCCAGCCGATGGGGGAGATGCCCATTGAAGCAGATTATTTAAAAGGTGAAGCCGTAGTTAAACCAAGGACAGGTAAGTTAGCGCTTTATGCAATTTGTGGTGTCGCTTGTCACAACGGCACATTCCCGGTGAAGAATGATGACAGGAATCCACGTACCCTTATCATGCATCAGGACGTTGTCCCGGATGCCATGAACCTGCAACATGGCAGAGGTGGAATCTGGTGTCTGGATTGCCACCACAGCGATAAGCGTAACAAGCTGGTTGATAATTTTGGCAATGAGATCAGTTTTGACCAGTCTCAAAAACTTTGTGGTAAATGCCATGGGCCAGTCTACCGAGACTGGCGAGACGGTATTCATGGCAAACGTATCGGCGAGTGGGCCAGTGATGGTAAAAAACGCTGGTTTGTCTGTACTGAATGTCACAATCCTCACGACGTTCAGCAGGGCGAACGAAATAGAGGATTTGCTCAGCTTCATCCCGAACCCGCGCCCATCCTGCCGAAAGGCATCTACAACAAGGACCATGAGCAACATCATGGAAGTGGCGCAAACAAAGAAGATGCCGTTGAGAGCGGAGATCACTGAATGATCCCCAGACGGGAACATGTTTGATATAGGATTCACTGAAATATTGTTGGTGATGTCTGCTGCGCTATTGGTGATTGGTCCAAAACAGCTCCCGGAGACCATCCGCGTATTTGCCAGGTGGGTGGCTCGGATAAAAAAGCTGGCCAACGAACTCAAGTCAGAATTAGAGAACGAAATTGGTGTCGAAGAGATCAAGACACAATTGCGTAATGAAACTATCCTGACAGACTTTGAGAAAGACAAGCAGGCGCTTCAAGTACTGGATGAAGAAATTAAGGACACCAGACTTGATTTCATGAACGCATATTCCTTTAGTGAAGAAAAAGGCAATCAGAATTCCAATCAGAACCCTACTCAGAACCCTGATAACGATGCTGATGAGTTAACTACCCAGAGAAGCTAGGCTGGCATCAGACAGTATTCGTTATCCGGTGCGTCGTACGGTTCTTCCGGTAATATACCCGGGTTTTAGTAGAGATGTAGACAGGGCGCTGGTATCGGTTGTCTGCTCATTATCGGCCAAAGGAAGCAGTGCAGCAGCGAAATCAGATCTGCTGTGGAGTCATGTGAATAAGGTTCAGGCAGGTGACATTCGTATCAGATTATTGAAGGCCTTGTGATTGCCTGATAGTCCAGGTCACAAGGCGGATGAGCGATCATTATCTTAAATAGAACGTTTTGAAATATTAGCCAGGGAATGACATTCAGTTCGGTAATTTGAATGCGAGGACGTGATCCCCTGAGGGTAATGGTGATGTGAAATGCCCGCCCGCAGCAATCACAACATATTGACTGCCCTTGTAGGAATAGGTCATTGGGACGGCGTTGCCTGACGTGGGTAATTCTGCTTTCCAGAGTTCCCCGCCATTATCGATATCGAATGCGCGAATGTAGGCATCCGAAGTGGCAGCGATAAATATCAATCCACTCCTGGTGACAATTGGACCACCCATTTCCATACCACCATCAACAAAAAGATAGAATGGCCAGGGCACCATCTTTTCAAGAGTACCCAGAGGAACGCGCCACAGTATATCCCCTGAGGTTAAATCAATAGCATCGAGGGTAGCCCAGGGTGGTTTTGAGCACGGTGCTCCCAAAGACGAAAGTATGGGCGCCGTGATGACGCAGTAGGGTGATCCGTTTTGTGGAAAAGGAAGCCCCGCTGGACAGTCTTCTCGCCTGGCCAGTTTCATTTCAATCGGGAGGTGTTTTGTATTCGTAATCATGATTTTGCGATCGAGGTCAATCGCAGGTGCACCCCAGTTGTGCCCGCCAAGCGGAGAAGGGAAGAAGACAGTACCTTTAAGGCTGGGTGGTGTATATATTGGACCTGTCGTGATGGATTCGAGTCTTTCGCGGCAGCTTCCTTCATCCCAAAAAGTAATGCCCCATGCATCGTCGGCTGTCATACCTAATTGATGGAGAGGTTCAGGTTTCAGGGGAAAAGGCTGGGTCGGGCTCAAGTATTCACCGGGTACAGCATTTGTCTGTGGGACAGGTCTCTCCTCGACAGGGTGCAGAGGTACACCGGTTTCACGGTCTAATACGAATGTCATTCCCATCTTTGTCACCTGAACCACAGCAGGACGTGTCGTGCCATCAATAGTCAGGTCGACAAACGTTGGTTGGGCTGGAACATCATAGTCCCAGATATCATGGTGTACTGTCTGGTAGTGCCACACTACTTCACCGGTTTCGGCACTTAATGCGACGACAGAACTTGAGTAATAGTCGAGGTGACCATCCCGGTCGCCACCATAATAGTCAGGTGACGAATTGCCGGTTGGTACGATCACGAGACCCCGATCAGTATCTACCGAAATTGTGGACCAGACGTTTGTTGATCCGGCGACATAATTACCATCCGTATCAGTCTGCGGACGATTAGGATGGACTGGATTCCAGCCCCAGAGGAATTCTCCTGTTCTGATGTTGTAAGCTCGAACAACACCTGAGGGTACATCGGGTCGGTTGCTGTCCAGAACAAATGCACCTGTGACTAAGAGGTCGCCAATAATTGCCGGAGCGCTGGTTACGCTGTATTCGAATCCGATATGTTCGGTTAGTCCTTCGGCAAGATCGACCTGACCTTTGTTGCCGAAATCCTCACAGGGTTTCCCTGTGGCACCATCCAAAGCAATAATACGCGCGTCAAGAGTGCCAAGCAGAATCCGATGCTGGCAAGCTGCGCCGGTCTGTTCAGGATCAAGCCAGCTGCTGACGGCACGACAATTAGAAAGAAGCTCTTTTCCCATATCGACCTTTGGATCAAATGACCATCGTTCTTCGCCGGTGCCTGGATCGAGTGCAAAGACCCGATTGAAGGGGGTGCAGTAGTAGAGAGTATCCTGGACCATGATGGGTGTATTCATAAATGATGTCGGTCGTGATCGCATGCTCTTTTCAGTAATCTCATTCTCGATATTCTGAGTACCAGCAATAAAATCTCCTGAGCGGTGAGTCCACGCCAGTTCCAGATCCGAAACATTTTTCTTGTTGATTTGTGTCGCTGTCGAATAGTGCCCGCCGCCAGGTGCTCCCCCGTAGGCTGGCCAATCTTTCCCCGGGTCAGCGTTCAGGGTTGCCGAGAGGAAAAAGAGAAACAGTGTATGAAGATATCGGTACATGCAGCCCCCTTGATATTGATTCGCTATTGTCCTTACCTTTTGAGCGATGATGTCTGATTCAATCGATTGACATCCAGCATCGTATCAGAGCGAAATGAGTTAAATTGCGTACCGAATGCTATCTCGGTATTACTGTTGACTAGCTGCGAGGTTGCAGTTCAAAAACCCATAGATAACCTGAAGTGACCACATCATTTGGAAACTCTGAACCACCGGCATATTTCCGAGAAATCTCCGCTATCACTGGCGCCACCAGAGGACCATCTTTCAGACGAACAAGGTTGCGTTCATATAATTTCCCGTTAATCCTGAGAATTGTTCGGCCATCCTTCTCAGCTTCTATCGGCCATTGTTTCCAGAGCTTGCCCCAGGTTGTGGTCATGTAACCACTGGGGATGAAGATTCGACCATCAACTTCCACTATCCAGGTAATCCTGGATCTTTCAGGGTTGAGAAGTTGAAATTGAACCTCCTGGATGTCGTGGACAAAAGACCAGTCTGGTTCGGGACCGGTATGAAGTTCACCCGTGGTAAATGCACCACCTGCGACCATGGCAAAAGGCGGACCGTCACTGAATCGTGCGCCCATGACAACACCGACAACAATGAACACCAATAACAATACGAATCCACCGAGTATCTTGAGTAGCATTTTCATTCTTATTCTCCTGGTCAAAATTGACCATTTTTTGAGCAGACATGTCCGATAAAGGGATTGATCTTGCGGTTTGCCAGCTTCTACCGTTTGACACCTGCCTCTTATACCATCGTCTGGAGCACTTCGCTAATATGGTGCGTAATCCCGAGAACCTGTCGGGGGCCCTACCAGAGGAATCTAAAAATCCCGGGAAATCTCGTCTCTCTTGCGGGTCTCCTTAATCCCGGAAAACCGCCAGCCGAAGTCAGAATTTTCATACACCCAAATGTCCTCAAATATCTGTTGGTTCTCAGGTCTCTGGTAAAAAACATGACAGAAAACTTTTCCAGTGTCCCCTTCACCACCAAAGTCAAGAATCGTGTAGTCCGGGTACTTGTCAGAGAAGTCCGACCTGAATTGTTCGTTGCAGGGATCCTGTAGGAAGATGAAGAGAAAGACAGCCCCGACCACCACAAAAAGAGCAACGTAATATTTAAGCATTTTGAAAACTCGCCGATTGTTCTGATTTGATCCGGACTGCTAGTGAGATTTGAACCGAGTCATCCATGTCTGCACTCGTAATTTGAACAAGAGCAACTTTAACACTTTCCAAGACAACGATGGTGCTGGATTTGATCTGCTAGTCCGTTTCAGCCAGGTTGAACTGACGTACAAATCGTTGGTATACCGCTGCGCCTCGAATCAGATTGAATGCAAGGTACAGGTTTGACAGCATGAAGGCAGCTGAAGCAGCAAATACTAATGAACTGATCATCAATGAACTGATCATCAACGATAGCATGATCAGGCATACAGCGAGAAGATGAAGCCGCCATTGATTGCGAGCATGTTTGTCGGGCACGATTTTTTTCATGTTGGGAATTCTCATCTGCCACCGGTCGCTGATATCGATCGTATTAGTAAGGTGCAGCCAGACCAGAAAAGGGATGATCTTATAGAGCATGCCTGTAATCAAGGACATGGCAAACCCGACAATCAACAGCGCACCAACAACAAGATCCGTGTCGCCGATTGAGATCTGCGCCGCATTCGCTAACGCTAACATCAGCAGTGCGAGAAGAAGGCAGGACAAACCGAATCGCCAGAAATCCATGGTGACATCAGCGACCTTTCTGCGCCGTTGTTGCTGTAGCCTTAGTGTGACCAGTGCGAACAGAGTGAATCCGCTGAGCATCAAGCATTCGCAGGCAAATACGATTCCTGAGTCGAGGTTGTGAGGGAGAAGCCCCGTCAACCTGATGATGGTGATCAGGACAAGACTCGAAAACATGGTTATTGCAAGCCACCTGATCATTTTGTCGGGATATTTCGGGGTCACCTGGAACATGGGTACAACCTGATAGGAAACTGTAAAGATCAACAGTCCGATCCATCCGAACAATCCCCAGCGGATATGCAGGGATGTCAGTGATCGCTGTAGCGGGACTTGAGGTAGTGTGTATCCTGCTGTCAGATACAGCCCGAATGATACTGTTAGCAGAAAGGACAGTAGAGCCAATCTCATACCAACGGTAACATGCCCGGTTGCGTCGGATCGAATCAGAGATGACATTAATTTGATGATGAGCCACAGCAACGAGCCTCCGAGCAGCAGCGCACCAGCCCCTGTGAGTACAGGTGTCAGAAGGAGAAAACCGCTGCACAAGATCAGTGTGCCTGTCATCAGGCTGGCGTAGATCACTCTGCTGAAAAGCAGAGGATTCTCGAGCCTGACACCGACCAGTACAGGAAAGAGCTGTTGCAGAGCCCCTACCATCACCATTGTGATGAACCCCAGGGTAAGCAGATGCGTGATTGTGAGCATTGCAGGATCCCATCGATTGTAAAGGGATTCTGGATAGGCCATGGCAACCATTGATGCCAACACGGGAAAAAGAGGAGCGGTTAGCATGAATAAAAGAGGGACAGCCAAAGGCGGGGTCTGTTCCAGAGAGAGTGCAGAATTGTTCATTTGTGCCGCTGGCTACTCTGGCCAGCCAGGGTAGTCAGCAGCTGCAATGAGTACCTGCTGGTAAGCCTGGTTGTCTTCTTTTCGCCAGATAAACACCTTACAGCTATCGAAAGGGCCGCAACGGGTGTCATATTCGAATCCCCTCCTCTCCAGATGTCCGAATAACAGTCGTGGATAACGTCGATGATGAAGATGCAGGAATTTGCCCGGAGTCAGTTGCTCTACAGCTTCCAAAGCCATCTGTAGTGGTTCTGGTGCGGGAAATTCGCTCACATCCAGATAGTCAAAAAAGCCTTCTGTCAAATTTGCTCCATATCACGGATAAAAGATTCTGACTCCTGGCCGATGACCCGATCGATCATGGGGTAGAGAATCTGCTCTTCTTTCATATTATGTTGCTGCATCAGGACCAGGAGGGTCTCGGCTTCACCCAGGAATTCACTCTGATCTTTCTGGGTAACCGCGTGTGACAGGAGGGCAATCAGTTCTCGCATCTGTTGGTGCTCCATTCTCATCACCTGGGTTGGTCCGCCGGATGAGCCCATGACCCGTTCAACGTTTGGAAACAGAATATCTTCCTCTTTACTGAAGTGCTTTCCGGTTTCTGTTACAAAATCCTGAAACGCGGAATTGAGTTCAGTCCAGTTTGATTCTGTGGCCAGGTTTTCGGCGTTGGTAAATAGTTCGTCACATAACGCATGTGTCTTTGTCATGTAATCTGAAATGGTACTCATTTTCTACTCCAAAAAAACAAAGCCGAGAGCCTACATCAATTGTTATTCCTGTAAAGCTATTTGAATCAATTATCGATTAACTTCAAGGAAGCAAGAGGTGTCCAGCCATGGGCGGGAAGAAATCTTCTTCCTTGTCATGGTGGTGATTCAGATCCAAGATTGCTAACTTGATTGCGCTGACCAGATGTTCTGAATTTCTTTTTTTTAGTATCTGGTATAGGTCAGAGAATCGCTGCACCAGGTGGTCATGCTCTAATCGTAGTGCTTTGACCGGATCCTGGGGCAGATCGGGATGTCGTTCATAGGCTGGATAGATGACCTCTTCTTCCAATGCCATATGAGTCTTCATCATCGTTATCATGATGTTAAACGTTTCCTTGCACTCATCCCACAAGAGAAGATTGGCTGCCTCATTACAGTCCTCAAGCATCTCCTCTTGTATTGAATGTTCATGGAACAACCAGTCGTATTCTTCCATCATGAGATTTGACGCCGATTTTGATGGCTCTTGTAACAAATATGCCTAGAACACTCAAGTGGTCTCGATTAGCTGGCTAGTGAACTGATCGGATTCAGCAAGTACAATACAAGTACCATGCAAGTACAATGAAAGTGCGAATTCATTGGGATAGACTCAATCGACCCCGGGTACCAGCTCAAGGGATAAGGTCATGAGACGGTTTTTTTCAGTTACAGCAGTATTGTTTCTGTCTGTCAGTTTATTTTCATGTGGCAGGCACGAACCACCAGAAGATATTGTCCGCAACCTGTGCGAGGAGAATATCACTGGGACTATCGTGGCTGAGGGTCGGGAAAGTCGAGGATTGTCAGCTAAAGATTTGGAAGTGAATATACTTGAGATCAATCGGAAGGGTGTTGGTGAAAGCAAGAACACAAGAGGAATTCCTGACAAGACTCTGGTCTACCCCATCGGCTGTCTGTTCGAAACTACAGTTGACGGCGTAGAGTCAGAACCGAAAACAACATTCCTTTACTTCTTCAGGAACAGAGTTGATGGTGGTTGGTTAGTGCGGGAAAGATAGCCTCAAGTATCCTCTCGGAATTGAGAGGCAGAGTTTTGAAGATGATGTAATTCTGATATGGTTGGTGCCTGCAAGTGTGCGTCCGGCTGAGATCAACCTGAATAGCAGAAGAAGGACAATGTCTCCCTTAAATAAAAAATCACAGTACAACATAGCCAAATTGTTGCATTGGCTTGTTGCTCTCATTGTTCTGCTCATGTTGATGTCCGGGTGGCGGACTGAAACATTTGAGCTCGAAGATAAGCAGTTCATCATGATGATCCATTCGGCGTTGGGAACAACAGTTTTCATTTTGATGGCCTGTAGATGGTGGTGGCGCAAATCTCACAACCTTTACGCACCTGTCGGGTGGTATAAGAAGCCATTCCAGCTCTTGCAATGGACCTTCTATCCCTTGCTTTTGCTGCAACCGGTTTTAGGGTTCCTGCAGTCGATTTTCATCGACTATGAAGTACTCGCTTTCGGCTTTATTAACTACTCTGCGATTGCCGCTCCCAACGAAGCTTGGCATGGTATTTTCCACCAGTTGCATATGCTGACAGCGGTGCTGCTGATTCTGATCTTTTTTGCGCATTTGGTGGAAAAAACGAGAAAATTCTTCATTGATGACAGCAACTCCATGAGAGAGCCCTAACAAGGCGTACGAGTAGATTAATGGCTTTTGTTGTTATGGAGAACTGCATTAACTGCAAGCACACGACCTGTGCAGGCGTGTGTCCGGTGGACTGTTTTTATGAAGGACCCAATTTCCTCGCTATCGCACCGCAGGATTGTATTGACTGCGGCATTTGTGCCGCGGTATGCCCTGTCAATGCGATCATGGAGAGAAGACATGTTCCTGCAGACCAACAGGAGTTTATTCGACTGAACGCCGAGTTGTGCATTCAATGGCCAAAAATCTCTCAGAAAAAGTCCCCGCCACCAGACTCTGAGGAGTGGGAAGGCGTTCCGGACAAACTGAAACTTCTGGAACGATGAATGGGGTGAGTTGAAGCGGGATATCAGCCTGATGAAGCCTGCCTGTAGCTTAGAATCTCACCGTCTTTGAAATTCCTGATTTCGCCAAGTTCTCCACTCTCGTGGTAAAACTCCCAGCGACCGTCCTTCTCACCTGCCACGTAAGCGCCGGCCTTCTTTAACTGGCCATTTTTGTAGTAGACATTCCAGAGACCAATCATATAGTCATTTCTGTAATTACCATTCGACTTTGGTTGGCCATTCTCATGAAATTTCTCAAATGGGCCATCCAGCTCGCCATGAACGAAGACAGATCTTTGCGCCAGTTTCCCATTCTCGTGGTAGCGTTCGAAAACACCATGTGGTTTCCCGGCGATCGACGCACCTTTAACTCTTACCCGTCCATTCTCGTGGTACATCTGCCAGGGACCATCTCGCCGTCCGTTCCTGTAGGTGCCATTGAATTCAAGTTGACCGTTCCTGTGGTACATTTTCCATGGACCTTCTTCACGGCCTCCCTCGTAGTTCCCCTGACATTTAAGTTGGCCGTTATCGTGATACTGCTCGCACGGTCCATCCGGCAGGCTCTGGAATGACTCTATAACAGTCTTAAGATGATCAAGAACGGTTCGCAGCATTTTATTTTCCCTGTTTCCTTTGTCCTCTCTCGGTGGAATCTATTGACGGGTTCCTTTCTTGTAGGATCCCTTTTCCTTCAATTTGCCATCTTCGGTATACTTCTCGAAAGGGCCATCCAGTGAACCCTTGCTGAAAAACCCCTTGGTGTTTAGTTGCCCGGACTCGTAATAGGATTCATAGGGTCCATCCTGCCAGCCTCTTGTATAGTTTTCTATCACCAGTAACTGACCACTTTCTGAGTATTTCTTAAAAGGTCCATCCTGTTTACCGTTCTCATATTCACCAGCTAATTCTAATTGACCGTTTTCATGGAAGCACTCATGTAACCCAACCAGCTTGTCATTCTCATAGGTGCCTCGTTGTGCCAGTTGACCGTTTTTGTAGTAGTTCTCCCAGCGACCCTCTTTCTTACCTTCATTGATGGTCCCGCTAGATTCTATCTGACCGTTTTCATAATACGATTTGTAGTCGCCATGTCTTCTATCGTTCTTGTGAGTTCCCTTTGATCTCGGCTGAGCATCTAAATAGAAAACTTCAAAAGGACCGTTGCGATATCCGTCAACGTAAACGCCTTTGGATTTTAGAGTGCCATTTTCATAGTAGAATTCCCAGGGACCGTGCTTTAAACCGTCTCGATAGGTTTGTTTCTCCCTGAGCTTGTTGTTCTTGTGGAACCATTCCTGAGGACCATCCAATTTGCCTGCCCAATAATTTCCCCTGAATTTCAGCTGACCAGATTCGGTGAACCCTTCCCAGGGACCTTTTTCCAGTCCGTTTTCGAAATTCCCCTTTGATTTCAACTGGCCATTTTTAAAAAATGCCTCAAATGGTCCATCAATCTGACGATCTTTGTAAGTACCCCTGCATTCTAGTTGCCCATCTTTGTAGTGCAATTCAAAAGGACCGTCAGCACGAGCGCTTTGTGATTTAGACTTCAACCATGAGAGGAATCCGCTCTTCACAAGTTTGATCTCTCTACATCTGCATCTGCCGGTGCCACGTTTTTGATCCTCTGGTTTAGGTTCAGGCAGAATAGAGTCATCCTTACTGTGCTGTCAAAATCAATTCACGTACCGATGACTTAAGGTTGCTGAAAGTAGTTTTGTGACGAAATTCAATTCAAGAAATTCGAATGACGAATGGACATCGATTAGTGATTTCCGGTCGAAATGACTGCCTGAGCAGGGCTCAGGGACAGGTTTACAGCGCAGGTAATATATTTAATTATCTATAGTGCGGATCTGCGCCCAGATCCTCTTTGAATTGATGTTGTGCGACATAGGTTGTGCGACATAGAAAGTGGCTGGCAATCGCCAATAGAAGAGCTTTTATGCTGCAAAATGTATCCTGTTTTTCATTTTCTTGATCTGAAGCAATTATTATGTTACGAAAGGGCATAGTATTGGCGTTACGTGTCAGATATTGATGGATTTGCTGTGCTATTTGCCACGAGTTTGTGCAAGCCAGGGATCAATTAATATCAGGCTTATGGTTTAGCTATGAAGTTCGATGATACCAGTCCAATAGTTGTTGCCGGAGGGGACGGCAGGGTTCTTGCCGAGAACAGACCTGCGCGACGAATGCTTGGACCCGGTACGGGAAAGTACTGCTGGGATTTCGTTGGTCAGCTCAAGGATGACGAGGAAAAGATACCATGTCGTGATGGTTGTGTCATGGAGCTGCTGGAAGAAGGGATGGACTGTTCTCAACAGACACAATTCACGATAAATGGTAAGCACAACCACCTTTCCTGCGTTCCAGCGAATGGAATTGTCATCTGTATGCTTCGTTCGGATGAAGGGAAGACACCAGCAATGATGCACTCCCTTACCCCGCGAGAACGGGAGATTCTCCGTCTGCTGGCTAAAGGTGAAACCACTGCCACCGCAGCGTGCCAGCTGGGATTGAACGAATCCACGGTACGGACGCATGTCGAAAGAATGCGCAACAAGTTTTCAGCTAATACACGTGCAGCGATTGTGGCTGAAGGATTCCGACGCGGCTATCTCGAATAGGTTTCCTCACGTATCTACCAGGTTCTGCCAGGTTCCTGAGGCACATTTCCACCCTATAACTCCTTAGATTATTGTTTTATTTACGTTTTTTACGTTTTTGGCTTTTTTCAAATAATTTTGCTTTGTAGGTCATATGACGGACGCGGAAGGGGTTGAGTTCCTAGTAAAATCTCTGTGTGTTATTAGGCCAAGCTTAACCGTGCTGTATCGAGGTTGAGCTGAGAAGTTGTCACGACGACAAGAGGAAAAGGAAATGAGCCAGAATTTGGCAATCACATTGATGAACAAAAAGAACTGGGCGGCGCTTTTTGCGCTTGTGTCCGCGATCAGCATCGCCGGGTTGATTTACCTCGGTGGTGCGACTTATACGGGATCACCGCCCCTTGAAAATTTCAAAGCTGCAAATGGCGATATAGTGATATCGCGTGAGGCTATCAAGGGAGGTGAGGAAGTATTCCACTTAAGGGGTTTGATGAGCTGGGGCTCCTTCTGGGGTGACGGTGGCGAACGCGGTCCCGACTTTACCGCCGATGCACTGCATCGAACCGCAATGAGCATGCGAGAATTCTATGCTCAAGAGTTGGGTGGAAGCACATCCCAGTACGACACTTTACCCCAGTACGACAAAGATGCAATTGCTGCGAGAGTGATTCGAGAGCTGCACGCCAATACCTATGATGAAGAATCTGGATTTATTGGTATTAACGATGCTGAGATATATGCGTTCGAAGAGTTAAATAAACATTACACACGTATGTTTACAGACGCGAGCTACGAAGAGGCATTCAGTCCAGCGGGTTATATTTCAGAACCAGACCAACTCCGTGATCTGACAGCATTCTTCTTCTGGGGTGGGTGGGTTTCGTCTAGCAATCGACCTGGTGAGAATTACAGCTATACCCACAACTGGCCGGGAGACAAAGATGCTGGTAATACGCCAACTGATGCTACCTTTATGTGGAGTGTGTTTTCTATCTTTGCATTGATTTTTGGTATTGGCGCGGTGCTGTACGTTTACGGTCAGATGAAAGAGCAGCCTGTTGATGTATTCGAAGGTGGTGACGATAACGGAAATGGTCAACAATCGCTGACTACCTACGACCTTGAGAATGAGTATGTTCGTCCCACTCAAAGAGCCACCTACAAATTCTTTATGCTGGCGATCATCGTGTTCGGCGTTCAGATTCTTGCAGGCATTATCATAGCAACGGACTTCGTCAGACCATTTGGTATGGATCTAAATGAGTTGATTCCGTTTACAGTTGCCAGAAGCTACCACACTCTGCTTCAGATCTACTGGTTCTTTATGTGCTGGGTTGGTTACACAATCTTTTTCCTCCCCAGAATCTCAAAAGTTCCACCCGGGCAGAAGGGATTGATTGATCTGCTGTTTGCCCTCTGTGTGATCACAGGGGCCGGTGCAATATTCGGGATTTACCTGGGTCAGACGGGCGTTATTACTGGCAGCATGGCTTACTGGTTTGGTAGTCAGGGTTGGGAGTTCATGGAACTTGGTCGATTCTTCCAATTCACGCTGCTCACGTCATTTGCCTTGTGGATTTTGATTATCTACCGTGGAGTAAAACCCTGGTTAACGACGAAAAATATGTGGTCTGTTCCATCATGGTTGCTATACGGTAGTGGCATAATGGTGGCATTCCTGTTCTTTGGACTGATGATTCAACCTGAAATGAACTTTGCCATCTCGGACTACTGGCGCTGGATGGTCGTACACATGTGGGTTGAGGTAACCTTTGAGGTGTTCACAACCGTCATCATCGGCTACATGCTGGTACAAATGGGTCTGATTACGCGGTTAATGGCAGAGAGGGTCATCTATCTTGCCGTGATGTTGTTCCTTATCACTGCAACCATTGGTATCTCTCACAACTTCTACTGGATCGCCAAGCCGACCGGGATCATTGCTCTCGGTAGCGTCTTCTCGACCCTTCAGGTACTGCCTTTGCTGCTGCTGACTTTGGATGCATGGCAGATGAGGCAGGAAGGAAACAGTGCTGAGAAGAATCGAGTCGAAGGAAAACAGACATTCGTTATGGAAGGTGTCTGGTTGTTTATCCTTGGAGTTAACTTCTGGAACATATTTGGCGCAGGTGTATTCGGTTCACTCATCAACCTGCCAATCGTCAACTACTATGAGCATGCAACTTACCTGACCGGTAACCACGCTCATGCGGCCATGTTCGGTGTAAAAGGTAACATCGCTCTGGGTGGTATGTTGTTCTGCTGTCAGCATTTATTCACCAGGACAGCCTGGAATGCGAAGCTGGTCAAGACTGCGTTCTGGTCGATGAATATCGGGCTCGCAATGATGATGTTCATGGATCTGTTCTGGGTCGGTCTGTACCAGACGTATGTGGCGTTCGCTGAAGGTACCTGGATGGCAAGATCACAGGAAATTGTAACGGGTCCAGTATTCGTCTACCTGACATCAGCTCGCGCTCTTGGTGGTCTGGTGTTCATCTGGGGCGGTCTGCTGCCGATGATGTGGTTCATACTTTCCAGAGGCAACAAGCTTCGTCTCAAAGAAGAAGATGTTGAAGAAGGCGAGTGGACTGTATATGACAAAGATTGGTCCGCACAGACTGATCCTTCCCGGGGAGGTTAATAAAACTTCTAAGGTCCTTCTAAAGGACTGAGCTTTCCGGCAGGCCTTGTGGCGACTATTCAACTGAGTTGAATAGTCGTCTACAGGGCCTCTTTTTTTAGTTCATGGAATACCTTTTATGCTGGCGCATCGCTTCGAAAAGCACTGCAGCTGCCGGGGATATATAGTCAGAAGTGTGTAAAAATGAGTTATTTGGAGACACCCCATGATTCAGTTCGATTATCGAAGCGTACCTAGACCGCTAAGGGTGATTGTCATTGTATGCAACGTATTGATGTTAAGTTCAATGACGTCCTCAAAAGAAGTCATGAGTCCGGAGTTTCAAAATTCACAGAATGAGCACCCCATACCCTTTGCTTTGTCTGTGAGAGGCGCATCTGCTGGAATCCAGGCAGAGTATTTTGAGCGATCAGTCGTTGATGCGATTGTGGCCAGTGATGTTTTTCTGAATATTGATGATAGTGATGGCAAACCCTATTCACTGGACATAAGAATCATCAGAGTTGAAGCGCCGTCGTTCAGTTTCAACATGACTGTCGATATGAATGTAGTGTGGGCACTTTCTCGTTCAACAGATGGGGAACAGCTATTGCATGAGAAGGTTCAGTCAACCTTCACGGGAGGTATGTTCGAGGGTGGACTTATCGGCGCAAACCGGGTTCGGGTCGCTGCAGAAGGCGCGGCGCGAGAAAACGTCCGTCGTGGCCTTGAGAAAATCGTATCTCTTAATCTCCAATAATTAGAAAAGCGGATATATAGGTTTGTCGAGCCATGATCTTTTGCGTACTCGTCCGTAAGTTCCCAGAAGCTCCCAGTCTCCGTCTGCAAGAGCCAGAACGTGATTCTGCTGCGATGGCGGTCACACCTTCCTCTAGGTTTGGCATACCAAGCAGCAGCCCACGGCATCTGAAAACCCCAACGTTTTTCTTATCGGTGACTTTGACAAGTTTCATGTTGTGGTGTGTTGCCATGAACTTAACGGTCGCGAAAATTCTGGTCCAGATCTCCCATCCCATGCTGAATCTTTGTTGTGAGTGCCATCAGTGTAATTTTTCGAGTAGAGATTCATCAGGGAGTCAATGTTCTAGCTCTCACTGGCAAGTTCAGCCTGGCAGAAGAAAGACATGACTTCATTATAAGTATCACCACCCAGTCTTGCCTCTGCTTCCGGGTCTACATCCATTGAATATCTATCAGATAACATACCTTCTTCTGCGATCACGTCCTGCACGCCGGATGACAAAATCACCAGCATCACCATCGAATGTGCCTAGGTTAAAGAATATCGACTGTAAAAAACCGCATCTTCACCCCATTATTCTTGTTTGTTATCAAATATTGCCAATATACATCTGGAGTAACTAACCGCCAGTATTGGCCTAATCCCCGAAAATTCCGGTACTTGGCAGATTCATCCGATTATCAGGCAAAAAGCCAAGTTGTTCCGAGATTGCTGTGATGCAAGAATGAGCGTTCGACTGATGATAGTTAGAAGGCAACGTGAAGGGGCCAGCAGGCGTTTCAGGAATTGTTCTCAACAATCTGGCATTGGTCAGTCTGGTGGTCGTTGTGCTCGCCGTTGGTGCCTTGTACGGCTTAAGGATGAGGGATGCAGTTGAGGTACATCGGATTCCGGAATCCCTGGTGGAATATGTACTCCAGGAACCGATAGAGATGACCCCATTCACCCTGCTGGGCTTCGACGGGGAGGAGTTCGGTATTAGTCGTCTGGAAGGAAAGTGGTCTTTCATCTTCTTTGGCTATACAAACTGTCCTGATGTCTGCCCGGTTACAATGGCAAATCTGGCGACGGTCTTCAGGAAACTTGAGGCCAGGTCCCGGCCCATGTCGAATATTCAGGGGATTTTTATATCAGTTGACGAGGCAAGGGATACTCCCGAGATTCTAAAACAGTATGTTCTCCAGTTTGATCCGCGTTTTAAAGGGTTAAGTGGAACCAAACCGCAACTGGATAATTTTACGAGGCAGCTTGGTGTCCTTTACTACATAGATCCTGAAAATTCCGATGAAAATTATCCGGTAAGTCACAATTCCTCACTATTTTTGATCGATCCGAAAGCACGACATTTTGCCCGATTTGCAATGCCCCATGTACCTGATGAAATTGTCGATGTGTTTACTCAAATTGTGCGCCATTATGAGGTTGTTGAGGGGGAGTAACATCGACTGGCTTTTGCCGCAGTGACCCGTACAACCACTATTCTATTCCCCTCAATCTACGCGGTAAGCTATCGATCACCGACATTGGGGTGTAATTCATACCGTGACATTCTCATGGGGAGAAGGATGGGTGTCCCGCCGGAGCAATTCAAAGACAGGGAGAAGCTGCCACTTCTATCTTCCACTGTGCTTGCTACTTCGGATATATCTCTGCTGAAAAAGATTAAGGAAAAGTACTCGCGTTAATAATGATTACGGAGGCTGGCTGCTCGCCAAGGTGACATCTTAAACGGGTCTTGGTAGGGTTCGCGATTTGATATCATTGTCTGTTCGACGGGTTATAAAAAGAACATGAAGCTGAAAGAAGTTTGTAAAGGATTCGGCCTGATGAACCTGGTCATTCTGATGATCTTTGTACCGCATAGTCGTGCAGATATTTCCGGAGATCTAATGGTTTTCCATGCAGGAAGCCTGTCCGTGCCATTCAAGGAAGTCGCCAGAGCGTTCAAAAAGGAGTACCCGGGGGTGCGAGTGACACTTGAGGCTGCCGGAAGTCGTGCATCTGCCAGAAAGATCTCCGATCTGAATCGCGAGGCAGATGTGTTTGGTTCAGCAGACTATACCGTTATCGATGCACTTCTTATTCCTGACCACGCCAGTTGGACGATCAGGTTTGCCGCCAATGAAATGGTGCTCGCTTACACAGAGCACTCTAGATATGCCCGGGAAATCAGCAATGACAACTGGTATGAGATTCTGAAAAAAAATGATGTGGCTTATGGTCGGGCCGATCCGAATTCGGATCCCTGTGGTTACCGAACCGTGCTCACATCAAAACTTGCCGAACAGCACTACGGGCAGTCGGGGCTGTCCAAACAGATACTGGACAAAGACCGGCGGCATATCCGACCCAAGGAAACAGATCTGATTGCTCTACTCGAAGTCGGTGAAATTGACTACATCTTTATATATCGTTCGGTTGCGAGCCAGCATGGTTTGAAATGGGTTACCTTGCCTGATGAAATCAACCTGAAGAATCCAGCCATGGCCGGGATCTATGAATCGGTAAATGTCGAGATCTCGGGGAAAAAGCCAGGGTCCACTATCACGAAACCAGGTGCACCAATGGTTTATGGGGTCACAATACCGACAAAGGTAACAAATCCAGAGGCAGCCGTAGTATTTGTGGAATTCCTTCTTGAAAACAGTAAAGGAATAGCCATTATGGAACGAAATGGGCAACCATCGCTGGTCCCCAGTTTTTCGGATACATACGACAACATTCCTGCTGAACTACAGAAGTTTGCAAGAAAACAATGACACCGATTTTGACACCCAAAATGAGGATTGAACCCCTCTACCTGCTCTTCTCCTTTTTTGGGGGCCTGGTGCTGCTTTTTATCATTGCACCTCTGCTAGGAATGGTGTTGCAGACTTCTTTTTCCGATTTGACTGAAACAGCAATCGATGCAGAGGTTCAAAAGAGCATTTGGCTTACATTGTGGACCTCGATGGCAGCCACACTCATCCTAGGTACCTTGTCAGTGCCTTTTGCCTATCTTCTTGCCAGAAAGAATTTTCCGTTTAAGAGACTGGTTGTTGCGTTTGTTGATATTCCCATTGTTATTCCCCATTCCGCGGCTGGAATAGCCATTCTCGGTGTTGTTTCCCGCAACACACCAATAGGCAGTGCAGCTGAGAGCATGGGGTTTCACTTCGTTGGGGGTGCGGCTGGCATCATGATCGCGATGGCATTTGTGAGTATCCCATTTCTGATCAATGCGGCGCGAAACGGTTTTTCGGCGGTTCCTGAGCGGTTGGAGAAGGCTGCGCTCAGCCTCGGTGCTTCGCCTGCGCGTGTATTCTTCTTCATCTCGGTGCCGCTTGCATGGCGGGCGATTCTGTCAGGATTCGTTCTGATGTGGGCCAGAGGACTCAGTGAGTTTGGAGCTGTCATTGTAGTGGCCTATCATCCGATAGTAACGCCTGTGCTGATATATGAGAGATTCGGTGCGTTCGGATTGCAGTCCGCGCGACCGATTGCCATATTGTTTATCGCTGTATGCCTCGTCTTTTTTATTGTGATTCGGCTGCTTGCTAAGGAACCCGGCGATGTTGTGCGTTAAGGATGTCGGGGTAGACCTGCCTGATTTTACTCTCAGCAATGTTTCCTTCGATGTTGAGGATGGTGATTATTTTGTTCTGCTCGGTGCATCGGGTGTCGGAAAAACTGTTCTGCTTGAACTTCTTGCTGGTCTGATCCTTCCTGACACGGGGAGAATTCTGTGGAATGGCGAGGACATTACCCGCGAACGAATTCAACACCGTCAGATGGGGTTGGTTTACCAGGATCAGGCATTGTTTCCTCACATGACGGTGCGACAGAACATCGCTTTTGGACTTAGGCCTAAAAAGATCGATTCTGCAGCGATTGAAAAACGAGTATCAGATTTGGCGGAGACTGTCAGTATTAAAGAGCTCCTGCATCGATACCCGGGTACGCTCTCTGGCGGTGAGTCACAAAGAGTCGCACTGGCACGGACCTTGGCTACTGAACCTCGCTGCCTTCTGCTTGATGAGCCCTTGTCGTCACTCGATACTCAGTCGCGAACGGATCTGCAGGCACTTTTACGTTCACTTCATCACGAAGGTCATACCATCATCCATGTTACTCATGAATATAAAGAAGCGATGGCGCTGGCCTCTCGGGTGGCAATTATGGAACAGAAGACTGTAACGCAGGTTGGAACACCTGATGAGGTTTTCCATCATCCCAGGTCTGAGTTTGTCGCTCGCTTTATTGGTATTCGTAACTGTTTCAGTGGCTGTCTGGATGTATCTGGCGATGGAGCGTCCTACGATGGGGACTGTGCAATGTCTCGATTCGTCACTGGAGGAATGACATTTCTGTTGCTTACTGAGGCGTCATCAGGGGTGGGGTATCTGGCTTTTCGCAGTGAAGACATTAAGGTGTCGCTGTCACGGGAAGACTCAAGATCCCAAAACTGCTTTAAGGGCACAGTTATCGATATTGCGCCGGCTCGACTTGGGTCAGAATTGACCATCGATATTGGTGTGGAGGTAACTGCTCTGGTTTCAAGAGAATCCATGGAAAGGCTGGAAGTGGCGAGAGGGAAAGAAGTCTGGGTGAGTCTTGACTCATCCGACATGCAGTACATAGCAAAGTGATATCGACCAGGCCGGTTGAATATACGATGGGCAAAAGAATAATCGGGATCAGAGGAAGAAATGATTACACAAAGTGAAGCACATGAATTAATGATCACTCAGGCACAGACGCTTGGATCGGAGCGGGTGGAATTGGATCAGGCACTGAACAGGATACTTGCCGAGGATGTTCATTCGGATATGGATATGCCACCGTTTAGGAAAGCTGCTATGGACGGATATGCCTGTCAGAGAAAGGATATTGCCAATGACCTCGCGGTCGTTGAGATTCTGAAAGCCGGTGCTGTGCCGACGAAGACTATTGGAACCAATGAGTGTGCCAAAATCATGACTGGCGGGATGATTCCTGATGGTGCCGATTGCGTGATAATTGTGGAGGAGACTGAAGAACTGGGCGAAAGTACAGTTCGTTTCACAATGGAGGAGACGCGTGACAATCTCTGTGAAAAAGGTGAGGACATTCAGACAGGTGATGTCGTTCTGACTGCAGGCACTCTGCTTCGTTCGCAGCATATGGCCATGCTGGCATCGGTAGGATGCGTCTTACCCAATGTCACTCGCAGACCGCGAGTCGGTATCGTTGCAACGGGAGATGAACTTGTTGAACCAGATGTGAAGCCGGATCTGTCTCAGATACGAACCAGTAATAGTCACCAGATCATCGCACAGGTACAGGCCGCCAATGCGATACCAAACTATTACGGTATTGCCAGGGATACCGAGGAATCACTCGATTCGACCCTGAAAAAAGCAATGTCGGAGAGTGATGTTGTACTGCTGACTGGAGGTGTATCAATGGGTGACCTTGATCTGGTGCCGGGTATTATGAAAGCTAATAACGTCACTATTCTTTTCGAGGAAATCGCGGTGCAGCCAGGTAAACCAACAACGTTTGGCGTATCCGACGGGTGTTTTTGTGTCGGATTACCCGGGAGTCCGGTGGCGGCTTTCACCCAGTTCGAACTACTCGTCAAGCCATTTTTGTATCGTCTGATGGGGCATGTCTATCGACCCGGAAGGCTTCGTATTCCGATGGCGCAAACGCGCAGCCGTGCGCGCACGGTTCGTGAAAACTGGTTTCCCTTCAAACTGACAGAGGATGGCGCGGTTTTACCCTGTGAATTTCATGGCTCTGCTCATGTTGAATCCATTTGTGAAGCAGATGGTCTGGGTTATATGCCTATCGGTGTCTCCTCAATTGATGAAGGAGACCTGGTAACGGTCAGATTTCTGCAATAGCCGGGATGTTGAGATTGGTTATTCCGGGTATGATTACGTGGCAATTGGACATGACTAGCCTAATTGTCGTAACCCTGATAAACGGATTGGATTTGTGATTAAAATTAAGTACCTTGGCAGTCTCGTAACAACCCTGAAGAAAGACAAAGATGAAGTTGATTGGCATGCAGAATTAGCTGATGTTGCTGCGCTGATCGAAGCTCTTTGTGCAGATAGAGAAGAGGAATGGTCCAACATGCTTCACCATGAAGATCTGCTGATAGCGGTGAATCAATCGATGGTAAAGACTGATCACCCCTTAACAGATGGTGATCAGGTGACCTTCTTTCCACCAATGGTTGGAGGTTGATCTCGAGGCATTGCTTCAACATCAACTTGTTTTCTGTTTTATTTCAGCGGCTAATAACAACATGTTCCTGCACATGGGCGTGTATTTGTCTGGAAATTTTCTTCTGCGCAACCCGGGTAGTTGAGACCTGTTGCGATGATGACCGGGTAAAGATGGGTAATTAGGAATGCAACTCAGAGTAGTAACGTCGCTAGCGGTTACCTGCCTGGTTCTCATGGCAGCTCCGTTTGAGTCGTTAGCTGAATCGAGTCAACCCTGGAAACTGAATCGGGCCATGGGTACGCCAGACTGGTTGATCCTGGAAGGAACTCACCGGACCCGATATGAATCACTTGATTCACAGTTTCGCCTTGGGCGAACCGGCAGTGATCAGGTTCTGGTTCTGCGAACCACCATGAAGGCGACCCTTGGACGGGGACCTTTCGTGTTGGTTGGTGAAATGATCGATTCACGAGCCGAACTGAATGACAGTGGTTCCATGGTCAATACTTCAATTGTTAACAGCGTTGAACCACTTCAGGCGTATGTTCAGTGGCGTGATAAGGATCTGTTTTCAAAAGGGAGTCGCTCTGATTTACGTTTGGGTCGTTTCACCATGGATGTGGGGAGTCGTCGTTTTGTTGCACGAAGCAGATATCGTAATACTCTCAGCGCATTCTCGGGTGCTGACTGGAAGTGGCGTGGAGAGGGTGGGGATCAGTGGCGCGTTTTTTATACCTTACCTGTATACCGCCTACCCACATTTGCGGGGGATTTGAGGGACAATGAGAGGAAACTGGATGAAGTGGACACTGAGGTTAAATTCTGGGGCATTCATTATGCGACTGATCTGAGCTGGGGTGACAGAGGTGAGTTTTTCTACTTTGGAATTGATGAAGACGATTCACCAGGCCGGGTGACTCGAAATCGGGATCTGGCTACGATTGGATTCCGCATGACTCATCCAACTCAGGTGGCTCAGTTCGACCACCAGATTGAGTCTGCCTTTCAGTTTGGCGAATCGCGATTATCTTCATCTTCAACGGTTGTTGGAGATCTGGATCACACCGCCTACTTCCTGCATCTGGAACTTGGTTACACTTTCAATTCACCATGGCAGGCGCGTTTGATAGCACAATATGATTATGCCAGCGGGGATGGTGATCCGCTTGACTCTGACAATGAGCGATTTGAATCTCTTTTCGGTGCGCGGCGTTTTGATTTTGGTCCGACCGGGATATACGGTCCGTTTTCACGTACTAACCTGAAAACATTTGGATTTAGATTGCAGCTCAAACCAGGGAAAGGATTTTCAGGTTTCATCTCTCACCGGGCATATTGGCTGGCTTCTGACAAAGATACCTGGGCAACGACCGGTCTGCAGGATGTAGATGGTGACAGTGGTACCTACCTGGGGCAGCAGATTGAAGTGCGTGGGCGATGGAATTTACGTCCGGGAAACATTCGACTCGAAGCTGGGATCGCTCATCTCTTTGCGGATGAATTCAGGGATGATGTCCCCACTTCGAATCGACAGGGAGATTCAACCTATGTTTACTCACAGGTCAGTCTGAGTTTCTAAAATAAACTGGCTGCAGACTGCAAGATCAACCCTGTTAACCACGTCTCTTATCGGAGACGATCTTCTCGGCAAAGAAAAACAGCTGATGCCGGTACTTTTTGGACATGTGGCTACTGAGAACACCGATTGTCAGTATTATCATCATCAGAAGGATACGTTGCTCAAAGAATATATTGATCAGCAACAGGAGAATGATTTTTATCAGAACCGCGATGCCACGGAGTTCAAACAGAATCGCGAAACTGGCATGCATATCAATTATCAGAATTGTCATACCAGAGATTGCGGCGCCCCATAGCCAGGGTGTTAGGGTAGATGCAGACTGATCGAATAGAAAGCCACCCAGAAGGACACTCCCTGTAAGGATATGTATTACGCGCAGCACCATGATCACCGTCCTGCGATAAGGGAAATCCCTGGGCGTTTCAGGAAAGAGGACAGAGAACAACTTCCCCTGATTAGGCATGCGGGAGTTTCAACATAGGATGTGCAGGTTACCCGGCAGGTATTGACTTAAGGCAGGAACAAGCAATCCGGGATCTGCGTTGCAGACCCCGGATCATGATTTGTCACGAAGTTCTGGACAATTGTTAAAGGACAGCAACCGTGTCCAGATTGTCCCAGATTTTGGTGATATCTTTCTGATCTACACCGAACACCAGTCCCATGGGTGGCAGGACCTCGCTGCGGACGAAATCAGGTACGGGATCAAAATCAGCGATCTCAGCTCCCTTGTTGAACTCGATTTCGTCTCTAAGCGTGTCACGTCCAAGATTGACCATGTCGTCCGCGGTGAGTTCCAGGTCATAGCAGGCATTAAGGAGATCCTTAACAAATGTCATGGTCTGGGTACGATCGCCAGGAACTGCGAATTCGCACAGACCGAGGGCATCAAGTGCTGCATTCCAGATCTGTTCTTGAAGTGAGTGCTCTACTGCACCTTCGTCACCCAGTTCATACTTCAGACCGGCTGTATGGTCTGCACCCATTGGGCTCGTTGCGTATGTCACACCGGTGGGTTTGCCGACACGGGGATCGTGCGCAGGAATAGCCTGCCCTTTAAACGCTGGTACGCGGTTTACACCGAGTGCTGCTGCAGTCGCTACAACGCCATCTGCGATCGTTGCACCAAGGCCGGTTCCCTTTCCGACTTCATCCAGTAATGAATCAATTGCTGCGGCATCACCCCATTCAAATTTCCCGACACTGGCAGCTATACCGAGGGCGCTGCCAATCTCGATGGTATCCGCACCGAGGTCATCACATTTTCGATCAAAACCAGCAACGTCATCAGCATCACCAACACCCAGGTTGCTTCCCATAAGGGCAAGTGTCTCGTACTCAAGAGCAGACGTAACATGTTCACCTTCTTTGTCGTGATGGACGACTGAACACTTCACCATACAACCAGGCATGCAGGCATCCATTTTGCCACCACGTTTGTCACCTTCCTCGCGAATATTCGTTCCGTAAAGACCTTCGATACCCTCGAAAGATTCACCGGAATAGTTCTTCATTGGTGTACTGCCCATGCCGCTTAAAGGTTCCAATACACCGGGTGTCCCCGTGGCACTGAATACGTTTTTTATCTGTGGATCGTTATCCAGAATCTTGTTCCAGGGCTTAAGTGCTTCAAAGTACGCGTCTCTCTGTATTGGTGCAACGATAGCCGCATCTGAGTCATCGACCAGGATTGCCTTGAGGCCCTTGGCACCCATAACGGCTCCCACTCCGCCTCGCGCTGCATGTCGTGATGGATGACCATCTTTGTCTGACAGGGCGACGCTCGCTGCTTTGTTCTTATTCTCACCAACAGGTCCAATAGCGATGATTCCCAGCTTTTTGCCATGTTCTTCACGCATAGCAGGAAACATCGAATAAGTCCCCATGCCCCGGAATGCTTCAGCATCCTCAATGGAAACACCATCTTTGTTGATTTTTGCCAGATAGATCTTTCCATCTGATGGTGCACCCTGAACGACTATTGCTCTTATACCCAACTTATCGAGCTGTTGTGAAAGGATTCCCCCAACGTTGGCTTCCTTAATACCCTTGGTCAATGGACTTTTTGCGCCAACTGACATTCGACCAAAAGAAGGGGCATTAGTACCAGCCAGGGGTCCATTCGCCAGGATCAGGCGTGCCTCTGCACCCAATGGATCAGAATCAGGTGGGACTTCCTTGTTCAGGATTTTTGCAGACAAACCGCGACCACCGAGTATCTTCCAGTCATCAGGCAGATCTTCAAAACTTGATGTTTGAGTGCTCATATCAATCCGCAGGATCTTCATTTAATTCTCCTAGCTTGAGGACCCTGTTTGAAGGTCCATTCTCACGTTTGTCTTGGCTGATTACAGGATCAGTCCGGCAAGTTTACCAAAACGTTAAAGGATTCTGTCTTACCGCATACGTCTCACTTTTGTGCGGAACGGGCAGCATATCAGCTTTAACTATAACTTGGGTATTGGGAGAATAAAATACCTTTTCCCGGGCTGATTGAAGAATTGAATGGAATTGGCATGGGTTGACAGTTATCGTATAGGTGCCTTGCGCAATCAGCCCTGATCTCACTTCACCCGTTTTCTTTAGTGACCAGATATTTCATGGTGCATAAACTCAGATTCCACGGGCTGCTCCGGCAGTCAGCATTCTGTCGATTTCATGGTGCATCAATCTGTCAGTGACTATGCCAGGATGAAGATAACTGATCAGACTGTCAGCGTCGATGAAATAGGTGGTAGGCATACCATAGACGCCGAAGGCATCCTTGATTTCGCCAGTGGCATCGAGCCCTGCAGGAAAAGTGAGTCCGTTATCTTCAATAAATTTAAGTGCCTCGGACTCAGTATCGTTAACCGCCACACCAACAAACACGACACCCTGACTCTGATAGTTCCGATAGACCTTGTTGAGTACCGGACTTTCAGTACTGCAGGGAGCGCACCAGGAGGCAAAGAAATTGACCACAACCGGCTTACCCTTGTGGTTACTCAGCTTGAAGTTGCCGCCTTCCAACAGAGTCAGATTAAAATCGGGCGCTACTTCTGATGGAAGATCAGTGTCAATACTTGTTACTTCCTCACTGCATCCGGCAACCATCAATAGCGATAGCCAGATTGGCAGGGAAATAGTTGCGATTCGGTTGCTAGACATCAGCCTTGTCCTCGGGTTCAGGAGTAAAAGTGGGGATCGGCAGATCCCACATAAAGTACCGTTTTCTCATGCCTGGCTGATCTGTTTCAACCTCGATGCCAGCAATTTCGTCGGTGTTAATTGCCGGGAAAGTGATTAATCCCTGGCGACGATGTTGCTGTCCATCTTCATAATCGCAGCCCAACATTTTGATGTATCGGTCTTCCCTGGATTGATCCGCACAAAGTATCACGATAACTCTGTATTCGCCCATGTAAAGATCTGGAGTACAGATAGTTCGGGTGCATCAGCACGGATGAACTCACTGCAAACGTTTATCCATATCAGATCAAGCCTGTACTGGCCATGCTATAATTTTTGTTCTGATTACCGTGCCACTTCGTTTCAACAGACGTTGCGTCGCGCGAAATTAATTTTTTTTGTCAAAATCGAGGGGAACTACAGTGGCAATGGTTGATGGTGGAGAACTTTTTGGTCGAGCCTTAGCAAATGAAGGTATTGAGAAAGCATTTGTTTTGTGCGGTGGACACGTCATGCCGATTTTCTATGGGATGAGGAACGCTGGAATCGAGATTATCGACATGCATCATGAGTGTGCTGCCATGTTTGCAGCAATCGCTTACACGCGGGCTTCGGGAAAAATGGCAGCTGTGGTCACAACCGCCGGACCGGGTGTTGGGAATACACCGGCTGGCATGATGGATGCGGAAGCAGGATGCATCCCGGTACTGCACATAGGTGGCGCTGTCGCAATGAACAAGCGTGATGCGGGAGATCTTCAGGACATGTCGACCTTGAACCTGATGGAGTCATGTTCCAAATGGGCTCGAAAAATCACCAGCACGTACCGCATCCCGGAATATGTCTCCATGGCAGCCCGTTATGCACAGGATTCAAGTCCTGGTCCGGTCTATCTGGAGGTACCAACCAACCTGGTCGGGGCCAAAGTTGATGATGAGAAGGTTATCTTTCCGGAAGGCTATCGGGCACATTCAATTCCAAGCGGTGATGGGGATCTGATCGAGGCAGCCGCAGATCTTCTGGCAGGAGCTGAACGACCGGCGATGATAATTGATGATGGTGCCAGGGCAACAATGGGACTTGATGCGGAAGCCGTCGCCGAGTTGTCTGATTATCTGAAAATGCCAGTTGGGGTTACTGGTATCGCCTGTCGCGGAATGTTCGGAAATGAGGGTGAGAACACGCTGTTGAATACCAATGCGATTGGCGGTGCTGATGTCGTCATCTCACTGGGCTGTAAATTTGATTTCAGAATAGGCTCTGGCGCACACATTCCACCCGATACAAAGATCATTCAGGTCCACACAGATTCCAGGCAAATAGGTTTCAATGTCCGTGCCGACCTCGGTATTGTTGGCGGTGCCGGACCCGTAGCCAGGCAGGTTCTAAATGCGGTCAAAGAAAAACGTAATCCGAAAGCGGATAATCCCTGGACGGGCGCACCCAGACCCGGAGGGAGCGCAGGATTGCCCGTGGAATATAGCGAAACAAAGACACCCGCTCATCCGGCCAGATGTGCCGGGGAGGTTGCCAGGTTTGTTGAACAGGAGGGTCAGGACTGGAATGTCGTCGTCGATGGTGGGGAGGCACTGGTATGGATGATCGACGCAACCACGGCTTACAGGCCCGGTCAGATCCAGTCCCAGTCGATAGGTCCCAACGGCACAATTGGTGCAGGTCCGGCAGTTGCAGTCGGTACCTGGGCGGCGAATAGAAAACCGGTTCTCTTGTATACGGGCGATGGCAGTTTCGGATTCTATTCGATGGAATTGGAGACGGCGGCGCGATTGGGCATTCCTCTTGTCTGTGTTATCTCCAACAATTCAAGTTGGGGAATGATCGCCATAGCTGAAAGATATGCCCGTCCCCATGAGTATGAAAAAGAAGGGCATTGTAACGTTGAACTGCCTCATATGGTTGGTTACGAAAAAATGGCAGAGATGTGGGGTGGCTATGGCGAGAAGGTCACCGACCCTGAGGAAATCCTGCCAGCAATTAAACGGGCAGCAGCAAACGGGAAGCCATCTATTGTCAATGTCGAAGTGGATGATGTGAGTCTGTCACGGTTCATTGCAGGTTATGCCAACATGCTTAAACCATCTTCATAGTGATTGCTCAAGCGGGATAGGTTGATGAAAGCCTGTGTGGCAACCGGAGAAAAGCGTGTACTCACCTGCAAGGAAATTCCGGTACCGGAGGTGGAACCAGGCTGGCTTCTGCTTAAGACAATCTACGCCTGTATCTGCGGCAGCGATCTTGAGTACCTGGATGGTTCCTTTAACAACATCGACCAGGGTTTTGGGTATATTCGGCCAGGTTCTATCCCAGGTCACGAGTTCATTGCCGAAGTAGTCGAAGTGGGTGATGGTGCAGAAGGCTGGTCAGTGGGAGACAGGGCAGTGCCTCTGGGCAATCCCGATCCGGCTGGAATCGGATCCCCAAATCCCGGATATGAAAATTACAGGTGTATGGCTGAGTATTTTCTTTCCACGCCATCGGGTGTGCAGAAGGTGCCTGATCATGTCAGTGATGAAGAAGCGGTGTTTGTTGAGCCCTTGTGCACGGGTAATGGTGCTGCCGCAAGTGCTGGCGTAAAACCAGGGCAGTCCGCGGTGGTATTTGGTGCAGGGAAAATTGGTCTTCTGGCTGCGATGTCTGCCAGGGTCGCAGGTGCTTCACCGGTTATCATCGTTGATATGGTTGAATCACGCCTACAGAAAGCGTTGCAGGTCGGGGTTGATGTCGCACTTAATCCAAAACAGGCAGATGTGACATCGGAAGTTGTGAAATTGACCAACGGTGGTCCAGACTCGGTTCTCATCTGTGTCCGAGACGGGATGGTGTTGAATCAGTCAGCCCAGATGGTCAAACGCGGTGGGCGGATTGTACTCGCCGGATTCGTTTCTCCAATGGAAGTCAACCCGATGTTGTGGACCGTAAAACAGCTGAAGATCATCGGAATCCTCGGTGGCAGCATGGTCGATTCGCTCCATATGATTAGCCGGAAACAGGTCGATCCAACGCCATTGATTACCGAAACCACATCTTTTGATGATTGCCAGAGAGCGATCGATTCGGTGTATAGCGGTGAGAACATTGCCGTGTTGTTGAGCGCGTAGGGATATAAAGAGCAGGCGCTACGTATAATAGATTTGAGAACTGAAGCTGTCCGCTTATTGTCTCTGATAAGAATTTGATCTGGATCAAAACACCCGCTTATTTTTACCTTTTTCCGCCGGGCAGAGTCTATTGCGATCACTATTTTCGCCCGTAAATGCTACTTTGTTTGACCGAATTTGGTATCCCTTTACTTAAGAGAAATGTATGAATTTACAAATTGAAACAAAATGTCCAACAACCTGGAAATTTGACTACGAGTCTGACACCCCGGAACTCGATAATCTTTATGAACTGGCCAAGCGTGATCAATGGAACGTTTCTGTTGACATAGACTGGGACCAGAGCATGAGAGAGGACAGTGATGTTTTCAGCCGAGCGGAGACAGGCATCGCCCAGACCGAGTTTTTTGGGAAACTCAGCAAGTCGACACAAAGTGATCTGTTGGCCAATATGGCAGGATGGACGCTATCACAGTTCTTGCATGGCGAGCAGGGCGCGCTTCTGTGCTGTGGTCAACTGGTAGACAGTGTCCCGACGATTGAAGGCAAACTCTACGCGGCGACTCAGGTAATGGACGAGGCACGGCATGTCGAAGTCTTTGACCGTTATCTCAATAAGCTGGATGGTAAGTACCCGGTTGCACCGGCTCTGAAAAAAGTACTTGATGCCATCCTTGCAGCTGATACCTGGCAGGCCAAGAGCGTTGGGATGAATATATTGGTTGAAAGTCTAGCCATGGGAACATTCTATAACATGATGATTCAGGCAGAGGATCCGCTCCTCGCCAGTATCGTTAGACTCACCGCGCAGGATGAGGCCAGGCACGTCAATTTTGGTATCATTTCTCTGGCGAAAGAGATTCCCACGATGTCTGAAGAGGACAGGGCTGCTTTGGAAGATTTTGGTCTCGCCGCGATCGGCATGTTGCTGGGTCAGGGTGATGAAGATGGTATCGATCAGTCTAAGCCCTTTACTGACGCTGGAATTGATCCGGCAGACCTTAAGGATGTTCTTGGACCCCAGATTGAACAGGCAGATATGGCATTGTTGCAGGGAGGATCAAAGCAGCGATCAACAGTTCATGAATACATGGTCCCCAACCTTGGCAAGATTGGTCTGCTATCAGATCGAATCAGACCCACGTACGTGAAGTATGGTCTGATACAGGAAGGCTAATTGTCCTTTGCGGATTGGGTTCGAATCAGGAATATCAGTTGATTCGGACCTGACCCGAATGGCACTTACATAGAGAACAACCAGCGGCGAACTGCCCTATCTTGACAGAATCGCGAGTGTGGAGCCCATGCTTCTCTTTTCGCGTAGTTCTGCAGCGTACTAAGGCGGGAGCCGGAGCCGCGAAACTGTCTGAACGAGTGGAGCACAGGGAAGCGCTGGCACTACTAGCGAAAGAGACACTTAAGAGGATTACCTGACGAAACTATCTAAAAGCAAAGAGCAGATGAAGGAGAGCGAAACAGTCAGGCAACAATATCAACCGGGATTCCCTCGAGCATGACGAGATCCTTAAGCCATTTCATATGGTCATCATCAGGAGACTCCAATCCATCCAGCTCGTAAGTCATATCCAGCTGTGAGTAGCGAGTGGTGCCGAGGCGGTGGTAAGGTAATAACTCGATTCCCTGAAAACCTTTACCAAGCCCTGCGGCGAATCGACTGGTGGCGACGATATTCTCTTCAGAATCATTATGGCCAGGGACCACAGGAACGCGGATGACCATTTCATGAGTTTCTGCGACTCGTTTTGCATTAGAGAGGATTTCTCTGTTGGACGCACCGGTAATTTTACGATGTGCCTTGTCGTCCATGTGTTTGATATCAAAGTAGGTAAGATCAACATATTGTAGAACTTCAGATAGACGGGACCATGGTGATAATCCGCATGTTTCGATGGCAGTATGAATGTACTGTTCCTTGCACTTCTTAAAAAAAGCGATCACAAACTCTGATTGCATCGTAAGTTCGCCGCCACTGACTGTCACGCCACCGCTGGATCGTCGGTAAAAGGAACTGTCCTTATCGACTTCCCTGAAGAGTTCTTCAACTGTCATTGATTCACCGGTTATTTCTAATGCTCTGCTGGTGCACACCTCAATACAGTCACCGCAGGTAGTGCAGAGATCTCTGTCAATTTGTAAACCCTCATCGGACAGTTTCAGGGCGTCTTCCGGACAGGTTTTTGCGCAGGCACCAGACCTTCCACAGCGATTCTCGCTGTAGAGGATTTCCGGTGATTGATTTCTTGTGTGCGGTGATGAACACCAAACACAGTTTAACGGGCAGCCCTTGGTAAATACGGTTGTCCGAATGCCGGGTCCGTCGTGAGTCGCAAAGCGCTCAAGGTTACAGATAATGCCCTGCAATTGCTCCAATGATCAGATTCTCCTTCGTTTAAAAAACCATAGCATTTAAGTCAGTGAAAGGTCCCGGTAAAATTTAGCCATCCGGGACTGATGTCCGGATTATTGACCCGGATCAAACACTCTTGTATACAGAGAATCATCTTCGCCTCTGGGTATTTCTTTAAGCCAGTAGATGATTAACTGGTTACTCTGCTTCAGATTGGTTATTCATTCTCGACACTTATCGCTTGGCCTCATCCTCGTGTGATACTAATATCCATATCAAACACAAATCAATGACCAGGGAGTAGATGATGTCCATCGAAGAAAATAAAAAACTTATTAAAAAAGTGCTGGCCAGAGGCCTTGATGTTATGGAATTTTTAGATGAAGACGCTGTCTGGGTAATCCCGGGTTTCGGTACCTATCGAGGTAAGCAGGACATATATGCAAAGCTGCTCGCGCCGACCGAAAAGCTGATGGAGAGCATGGGTAGCTCTGTTATTACAAATATTATTGCAGAAGGTGATTACGTCGTAGTTGAGTCCTACGCGAAAGACAGAATGACCAAAAGTGGCAAACCATATAACAATACCTACTGTCAGGTGTATAAGGTTGTTGACGGTTTAGTTCACGAAATAAATGAATATGCAGACACAGCGTTCGCAAAAGACGTTTTTGCTGGCGGTTAATTCGAATGAACCGCATGCTAATGCCAGGGGCTGACTGTTAGTCGCCTGAAACGCTAACGACTACCTTACCTTCAACCTTTCCTGAGGCGATATGCTGGATCGCTTTTAATCCGTCTTCGAATTTGAAAACCTGATTACCCACAACTTTTAGCTTGCCATCATTCCAATGTTCCATTAGATCATGGTGGGCATCTATATAGAATTCAGAGCTAAACCCGGAAGGCATTGCGCCGACCAGGGAAACATTAGTCAGTAAAGTCTCTGATATATTTACTCGGGCCCATTCACCACTGGCAAAGCCGATCACTACAAATCGACCTTCAAATGCGATGGCCTTGAATGCGGCTCTACCTGGCTTGCCACCGACAGGATCAAAAATTACATCGACGCCTCGCCCTTTAGTAAGTTCTCGTGCTGAACCCGTAATATCGCCGCTGTGATGGTCAATCACCTCGTCAGCACCAATCTCCAGGCAGAAACGACTCTTTTCAGGGCCGCCAGCGACTGCTATGACGCGTGCCCCCACCGCCTTTGCCAGCTGTACAGCAGCACAGCCAGAACTGCCAGAAGCACCTAGAATTAAAACAGTATCATCTGCGGTAATTTTCCCGCGATGAATCAAACCAACCCAGGCGGTCTGATAAGGAATATAGAATCCTGCCGCCTCCTCACTGCTCATGCCGTCGGGGATCTCATATATCGCCTGTGCCGACATCAGGCAGAATTCAGCCAGACCACCTCTTTGCTCCTGAAAGAGTGTAGGACCGAGTACACGTTGGTCGATTAGATTTGTATCGACGTTCTCTCCTACTTCAACAATGGTCCCGGCCGCTTCCTGCGATGGAACGAAAGGCAAGGGTGGTGTGAGGGGATAGCTGTTTTGGCACGAAAAAACGTCAGGTAAGCCAAGACCGGCAGCCTCAACTTTTATTTTTACCTGATCTGGATCAGTTTCAAATAATGCCGCGTTGTCATTGAACGTCAACACATCTGCTGGCTCACCGAAACTGTTTACTTGCCATGCTCTCAAAATTCACTGCCTTATACTCAATGGATGGAGCCATCATAAACCTTTTAGCTGCTTCGTAGTTCGATTTAGCTGTGGTTTTTCCGCAGTTCTGATCTGGATATCAACTTTCAGTTCCTCAAACCACATTCATTGTAAAATCAGAAAGACTACAATTACTGCTTTTAGCGAGTTTGCAGACCGTCTGATAAAACTCAGACTTCAGATGCGCTGCGCACCAGTCTTCGACCGTAATCACACCCTGCCCAGTCAGACTTTTTTAAGCCAGTCATGGCGTAGATACCGTTCAGCCACCGCTTGCTTGAGATCAGAGTTTTCTTTCTTGAGATCAACCACTTCATCTGTGTTGGCTTCACGAACCGTATCACCAGCCAGTCGTTTCTTTCCGGCTTCCAGGAAATCTTTGCTCCAGCGATAATAGAGATTGTTGTTAATACCTTCTTTGCGGCATAGCTCAGCGATTGAATACTCGCCGCGCAATCCATCCAGTACTATTCTGATTTTCTCTTCTGATGAAAACTTACGACGGGTCTTGCGCCCAATATCCTTAAGGTGTTTTTCTGTGTTTGACATGCTCATTTGAAACTCCTCTGCTTCAGTTTAAATTAGCAGCAGTGTCTCTTGGCAAGAAGGGCCAGGTGGTACCATATGGGCTGACGTCACACAGCCTGCAGAGTTTCTGGCCTGCAACCAGGATTAAGATGGTATGCTGAGTTGATAGGCGGCAGGATCATTAGATGTGGTACGCCTTCAGCTGACGGCAGTAAGGAACCACGCCATCCGCGTCACTGGCTTGCCAATTTGAAAGCGAATCCGAATTTTCAGTTTTGCTTGAAAGAGTCAACTAACTAGTTCTTGTCCGTAAAGTACCGAATTTGTGCGGCCGAGACTATAGGGGCAAATTGTTAGTCAATAAAATCAATCGGTTACTACATGGCAA
>PBRC01000061.1 GCA_002725285.1 Gammaproteobacteria bacterium | reverse complement strand
CGCAACGCGTAATGGCGCAGGTCTTGAATGGCCTGAAGGACAAGGTTGGCTTTGACCCGGCAGACGTTGAGGACGTGGTTGCCGGGAATGGGTACGGCGACCATAATCGAAAGGATATAGGGGTTGGTGGTGACTACTATTACAGAAACAACGTTTGGTCCGGTACAGGGAAGAATAAAGGATGACGTGTTGTTGTTTGCGGGAATTCCCTATGCTGCTGCCCCAACGGGTGAATTAAGGTTCAAGGCAGCGCAGCCCCATGCAGGATGGTCAGAAACTAGGCAGGCAACCCGCTTCAGTCCGGCAGCTCCTCAGATACCAACCGGCGGTATGACAGATAGCGCGCCGGTGAACTGGAACGAAGACTGCCTGTTTCTCAATATCACGACACCGATGATTGATAATAATTATCGGCCGGTCTTTTTCTGGATTCATGGCGGCGGATATAGAACAGGCCAGGGTGCGATACCATGGTACAACGGGGCGAACTTCGCTCTCAATGGTGATATCGTGGTGGTTAGTATCAACTATCGTATGGGCGCGTTGGGTTTTGCGGACCTCTCAAGATTCGGTGCTGAATATGCAACATCTGGAGTAAACGGGACTCTCGATCAAATTACAGCACTAAAGTGGGTGAGAGAAAATATCAGCAACTTCGGTGGTGATCCGAACCAGATAACGATTGCCGGGGAGTCAGCCGGGGGATTCAGTGTCTGTACGATTCTGGGTTCACCGATCGCACAGGGATTGTTTCAGCGTGCGATACCGCAAAGTGGTGCAGCACATCATACCTTGCCAAAAGATGCAGCCGAGAAAGTCACCGATTTGTTTTTGGGAGCAATGAGTGCTTCGTCCATCGAAGAACTGCAGTCTGCACCTGTCGAAGATATTCTTAAGGTACAAAGCCAGATAGATCTTGATGTGTCCAGAGGTGGCGCATCAGACCTGGGTGTCGCCGTTTCTCCCTTCTACCCCTGCGAAGACAATGAGGTATTGCCTGAATCACCTCTTAAGGCGATTGCAGATGGCATGGGCAGCAATGTGGATGTTCTTGTGGGTTCAAACAAGGATGAAGGTACCCTCTTCGTAACCGGGAACATGGATGAAACAAAACTCGATGCGGTATTGCTGCAATATGGTGGTGGGCAGGATCTCCTTGACGCGTATCGCGCATCCTTTCCAGATGCTGATGTCAGTGCGTTGGCTACGCATTTATCAACCGATCATGTGTTTCGTATGCCTGCACTTCGACTGGCTGAAGCAAGAGCGAAGCACGGCGCGAATACCTGGATGTATCTGTTTGCGTGGGAGTCCAGAATTGAACGTCTGAAATCAACCCATGCGCTGGAGATTCCGTTTGTTTTTAACAATCTGGACAAGGCAGGTGTGGAAGCGTTTATTGGTCCGGGTGAATTGCCGCAAGGTGTTGCCGACGCGATGCATCAAGCCTGGATTAACTTTATTCGTGATGGGGACCCGGGTTGGCCACCCTATGATCTTGTTAGTCGATCCAACATGAAATTTGACACCAGTTCAAAACTAGTGTCCGACCCTGATTCTGGTCGTCGAGAAGCCTGGGAAGGAATTCGCTAGAACAACGGTTGCTGTCTGGAGGTGACAAGAGGGGTGGCCTTGGTGAACCCGGGCTTCCCTGTGTTGCGCCAGCTGCTGTCAACCCGGTTTATAAAATTACCAGGCGTAGAATACGCTCATTACCTTTATCCGATTACTATCTGTCCTGATCTGTCAGTCGCACCTCAAGCCTGACAAAGTGTGGTCGGCAGTGAACTGCTGAATTCAACTACTTGTCGATGTGTATCTCTTGATACCACATTGAAACATCAGTACTAAGACCCCAAGAAACACAAACCTAAGAGAAGGTGAAAATACCTGGAATGCGTAAGACGAGCCCAGTGGATCCTGCTTGCCAAGAATTGCAGTAATGGGGCAATAGGCAATACATACTAACGGTATGACAATGGCGAAATCAACCATCAGATGGTCAGGAAATGGGGGATGTATTCTGCATAAGTGTGATTAAGACTTTCCATATCGTGGGTGGAATACTGCCAGATTCAACACCAGACAAGTTACAATGACAGCCATGAACGGGATTAATTGCTTTTTCGAAGGTGCGAGACTGGTTCGTCAGCCGGGACTTCGTCAGTATGTGATTGTGCCACTCATCATCAACATAGTTGTTCTGGGTGTCATCATGGCTTATGGGATATCTCAATACGATACCTGGATGCTGGTTTTAACAGAGTGGTTGCCCGATTGGCTCCAGTTTCTGGCCTGGTTGATAGGATTGCTAGCTGCTATCGTCATATTCGCAGTTGGGATTTATTGTTTTTCCTTCCTGGCCAATGTTATCGCGTCCCCCTTTAATGCCATCCTTTCGGAAAAAGTCGAAGAGCAGTTGGTCCCGGGTCTGAATCACCCGCGCATTAACCTTGCTGTCGTCCTAACCAGAGCAGTGGCTCGTGAATTTGGTAAGTTGCTTTATTTTCTGCCTCGTTTCCTTGGCCTGCTTTTGTTATCGGTCATCCCTGGCCTTAACGCTGTTGCTCCTTTTGCATGGATCATCTTCGGTGCCTGGATGATGGCTGTGCAGTACACTGACTATGCTGCTGATAATAATCAGGTTTCCTTCTCTGAGTTGCGGAAACGACTGGAGGATAGACCGATGCAGGCCCTGTTGTTTGGTTTGATAGTGTATTTTGTCATCGTGATACCAGTCATCAACCTGGTATTGATTCCTGTTGCCGTTGCAGGCGGTACCGTTTATTGGGTTGAACAACTTAGGATCGCGTCAAGCCGAATGTAAACGAAAACTGCTTCTTGTCGATGAGGTGAGTGATTTCACCTGAGGCGCTCGCATCATGCCTGAATAGCCAGGTGTATTCGTCACTGATCCTCGGAACTCCATGGTCATCTCTGAAGTTTTCATTCCTGTTAACTTATACACCGCGAGCAAAAAAAAAGACTCTAGCCCCGAGATTCGGTCCAGATTCTAAAGACACGTGTGATATGCGCATTGTAGTAGAAAGTGATCTCGAATCTTGTCCAAGCGTATGTATCCGGATCAATCATTTGCTACCTCGAGATTGAGTGTCCAGCATTCATAGGGCGGTTGTCATGGGTCCTTCTTATGCTCATGACTGCTGTCAGATTTTGTAAGTCCTGGCTGCCGTGCCATAGAACATTGCGTCTCTCTCACTGGCAGAAAAGTCGCTGACGATCTTCTTGAATCCATTGAAGAGGACATGATAGGAGATAGAGAATTTGTCGACGGGAAAGTTGCTTTCAAACATGCACCGATCTGGGCCAAAGCAATCTATCGTGTGCAGATAGTAGTCTCGTTGCGCTGCGACAAATTCATCAGATGTTGGCGGTAGCTCCCTGCTATGCCAGTTGAATCCGTTGTCAGGCATTGCCAGGCCGCCGATCTTTGCGACAACGTTATCGCAGTTTGCAATGTCCGCCATATCCAGCTTCCACTGTTCAAAGATTTCTGCACGTTTATCCGCATAAGGTCCTACACCAAGTGGCGTGCCAAAGTGATCAAGGATCATGGTTGTGCCTGGTGCAGACCTGGCGAGTTCACAGAAGTCCTGATTTTGGTAGTGGTAATGCCAGGTATCGTAGGTGTAGTCCAATTCACCGAGTAATCTGACGCCCGCACGAAACTCTTCACGCTGATACAGTCCCGCTGGTGCTCGTCCTGCGATCAATAGTGCCTCCGGATGCTCTGCGTGTGCAGCAGCGTGCCGGATGCCACGAAAACGACCTTCCCCCAGATTGACGTGAGCATCCAGTACTTCGCGCAAAGCTTCATGAGTCAGGTCGGCATGAGCGACGATTCCCGCTATTTCTGATCCTACTCCCAGTGCCGACAGTTCAGCCTGAGACACGACGAATCTGATTTCACCCAATGGTTTGAGATGATCAGGCCCTTCTTTTAGGTATTCAGCATGGCATTCGACGAAGACGGTTTTCTCAACATTGTGACCGGAACCTGTATCCTGCCAGAGATTTTCAAGAACATAGTCGTTTCCTGGCCTGATCCATAGATGGTGGTGTGGATCAATGATTCTTTGGACTGGATCAATGATTTCTTCGCTAACCAATTCTAACCACTCTGGGCTACCTGGCGTTGCCATATTCATGTCCTGGGATATCGAGGAACGAGCAGTGTACTTGATTGAAGATTGTCTGCCTATGATTGGCAGGCTTGACAGTTGTATTAAGGGTATTGATGTTGACGACGTCGGTCTTTGTGCTAGCCATCTGTCGATGGCAATAACCCAATCAGCATTGTTATTCTCCTGTCGAGAGGTCCAGTTTTTTTTTGGCTTCTGATGCTACCAATACCAGCAGTTGCTCTGTCGTGAGATGTGAAAGCCACGCTTCAGTTAGAAGTTCTTCGACTTTCTGTAGAACCGCTCCTTCGCCAACTGTTTCGCTCACGCTCGGATCCGCCCTTGGTTACAAAAAAACCAGAACCCTGTCGTGCCTGCACCAGCCCCCGATGTTCAAGTTCGAGATAGACACGGCTTACGGCGTTACGGTTGACGCGAGTCTGGACAGCCGTTTCCCTGATAGGGGGCAGGGGATACCCCAGACAGAATATTAAGTCCAATCGGAGAGCCAGGTGGGGGTGCTACAGGCGTTTAGCCGCCGAACTTCAGATTACTTTCTTTTGAATAGCGATATTCCAGATCGTGCGCCATCACTGCTTTGCCTTTTGATATCCGAGGTGAGTAGCGCTGAGTTTTAACTTCCTTGATCGCGGTTGCCTCGGCCGATGCTGTGGAGCTTTCGATAACCGTGGGGTTGACAACAAATCCTTTCTCGTTAACGTCGAAATTGACGAGAACCTCTCCCCCATATGCTGCCTCATCGATACCGTCGGTATTTCTGACACCCAGCATGGGCGGGTTGAATCTTCTTCCTTTATAGATGAGTTGCGCGTCCGCCGAGTCGCTTGTGGCATTTGCCATGGCAATTGCCAGACAGTGTTCAGTTGCTTGGTCCCGCCTGTCCATTACTTCAAGAATATTGACCAGCAGCTTTCTGGTCGCTGTATTAAATTGCTGGGTTGTCCTGTCAGTCGCACTGAAAGCCAGAAGGGTCGAGTTAAGTACCTGCAAGGCCTTTTTGTCCTTCTCTGCTTCGAAATAAACTCTGCCGAGTCCGAGGCCAGCCATGCCTCCTCGAATATCCTCAACACCGAATTTTTTCGTATAGAATCGATGTGCTTCTTTTAAATGTTTTAACGCTGAGTCATTCTCACTTATCTTTAGCAGAATAAGACCAGCATCCAGTTTAAGTTTTGCGGTTAGCATATCGTTCTTGGTGGCAACTGAGTTCTTGATGGCTCTGGAGAAATACGCACCCGCATCGGCAGGTGCCGCGTGAGTTGAGGCTTTACCAAGTTCCATCAGGGTATCGATAAGTTCCGAAGATTTTGAACCGTGATTTGCGATCTTGGATTTCAGGCACAGTTCGAGTTGTTTAACCGCCTCTACGAATAGATCATTGCGTATTAATTGTCTGGCGTAATTCAATCGCAGATTGGCAACGTTTTCACCGTTGCGATCAAAGGCATCAATTCCCTGATCAAGTGCTCTTTCGGATGTTGTCAGGGCCAGAGGCCAGTCTCTTGCTGCCACAGCTTGCTGATATGCCTGATAGGTTTCCTTGAAAGTTTCAGCGCTGGCTGATGTCGCTGTCATACTAACAGCAATTAAAACTAGCACTGTAACAAAGGATTTTCTGAGATCAGGTTGAGTATCCATCATACAATTCCCTATTTTTGTCAGGCTGCCAATATTCACTTTGTTTGAGGGTTCAGCAAGTTTATCTTGTTTTCATACCATATTCGCCGTTTAGCGTGCCAGAGTAGCCGGTTGTGCCGTTGTTTCTTTCTGTCACCGAAGTGACATCTCGCCGAAGATGCTATTAGAATATCAGCCTCATGCCGCAGGAAATACAAAAATGCCCACACCAGCTAAAGTCGTTGTCTTGCCACAGGAAGAAGGAGTACTCGAGGTTATTGATCTGGAACTGCCGGACCCAGGACCCCACCAGGTTGTTGTCAAACAGTATGCAAGTGGCATTTGCCACAGTCAGTTACATCAAATGCATAATCCGAGGGTGAGTCCCGTGATTCTTGGGCACGAGTCTACTGGTATTGTACTTAAAGTTGGCTCGGAGGTGACTCATGTTACGGAAGGCGATACCGTGCTGGTGACGTGGGTGCCACGAGATGCTGCAAATACCAGTCGGGTGCCGAATCCGGTGGAGATTGAACTGCCTGGTGGGGACATCGCTAAAGCCGGTAATGTATTTACCTGGGCTGATACGACGATTTCGGATGAGCAGTATGTGGTCAAGGTGAGTCCGGATATCAATAAGGAAGTGACTGCAATAATCGGGTGTGCGGTTATGACAGGTGCAGGCGCTGTAGAGCATACCGCTGCCGTTAAGGAAGGTGATTCTGTCGTCATTTTTGGTGTTGGTGGCGTGGGGTTATCTGCTGTCGTTGCTGCCAGGACATTAAATGCCAATCCAATTATCGCTGTCGATCTGGACGCTGAGAAGCTGAAATTCGCAGCCCAGTTTGGTGCAACTCATACGATCAACGCCTCAGAAACTGATCCCATCAGGGCAATCAGGGAACTCACGACAGACCCAGACAAGAGAAGCATGAGGGGTACCCCGGTTGCCGGTGCTGATTTTGCATTTGATTGTATTGGTCTTAAACAAACCATGGAGCAGATAGTGCCGGCAGTCAGAAATGGCTTCTTCGGAGCGGAACCTGGTGGAACAGCCGTGTTGGTGGGCGTACCGCAGACGACGGTCGAGTTGAACGCGGCAGATATTCTGGTGAATGAGAAGAAATTCATCGGCAGCATTGGTGGAAGCTGTTCACCGGACAGGGATTTCAGGAAATATCTTGAATGGTACGACCAGGGATTGCTGGATCTCGATGCACTGGTCACGGAACGATTTAGCATTGATCAGATTAACGAGGCGACAAGTGCACTTGAGAATGGAGAAATTGCCGGGCGTGCCATCATGGTGTTTTAGTTGCCCAGCATATGTATAAGGGCCAGGGGCAAGGTAGTGCGCCAATGGGCGAAGTCGTGATCTCCGCCGAACTCGTGATATTCGATGTCATAGCCCTGGTTGATCAGAGTATCGCGAAGGTTTCGATTGCTCTCTATCATCAGCTCAGAAGACTCCAGCTCGCCTACCTCAAACCATTATTGTCCATATCACCCTCCTGATTCGCCAGGGAATGATCTGAGAGGGAGGTACCGAGACCTCCCGGTCATCTACTCTTCCATTATGCTGTTCAGTCTGTCTATAGCATTTAGATAGTCTTCTTTAAACTCGTAGACCACCTGCCGAGTTGACTGAATAGAATTCATCAAACCAACGCCCTGACCCACAAATGAGGTAGCTAACTGCTTGGCACCCTGGTGACCGCTTTCTGCCAGCTTTGTTACTTTAGCAAGAGGTGCTTCACTAACCATTGATTGAAGGGGCATCGGTAGTGGTTCGGGGGCTTCTTCAGATTCCCAGGCATCTGTCCAGGGAGAACGCAGTTGCCTTGAATATTTGCCAGTTCTTGCCTTGGATCTTACGGTTTGCCTGGAGCTTGCATGTACGTATTTGTCTTTGATTACCGGTGAGGTTTCAGCTTCAGAAGTGGTCAGCCACATCGAGCCGGTCCAGGCACCTGCTGCTCCCATCGCCATACAGGCAGCCATCTGACGTCCGGTAACGATTCCGCCTGCAGCCAGCACGGGTGTATTGTAGGATTCAACAGCCTGGCAAACTTCCGGGACCAATACCAGAGTGGAGACTTCACCACAGTGCCCGCCAGCCTCTGTGCCTGCGACAACGAGTACATCAACACCCGCCTCAACCTGCTTAACAGCATGTTCTTTCGCACCGACTAGTGCAGCGACGATAACATCATTAAGTTTACCCATTTCAAGCATATAGCGTGGTGGCACGCCTAGTGCGTTCGCGATCAGCTTGATGGGATGAGAAAAGGCGACATCGATTATGTTAGCAGCGCGCCCCTCGGTTAAGAATCCGCCGCCTGAGCGAGTTTCGCTTGGATATACATCGGCAGTATCAATTTGATGCTGAGCGAGAATGTTTGCTGCAAAATTCCGGTGTTCGTTGGGGACCATGTCACTGATATCTGCGCCTTCAGGAATATCATCTGTGATCGCCATACTGGTTGGTGCAATCAGATCGAGACCGTATGGCAAACCGTCGATATGTTCATCAACCCAGTTCAGTTCAATTTCCAGTGTTTCTGCATTGTAGCCAGCAGCACCTAAAACGCCCATTCCACCTGCTTTGGAAACTTCAACTACGACGTCTCTACAGTGGGTAAAAGCCAGTAGGGGGAATTCGATACCCAGCATGTCACAGATTGGTGATTTCATCCTTTGCTCCTTAATTCGTTGATACGAGTTAGTCCCATACTACGCCAGCAGGTTATTTTTTGCATACCTGGGGAGAAGAAATGCATGTGCCTCAGATCTAAAGTGGAAGGAAGTCCTGGTGAGAGTGGACAGTTGTCAGTCAGTCGTATATACAAAGCCGATTGATACCTGAACGTAGGAGTGTTCTGAAGTGAGTATGCCAGCAACTTATTTTCCACATGCGATTTTTACAGGTGAAGGTGAACCAATACCCAGAGTAATGGTTGCACCGCAGCGATATATTCAGGGCAAAGGGGTTGTTGATCACACGGGTCGGTACATGTCACTGCTAAATGCAAAAAAAACTGGCGTACTGGTCTCAAAACGTGGATTGGGTGCTGATGGTGGGCGAATTATCCGAAGCCTGGAAGAGGTCGGTATTGAAGCTGTGACCAGTATCTTCAACGGCGAATGCTCCCTGGACGAGATTGATTCACATGCAGACAGTCTGAAATCACACCAGCTGGACTGTCTGATCGCCGTGGGGGGTGGCAAGTGTGTCGATGCTGGAAAGAGTATTGCTTTCAGGCTGGATATCCCGGTGGTTATTGTGCCGACACTTGCGTCAAACGATGCACCCTGTTCATCTGTTTCGGTTTTATATACACCTGATGGCGTTTCCGCAGGTGCCGAGTTTTTCCCGAACAATCCAGCTTTAGTCATCGTCGATACAGAAATTGTTGCCAACGCATCGGAACGATATCTGGTGGCCGGAATGGGGGATGCCATGGCCACCTGGTATGAGGCGCGTGTTTGTTTGAATAATCCGGCAGCAAGATCAACTATAGGGGCAAGACCAACCCTGGCGTCTTACGCAATCGGTGAGGTTTGTGCAAATACTCTGTTTGAAGAAGGTGTTGCAGCAGCAAAAGCTGTGGCAGACAGTCAGGTTAATGAATCACTGGAGCGAGTCGTTGAAGCCAATACGTTGCTGAGTGGTCTAGGGTTTGAGAGTGGTGGTCTTGCAGTGGCTCACGCGGTTGCACAGAGCTTTACGACCATTCCAGTCGTACATGCAAACTTTCTTCATGGCGAGATGGTTGCCATGGGGACTTTAACTCAGCTTATGATGGAGGATGAAGATGAGGCGAAAAGAGTTGCAGAGTTTTTTGCCAGTGTCGGATTGCCTGTACACCTGGGTCAGTTGTCCCTCTCACTTGAAAACAGTGTCGAAGGGATGAGTGAGATCGAATCAGTAGTCGCGGCAACTATGGCGTATCCCACGATTTACAATATGCAGATGGATATGAATGCGGATCTGGTGCGTTCCTCCATTCTTGTTGCACACGACTTGGGGCTTTCGGTAGTCAGTTCAGCAGGCGATGATGCATATCGGAAATTGCACGGTCAATAGGGTCGTCCGCCCTTGACAGTGACGCGAACGCCACTCCGCGTTTCCGGGAAGTAGTCCCATACAGCCAGATGCTGTGTGCAGCGATTGTCCCACAAGGCGATTGAATCTGGCTGCCATTGAAATCGGCAATGAAAGTTTGGATTCTTGATGTGTTCAAATAACATGTCGAGTAGAGCATCACTCTCCCAACGTCTCAGAACCTTGATCTGACGAGTAAATCCGCTATTGATGAACAAAGCTTTTCGTCCGGTTACTGGATGGGTGCGGATCACTGGATGCTCAGATCGCGGGCTTTCTCTCTGTGGAGGATGATCACCATAGAATCCTGTGTAGTTTGCTGCATGTATAGCTGTCAGTTCTAAAAGTAAATGCTTAATTGGTTCACTTAGGGCATCGTAGGCTTCGTACATGTTAGCCCACAGTGTGTCGCCTCCTTGTGATGGCGTTTGCTGGATATGAAGAATTGTTGCCCCGGGTGGTTCCTCGTCCGCTGAAACATCAGAGTGCCATCCTTCACCATTGTTGCGAAATGAATCCTTGCTGGTATGAATTTTCATCAGTGCCGGATTACCATCGATGTAGGGTGCGGCGGGATGAATATGTAACTCTCCGAAGCGTCGACCGAATCTTAGAAGTTCGGTATGGGTAATTTGCTGGTCCCTGAAGAAGAGAACAAGGTGTTGCATCCAAGCTTCATGTAGTTCATCAAATGCTTCTGTGCTGATCTCTTCATTCAAGTTCAGACCATGAATGATCGCGCCTATCCTTGGGGTTACAGTCTCGACATCAAAGTATTTATAGTTAGCCATAGTCACCTACCTGTTAGAACAACTTGATTATCTGTTTCGATGTGGGAATGGGTGGACCTGTTGCACTTACTATATATCCTGAACACCATCAGTTAAATCATTAAGAGGGTCGATATTCACTTGCATCGTTGCTCCGAGACGTGCGTGGACAAACAACAAAAGAAATAAGATCATGGGTTCGATAAGAGTATCGGAGGTATTGAATGGATATCGGAATTTGTGCAGCTTCACATATTAAGGATATTGATTATATTGTGCGAGCCGAGCAACTGGGGTACTCCCATGCCTGGCTGGCAGACAGCCAGATGATCTGGTCAGATTGTTATGCGACGCTGGCACTGGTTGCTGAAAGAACCTCGAGCATCAAGATAGGTACCGGTGTTGCCATTAGCGGAACTCGTCCAGCAGCGGTTAATGCTGCAGGAATTGCGACTATCAATGCCCTCGCACCGGGTCGTACCTTCTTTGGCGTGGGTGCTGGAAATACGGCTATGCGTATTATGGGGCTGCCGCCGCATCGCATTAAGGAATTCGATGGGTATTTATCTGAAATTGAACCCTTGCTGAAAGGTGAGGAAGCATTTGTGCATATGTCCGACAAGGAGATTCCCATTATACATGTGATGCCGGATAAGGGATTTGTAAATTTCGAAGACAGAATCCCGATGTATGTTTCTGGTTTTGGGCCACGCTCGCTGGGGTTAGCCGGAAAGCATGGCGATGGTGCAGTGCTGGCACTACCCGCCAGCGCCGGTGTGATGGAAGCTGTGTGGTCGATGATTGAAAAAGGTGCTGAAGATAGTGGCAAGATGATCGACAGGAACTCGTACTATACAACAGCGCTGACGACTATGGTCGTGCTGGATCAGGGAGAAGAGATTGACTCAGATAGAGTGAAGCATGAATGTGGTGCCTTTGTGATGGCCGCGATCCATTTTGCCTATGATCAATATCGAAATTTCGGTCATCAGCCCTCGAATCAACTGGCTTCAATATGGGATGAATACACCAGTCTGCTTGAAGCATACCCTGAGGCGCGACGTCATCAGCGCATTCATTTCGGACACAACTGTTGGGTTCATCCTGAAGAAGAACGGTTCATTAATCGAGACACTATCGAAGCCAGCTGTATGGTGGGTGCGCAGGATCAGATTCTGGAAAAACTGAATCAGCTTGAAAATGCCGGTTTAGATCAGGTGATGATTCTGCCATCGTTTGATCCCCGCTTTGAAGTGATTGAGAGAGTGGCAAAAGACATCATTCCGAATACGGGATGACTTATATGTGTGGATTATATCGGTCAATTTATCTCTGGATTCAGGTAGCATTCACCCGGCAAGAACAATAACAATCGAGAGCAAGGTCAATCGTGATTAGGGTATTAGATGGCGGCATGGGTGGTGAACTGATTCGCCGAAGTGCCGGTGCTGGCACTGGGCTCTGGTCTGCTCAGGCATTGCTGGATGCGCCAGAACAGGTAGTCGAGCTCCACAAAGACTATATCGCAGCGGGTGCAAGAATCATTACAACCAACAGTTATTCAACTGTACCCAGCTACTTGGGCAAGAGTGACCTTGCTGAAAGATATGTTGAGTTGACACGTTTGGCCGGCGAGTTAGCCAGGCGCGCCGTTATCGAAAGCGCTCTCGCCAGTGAAGAAATTATAGTCGCAGGTTCGCTACCCCCCCTGTCAGAGAGTTACCGTCCTGATCTGGTACCAGCAGAGGTGGAGGCTTTACCGGTTTACCAGGAAATGGTGCGGGCGCTGAATGCAAATGTTGATGTTTTTCTCTGCGAAACCATGTCAAGTGGTGCAGAGGCGGTGCACGCTGTCAGTCAGGCGCGTTCATATGGCGAGGGAAAACCAGTAATGGTTTCATGGACGCTCAACGAAATTCCCGGGCGAGGATTGCGAAGTGGCGAATCAGTTACTGAAGCGTTTCAACAACTTCAGGAATTCAATGTGGACGCCTACCTTTTCAATTGCACAAGCCCAGAGGCAATAACTGAAGCAATAAAGGAAGTTGTCGAGTTAACTGATAAACCAGTAGGGGCCTATCCCAATCGACTCAACCCTGTCGACCCTGAGTGGACTCTTGATAATGAAATACAAACAGGTTTAAGAAACGATATGGATATCGATTTCTTTCTTAACATGAGTGAACGGTTCCAGGCGGCTGGTGCTACCATCATTGGCGGATGCTGTGGCGTTGGACCCGATTACATATCAGCGTTAACAGCCAGGCTGAGGATCAATAATGAGTAAAGAAACAGTATCCATGCCAATAAAGTTGGCGTTTGGGATAGGTGCGTCTGGTGAAGCTGCAACCAATTGGATCTTCAACGCCTTGACTTTTTTTTACTACAATCAGATCCTCGGGCTATCCGGAACTCTGACAGCCATGGCTGTTACTATAGGAATTGCGTCGGATGCCGTAACGGATCCCTTGATGGGGTCAATATCAGATCGATGGCGATCAAAACTGGGTCGACGTCACCCCTTCATGTATGCGGCACCACTTCCACTGGTCGTAACAATATACCTGATATTTAATCCTCCCGCTGGTATGGAAGACATGGCGTTGTTCGGCTGGTTTGCGTTGTTTACGGTGTTGATGCGGGTTTGCTCAACACTTTTTGCTGTACCGCATTTGGCGATGGGTGCGGAGTTGTCTGATGACTATATTGAACGGTCAAAAATCATGAGCTACAACAACGTCTTCACTTTCGTTGGTGTGATCATCATGCATGTGATTGTCTGGTTTGTCATATTTCCGTCATTTGACAATGGCCGCATGACCCAGGTCGCTTACATGCCTATCGTATTATTCTGCTCTAGCCTGATTATGGTCTGTATGTTGGGTTCGGCTTTTGCAACTCGAGGGCAGATAGTCCGCATGAAGAAAGTCCCTGATGATTTGCCACCCTTCAGCATTCGCCAGTTGGCCGCCGAAATGTATTCGGCTATCCAGAATAGAAATTACCTTTTTCTCTTGCTGGGTTTGTTTTTCCTGTCTGTCACAATTGGTACTCACGAAACCCTTGGGCTTTATATGGGCACCTTCTATTGGGAATTTACCGATAAGCAGATTGGTTGGCTCATACTGGGAAATGTATTCGGTTATCTAATCGGTTTCCTGACGGCAGCCAGGCTGCATCAGAAGTTTGAGAAGCGCTGGACGACGGTTGCGACTGCTGCTGGATTGAGCGTTGCCTGGTCTATGGCGGTGACCCTGCGCCTGTTTGATCTTGCGCCAGAAAACACAACCTGGGCTCTGGTTGCCTTCGTTATTTTCTGGGGGACGTTGTCTTCAGTCTGTGGTTCTGTACTTAATATTAGTGTGATGTCAGCCCTGGCTGACATTGCTGATGAGCACGAATTGAACACGGGCAGAAGGCAAGAGGGGATCTTCTATTCGGCCAGAACTTTTTTTGCAAAGGTGACCAATGGCATTGGTCACGTAGTCGCTGGTGTCGCTCTCGATGTAATTGAATTTCCACAGGGTGTCCCGGCCAGTGAGATACACCCGGATAAAATCTACGCTTTGGGGATTATTGATGGTCCCTTTGCAATGGTCTGGGGATTGATTGCTGCCTGTATCTACGCGGGCTACAGGATCGACAAGTCTTATCACGCAAAAGTGCAGGAAGAATTACAGCTGAGAAAAGCTGCAGAGGCAGCTGTTACCTAGCGCCTGTTAGCGATCTATTTTTCCTGCTTGAGGTAGAAACGCGTACCACAGATATCAACCTGCTCATCGGAGATGTAACATCCTCTTTTCTCAGCCGCTTGCAGGATGGAGTCCCGGTTTCGCACCAGCAGGTCGATACCACCCAATCCAGCTCCTCGACCGTCAAACGCTTCAACAAAACGAATGGTCGAATTGTTGAGATCCAGGGACAGGATTTCACCGTCACGGTTCACCGCAGTATCCAGGACCTGTCCCCATTTTTCAGCCAATCTAACAGGGTCCGGAGACTGTAACTCAACCGCCAGATAGCCAATGGTCACATCCTGTTTCACCTGATCTGTCCAGCCCAGTCCTCCTGCGGGTGGCCAGTTATTGTTGAAGTCCTCGTTTTCATCCCAGGTATATTCAAAGAATGAGGCGATCATATCGCCAGGATGTAGCTGACAGATATGCCACGTTTTTCGATCTGCTTCGTGAGCAATTCGGACACCATTATCCAATGCTCTCTGTCTAAGCACTTGCTGATTCTGTCGGTTGTCAGCCTGGCAGATCACCATATAGCCCCCGTCCCCGTTCCTTCTTTGAAGATAGCGACCACCTGCTGTATTTTCCTCAATCGGTGCAACCACCTCCAGAAAGTTACGCCCAATTGGCAACAAAGTATTCTCCAGCCCAAAGCGGCCAACCCCGGGGTCTATGAAACAGGTGTTGATACCAAGGATGTGAGTCAGGTCATCAATTACAGATGCGAGGTCCCGGGCGACCAGGCAAATCTGGCGTAGTTGAATAGTCATGATTCTGTCCTTGAACTGAGGTCTGACGGTTATCCTTATTGAATTTATGAATAATTACAAATCAGCAAGGCAGTTAATCGCTTTGTCAAAGCCATGCGAAGAGGTTTGATGACTCAACCTGATGTTTTGATAGCTTTATTCTGTTACGTTGTCGGGGAGGAAAAACGAATAGAGTAGTGAAAGAACTGATCAGATCTTCACGGTGGATGGTTCAAAACTGCACAGAAAACATAGTCAAACAAGAATATCAGGAAATACAGGACAGGAAAGATGAGTGATTTTGAGAATATTGTAGTAGATCGACTAGGCACAGACGGTCGTGTGGGGCGTATTACACTTAACCGACCAGAGAAGATGAATGCGTTGTCACAGGAGCTGATGCACGAATTCAATGAGGCCCTCCATGATATGGAAGCGGATAGCGAGATTCGAGTCATTATTGTAAAAGGCGAGGGACGTACCTTTAGTGCCGGATACGATCTAACACCGTCAGGAGGGGGAGCAGACGCTGTAGTCAGGCGACACAAGCAGGTAGATGACAAAAAACGTCGTTTGATGATGGGTATTAGGACAGGGATGCAACAGATTACTGACATCCACATGTACTTCTGGAATATGGCAAAAATCACGATTGCCCAGGTACATGGCTATGCTGTTGCAGGAGGTTGTGAACTGGCAATGATGGCAGATCTTGTTGTTGCCTCTGATGATGCGCAACTGGGTCATCCCGGATTAAGAGGACTGGGAACAAGCAGGACTGGTGTCATCTGGCCACTGGTGATTGGTATGCGTAAAGCCAAGGAACTTTATTACACCGGTGAGAATGTGACTGGAAAAGAAGCTGAAGAGATGGGCATGATTAACTATTCCTGGCCGCTGGATGAACTGGATAGTCGAACCCTTTCGTTTGCTGATCGGATAGCCACCATGTCAGCCGATCATCTGGCAATCCTCAAGGTCAATATGAATCGCTTCTATGAAAATATGGGGATTTATTCTTCTGTAAGGAGCAGTACTGATCTTGATGCCATGGGACAGTTCACAGAATTCTCGTATCAATATCAGGACCAGATGCGTGAAAACGGCCTAAAGGCAGCACTCCAATGGCGAGATGGCCCCTACAAAGAAACCGATGACTACAAAAAGTGATTCAAGATCAGCAAAGCTGATCTTGAATCATCCCCGCAAAAGCGAGGATCCAGAGACCTTGAGTCATCCAATACAACCTACCAGTCATCCTCGCGAAAGCGGGGATCCACCCAGCCCAACTAACATTCAGCCGGTGAACCCCACAAAAAAGGGGACACGCCCAGGATGATCTATAAAAACGACCCAACAGCTCAGAAATACAGTTGAGTGGACCTACAAAACAGGAATACCCAAATGACCTGGAAAGAAGAAGTCCAAGAGATTAAAAAGCGCCAGGAATTTGCCCTGAAAATGGGAGGTTCTGAAGGCATCGAAAGGCAGCACAATCGTGGCAAATTAACGGTTCGTGAAAGGATACAGGGGTTGGTCGACCCAGGTTCATTCAATGAATTTATGGGCCTGATGGGAAGAGCAACCTATGAGAAAAACGAGCTGCAGTCTGTTCTACCAAAAGGAGCAGTTGAGGGATTCTGCAAACTCGATGGGCGCAAGGTTGTTTTGTCAGGAGGTGATTTTACGGTTCGCGGAGGCTCAGGCGGTGTGGGCGGTGGTCTGGGTATGGAGCTTCCTTCAAATCGTCGTGCCATGGAATGGCGCGTTCCTTATGTGAGATTGCTGGATGCAGCCGGTGGTAGCGTTCGTTCATTTGAAGACATTGGCAGGACCTATCTGCCTGATGGCAATTCCTGGTCTTCGGTTGATGTCAGGTTACTTAGCCAGATACCCGTTGTTTCAGCGGTGATGGGTTCGGTCGCCGGGCTACCTGCCATCAATGCCTGCCTTGCACATTTCAATCTTATGGTTAAGGACACCAGCCAGCTTTTTCCGGGTGGACCGCCTGTCGTAAAAGCTTCACTGGGCTACGATATTACCAAAGAGGAACTGGGTGGTGATCAGATCCACACTCGTATCAGCGGTGTAATCGACAATCTTGCGGAGAATGAAGCCGACGCCTTCGAGCAGATCAGACGATTCTTAAGTTATCTACCATCGAATGTATCCGAACTTACACCACGGTTTGAGATTGATGATGATCCGCACCGCGCCGATGAATCATTGTTGTCGGCAATTCCACGAGATCAACGCAAGATCTATAAAGTTCGTAAGATCATTGAAGCTATCGTAGACAAAGACTCATTTTTTGAGATTGCCCCCTTATATGGTCGTTCCCGTATTACGGGGCTGGCGAGGCTCAACGGCTACGCGGTTGGTCTGATGGCCAATAATCCTCGCCACAAAGGCGGATCTACAGATGCTGCGTCCGGCAAGAAGGTGATTCGGTTGTTGCAGCTTTGCGATACATTCCACTTGCCGATAATTTCACTGGCTGATGAGCCAGGTTTTATGGTCGGTCTTGATTCGGAAAAACAGGGAATTGAGAGGGCCGGGGCAGCTCTGGTTGCCATGACCTGTGAAAGCAGAATGCCATGGGCGACTGTCGTAATGGGGAAACTCTATGGTGTTGCCGGGCAATGTCAGCATCGGCCCAGTGGCATGTTCAGACGCTTCGCCTGGCCATCTGCGAATTGGGGATCTATGCATATCGCGGGTGGCGCATCTGCTGCATACAGAAGAGAAATAGAGTCGGCTCCTGATCCGGAGAAAAGACGCGAAGAGATTGAAGCGATGCTAAACGCACTCGCATCACCATTTCGGACCGCAGAAGCAACTGGTCAGGATATTATTGATCCGCGAGAAACCAGACGGCATCTTTGTGAATTTGTTGAGGATGCACAGAGGGTTCTGCAGCCTCAACTGAGTGAACCGATACCTCGCTATATGCCTGTTTAGCCGGTAAATGTGGCGCTGCTGAGGCCTGACATCAGTATGATCGTTACAGATAATTTGTATGAGGGATTTCTTGACGTGCGTGTACCATCAACTATTCACGGCTACCTGCTGTTGGTCGCACTTTTTCTGTTTCAGTCCCCGATTTTTGCGGTGGTTGTTGACCTTTCAGAAGGTGAAGTTATCTCTGTTCAGCAACTTTCAAGTGAAGCAGTTAGAGTCGATGGCTTTCTGAAAGAGAAAGTGTGGGATGAACTGCCCGCTTACGATGAATTTGTGGTGACGGATCCGGATACACTGGCAGAAGTACCCCATGCGACTCTGGTGAAGATGTTCTACAGTCAGGAAGGACTGTACGTTGGGGTTGAGATGGAGCAGCCGGGAGAAACCATTATTTCTCGCTTGTCTGGTCGTGACATGCGGCAGATCAATCGTGAAAGCATCAATATCACCCTGGATACCTCCGGTGAAGGTCGATACGGATTCTGGTTCGGCGTAAATCTGGGTGATTCACTGAGTGACGGAACCGTGTTGCCGGAAAGACAATTCTCCAGTGACTGGGATGGTGCCTGGCGTGGTGCAAGTCAGGTGACCGACGATGGTTGGTCGGCTGAGTTCTTTATTCCATGGGGCGCAGTATCAATGCCCGTGACTGGTGATGTTCGTAAACTTGGTTTCTATATATCTCGAAAGGTCGCCTATCTCGATGAGCGTTGGGGGTGGCCAGCGCTGGCCAATACCCAACCAAGATTCATGTCTCTAATGCATCCTCTGGAGGTAAGGGGAATAAATCCAAAGAAACAATACAGTGTCTTTCCGTTTGCTGCAGTCGGAAGGGATCTTATTGACAATGAGAATCGATACAAGATGGGTGCTGACTTCTTCTGGCGACCCTCAACGAACACTCAGATCGCAGCAACCATTAACCCAGACTTTGGTGCAGTGGAATCTGACGATGTGGTCATAAACCTGACAGCTACCGAAACTTTTTTTCCGGAGAAACGACTGTTTTTCCTTGAAGGACAGTCCGTGTTTGTCACGTCACCACGAGCTGATACTCGTGGTGACGGCGTCGGCAATCGGGGATTGCCGTATACGATGATTAATACCAGAAGGATTGGTGGAAAGCCACGGGCACCGGTTCTGGCAGCAGGAGAATCGGTGCCTGAAAGAGATCTGGTTCAGCCAGTTGATCTTATTGGTGCAGTGAAACTAACGGGTCAGAAAAACAGAATCCGGTATGGTTTTTTGGGCGCGTTTGAAGAAGATATTCACATGCAGGCGTCTGGCGGTCGTATTGATCAGTCGGGCAGTGATTACGGTGTCGCACGAGTCATTTATGAAGACAATTATGGGGGTGCTTACTGGGCAGCTGGCGTTCTGGCAACAGCAGTCTTGCATGATGATGGCGATGCGCTGGTACAGGGGATTGACGCGCACTACCGAACGGCGAATGGCAAGCTCAAACTCGACGCCCAGTTTATGACATCAGATCTGGACGGTATCGACAGGGGTTATGGTGGTTTTGTTGATGCGGAGTACACGGTTCGACGTGGTGTAACNCAGCGTATTGGCATCGAGCACTTTGATGAGAATCTAAATATCAATGATCTGGGATTTCTGCAGAGAAATGGTCATACACAGATCCGTTCGTCTCACGTACGCACGAATTCCGGTATGAAGTGGGCTAAGAATAATCAGTTTGATCTGCGTGGGGTAATACAGAAGAACTATCAGGACCTGTTTACCCTGGGCCTCATCATGGTTTCAGATAGATTGACGCTTAACAACTTGTCCAGCATACAGGGTCGGTTTATATTCAAGGCAGAATCCTATGACGACCTGAATAGTTTTGGAAATGGGGTATATCGAACTGAGGAGCAAAGCACCGTTGCATTCAGCTATTTCTCACCGGAGACGGGCAGCCTTAGTTTCACTGCAGGCGTAGGCTGGCAAGAAGAGATGCTGGGTGGTAATCAGATCAATGTCAGTGCAGGAATAAATTGGCGCCCCAGTGATCGACTTTCTCTCGATCTTAATGTGATGTGGGCAGACAGGAATGGCTGGTTGCTTCATCAGGGCAGTGACGACTTCACGACGTTCAAAGCCGAGCAGTGGGTTCCCAATATTTCTCTTGGGTATTTCTTTAATGCCAGGCAGCAGATCCGGGCATCATTGCAATGGGTCGGAATACGCGCGCAAGAGGACGAGTTTTATTTGATTCCGGACAAACCTGGTGATTTGGTTAAAACAACAAAACCGGCGGGGGGTTCTGACAGCTTTGGGCTGTCTCAGATGAGTTTCCAGGTCAGATATCGATGGGAACTGGCCCCCTTGTCTGATCTCTTTGTGGTATATACAAGAGTGTCTGACAAAGGATTTGCCCTGCAGAACAATACTTTTTCGGACTTGTTTGAACGCAGTTTTAATGATCCTTTGGGAGATTTCTTTGTAGTGAAATTACGATATCGATTCGGCTCATAGCNAACAGGGGGTGACATGTCTTTTGCAACGAACGGAAATACCCGGATTTATTACGAATCTTACGGAGAAGGAACAGCGCTTGTTTTTGCCCATGGTGCCGGAGGTAATGCCAGTTCCTGGTGGCAACAGGTTCCCTATTTTGCAGACCGCTATCAGGTTATTGCGTTTGACCACCGAGGTTTTGGCAGAACGATTTGNCCCGAGNATGAACTGGAAAGGAGGTATTTTGTCGATGATCTNATAGCGGTGATGGATCAGGAAGAAATCAGCGACGCGATTCTTGTTTGTCAGTCCATGGGGGGCTGGACCGGATTGGGTGCTGCAACGACTCATCCTGAGAGAGTAAAAGCGCTGGTTATGAGTCACACGGGTGGCGGGATCTCGAATGATGAAATCGAAAAAGCCTTGAAGCTAACCGCAGAAAAAAGGCAGCCAGTGACAGATCCTTTCGGTGGCTGGGCAGTTGCACCGGATTTTCATCTGAAAAACCGAGCAGGATCTCACCTTTACAATCAGATTGGCTCCTTTAACAATCAGGATCAGCGTCAAAAGCTCCTGTCTTCATTGAGGGATCCCCTTGATCCCGTGAATCTGGAGAACTTTAACGTCCCGACGCTCTTTATCACCGCAGAGCAGGACCAGATATTCTCGCCTGAGATGATCCAGATGGCTGCGGCACTTGTACCAGGTGCGCGGGTTGTGAATCTCGGTGANGCNGGTCACTCGTCGTATTTTGAAACGCCAGATTTATTTAATAGCACGGTCGATGCNTTCCTGAANGAACTTGGGTTGTGAGATTNCGGGTACCGGNTNGATTTTCAAGTGGTCAATTACAGCATCTGCATTCGGTAGTGCCGAGTTTTTTGGGATCGGTATTGGAACNTTGCNGTTTTGTGNGTTCCATAANGAGNGAAGATGTTTCAGNGCATCGCGTGTCGGATNAAATAGAGCAGGGTCTNGGTCAGGAGAGANACGATAGAGCTGNGAGTCTTTGATGTGAAGCATCGTTTNAACGTCATTGATCCTGGCCGNTCNCATGATAAATCATCCGGGCTAGTGGTGTTTCCATTCAGGATCGAAAATCAGGATCCCNTTTTCAAGAAATGTGTTGATTTGTGAATCGNCAGCNCCCAGCCACTCTNAAAGGACTTCGGAATTGTGTTCACCCCGGTGGGATGCGGGACCGCGCACACCGCTCTGCGCATCTGAAAAGTGATAGGGTGATTGCGTTATCGGCCGTGTGCCGCCGTTGCGATCATCAATCTGGGTAATGGCGTTGCGCGCCCTGATGGTTTTTTGATCCTGTATGGTTGCCGGATTGCGCACTTCACCCCAGGCCACATTGATTGTCTTCATGGCTTCATCGAATTTCTCGTAGGTATCGAGAGTGGCAATGAAATCTGCAGTAGCTTTTCTTCTTGCATCGATTTTTTCCTGTAAATCCATCTCCGGTGTCGACGGATCTTTGAGCCCAAGTTCCTTGGTCAGTAATCTGAAAAACAGTCGAAAATCCGTTGAGAGCAGTACCGGGCCGAATGCGGTTTCCCAGATTTCATTCCCCAACGGACCTGTATCATGCGATTCTTCGAGGTCATAGTGCATTTGATCGTCAGTCGCGACGGTTGCGTCAATCATGGCGATGTCAATATGTTGACCAAGTCCGGTTCTCTCTCGCATATGTATTGCAGACAGAACACCGACCAGACCATGTAAGGAGGCATTGGTATCCGCGACGGATAGGGGTAGATCCTGGTAGGGAGTTTTGCTTCGCTGCCAGTTTCGGAAGATAAGTCCGGATTCAGCATGAACGACAGCAGCATAGGTCGCGCGCCTTGATTCCGGTCCATTGGAGCCAAATCCAGAAATAGAAAGCATGACCAAACGTGGATTGATTTTCTTGAGATCCTCATAGCCAATACCCAGGCGAGGCATTACGTCCGGTCGGAAATTCTCAATCAGAATGTCAGCCTTCGCTACCAGTTGATTGACCAGATCAACTGATCCATCAGCTCGAAGGTCGATACAGATGTTCCGCTTGCCCGCGTTTTGTTGGCTGAAGTAACCGGGGATGTTGCTGATTTCCTTGCCCCAGAATCGAGTGACATCACCATCAGGTGGTTCTACCTTAACTACGTCTGCGCCCAGGTCGGACAACATTCTGCCAGCGAACGGGCCCGCCAGAACCCTGGCGAAATCCAAAACTTTCAACCCTTCTAGCGGATACGACTCTGATGGATACGCCATGGCATTCTTATCTTGAGATGGATGGTGACACTGGATTCATTCTTTTTCTGCATTTCTTTCCAGTAGTGTTGAGTGGTCCGAAAAGACATCGGGATCGATAACTTCCACCAATCGGCTAATTTCCATGTCCTGGTTTACAAGAAGTTCCCGGGATTCCTGGAGTAGTCTCAATTGTTCCAACAGGATTGCATTCTCATTGGCNATGGCAGAGATGATTTCGATTTGTTGATCGATATCTTCAATGAGTTTGTCGAGAGTTATTTCCTGGCTGATCACTTGATTGACTTGTTTGAGTTTGGTTTTTTGCGTTGGGTGATCTAGGCTACACCATTTCATGCCAATCGTGTACCTCACGATTCTTATCATTCAGCTAGNCAGTATCATCAGTAAGTTCGTCATAGCTCTTGGATTTATCTTCACTTCAGCCCACATGTTCTTCAACTAACAAATCGATGAAGTTGAGGGTTTTCTGAGGCTGCACGATTGATCTGGCATCTTCCTCCAGGGCAATAATGGCAACATAAGGTGCCCCATCCCTGGCGATTCATTCGCCCTTCGAAACGGTGACCTGTCCTTGCGGGTCCCATTTTTTTACCACCCCAGTGCATACGAACACCGCATGCTTTCATATTGCTCAGTCTCGTGATGGGCTTGTTTACGCTTCAAGCTTCGAATTAGGAATGTGATATTCTCGAGGATTCGAAGCATTAATGAGTCACACATGCCAAAACACAACTTTGATTTCCCAAAAGGGCGAATTGAAGTATTCGAAATCAGCTCCAGTGCTGTTTCGAACAATATTCTCGGGGATCCCACAGTACGACAGGTGGCGATATACCTGCCTGACGATTACGACAACAATGCTGATGACTATCCATTGTTGGTCGATATCGTCGGTTTTACCGGCAGTGGCCTTGGGCACACGGGTTGGAAGGCATTTGGAGAAAGCGTACCTCAACGAGTGGAAAGATTAGTGCGTGAAGAGAAAATGGGGCGCGTTATTGTCGCATTCCCTGATTGTTTCACGTCGTTGGGTGGTAACCAGTATATTAACTCGTCAGTGATGGGCAACTGGGCTGATTTTCTGGTAGATGAAATGCTTCCGCAAATAGAAGATCGGTACCGCGTTAGATCGGGCAGGGAATCCAGGGGGCTGTTCGGTAAATCAAGCGGAGGCTACGGCGCCATCGTGCACGGCATGCTGTACGCAGACGCCTGGGGAGCTATTGCCTGCCACTCAGGTGACATGGCTTTTGACTGGGTCTATCGTAACGATTTCCCAAAAACNGTTATGCACCTNNAACAGTACGATGGTGATATCGCTGCTTTTATGGAGAACATTGAGAAAAGCCGGAAAATTTCAGGCGATGATATGCATACTCTGATGATTCTGGCGATGGCAGCTACTTATGATCCAGCACCGGATCTTCCTTATGGCGTCAGATTGCCGGTTGACACAGTAACCAGTGAACTCGACTCAGACCTCTGGTCTCGTTGGCTGGAATGGGATCCCATAAATCTGATAGAGCGGATCAATGTGCAGGAAAATCTTCGATCCTTAAAAGGACTCTTCATTGATTGTGGCAAGCAGGACCAGTATGGGTTGGTTTTTGGTGCGAGGATGCTGAAGAAGGAACTGGACAGACTTGGAATAGAGCATGCCTACGAAGAGTTTTCGGACAATCACAGTAGTATCGATTATCGCATGGATGTTTCGTTACCCTACTTGTACCAGAAGATATGCGGTATCTAGCTGACCTGGGGGACAGGATTCGATGAATCTCGGATCAGCCGGGGGAGTTTCTCACCAAACTGATCCGAAATCTCTGATTGATTATTTCTTGCAGGAAATTAGCTGGTGGTATCCATTACCTCGATATCAGGACGACCAGCCATGCATCCGCCCATTTTTGCACCCAAAGTCTTAAAATGATCAGTTTGTCCATGAGCGTCCAGCGCGTCTTGATCAGCATACTGCTCCAAAACAATATAGTCGTTTTCATCGGCGCGGGACTTGTGCAGTGAATAGAAGTTGTTGCCAGGTTCATTTGCTCTGACTGCAGCTTCGAGCTCGGCAAAGATTCCCTCGAACTCCTCGTTTTTTCCCGGTTGTACTTTCAATCGTGCGACGACACCTATGGCCATACTGTTCTCCCGAAGGTTAATTAAGAAACAAGAGACTGATTGTCTAGATGGTGGTGAACGGAGTCAACACGTAATCGGACTAAGGTCCGTCCTTTCTGAGCGGGTCAAGAATAGACTCCAATCCATTGATCTTGATCTCGAGAGTAAGTTGCATGAGATCTCCCAGATGCCCTTTTGGGAATCCGTGATCCACAAACCACAGAAGGTAAGCCTCAGGCAGGTCGATGAGTACTCGGTCCTGGTATTTGCCAAACGGCATTTTCTGGTTAGCAATTTTAAGCAGATCTTCTTTTTCGAACATAGGTTGAGTTATGTTATTCAGTTTCTAACGTTATCAGCAGGTCTGTACAATACAGGACTTTAGTTTATCGAGACCCATATGCCTAAAGCCAGTGAGTTGAAGAAAGGTGAGGTAGTAGAGATTGATGGGACACCCCATGTCATTAAATCTGTTGAGGCGAAGAGTCCGTCATCAAGAGGTACATCAACACTTTACAAAGTTCGATTCAGTAATCTGATCACGGGTCAGAAGAGAGATGAATCGCTGAAGGGAGATGACATGTATGCAGAGGCAGATTTTCAACGTGTTCAGGTGCAGTTTTCTTATGTGGATAGAGAGCTGTATATCTTTATGAATACGGAAGATTATTCTCAGTACTCACTTGGTCGAGATATTCTTGCTGACCAGCTGGACTATCTTATCGACGGACTTGATGGACTCACGGCGTTACTCATAGACGGCAACATTGTGGCGATTGATCTGCCACAGTCGGTGACCATGAGTATTGTTGAAACATCACCGGCAATAAAAGGCGCTTCAGCGAGTGCCAGAACAAAACCTGCCACGGTGTCGACAGGATTGGTAGTTCAGATACCCGAGTACATCGAACAGGGTGAGTCGATAAAGATAAATACTGCAGACGGCAGGTACATGTCTCGAGCCTGATCAGACATTCGAAAGGAGATGGGAATGGATATCGGTTTGTTTGTTCTTGCGACTGAATATGCGATGCCAATTGACCAGCTAGCCAGGGCGGCGGAAGAAAGAGGTTTTGAATCGATCTGGCTTCCCGAACACTCGCATATACCGACAGCGAGTGTTTTTCCTGGTAATGCTCCCATCCCAAAAGACTATTCATACATTTATGATCCATTTATCTCACTCACGGTTGCGGCGAGTGTTACCTCGACCATCAGGCTGGGAACAGGAATCTGCCTCATCATTGAGCGCGATACGATAATGACGGCGAAGCAAGTGAGTACCCTGGATCAGGTGTCGGGTGGCCGATTTGAGTTTGGTGTTGGCGGTGGTTGGAATCGCAGGGAAATGGAGAACCATGGAACTGAATTTGACAGCCGATTCGAAAAAATGGGTGATCAGATTCGGGCCATGAAAGCCATCTGGACCGAAGATGAAGCCGAATATCATGGTTCGTTTGTTAACTTTGATTCGATTTGGTCCTGGCCGAAGCCGTTTCAAAAACCGAACCCACCGATTCTGTTAGGCGGTGAGTCAGTTCATACCTTGCGCCGAGTCGTTGACTATTGTGATGGCTGGTTACCCAGAGCACGAGATCCGGATATGGTGCTGCGGGGCATGGGGATTTTGGGTAAATTATCTAAAGAAGCAGGCAGAGAAATACCAACCTCAGTTTTTGCACCGGCACCCAAATGGCTGGACAAATTTGCTGATGCGGGTGTTACGCGATGTATTCTCATGGTCCCTGCTGCCGGCACCGAGGCAACATTAAAGCGCCTTGATCAGTACACAAAGTACCTGTCATAGAAAAGTGAGACTCTTTTTTGGACTAAAGCCTGATATGCAGACGGCGCTGAAAATTGCTCAGTGGCGTGACCAGGCTCTGCCNCCGATGTTACACCCGGTNCCCGTTGTCAACCTGCACGTGACATTGTCGTTTCTTGGTAAGGTTCAGGAGTGTGAATTTGAAGAGCTCCTGATGCTTGCCGATCAGATCCACGCTGATCCCATCGAGATGGTGTTCGATCAACTCGGTTATTGGAATAAACCGGAANTACTCTGGATCGGATCAGATGAGGCATCGGAATCCATAATGAATCTGGCTGCTTCACTAACCAAAATCAGAAGGCGCATGGCGCTACATTCTGAAACCAGGAAGTACCGTCCTCATCTCACAATCGCACGAAGATGTAATATTCCTCCACCGATGAGTGTTGTGAAACCACATTTTGTGACCTATTTCGATCGTTTCACATTGTTTGAGTCGATGAGTACAAAATCTGGCATCAGGTATCGAGCCATACAGGAATGGATGCTGGGTTAAAGACCTACGTTATCGAGCTTTTCCCGATATGCTTTACTAAGTAGCGAATCAATGGTGCTGCTTTCCTTTATGTTTGGGATTGGTTTTATCTTTTACAGCAGCAGGAACCAGAAATCTGGTGGGTTGGCTGTTAGCTGTCGGTTCGATAACGGCACTCATCTTTGGCAAGATTGCTTCAATTAAGTTTACCTTTCACACGATGAGTGCCTTTGATCTGATCGCAATTCTGATATTGAGCATTGGCGGGCTGGGATTATTTCTCCGCTTACTGAGAGAAGTACGATCTGTTTGAACCGCTCCTACTTACCCTGAAAGTTACCTGGTCTTCGTTCTGCAACAGCCTTCACACCCTCTTTGTGGTCTTCGGTTCTTTGTAACTTGAATTGCTCTCTGCCCTCAATGTCGGTAGTTGCTTTGACCGAATCAGCCAGACCTGGTCGCATCTGTTCGCGCAGGGAGACCAGAGCAAGAGGTGCATTTACGGCAATTTCTGAAGCCAGTTCAATGGCTGCAGGACGAACATTGTCATTATCCGTATAGACATCTCCCAGTCCCCACTCTTGAGCAGTTTNACCGTTGATTCTTCTCCCGGTCATAAACAGCAGGTTAGCTTTTTGAATACCGACAAGCCGGGGCAAGGTGGTAGTCAGTCCAAATCCGGGCGTAAAGCCGAGTTTTACAAAATTTGCTGTCATCCTCGTGTTGGGGCAGACGACTCTGAAGTCTGCCATCACTGCCAGACCAAATCCGCCGCCAACAGCGGCACCCTGTACAGCGGCAATGACCGGTTTCTTGCAACGAAATAATCGTACCGCTTCAGTGTAGAGCGGGTTGGGTTCGTCAGCGGACTGTTGTGGCCGCGAGGGTCGCCCACCGGACGTTGGACCAAAGTTCGCCCCGGCACAGAAGTGTTTGCCTTCTGAGCAAAGAACGATAGCCCGACAGTTCTGATCTTCGTCNAGGTCTTCAAAGCAATCAGCCAGATCNCCGATGAGCTGAAAATCGAAAAAGTTGTTGGGTGGTCGTTTGATTTCGCACTGAGCAACGAATCCGTCAAGGAAGGTTACTGATATATCGCCATATTGATCTTTCATCGTTGTCCCCGCAAATAGATAGTAGGGGATACTATACCGAACTATTGGCCCTCGGATAAAGAAAGGGTAGCNGGAGCTACCCTTTGATTCTCAGATTAGAATTCTCGAGGGGTGGGTTGGGGACCTTTCGGCCACTTCTCGAAATTTTCCATCACGACTTTGCCAACATCCGCCACACTCCAGGGCTCTTCAGTATTGTCTTTTGAAGCCAGCATATGGGACTGCCAGGAAATCAGCGTGACACTGTTTCCCTGTACGAGGAAGGTTCGACCGGTGACGGCTTTGGCTTCATCGCTTCCCAGCCAGACAACAATTGGAGAGACCTTGTCGGGTGACAGCAACTCTTCCATGTTCTGCCCTTCGGGAAAGATGTCCGAGGTGAGTCTTGACCAGGCGGCAGGGGCTAGAATATTCACCCGAATGCCATATTTCAGGCCCTCCTGAAATAAACAGCGGGCAAATCCTGCGATACCAGCTTTTGCTGCGCCNTAGTTGGTCTGACCGAAGTTGCCAATCAGTCCGGAAGTTGAAGATGTTACAATGATTGATCCGCCTTCACCTTGTTCCAGCATCTGATCGTAGGCTGCCTTGACGGTCAAGTAGGTGCCACGCAGATGAACATTGAGGACGATGTCCCACATATCATCTGTCATATTCTTGAAGGATTTGTCCCGCAGGATTCCAGCGTTGGCAATCAGGAAATCAATTTTACCGAATTCATCCACCGCCTTCTGAATCATCGCTTTGGCGTCTTCTTCGCTGGCTACATTGCCGTAGTCGGCGACAGCCTTGCCTCCGGCTTCTTTGATTTTGTCGACAACCAGATCTGCCATTGCACTGCCGGCACCGGAACCATCCCGGGCACCACCAAGGTCATTAACCACGACTGACGCCCCTTCCTTGGCCAGCAACAGGGCGTGGGTTTCTCCCAGGCCACCGCCAGCGCCGGTTACGACAGCAACTTTACCGTCTAATAGTCCCATAATNTTACTCCTCTCAAATGATCGTAATACNTGTGTAAACNGATAAAAAAAGTGAGCGAGAGTAAATCATATCGACAAGGGCAAAGCCAGCGTGTGAGGCTTGTGAGATAGANCGTAATNACNGCCTTTGATTAACGCAAGAGCCGTTATGGGGAGTTGTGGNCTGGTTGCTTATCGAGGTTTTCGANAGAGACTGTCTTCGGTTGGCAAGGTGTAGGTGTGTCTTTCCTTCGCCNATGAATAAAATCCCATATCCAGNGCNTCCTGCTCAAAATCTCGCCAGTTATCACCAAAGTGCATCAGGATGATTTTCTGTTTTAAATGCCGGGGGAGAGTATCCAGTTCCTGAAGAGAGGCATGTACCCCACCGGTAAAGAACTGGCAGTCGTNAAAAATCAAATCAAATTGAAACATCTGATCAAATACCTCGATCAGATCCGGATCGAAACGAGTATCGGAAGTAAATAGAACTCGATCATCGATAATAACGGCCACGCTCCAGAATGAGTCCTCCCAGGAAACAGCATCATTCGGGATGTGCTTGGTTCGAGGCATCTTAACATTGATGCCACCGACATTGGCTTGCCAAGTTTCTCTTGGATACTGACTACATTGTTTAGGACGGATAATCGACCACAGATCTTCGAATTTCAGTGGTGTGCCCTCGGNCATCTCAGAACCACCTCTTAGAGACTGGTCCCAGAGGATCTGCTGGTATTCCTCGTTTATCACCATGCTGGGTTTTTTTCGTGAAATATAACGACCAAACAGTTGTACTTCCTCCAGACCGCCGACATGGTCAGCATGACTGTGGGTAATGAGGAAATTGTCGACCTCAGCAATAGAGAGGCCAGCATTGTGAAGGTACTGCGGGCATTTGGCACCGCAGTCAATTAAAAGGTGATCTTCACCNTTGACGACAAGCAGGTTGTTAGGNCCGAGAGTCTTTGTAAAAGCCGAGCCTGTACCAACGAAATAAAGTGACAAGTCACCATCATTGGTCAGTTTCCCTATCTCCAGCGGTTCTGAAGAAATTTGCACGTCGGCAGTGTTCAATTTTGCTAGGCCCATAAATAAATTCGCAAAAANACCATGGTAGAGTTTGAGGGGTTCGGGATGCGAATTTTGTGAAGTCTGTCACACTTTTACATTAGACTTACATTTGATATTGATGTGTTGCCTGAAAAACAGGGATTTCGTACAAAATGAGTGCAAAAGCATCATACTTAGCATCCAGCTTTTGAATTAATTTAGGTCATTATAGATGAAATTGTATGACTATCCAGGTGCCCCAAATCCTCGCCGTGTCAAGATATTTGCCAGAGAGAAGGGGATCGAACTCGAGTTGATCCACTGCGACATGGCAAAAGGGGAACACAAATCACCTGAATTCCTGAAGAAAAATCCCAGCGGCAAGATTCCGGTGCTTGAGTTGGAAGATGGTCGTTGCATAGCGGAATCCGTGGCCATCTGCCGATATCTCGAGGCAATCAAACCTGAGCCGAACCTGTTTGGAAGGGATGCTTTTGAACTCGGATTCATCGAGGCAAAGAATCGACAAATCGAACTGGAACTCTGGACACAGATCGGTACTTCCTGGGTGAATGGACCGATTGTAGGCAGGATGGGAAGATTTGAGCAGATACCGGATGCAAAGAAGGTCAGTGACCGTAATGTCAAAAGATACTACGAACGTCTGGACCATGAGTTATCGGAAGTTCAATTCGTAGCCGGAGATCGATTTTCGATCGCAGATATCAGCCTGCTTTCAGCCATAGATTTTGCTACGGAGATGGTTGAGCTCAAGCCGGACGAAACCCTGACGCATCTGTATCGTTGGCATACAGAGGTCTCCGCTCGACCCGGTGCACAAGTCTGATCTATTGAATGGACTTGCTCTGGCGCGACCACTTTCCCTGGTCAGGCATAAGAAGATCACAGGATGGCCAGAAAACTTAACTGTCGAAAGCACTTTCCATCCGCATTACTGCGAGTTAAGATCACCCCCCCATTTTTCATCAAGTTTGGTGTCCCATGACTCCAGCTCCGTCACAAATATCCACCAATGACGATAGCGTGAAGCAGCTCATACTGCGTGCTTTAGAGGTTATTCGCTCCGATCACTTTGATGATTATTTTGATTTNTTTACCAAAGATGCCGCTTGGATGATGCCATCAAGTAATAAAGATGTGCATATTGATGAAGCCAGGAATTTTTATGGATTTACAAAAAACTTCTGGTTTGATCAGGAGACTTCTATTGATGAGATAGTAGTCTCAGGTGACTATGCTTTTGTAAGAGTCAGTTTTGATGGATTCTTAAGACCCAAGAAGCAGGACTCATCGCCACCTCTTAGGTCCGTTAGTCGACATATTTGGATCTTGCAACATCAGATTGATGGTGCATGGAAAATCTGTCGAGATATCTGGAATAATCCAAAAGAATCGAAATCTTAGTCAGACCTTCTTAGTCAGACCTTAATGGCACTTACTTAAGTACTCTTAGGTCGTTCAAAACCCAGGTTTCTTTTGCTTACTCGTTCCGCACATCCGTGAGGTTAGGACGAATAACCACCCTTTTTCCACTCTCAGAAAAGTATCGTTATTCCTGCGGGTTGTCTGTAGTGTATGTCGTCAGCCCATAGGGACCACTAACACTGTAACCATCAAATCATACTTGCAGATTTCTCAGAATAGGACGTTAATGATTCCTATACTCAAACTTTTCTACCGTAGGCTTTTTCGATAAGGACCTAGTAAATTCTTCTCAATTCAGCCTTATTTTTTGTCTGCTCGCCATCTAAATTAACAGTATTTTCAAATTTCATAGAATTTGAGTCCTCTGCATCCATAGTCCATTTCATGCTATCTACAAAACTATGATGTTCAGCATGAAGGTCGGAGCGTGATTTATCGAACACGATGGCTAAAACATTTTCGGAAGCTTGACTTACTTTGAATATCGGTTCTGTGCCTAGAGCACAGTAATGTTTAATAACTAATTCACCATCTTTATCACTATAAGTTGTCAACATTTCAACTCCGTCTTCAACTATCGTTTCAGTGATCGTGTTACCACCAGACGTGAGCTTCCACTCATATGACACATCAAACACTTTGCCAGTATATTGCGTCATTTTGCCTTCCCATTTACCAAGCTTTTTCTTAACTTCATTAAACGCTTTGCTATTTTGAACTTCGGGCATTTCCACATCACCGATTACAGTTTTATTAGTCTCGGCGGAGATAGCAGAATAACAAGTCAATATAGAAGTAAGTAAAATTATTGGCTTCTTAAGTATTTTCATTTCATATGCCTTTTTAGTTATTGGTACACAAACATTTAAACAGATTTCCATAACCGATAGAAAAATTATTCCCACTCAATTAACGGCCGGGAAAAGGGAGTTCAGGTGAGACGACGTACAATGCATCGGATGCTGAAATCACATTGGCTTGGTCAGAAGTCAATTCCAACTTTGAGTCTATCCTGAGTACAAGTAGGAATACTTTCTCGGCTGAAGTCGAAGAAGAGAAGATTAAACGTGAAGCCCTTAAGTACCTTAGATTTCACAAGTTAGAAGCTGGGGTGCTTAAAGAAATTGCTGATATATATGCGTCTATGCCTTGGGATGCTCATCCAACTGCCTTTTATGTGCTTGAAGACAGATATGCAATATCACACTTTAAAAAAGAACCCAAAGTTAATGTTTTATGAAGGGGGGATACGATCAATATCCCCTCTAACAAATAGTCAGCCGCTTTCTGTAGGCGTATTCGAGTCTCTATTGAGGCGCCGAATAGAGTGTTTCGCAGTCTAGCCCCCAGCCATATTGGTATTCTCTTATATCGCTGAGTTCAGCCAGGATGCTGGTGAACCAAGGCTGTGTGCGTGCGTCTAGGGCAGCACCTAACCTTTCCGCTGAAGTGGTTTGCATAGCCACCATGACACCGCCAGACCATCTTCCTGAGTCAGGAACGAAAACCTGCATATTCACGTCTTCAAATCCGTTCTCTTTCATCGCCGCGTGGAGCTTGTCTACCGTGCTTAAGTACTGGGTCATGTTGCTGGTCTTGACCATGATGTTCCAGCTGAAGAATTCTTCGTTGAGTGCGCTGGCTTGACGGACTATACGGTAGTTATCCCAATCACGTATTGTTCGATCGACCTTCATTTTTGCTACTTCTTTGGCGATAGCTGGGTTGTTAGGGTCGTTTTTCCAGGCCGTCTCGTTTGAATCAAAAAGATTCCAGAAGTACAGATCGCCCATTTCTTCCGCGCCGATGCGGGGCGAGCAAATACCTACTGCGGAGGCGTTGTTTGTTTTTCCGATGGTTTCTGAGCTTCCTCTAGCCCATTCGAGATAGCCGGCAGGGTCGTCTGTGTTTACAGTGATCAAGGTCATCACCGGCTCTGCGGTCACGTAGGTGCTAGCTAAAAGAAAGATTAGTACAAAGGATTTTAGAAATTTTTTCATGGATATTTCCTCGATTTTTGTTGTATTTGGCGAGTTTCCCCGCGGTTATAGACTAGCATGGGATATTCGACCATTGTATATTTTAGGAGGACTTGCGCGTCTATCTGCGTGTAATAGGTGTGTGACGTCAGCCCATACGGCACCACCTAGCCCTGTTTGCTAAGAGACACTTCTGCTAATTTAAAC
>PBRC01000060.1 GCA_002725285.1 Gammaproteobacteria bacterium | reverse complement strand
TAAACATAACGGTGGTCTATCGCCTAACGCAGCCGAGTGGCAGTTCGCGATTGACGCTAAACTTGTGGCCAAATTAACTTGACCACTACAGTCGTAGATAATAAAGGGAAATAGGAAAGACAAAAGTTTCACGCGCGGGGAGTCCTATAGGGTAAGCCAGGGTAAGGTCTAATAACCTGCTTAAGAGCATAGGCAGAGCAGAATTCAACACTTGAATCAGCCTTCTTGGGATTAAGAAGATTTATCTTAAATAATCTCGGTTTTTCTATATAATCTCGCTCCTTCGATGGAGTGACTCATGATTCTCCCGCTAGCTCAACAGGATAGAGCAATGGCCTTCTAAGCCATAGGTTTCAGGTTCGACCCCTGAGCGGGAGGCCATCGAAAATGCCCTGTTCCTACCAAAGATAAGTCAAGGCACGTCAGGGTTTGAGCAATGTGTCCTTAAGCTAATTGATAAAATTTAGTGCAGTGTACATCGTCAGCCCATAGGGACCACTGGTACTGTAACCATCGAATCTTACTTGCAGATTTCTCCGAATAGGGCGTTAATAGTTCCTATGCTCCACGGACAATTATTCAAACGTGTTCTGTACTAAATGCTCTTTTGCATAGCACTTCTGAACGGGGAATCAGTTCACACCATAGATAGTGATGGGGATGGATTAGATGACCTGTCCTTTCATTTCGAACCCGATTCCGGCATTCGCCTCTCGTGCGCGGCCTTACCCAGAGTTAGCTGGGCTGAGGGCGGCAACGTCGTTCTGTACCATGGTAGCCATCTGACATCGGGTGGTGGGCAGTTCCGTTCAGTGTCATCTGATGGACTGTCTTACAGTGCCTCTGAGGAGACACCTGAAGAGGTCGGTACACCCATCGACCCCGATGAACTCCCGCCAATACTCAAGGACCGCGACGGGTTTGCGTTGCTCGCTGGCGTTGCTAACCGCGCCCCTGTTGCCGCACCTCTAGTCGAGGCTTTGAGGACAAGAGCGATCGTGCAAGCGCAGTACCCCATACCAGATAGCTCAGGAGGCTGTCGATGTTGAAGAAGATCCTGCTAGGCCTCGCAGCCCTAGTTCTCCTAGCCGTCGCGGCGGTGGGATGGATAGTGGTGCGGCCCATCCATGAACTGGCAGGCGAGATTTCACCGAGCACCGCCGCCAAAGACTACGCCGAGCAGGAGGACAACCGAGTCCAGATTCCCACACCGCTCGAGCTGGAGCCGCGGGCCTACGATCCACTGAAGAACGTGTACTGGGGCGAGCTCCACGTGCACACCTCGGAGAGCCTGGATGCAGTCCTCTTCGGCACGACCGCGACGATCGGGGATGCCTACCGCTTTGCCCGGGGCGAGCCGCTCCGAAGCCCGGGCGGGGAACTCATGCAGCTCTCGCGGCCGCTCGACTTCGTGGCCATCACCGATCACGCGGAAGGCTTTGGCTTGCGCACCCGTTGTGGAGGGACTGATCTAGGCCTCTTGGAGTGGTTGAACTGCTGGATCATGGAGACCCCGGGCTTTACCACGGCGATGTTCCTGCAGAATCGCCAGACTAGAATGGCGATCGACCCTGATCTCACACAGCCAGCCGGGATGTATCGCAACCGCACCCGAAGCCCGCGGCGAATAGATGACATTCCCATCTGCAGTGGCGGCAAAGGCGGCCCCGAACGCTGTCTGCGTGACAGCAGCTCCGATTGGGCGCGCTACATCGAGCTGGCCGACCGCCACTACGAGCCTGGCGTGTTCACGACCTTTGCCGCCTACGAATTCTCGCCGGTGCTGGACGGCGCCGGTAAGCACCACCGCAACGTCATCTTCAACGGCGAAGATCTCCCGGGCCACGCGATCTCGTCGCTTGACGTCGACAACGCCGTCGAGCTGTGGCGTGGTTTGGAAGAAACCTGCACGGACGACTGCGACTTCCTGACGATCCCCCACAACATGAACAAGGGCTGGGGGCTGTTCTACAGCAGGCACACCTGGGATGGCGGTACCTACAGCGAAGACGACTGGCGCGTGCGCATGCGGCGCGAGCCCCTGGCGGAGATGTATCAGGTTAAGGGCGCGTCAGAGTGCGCGCTGGGGGTCGGAGCGACCGACGAGGAGTGCGCCTTCGAACAGGTTCTGCAGCCGTGCGAGCAAAGCCAGGAGAACGGCTGCGCCTTCGAGACGTCGTTCGCGCGACAGGGACTCAAGATCGGGATGCAGCTCAATCGCGAGCTCGGATTCAATCCCCTAACCTTCGGTTTCGTCGCGGCCACGGACGGGCACAACGCCAACCCCGGCGACGCTGAGGAGTGGGACTTCCCCGGCAAAGCCGGTGCGGTCAGCTCGCCCGCCCTTCGGCGGCTTCGCACGAGGCCGGGGTCGGAGCCTCACAATCAGATTCTGACGGACCACGGCTCAGGGGGCCTCGCCGCTGTTTGGGCCGAGGAGAACACCCGGGATGCGATCTTCGCGGGGATGCAGCGCCGAGAAGCCTATGCGACCTCGGGGCCGCGCATCCTCCTGCGTTTCTTCGCTGGCTGGGGCTTCGACGGTGCGATCGTCGACGACCGCAACCCGGTCGCGGTTGCCACCGAGAGTGGCGTTCCGATGGGAGGCGTACTGCGGCCTGAAACTGAGCAGGTGGAGAGCCCGACCTTCTTCGTCTGGGCCGGCGCCGACTGGATGAGCGCGCCGCTCCAGCGCATTCAGGTCATCAAGGGGTGGATCGACGCGGATGGAGAAACACACGAATCGGTCCGGGACGTCGTCTGCGCAGACGGCCTCGAGGTCGACCCGAACACACTTCGCTGTCCGGACAACCGCGCCTCTGTCGATATCAGTTCCTGCAGGCCGAGTGGCGAAGGCGGTACGGGGCAGTTGATGATGGCCTGGCAGGACGAGGACTTTGATGCGAGTCAGGACGCTTTCTACTATGTCAGGGTCATCCAGAACCCAACCTGCCGCTGGTCGACGTATGACGCGATTCGCTTGGGTATTGAGCCGGATCCGCGCGTACCCGCGACGATCCGGGAGCGGGCCTGGTCGTCACCGATCTGGATCGACCCTCCGAGCTGAGCCGGAATCTGCTCTCGATTGAACCTTAAAATACCTTGTCGAGCTTGAATTCCAGTTCTTTACTCAACGTGGCCAGCACTACGGGTATCTGCGGTTGGGCTATCTTAAGGCCGATCTGAACATTAATTAAGATGTGGCCTTCGCTGGTGATGGCCTGGCCAGGACCAACACCTTCCGTGCAGCGGATGTATCGGATATAGACGAAAGTCAGGCCAATTGATCTCGAATAGAAGTATCTAGGATTAGTAGGTGATCTTTGCGGCAACCAACCGGTCGGTAGTTCCTTGTCCCGCCGTTACATACATGTATATGCTTCCATCGGAAAGTTGCAGAAGCGTAGGGTCAAATAAACCAACCGCATCGTCAACTTCAGCCGCATCCCACAGACTGATGTCGATTTCGCTACCGCCAATCTCTTCCCAAACGTAGCCGTCGGTACTGTTCCAAAAATAAAGCTTAGCAGCGCGCATGGTTACCGCGATAAAGGTGTCGTCTTGGAGTCGGAATACAGCTGGATCGACGTTAATGTTCTGAGCCCCCGTCAAAGTGATGTCGGAAAAAGGATTGTCATCGTGGAATGTCCAGCTTAATCCCTGATCTAGTGATGTGGCGTTGCGACTGTTGCCGGCCGAGGAACTGGGCGCGACGTAGTACATGACCCATTCACCAGCCAACGCTTCGATGAGATCTATCACCTCTACTCGACTCTCATCCGTGGGTCCTCCTGTGTAGACGGGTGCATGATCGTTGGCCAAAGTTATGACGCCATCTGTGGTCCTTTCGGCTACGTAGATGTGCCGCTCAGTATTACCCGGGGGGGTAAGCGCTTTGATGAAATACCGCCAGGTTCCGGAAGGCAATGAACGCACTAACACGCCGGTTACGTATAAGGTTTGCGGTATAGGATCGAGCACGCGAATCAGGTCCGAACTTTTGATACCGGTTCCAGAAAACGTCAGCCCATCGGTCGATGTGGCTTCGCAAATACCTACGGGACTGGAATAGACCAGCAACACAACCTCGTTGTCGCTGCCGTCTTTGACCAGGGTGACGTTGGGAATGGTGCCTTCAATCGTAAAGCCGGAAATCGGGGTGACGGTGTACGTTCGGGTCCGCAGTGACTCGATGTAGGCCTCAATATCGGTCGTACCAGTCCGTGACGCCCTGGAGCTGATCGCACCCTGAAGTAGGGAGTCTCCTTTAAACCCGAAGAGGTACCGTAGAACCAAAAGTCCATCCGTCAGTGCGTCGGTGTTGTCATCGTCATCAATGTCTAACTGCGCCAAGTTCGTTTGCAAATAGGCCTCGATTTGCACCGCTGTCGCGCGGGCTGCGTTATTCCCCACCGCGCCTTCAACCAAGGTTGTGCCGGTAAACCCAAACAAGTACCGAAGAGCCAGTAAGCCATCCGTTAGGGCATCCCGCTCGCCATTGCCATCAACGTCGATATCGAATGCGGATGCGGATGGGCTGGGCAGGAGGAAGAGTCCCAAAAGTATGACGTATGCGGAACACCGAATCATTCGTACCGACCGCCCACTAAATACTATGCAAACTTACTCCGTGCTTTGAGAGGCGTCAATGCGTTCGATGTGGGCGGCAGCTTCCAAATAGCGACCACCCAATAGTGATAACGGCAGATCTATTCGCGGAACCATGGATGGAAGTAACTTAGCAAGTGCGATTACATCTGTTTCACAGTAATTGAGAAGAGGCTATAGCAGCGTTCATTGTTGGGCAGAAAAAACTAATGGTTGATTGGCGTCGCGACGGGAATCTTATTCGTAGAGGCAGACCTAACAAATCAAGACCCGGATCTTCTTAAGGTAAAATCGGAAAGACAGTCATCACGGGCGATGAGGCAATCATAAGAGAACTTACTCAGATGCTGGACTCATTACAGAGATTAGATCCAAAGAATAGAAAGGAAATGCTCAAGCAGGTTCAAGACGTTGCCAAAAGCATTCACACATCAGCGTCTACGAATTAAGGTCAGGGGGTTGCAATCATGTGGGACAAATATAGGACATAAATATTAATATATTGATAAATTATTGATTATAATCGGTAATTAGTAACAAACGTCGGGCTTCTAGGCCGAGGGTTGTAGATTTAATTCCTGTCAGGCGTACCAGTTTTTTCAGGTCTGTAGACAATACAGCGAATGATTAACACCCTGTTTAACCGCCTTCTTTGCCATTGATATGGCTTGTTCAATCGTTAATTGTTGGGATTGCGGCACCACCTTTCCTTATTAAACAGTTTCTTGCTATGTATAACGCAATGTATAACGCAATTGATGAATCTTAACGTCAGGAGCAACCTTTGATCTTCCCATGCACCACAATAGATTTGTAAAAATAATGGAATGTTAATGGTGAATCTGCCGAAGTCCCGAGCACTGCCACGGCCTTGCCGCCCGACGGTGAGCGGAGTAATGAATTCTGCTAAGCTTCTTGAATTGCGGTCAGTTCAAGGATCTGCAAGCACTGTGGGCAATTCACGATGTACAGAGTCACCCCCATTTGAAGATGCACATTTGGAGAAACGAGCGGTATGACGGATCGCGATCTTGGAATTAACCGGCCGATCACGCGCCGTGACTTCGTCGGCGGCGCTGCCGTCGCGATAAGTGGAAGCCTGGCCTGGCGCTGGTCGGAGGCGAGAGCTCCCGAGGCTTCTTATCGGTACGGACAGGCGGACGCGTATCCGCCTGTCCGTACCGGCATGCGTGGCAGCCACGAGGGCTCCTACGAGGTTGCCCATCAGCTGCGAGACGGCATCCGCTGGGATACTTCGGAGCAATCCGGTGAACATTACGACCTCATCGTCGTGGGTGGAGGGCTGAGCGGGCTGGCGGCAGCCTGGTTCTTTCGTGAAGCTGAGCCCGATGCACGCATCCTGATACTCGACAATCACGATGATTTCGGCGGCCACGCCAAGCGCAACGAGTTCTGGCATGGAGACCGGATGCTGCTGTCGCATGGCGGTACGGAGAACATCCAGGACTTCAATCGCTATAACGAAGCGGGACGCCGCCTCATGGGAGCGCTCGGCGTCGAGGTAAAGCGTTATGCCGAGTTTCACGACAACCAGCTCTATAAATCCGCGGGGTTACGCCGCTCGGTGTTCTTCGACCGCGAGACCTTCGGTACGGATAGGCTCGTGGTCGGCGAAGGCCAGCCGTCGTGGAGCGAGTTCCTCGCCAAGACGCCGCTATCAGACACGGCGCGTGAAGATCTCATTCGCCTCTACGAATCCGACGTCGACTACCTGAAAGGGTTCAGCTTAAAGGACAAGGTCACGTACCTTCAGCAAACCAGCTACGAGGAGTTCCTTCTCAAGGCTACTAAGATTGGCCCTGAGGCAGTCTCGTTCGTTGAGAGATCTACTACCTGGGCAATCGGCTTCGACATGATCTCCGCGTGGGTCGCCTCAGGCGAGGGCTGGCCAGGAACTGGCGGGCTCGGGCTGGGCGACTACGACTGGGACGACGCTGTGCCCACCGAAGATTCCCCGTTCTTTCAGTTTCCGGACGGCAATGCTTCGATCGCACGCCTGCTGGTTCGCTCGCTGGTGCCCAAGGTGGCGCCGGGGAATACGATGGAGGACATCGTCGCTGCCCCATTCGACTACAGTGCACTCGACGTTAGTGACTCAGCCGTGCGCATACGGCTCGATAGCACCGTCGTCAACGTCAGTCATCGAGGCGATCCGGAAAGCGCCGACGAGGTAGAGGTCACGTATGTCCGTGATGACCGAGCGTATCGCGTAAGCGGTGGGCGCTGCGTTCTGGCCTGTTACAACGCTGCCATCCCTTACATTTGCGACGAGCTGCCGGCGGCACAAAAAGAGGCTTTGTCTTACGCCGTCAAGGCGCCACTGGTTTACACTAACGTCCTGATCCGTAATTGGACCGCCTTCGCTCGGCTAGGGATTCGCGGTGCGCGCTGTCCCGGCAGCTACTTCGGGTCCGTCAATCTCACTGAGCCACTGAACATCGGTGATTATCACTATGCGCGCACGCCTGACGATCCGATCGTTGTGCGCTTGTTCAGGGCCCCGCTTGACCCCCAAATGCGCGGGCGGTCAGCGCCTGATCAATGGAGAGCAGCCCGTACCGAACTGCTCAACACGACGTTCGAGACCTTCGAAATGAAGATCAGGGATCAGTTTGAGCGCATCCTGTCGGCAGGGGGCTTCGACCCTGCGCGCGATATCGAAGCGATCACCGTGAATCGCTGGCCGCATGGCTACGCCTACGGGCACGATCCGGAGACGGGTCAGGTGGCTTGGATGCTCGATGAGTTGCCACCAGAGCGGTCACCCTGGATTGCGGCACGCAAGCCTTTCGGGCGGATTGCGATCGCAAACTCCGACGCCGCAGCAGATGCTATGACCGAGGGTGCGTTTGAAGCGGCGCACCTGGCGATCGAGTCCCTGTTCGGTCGTTGATTCAAGTTGAAAGAGGTCAAGCGAGCCCACCCGGTCGAGTGACCCACAAAATTGTCGTTGGCTACGAAAGTCTTACTGAATTAGAGGCTTAATTAGACAATCTCTACCAGATCGAAGCATGGCCTAACTGGGCTGGAGGTGCTTCAAGAAATATGACGATGGCTAGCCGATATATAATAAACTTTTTGGATTCTTTCAATCACAGCTATTCGCTGGAGGACTTTGACTAGAAATCTGAGTCAATGGGCCTCTAGCCTAGAACGGATAGAGGTTACACTTCGAATTTGGCTGTTCACTTGACAACTAACAGCAATCACTTTCGGTTTTTAGAGAAATTCTAAACCGCGTCGAAGACACTCGCCCAATCCTCCAGAGCGGTTTCATGACCGTGCACTAGCTGGACCGTCACTTGGCTATAACCCGCCTCTTGGATGGCTCGCAGACGCTCAACCAGTTCATCATGTGTACCGCTCAACGAAGTCTCTTTCACGAGTTCAGGCGTAACGTGCGTTTCCTCTGGACGTACATACATCAAGTGCCCCTTGTGATTAGTTAGGTAACGAGCATCGGCTGGTTCGTATTTGTCGTGTTTGCCTAGGTAATCTGCAAGCACATTTGAAAGCGAATCAGCCTGCAAATTCGAGCCTCCCATCGCCCCAACCTTGTCGGCGAAATTGTGGAATAGGACCGAAGTGGCGGGGCCAGCCTGCGCCATTATGCGTGCCGCGTCTGATTCCTGCTCCCCCGACAAGACAGCACCAAGGAAAAATAAATTACTTTCTAGTGACGATTCATCTCGGCCGGCTTCCCTCCAGGCTGTCAACATCGCATTTAGCGCTTCCGTTGTGTTCATCACTCCAAAATTGAGCCAGCCCGCACCCAATTCCGCGGTAAGGCGTTGCGCTTTAGGGCCAAAAGCGGAAAACCAAAGCGGTATTTCATCAACGATATTGACCAGCTCTAGATCTGGATCCAAAAATCTGACTTTGTGGGTGCCATCAGTGTCGTGCCACTCGACGGTCCTGCCGTCCAGCATACCTTGTACAGTCTCAATATAGCGTCGGGTACGTTTGAGTGATACTGCTCCCTGACCCATCGTACGGCGCGCGGTGAAGCCCGTGCCAACCCCAAAATCAATTCTTCCAGGTGCTAATTTATTCAAGGACGCTAGCGCATTTGCTGCGACCGGTTCGATGCGGTTGGATGGAACCAACACGCCGGTACCCAATCGAATCCGTGATGTTTCGTGTGCGGCCAGGGCCATACACACAAAAACATCAGGATTTAGTAGCTGAGTGTCATAAAACCACGCCTCGTGGAATCCCAACTCTTCGGCCCGCTTAGCCCATTTCCACGAATCCACTTCGGATGCAAATGCCACTGAATATTTCACTGATTTCCCCTCAACATTTGGCCAAATTTCTATCTAATTTAACTGCTCACCACGTACCAGTCCAACCCACCTCGCGTTTCTCTTGAAGAGTATAGGAACCATTAACACGCTGTTCTGAGAAATCTGCAAGTAAGATTTGATGGCTACAGTGCTAGTGGTTCCATATGCACTGACGACGTACAGGTTGTTTTCAATCATCTGAAAGCTACCCTCTGAAATAATCCCAAGCGAAGTTCGAGTTTCTGCCAAATTCCATGCAGAAGATGTCATTCGTTAATATGTCAAACAACCACTAGCTGATATCGTGTTTGGGCACACAGCGGCGCTAATCCTTGCAAAATCCTTGAACCTGGCTGGTGATAATTTCGTGTATCTGGCCGAGGGGCGCAGAGTCGATTCCTGCCGGGCGTACCCATCAAATCTCAGAATGCGCCCAAGCCAACCACTTCATCAGTGATACCGGGGAGCAGTGATTCGATCTTTTAACCTTTGTCTGAGTTCCCGTTACATCCTGAACCTAAGACCTAACGATGCCGCCAGGCCGGGATTGCTGAAACCAAAAACATCTTCATAATCGTTATCGAGGGCATTCTTGATATTGGTGTAAATGCTCAGGTTCTCTGACAACTGATAGGATGCGGCGGCACTCACTAGCCAGTAGCTATCCAGGGTTACTACCTGACTGGGATCTGGCCAGGGGGGGAAAAACAGATCGTTTGCTTTGCCGGTATAGGTTGCCGCCAGAGACAGGCTGATCTGGTCTTGTGGCCGGTAACCGATGGCAAGTGAGCCGCTGTGTTTTGGTCTTCTCAGTTCGCGATTGGTACCTGCGGTATGATGCCCCTCGGTCGCTTTCAGATAGGTATAGGATAGCTTCACCTGCAAGTCATCCGTCAGGAAGCTGTTTAGGGTCATCTCGACACCTTTGCGCCTGCTCTTTTCATCCATGTTGGTTGCTGTGAATAGAAAAGTCTGAGAATCAAATACGAAACCATTGATCTCATTTTCAAGATCTGCCTTGAAGAATGTCAGATCTAGATGCGTGTCACCGAATTTCTGTTTTAGACCGAGCTCATACCCTAGTGCCCGTTCAGGAGAGAGATCTGCGTTACCCACAAACTGGTCGGGGAAATATCCAAACCGCTCAATAAAAGTTGGCGATTTCTGACCTCGTGACACATTGGCGAAGAGCTGCGTCTCAGTCGAGAAGTTATAGGTAGCACCAACTTGCCAGCTTGTGAAACTGTCGAAGACGCTGCTGTCGTCATAGCGAAGACTGGCGGTAACCGAAGTCTGCTGGTTAACATTGCCAAGATAGGCAACCACATAGCCAGTAGTCCTCATGGATTGTTTCTGATTTGGATCTCCGAAGGCACTATCTACCCCACGCTGAGTGAATTCCGTATCTTCATGATCAACGGCCAGCGTCAACCGATGGTTCGGCGTCAATGTGAATCTACTGTCGACATAAAAGCCTGTCTTGACTGAATCTGTTGATCCGTTGTCGGTACCCGCCAGGAAGCTGTCGTTGTCTGACTTGAATCGGGTCAGTCGCAAGCTTTGATACAGGAGTCCATCGAAGAGCATGGTCTGTAGACCGACTGACAGATGATCCTTGTGAACATCCGTGACGCTGTCGCTGTCGGCAGGAAGCCCGGTTGCCCAGTCAATCCCATCGAATTCAGTGCTGGCATCCGTTCTTCGTGCGTTCATTGTAAGGTTGGTATCACTCGATACCGCCAGGGCACCGCCAATACTGTAAGTGGTGTTACGGTACCCATCTTTTTCATCACCGGTTCGAGAAACATTGGTACCATCCGAGCTGTTGTGGGCCAGAGAGAAATTAAGTTGCCAGTTTGCACCAGCCTTACTCAGGCGTGCCCCTGAATTTTGTGTATTGAATGTGCCATAGTCGCCGAACAGGACAAAGGTAGAAGGCAAATCTGACTTTCGGGTAACCACGTTTATCACACCGGCGATTGCATCACTGCCCCAGGTCGCAGACATCGGTGAGCGGATTATTTCGACTCGCTCAATGTCGTTAACGGTTAGATGTTCCCACTGGAATTCGTCGCCTGTGGATGGATCGTTGACTTCGACGCCGTCGATCATAACAAGGGTCTGGTTTGCCTCAGCCCCACGCACACGCAGTTGGGTCTGGCCTCCAACAGAACCGCTTTTTGCCAGAGCAACACCTGGGATTGTTTTAAGATAATCAGCCAGAAAAAAGATCTGCTGAAGCTCCAGTTCTTCATCGGTGATAATGGTGATGGCGGCAGCCATCTGATCTACCGCAACGGGAATTCTTACTGCAGTGACTTTTATACTCTCGATATTGTCTGCTGCAGCCACTGAAGAAGACAGGATCACTAAGAACACAAGGGTGAATAGACGCATACTTTCTCCTTCCCATAAAAATGGCATTGACCGTGCAAGGAGATTTCGTCAAGAATCCAGCTGTACACAGCGATAACTAACTTTGAGTACCGCCGTTACGGAGTCCGTCCTATGTGATAAACCCGATCATAAGGTAGGCGATGCGATGGCAGGCTTCCTGACTTGCGGGTCCGTGCTCGAATTCTTCCTTCCCGGATAATTCTGGTGTGATACCAGATAACCAGTGGATTAGTAGAATCAAGCTCGCCACGCACAGTTGCGGGTACAGCCACGATTTTAACCGTGTTTCCTTTTACCCCTTATCACAATGTGATTGGGCACCATCAAAAACGATATTAGATCAAGGCGGTAGTTGTAGGCAAGTATCAATCTTCTGATCTTAGATTCGCTGTTAGGAATCCCATAAAAACAGATGTGATTTACGCTTGAGCCGCAAAGCTTCATATTGCCCTGTTTTATCTCTATACTTCGCGCCTTGTTGATCTTGGTACGATATGGTGGGCGTAGCTCAGTTGGTAGAGCTCTGGATTGTGATTCCAGCGGTCGTGGGTTCAAGACCCATCGTCCACCCCAATTAACTCGAGGAAACTTCAGCAGTCCGGGTAGTGGATCGGTCGTGGCACTGCTGAGGGTTCCACGACCACTGCATGCGCCGATATTAACGGCGCTGGTTAACGAATCTGCTACAATCTGCCGCTATAGTCTAAGCGCTGAACTTCTTAAGCAAATCATATTAGGCAGGCGGTATCGTGCCAGATCGAGGTCGCCGGAATGAGGGTGGACTGGTTTCTGTGCTTACGGTGCAAATGATGGACGGCTAGTCACTTCTGTATGCCAGCGAGCGATGTGCTTAGAGCCAAGTAGATCCTGTCCGACACTCTTGGCGAAATTTAGTGTGATAGCAAGGGTCATATCTGCAATTGAATACCGATCGCCACAGATGTATTTGCTTCCCGCCAGATGATCATCGAACAATGCGACGGCGGCTTGTGCCGCTTCTGCTGATACCTCGCCCCATTCAGGCACGATTTTCTCTCTGTCTTTGAAAAAGCCGGTAATGTTGCGAAATGCCTGGGCAACGGGCATTAAGACGTTGAGCTCGACTCTTCGGCTCCACATCTCGATTATTGCCTTCTCTTCGGCTGAACTACCAAACAGATTTGGGTCGGGATGTATCCCTTCGAGATACAGACAGATGGCGTTACTCTCTGAAAGAAAGCTGCCGCTGTCCAGCTCAAGTACAGGGACGCGACCGAAGGGATTTCTTGCTCTATGCTCTTCAGACAGGTTTTGCCCGCCTCGAAGATCAATCTCAGTTGCTGGTATTTCAATATTCTTTTCTTTCATGAAAACACCAACTCTTTGGCCGTTGGGGGAGAGACTTTGAGTATAGAGATGCATCCTGGATTCCTGTGTTCGTTTGACTATGCCGATGACTCTGCCACCAAAATGCTGTAAAGGCAATATTGTTGGATGAGGCTTTAGGTTAGCGTGGATCACATAAGCAGACTCGTTGTGTTTTAGGTGCACGACAACCAGTACACTGCTAGAATACGCGGGTGTCCTTTAAGTTGGGGCGGTCATAAGTCGCACGGGTTTTGATTGATCGGAGCTTTTTCAGGCATTCACAGCTACGACACAAGCTACGACACAAATAGCTAATACAATTATTCGAACCTCAGAACATACGCTGGTGGTATTTCTATGTTTAAAGTAAGGGAATTTGAAATGAAACAGACAATTTTCACAGTGTTTGTGCTGCTGCTTGGTTTTTCAGCAAGTGGTTTTGCAGATGGTAAGGCGAGTTACGCTATATGCATCACATGCCATGGGCCAAATGGTGAAGGAAATGCCGCTCTCAATTCTCCAGCAATCGCTGGACAGGAAATCTGGTATCTGGAAAGCCAACTCAACAACTTTAAGTCAGGTCTGCGCGGCAAACACAAAGATGACCTATTTGGCATGCAGATGGGCCCAATGGCGATGACATTAGCGACAGATGAAGCGGTCAGTGAGGTTTCAGCCTACGTGACAGCCATGGCACCGGCAAAACTGGAGTCGTCTGTCAAGGGGAGTGTTGACACGGGTAAAGGTCTCTATGTTGTTTGCTCCACCTGCCACGGTACCGACGCAAAGGGTCTGAAGACGATGAATGCGCCGGATCTGACTCTCCAGCAAGACTGGTACCTGGTGAGGCAACTACAGAATTACAAGAAAAGTATTCGTGGAACCGACTCGAGAGATCTGTTTGGCAACCAGATGCGTCCGATGGCTATGACTCTCACTAGTGACCAGGCGATTCTCGACGTCATGGCCTACATATCAAGTTTGAGTGACTAGATCATAAGAAGTGATCCAGGAGCGGGGCAATATTTGTCCCGCTCCATGGATCTGACTAGTTTCATCATTCCGATCACGCACTGTATACAAAAGGAACCGTATTGATGAGAAATCAGAGGTTCCTGAGCTACTTGCCGAAGCACTGTGGCCTGTCTATAATCGCGCCCCTTTAAGACCGTAATAGTCACTTTAGGTAACAGTTTTTTGCTGATTTATCGGATTTGGTAGTGGGGCCTCGGCTTGATATTTCTTGACTCGATGGGATTGAGAACCCAACGTTATCCTTGGCGTGAAAAATGCGAAAGTGGCGGAATTGGTAGACGCGCTGGATTTAGGTTCCAGTATCGAAAGATGTGAGAGTTCGAGTCTCTCCTTTCGCACCATAATTTCAAAGCCGATGGCCAATTGACTGAAATGAAATATAGGTAAATATCGATGCGCGTGACACTTGAAACCACATCGGGTTTGGAACGGCGGATGCGAATCAGTGTTCCTGCAGAACAGTTGGACACTCAGGTAGATGCCAAGTTGAAGCAGACTGCAGGCCAGGTAAAGATTAAAGGGTTCAGGCCGGGTAAGGTGCCAATGCGTGAAGTGAAACGACGCTTTGGTGATGGTATCCGACAGGAAGTCAGTTCAGAGATAATGCAGTCTTCGTTCGCAGAAGCGATTCAGCAGGAAGCTGTGTCACCTGCCGGTATGCCTCAGATCGAAGAGGTCAATATGGAAGTGGGGAAGGATCTTGAATTCACAGCGGTATTTGAGGTTTTTCCCGAGGTATCTCTTAAGGAATTCACAGAGATTTCTGTTGAACGTCCTGTCGCCACAGTCACCGAAGAAGATGTTGACAGGATGATCGAAACCTTACGAGATCAGAAAGCAGAATATAAGGAAGTAGATCGCGCTTGTGCTAGTGGCGATAAGGTCAATGTTGATTTTGAAGGTTTTGTTGACGGAACTGCATTTGATGGTGGAAAAGCAGAGGCGAGTGATATTATTCTAGGGGCAGGAAGCATGATTCCTGGATTCGAAGAAGGGATACTCGGTTCTGTTAAGGGAGAGCTGAAGGAGATAAACGTCACCTTTCCAGATGAATATCAATCGAAGGAGCTGGAAGGGAAAGAGGCGCTATTCAAGATTAAGTTAAATTCTGTATCAGAAGCGGAAAAACCAGAATTAAATGACCAGTTCTTCATTGCGTTCGGGGTTGAAGAAGGTGGTATCGAGGCATTTAGAGAAGAAGTCAGCACCAACATGAAAAGGGAGCTGGAAGGTGCCACAAAAAATAAGATAAAGACTCAGGTAATGGATGGATTGCTTGAGAAAAACGAAATCGAGTTGCCCAAGGCCCTGGTTGAGCAGCAGATTAATCGACTGCGGGATGAAGCCGTTCACCAATTTGGCGGTCACGACAAGGTTGACCCTTCGCTGCTGCCAGCCGAGATGTTTACGCCACAGGCTGAAAAACAGGTTTCGCTTGGCTTGTTAGTCAATGCAATTGTCGAAGAATACGAGATTAAGGTGAACGATGACCGAGTCAGGTCAATGATTGAAGATATGGCAAGTTCCTATGAAGAACCCGAGCAGATCGTCAATTTCTACTACAGCAATGAACAACAGTTATCCCAGATCCAGAATCTCGTTCTGGAAGATCAGGTGATGGATAAAATTCTCGAGTTCGCAGCAGTGCAGGATGTTGAGTTGAGTTACGATGAAGCTATCAAGCCTGTTCCGCAGGCACCGGTCTTGAGCGAAGAACCAGACAGTCCAGAAGCATCATCTGAAGAAGAGTAGAGCTACAGCGACACAACAGTGTGAATCGGCATCAGACCTCGGTAAGGTTTGACTTCTGCCTGCCACTGACTTAAATAAAGGTAGATTTGGAAAATTAGTCGTCCCAAGCATTGAAGTTTTGACCAAATACCGCAATATTACTTAGACGGCGTTGTCATTCGGCAATAGACCTATTGTTTGTATGGTTATATGCTNGAAGTCAGGCACCGAATAGAGCGGTTGAAGNGGTTGAGCAGANAGAGGTAGACATGAGTAATCAATATGAAGATCGAATTCTTNNGAACCCACAAGGCCTGGGGCTGGTNCCAATGGTCGTNGAACAGACGGCGAGAGGGGAGCGTTCGTATGATATTTTTTCCAGGCTGCTCAAAGAGCGCATCATTTTTGTTGTNGGACCAATTGATGATCATGTTGCGAATTTAATCGTCGCTCAGTTGCTGTTTGCAGAGTCAGACAACGGAGATAAGGATATTCAGCTCTATATTAATTCACCTGGTGGTTCGGTTACTGCGGGNCTGGCTATCTATGACACGATGCAATATGTAAATTGCGATGTAACAACCATGTGCATTGGGCAAGCAGCAAGTATGGGTGCGCTTCTGCTGGCAGGTGGTGCTAAGAACAAGAGGTTTTGCCTGCCAAATTCGAGAGTAATGATTCACCAGCCGAGTGGTGGTTCCCAGGGGCAGGCATCAGATATCGAGATCCAGGCAAAGGAAATTCTGTATCTGCGTAATAGACTCAATGAAATTCTGGCTAGCCATACTGGTAAGTCAGTAGATGAAATCGCAGTTGATACCGAGCGGGATAATTTTATGACGGCTCATCAAGCTCACGAATATGGCCTGATTGATCGAGTTCAGGAGCCAAGTCAATCGCTGATGTCAGTTTAAAGGGTTAAAATATCAATAAATTCAAATGGTTCCGTGTAGAGTAATCTCAGATTTTTTTTTCGAGTTATCATTTGAAACACTATTAGATAATATTTAAAGTATTGCTCATGGATGGGTAAAGTACACACCGTTGATCTAAGTTAGTTAGGGTTAATTCCAGCAGGCCTTAAAAAGATTAACGGTAGGTTGGCAGATGGTGTAGAGATAAAGAGATAAAGAGATAAAGAGATAAAGAGGTGTCTTAATGTCCGACGAACATGATGGTGGGAACGGTGATGGTAGATTACTCCATTGCAATTTCTGTGGCAAAAGCCAGCATGAAGTTCGCAAACTGATCGCGGGTCCTTCCGTATATGTATGCGATGAGTGTGTTGAGCTGTGTAACGATATCATTCGTGAGGAACTGCAAGAGAGTAGTGATGAGGCNGAAAAGNAAAAGCTTCCTACACCTCAGGAAATCAAAGAAAAGCTGGACGAGTATGTCATAGGGCAACATTGGGCAAAAAAGGTTCTTTCAGTTGCAGTTTACAANCATTACAAACGATTGAACTATTCAGGCAAGAAGGATGATGTAGAACTGCAAAAAAGCAACATTCTTCTCGTTGGACCCACAGGTGTTGGTAAGACGTTGTTGGCAGAGACACTAGCACGATTGTTAGATGTGCCTTTCACAATTGCAGATGCAACCACGCTTACCGAAGCAGGATACGTTGGCGAGGACGTTGAGAACATAATTCAGAAACTACTCCAGAAGTGCGACTATGATGTTGACAAGGCGCAGGTTGGCATTGTCTACATNGACGAGATTGATAAGATTTCGCGAAAATCAGACAACCCCTCGATAACTCGCGACGTTTCAGGAGAAGGTGTTCAGCAAGCGTTACTAAAACTGATAGAAGGTACTGTGGCGTCTGTTCCTCCACAAGGTGGACGAAAGCACCCGCAACAGGAATTTCTTCAGGTTGATACAACCGATATCCTATTCATCTGTGGTGGTGCTTTTTCTGGATTGGATAAAGTTATTCTGGATCGTTCAGCAAAAAGCAGCATCGGTTTTGGTGCCCATATAGAAACCGATGCAAATAAAAAGAATCTGGGTGAAACATTGAGAACCGTAGAACCGGAAGATTTGGTCAAGTACGGTCTAATCCCCGAGTTCGTCGGGCGCCTGCCAGTCATTGCTACATTAGATGAACTCGATTCAGACGCACTGGTTAGAATTCTTAAAGAACCAAAAAATGCTTACACCAAGCAATATACGAAGCTATTTGAAATGGAAGATGTTGAAATCGACTTTCGTGATGGTGCACTGATGGCAATTGCAGAAAAGGCAATGGATCGGAAAACAGGTGCCAGGGGGCTGCGGTCGATTCTGGAGACTGTATTGCTGGAGATCATGTACGAGATTCCCTCAGACGATGACGTGTCAAAAGTTGTTATCGATGAGAGTGTAATCAACGGGACGTCGGAGCCTAAGCTGATCTATGAGAATCCAGATCAGTCCAAGGCAGCATCTGATTGAGTTTCCTCTGCCAAAATGAAGTAAAGAGGCTTAATTACCCCTTTTTCTTGGCTGCTCAGCCTGAAAGTTCATCCGTGGGGCCAGAGCGGAATACGGTCATTTAGTGACTTTCCGACAACATGATTGGACCAGAACCAGAAAATTTGATGAATAGCAGGAAAAAANGGGCATTGTGGTCCCTTTTTCTTTGTATGATAGCTAGGATAAAGAGTAGGCAGGTTGATTTGGCAATGTAGTGCCTAAACAGCCATGCGGCGGTGCCTTTTATGGTATATTAATTAGTTTTAATTATAGTACAGGCAGTTTGGATCAGGAGTATTTATGGCGAATCAAACCAATGTCCCAATCGTCACATTGCGAGACATGGTCGTCTATCCCCATGGGGTACATCCATTATTCATTGGAACAGAAAAATCTATCCGGGCATTGGATTATGCTCAAAAGAACGATAAGGACAAAAAAGTTTTACTCGTTGCTAAGCGAGATCCAGAGATTGAAGAGCCAGGGATTGACGACCTTTATCGCTTTGGCACGATTGCGACCATCCTGCAATTGATACGACTGCCGGATAAGACCGTGAAGATACTGGTTGAAGGGGGGAATCGGGCAGAAGTAACTAACATAAAGGACGTTGGTGATTTTTTCACAGGTGATGTCGAAATAGTAGAAGATGAACAAGTCAGTGCTGGTGAATCAGAGGCATTGGTTCGGTCACTGATGTCAGCATTTGATCAGTATGTTCAATTGAGCAAGAAAGTACCTCCAGAAGTCATGACCTCGCTATCCAGCGTCGATGAACCCAGCAGACTTGTGGATACCATTGCCTCCCAGATGAGTTTAAAACTTGAGGAGAAACAACAGATCCTCGAGATGACCAGTCTGGGTGAACGTATCGAACACATGATGAAGCTGCTGGAATCTGAAATCGATCTGTTCAATGTTGAAAAAAGAATTCGAGGTCGCGTGAAGAAGCAAATGGAAAAAAGCCAACGCGAGTATTATCTCAACGAGCAAATGAAAGCCATTGAGAAGGAACTTGGTGATTTAGATGATGTTCCAAATGAAATAGAAGAAATGAAAAAGAACCTGTTAGACGCTGGTATGCCCAAAGAAGCGAAGGAGAAAACATCAACCGAGATCAACAAGCTCAAAATGATGTCACCGATGTCTGCTGAAGCAACGGTAGTGCGAAGCTATATCGATTGGATGTTAAACGTGCCCTGGAAGAAACGCTCCAGAGTACGAACTGACATAAGTGAAGCGGAAAAAGTTCTTGAAGCTGATCACTATGGTCTGCAGGAAGTCAAGGAACGTATTCTTGAGTATCTCGCGGTACAAAAAAGAGTCAAGAAAATCAAAGGCCCGGTATTATGCCTGGTTGGTCCTCCGGGTGTCGGGAAAACATCTCTTGGTGAGTCTATTGCACGGGCAACCAACAGAAAATTCATCCGGATGGCTGTCGGAGGTGTTCGAGATGAAGCTGAAATAAGAGGCCACAGACGAACCTATATCGGCTCGATGCCGGGCAAAATCATCCAAAAGCTGGCGAAGGTAGGTGTACGAAATCCCATGTTTTTACTGGATGAAATAGACAAAATGGGTCAGGACCATAGAGGTGATCCAGCCTCGGCATTGCTAGAAGTTCTGGACCCGGAACAAAATAACAGTTTTAACGATCACTACATGGAAGTGGACTACGACTTGTCTGAAGTTATGTTTATCTGCACCTCAAACTCGATGAATATCCCGGCACCGTTGTTAGACAGAATGGAAATCATTCGAATTCCTGGCTACACGGAAGATGAAAAGTTGAATATTGCCTCACGTTATCTCATTCCAAAGCAGATCCAAAACAATGGTTTGAAAGAGAGCGAAATTGATGTCTCAGAAGACGCTATACTGGATCTGATCAGGTTCTATACAAGGGAACCCGGTGTACGAGGTTTGGAAAGAGAAATCGCCAAACTGTGTCGTAAGGTTGTCAAAGAGAGTGCCCTCAGCGAGGAGGAAGATGAGGAACAACATGTTCTCGACGGTGATTCCCTTGAGCACTACTCAGGAGTCAGAAAGTACAACTTTGGTCGAGCAGAGGAACAGGATCAGATTGGGCAGGTGACAGGACTTGCCGTGACCAGCGTAGGCGGTGAGTTATTGTCGATTGAGGCCGTAGCGGTACCTGGGAAAGGTCGAACGACCAAAACAGGATCCCTGGGTGACGTCATGCAGGAGTCTATTCAAGCGGCGATGACAGTTGTGCGGAGCCGGGCAGACGTACTCGGCGTTGCAAAAGATTTCCATAAAAAGTACGACTTGCATGTTCATATGCCGGAAGGGGCGACGCCGAAAGATGGTCCCAGTGCCGGTATTGCACTGTGTACAGCCTTAGTTTCCGTGCTGACAGGAATTGCAGCTCGTGCTGATGTGGCGATGACGGGAGAGATAACATTGAGAGGTCAGGTTTTACCAGTTGGTGGCTTAAAGGAAAAACTGCTGGCAGCTCATAGAGGGGGAATTAAGGAAGTTCTGATTCCAGACGAAAACCAGCGGGATCTTAAGGAGATTCCCGATAATATCAAAGGAGAATTGTTGATAAGGCCGGTTAAATGGATTGATGAGGTCTTGGAAATTGCTCTACAAAGAGTGCCCGAACCCCTGGCTGAGTCAGCAGCGAATAAACAAGAAACAAGCTCTGGAACTGATACAGACCACAGAATATCTGCACATTAGGAGTTTTGGCTTGACAGCCATTTTATAGTATTGGTATAAGGTGATCTAGGGCATGGGGTAACTGCAAGGGAACTGCGGGGAAACTTAAAACCTTACGATTTGGGTTGTAACTAACTGTTAATTACTACTTTTAACTACATGAGAAGAGGTGCGGAGTGAATAAACAAGAACTAATTGAAAATATAGCGGGCTCGGCTGACGTTACCAAGGCAGCAGCAGGTAGAGCCCTCGACGCCGTGATTAATTCAGTCACGGGTGCTTTAACAAAAGGTGATTCAGTTGTATTGGTTGGTTTTGGTACTTTTAACGTGAGGGATCGAGCAGCGAGAACTGGTCGTAATCCCCAAACTGGTGAAGAGATTCAAATTGCAGCTGCGAAAGTTCCTGCCTTCAAGGCGGGTAAAGCTCTCAAAGAAGCGGTTAACAGTTACGCGATTAGTGATTAACGGAAACTAGCACCAACATTTACTTGCTGCTGATTACAACTGTTTGCAGTAAGTTTTTAACGGTACAATAAGGCAATAAAATAAAATGGCGCATCTAAGATGCGCCATTTTTTGTGCGCTTCCTTGAATCTCTCCTGGTAAGAGATAGTTCAAGAAATTACATGAGGTAACTTATGTCCATTCAAGACATGCGAGATAAATCCGAAGGCCTGGTCGCCAAGTTCATTGTTGGCCTGATTATCGTTGTCTTCGCTCTGTTTGGTATGGGATCCATTACAACGTTCCTGGCACCGGTTCAGAAGGTCGCAACGGTTAACGGTGTTGATATCACACAACAAGAAATGGAAGTGGAAGTAGAGCGAACACGGCGACTCATGCTTGCCCAGAATAACGATCGCTCTGCAATCGATGAAGATCAACTCAGACAGAATGTTCTGCAGACATTGATAGATCGTAAATTATTGTCTCAGGCAACGGAAGATTTGGGGCTGCAGTTTGGTAACAAGAGTCTGGATGCTGAAATCATGGCGACACCTGTTTTTCAGGTAGCTGGATCATACAGCCCTGATCAATTTCAACTTGTCATTGGTTCAGCAGGTTATAGCCCATTGAGGTATCGACAGGAAATGCGACGGGACAAGATGTTCATGCAGATCAGTAGTGGTATTCGAGACACTTCCTTTCTTACTGATGATGAAGCAAAACGAAACAGTCGTTTGGTACAGCAAACTCGTGATATCGCTTTTCTTCGAGTTGATGTTGATGGCCTCTTAAAGGATGTTGAGGTCACCGCCGATGAGATGAACCAGTACTACAACCGTTCCCCGGCCGATTTCATGACTGAAGAAACAGTAGACATTGAATACCTGGAGATAAAACGCAATGACCTGCTGGACGAAGTTGAAGTAAGTGATGAAGCATTGCAGCAGTTCTTTGAAGATACCAAGGAAATCTATTTTGAGCCGGAAAGGAGACGGATCTCTCATATCCTGATCGAAATGAATGATGAGGTGTCCGAGGAACAGGCAAAGCAAAAAATCGATGAGATCTATACAAAAATCACCTCAGGTGAAGACTTCGCTTCACTTGCAACTGAATATTCCGATGATACTGGTTCTGCAGAGTTGGGTGGTGATCTTGGCTTCAACGACCCAGAATCCTTTGTAGAGGAATTTGAAGAGGCAGCCTACAGCCTGGATCTGAATCAAATGTCCGAACCTGTCAGAACCGAGTTCGGCTATCATCTGCTGAAACTGAACGGACTGGAGGCAGCGAAAGAACCGGTGTTTGGCGAAGTTAAAGAGAAAGTTGAGACCGAATTTCGTGAGGTTGGTGCAGAGGAAATATTTGTAAGTCGATCTGCTCGATTGAGTGAAATCGCCTATGAGTCATCGGATTTGATTGAGCCAGCAGAAGAAGTTGGTCTGGAAATAATGACGACAGGTGGTGTAAAACGAGACCAGTCAATAGGACTGGCAGCAAATGCCAGTGTCATTGAAGCCGCATTTAGCCCGGATGTTCTCTTTGATGGGAACAACAGCAACTTAATTGAGATCACACCCAATCATCATGTGGTGTTACGTGTCAGTAACCATCAACCTCAGGAATTGAAGGCTCTTGAAACGGTATCTGATGAAGTGACCGAAGCCATTCGTCTTGAGAAAGCCACAGAAATTGCGCAGCAGCAGGCAAAGGAAATGGTAGAGATGCTTGAGTCGGGCTCAATCACCCGCTTTGTCGCTGATCAATATGGGCTGGAATGGACCGTTGTCGGGGAAGCTACCAGAAATGAAATGCAGATGGACCGGGAAATCAATGTACAGGCTTTTGCGTTGCCAAGGCCCCAAGAAGGAAATAAGTCAATCGGATATGCGATTCTGGCCAATGGAGATGCAGCTGTTATCAGTGTAACCAACGTCGTTAACAAGCCAGATGATGAAGTGAGTGGAGAGGAGCTATCCAGTTTTGCTCGAGCACTTGCGTCACAGCAGGGGCAGAGCGACTACCTCGAATTCAGAGGCAACCTGTATGCTGAAGGGACGATCGAATAACAGATCGTTACTCTGTCTGTGTTACATCGACATACAGAGTGATAGTGTCTCCCGGTTGGATGTACTTTTGTGAAGCGATCTTTCGGTTCCATTTCTCGATGTTGCTTACAGGTAGATTGAACTTGTGAGCTATTCTCGAAAGAGATTCACCATTACGTACCTTGTAGTTTATTTTGCGTATAACCTGCTTGTGATCTGGTAGAGTAGCCAAATGTTCTACTGGTTTCCTCGCGTTAAACACCAGCAATTCCTTGCCCGGATAGAGTAAATCAGTTGTACCCATGCCATTCCATTTCGCAAGTGCGCGCATGGATACGCCGAAACTACGTGATAGATCCCAGAGATTGTCATTTTTCTGAACTTTGTAACGTTGAGGTTCAGTACCTAATTTTTTCTCAACATAAGCCTGAGTTGATTTTAGTCGTTCCGTATCGCTCAACTGGTAGTGCTCACTTGTATTCGTTGCCACTGGGATAAGCAGTGATTCACCCGCAATGATGAGATTGCCTTTAATGCGATTTGCCCTTCTAATCGTATCGATAGTAGTCTGATATCGTTGTGCAATCAGTCCGAGGCTTTCACCATTTCGTATCTTGTGACGTTGCCAGCTGATACGAGCTTCATTGGGTAGATCAGCAATTTTCTTTTGGAACGCCGCTGCCTTGTTAACAGGAATGAGCAGTTTATGAGGTCCGTTCGGATGCGTTGACCATTTGTTGTATGCGGGGTTTAGTAAATACAGCTCTTCTATTGAAATCTGAGCTAACTCAGCAGCTTTTACCAGATCTATCTGTGAACCGACATCAACGATGTTGAAGTATGGTTCATTCGCAATCGGTTTCAGTGATATGCCATAGTGCTCAGCATTGGCAATGACCTCACTTATTGCGAGTAAACGAGGTACATAAGCTCGGGTTTCCCGCAGCAGTCCGAGCGAAAAGAAATCAGTTGGCTTGCCTGCTCGAGCATTTTTTCGCATGGAATATCTTACGTTGCCTTCTCCCGAGTTATAGGCTGCAAGCGCCAGCAACCAATCATGATTGAGTGATTTGTGTGATGATTCGAGATAGTTGAGAGCTGCATTGGTCGCAGCCACGATGTCTCGTCTCCCATCGTACCAATAGTCGATTTTCAGACCATAAAGTTTCCCTGTTGATGGGATGAACTGCCAGAGTCCGGAAGCCCTGCCATGTGAATAAGCGAAGGGGTCAAAGGCGCTTTCAACTACCGGTAACAGTGCAAGTTCCATCGGCAGGTTGCGCCGTTCAATTTCGCCGACAATTTGATAGAGGTAACGGGTAGCGCGGGTGGCTACACGGTCAATGTAGTCAGGATGATTTAGGTACCAGTTGATTTCCGCCTTGACCCTCGGACTGTCAAGGTGATGATCCAACATGAACCCGTTCCGTAGACGCATCCAGAGATCATTGATAACCTCTTGTTCCTCTGGTTCGATCGGCAGAGGATCGTCTTCACGTTCAAGAATGTCGTCTTGTCCGTCTTTTGTAATTGGCATTGCTGCGGCTATGACGATCTCTTCACTCACCAGTTTTGATAAATCCAGTTCTGACTCTGGCGTGCTGCCCGCATCCGGCTTGTCAGGACGATTAACAACTGAATGGAGTAGACTAGTCTGGCATGCGGATAGACTGACTACCAGAAATACCATAATGCTAAATTGCTGAGAGGTTCTCATTTTTATAATTGTTGTGTCCGGTTATAATCAGCTAGGAATTGTTCAAGTATAATCATATCCGAAGGATTCTACTATTATTCAAAGTACGCAGATAAACTAACAGGGATCTCAGAAAAGGTGAACGATATTCAGCAGTGGTTTGATAGTGCTCTGGGCAAGCAAGTGTTGAGTACTCAACAAGCTGTGATGGATCAATTGCTGCCGGGATACTTCGGTTATCATTTGCTGCAAATGAGTGTTCAGAACACCGGGTTGTTTGATTGCAGTCCAATCGGTCATAAATTTGTGCTGACTCAGGATAACTGTCAGCACTTAGAAGGTCAGTCTGTATTTGTCGGTGATGGCGAGATGTTGCCCTTTGAAGATGACAGTATCGACGTAATCTTACTGCACCATCTTCTTGATTTTCATACTTCACCACAAAGGCTGCTTAGCGAAATAGCCAGAATTTCATTACCGATGGGCCAACTGGTCATCATTGGCTTCAACCCCATTAGCTCATGGGGGCTATGGAAACCAGTTGGTGCGATGAGAGATTTGCCACCCTGGAGCGGCAATTTCATCCGACCGGGACGGTTAATGGATTGGTTGAACCTGCTCAATTTCAAAATAGATCGAGCACAATACGCCCTTTATGGTCTGCCATTCAAGAAGAAATCAGTAACGACAACACCGGACTATTCTCAGGGACTTAGTCGAAATGCAAACTGGCCGTTTGGTGCCATCTACATAATCGTTGCACGCAAGCAGGTGAGTACCATGATCCCCATTAAACCGAAATGGAGTCAGAGACGGGCATTCGGTCAATTAGGTGTTGTAAGACCAGCTAGACCTGCCGCCAGCAGAGTGACTCGAATAATACCTCCCGGAGACTAGATTGGGAAAGGTTGTGGAAATTTTCACTGATGGGGCTTGCCGTGGAAATCCTGGTCCAGGGGGCTGGGGGGTTCTAATGCGCTATGAGGATACTGAGAAAGAACTCTGGGGTGGGGAGTCAGCCACGACCAACAATCGCATGGAATTGATCGCCGCAATCAAAGGATTAGAATTGCTTAAACGTCCCTGTGAAGTGGAGTTGACGACGGATTCTCAATATGTACGCAAGGGGATTACAGAGTGGGTTCAAAACTGGAAAAAGAACAATTGGAAAACCGCTGCAAAGAAACATGTAAAAAATGATGATTTGTGGCAGATACTTGACCGATTGTCGCAGACCCATGAGATTCGCTGGCATTGGGTTAAGGGTCACAGCGGACATCACGAGAACGAAATTGCAGATATGCTGGCTAACCGCGGTATTGATGAAATCATTCAGGAGCAAGAGTAATTGCGTCAGGTAGTTTTAGACACAGAGACCACAGGATTGGAGGTAGAGCAGGGACATCGAATTCTCGAGATAGGATGCGTTGAAATAGTTGATCGCAGGATTACCCATAAGCACTTCCATCAATATGTCAATCCTGAAAGGGATATTGATGATGGGGCACTTGAGGTCCATGGGATCACACGGGCATTTCTGGCGGACAAACCTGTATTTTCCGATATCTGGCAGGGTTTATTTGATTTCATCGGTGAATCCGAGATCATTATTCACAACGCGGCGTTTGATGTCGCCTTTATTGATTATGAGATGAGTATGATCCCGTCATCCCCGGGCCGGATCACTGACTACTGTACGATTGTCGATAGTTTGGAGATTGCCCGGCAGAAACATCCTGGTCAAAAGAACAATCTAGACGCCTTGTGTAAAAGGTACGGTGTTGATAACTCCCAAAGGGATCTTCATGGTGCCCTTCTGGACGCGGAGATTCTGGCTGATGTATATCTTATGCTTACCGGTGGTCAGGTATCTTTAAGTTTAGGCTCGGGAAGCGAGTCTGATAACAGTAGGGTGTCTGGTAAAGAAACCCGGCTTGATTCAAATCGACCTCCTTTACGGATCATCAGAGCCAGCGCAGAAGAGATTGAAAAACATGAGGCGAAGCTTGATGAAATCGACAAGGCATCCGGCGGATCTGTTTGGCGGAATATTGTGAGATCTGAGCCTTAAAATGTTTGTGTGGCCGGAAGCGCATCTGGATTTTGTACCCGAGGTATTAGAACCTGAGCAAATTAACGAGGCTTATTATTTCGTATTTGATGGTGGGGAGATTCTGCTCAATTTTGATGAAGCAGGTCAATGGGTACCTCTGGAAAACCTCGATCAACGGTTTCAAACCGGTTTAAGACAGTCCCACTATATGGGAAGTCTTGGTGGAGTTGATTGTTTCACGGTTGAAACTGATCTTGGTGAGGCGGATAAGGGGAGCCTTCGGAGTCTGTTTGGTAAAACCGACAATCTGATGTTCAGCCTGGCGGGTCGTGCCGTCCAATTATTGGATTGGTTTCGAGTCCATCAGTTCTGTGGTCGATGCGGGCAACAAGCTGAGCGTCATACCAGTGACCGGGCGATGGTCTGCAGCAATTGCGGTATCCATTCGTACCCCAGGTTATCTCCGTCAATCATTACGTTAGTCCACAGTGATAACAAGGTTCTGTTGGCGAGAAATCATCGATTTCCAAATGGGATGTACAGTACCCTCGCAGGATTTGTAGAACCAGGTGAGTCCATTGAAGAGACCTTAAGGCGAGAAGTCAAAGAGGAAGTTGGTGTGAATGTAGGTAATCTTGAGTATCTGGGAAGCCAGCCATGGCCATTTCCAAACTCACTGATGCTTGGTTTTCTGGCAGAATATGATTCGGGGGATATCGTTCTCCAGGCTGAAGAAATTGCTGATGCTCAGTGGTTCGATTGTAAGGAGTTGCCGGAGATTCCTGGAAAAGTTGCAATCTCAAGGTGGATTATCGACACATACTTAGGCCGTTTGGGAATTCATGGTTAGATCCAACTTGGGTGTTCCACCCGCTTTCCTCGTTATGCCACTAACCTGAAGTACTGAGTTAGCTTACTAAGCCGAAATGATTTCGTTTTGTAGTATCGAACTGAAAATCACCTGGTTGTATCTTGCACTATTCGAAAATCATCAATTCGGCGAGTGAAGCCAATACGATCAAAATACTCAAGTATTTCGATGCTCAGATTTCTACCGATACCAGCTTTGTCTCGAAATTCAATCACTGTAAATTTGTTATCTTCGCTGGAATTTGCCAGGTCTATTGCTATCTCCTTCAACGACTGCACCGCTGGAGGCAGGAAGAATCTGTTCTTTACAGGTCGAACAACTAGACCGAATTTAATACAGTTGCCTAACAGCTTTTCAACGGCGCCAGGGGGTAGGTTTACGGCTTTAGCCAGATCATGCAGTACAGGAGGTTTGAGTAGATCATTTTGAAGCAATGGCTTTACCTTATTCCATAATGCCATCTCGGGTCCTGCCAGCTCGATATTGTGGGCAGGTAGTTTAAGCTTGTTCCCGATCTGCAGGATTTTTTGGGTTTGCAGCAAGATCTGTACAGCACATTTTATGATGTCCACGCCAGGATCCAGCAGGCTGATGAGTTGCTGTTCAGGAATTCCGGTCTCTTGAGGATGAGTTTTATGCCAGTCCTGCATCATTTCAAGAATGTCTTTTTTTGCACTATCGACAGCGTCTGAACTAAAGAGTATTCCCGAGCCGTCAGTTACTCCGAATTCATCAGTTGAAAAATCCGTGATGTTGAAACAAGACTTTAAACGTTTTGTATCGACGCCAGAAACGGCGACCCTAACCATCTGTGTAATCCTCTCCCGGAAATCAGACGTCAGCATGGCCGAAAGCATCTGGATTCGATCTTGTTTTGCCCTGCCTCTTTTTGGGGAGTAGGGGTCGATCACCTTACCACCGCCCAGGGTTCTAGAGGCAGATTGATCTCTAATAATAAGCTGGTCGCCGTAGTAGACATGAATAGGTTCTGACAGGACTAGCTGTGCTAACTGTTTGTCACCAGGTGTGATTGATTTGGATTCCAGAGTTGCGACCCGACCCGTGACGTGTTGGGCTGCACTGTGAACATGAACCGGCGTCCAGTGGTACAGAGGATTCGCTTCGCTTCCGAGCAAAATGATTTGAACATCAATTCGATCAGAGAAAGGCAAATCCGCCACGCTAGAGAGCCAGTTACCGCGGCTGATCAGGTCACGATCAATATCACCTGTAATATTAATAGCACATCGATCGCCAGCGCTGCCTGAATCGGAGTTCTGATTTTGTCGATGAATCCCCCTGACTCTTACGGATCGATTGTGTGGCAGTAGATAGATTTCATCACCGACATTAACGTCACCCGAAAATACGGATCCTGTAACTACATTGCCTGAGCCTTTTACTGAGAAACTGCGGTCAATAGCCAGTCTGAAATTGCCGTCAGCCTGCTTCGTTATAATAGAGTCTGATTCTGACCAGAGATTTCCTAGCAGTTGGTCAATTCCTTGCCCGGTAGCACTTGAAACGGGATAGATTGGTGCCTCGCCTAAACTGGTGTTAGCCACCAACTGCCGGATTTCCTGTGTGACATTGAGCATCCTATCTTCGTCTACGCGATCGATTTTGGTCATGACAACGCAGCCCCGATTTAGACCCAGTAAGTCCAGAATCGCCAGGTGTTCGCACGTTTGAGGCATAGGCCCATCGTCCGCTGCTATCACCAGCATACCGAAGTCAATGGCGGCAACACCGGCAAGCATGTTACTAATGAACTTGATGTGACCAGGCACATCGATAAAACCAATAGACTTCGACCCGTTATGCATATAGGCGAAACCCAGGTCTATGGTTAATCCCCTGACTTTCTCCTCCTCAAGGCGGTCGGTTTCAATGCCAGTCAGCGCGTGTACCAGGCGTGTTTTACCATGGTCTACATGGCCTGATGTTGCAACAATCATGTCGAAATGAGATGTAACTGACTCGAGACGGGTTCGGTCACAGATAAGGTGCGGAGATCGAAATAGAGTGATCCGTTTTGCATTCGACCAATAATTGGTACCGGCAAACCACGGAATTGCGAAGCCAATTCAGTCAGCGCGCTGTCCGATGGGTTTTTTGGGGTTATTCTAAGAGCGCAACTCGGTAATAGGCTAGCTGGCAGTGAGCCACTGCCGATTTGACTTTCGCATGATTCAAGCGACACCTGGGCAATGGATTTCAATGAGTCCTGGAGTTCGGGTAGAAGTTTCTTTGCCAGGGCTTCAATCTCCGTGAAGGATCTGGTCAGATATCTGAGTGTCGGGAGAGTCCGAGGTAGAGAATCGGGATCCAGATAAAGTTTGAGTACTTCGAACAGGGCTGCGATTGTCATCTTGTCGACTCTTAATGCCCGCTTCATGGGATTATTTTTTATTTTTGATATGAGTTCCGATTTCCCGACAATAATCCCGCATTGTGGGCCGCCCAGTAGTTTGTCCCCTGAAAAAGTAACCAGATCAGCACCTGCTGCCAGTGTTGATTGGACCGTTGGCTCATAAGGTAATCCCCAGCGGGTGAGATCCACCAGGGTGCCGCTGCCTAAATCTGTCACAAACGGCAGGTCGTGACTGGCCGCGATTTTTGCAACCTCTTCATCCGAAACACTCTCAGTGAAACCTTGAATTTCATAGTTGCTGGTGTGGACTTTCATCAACAGGGCGGTGTTTTCATTGACAGCTTTTTCGTAATCCCTGGCATGGGTTCGATTGGTCGCCCCCACTTCAATGAGATGACAACCAGAGCGTTGCATCACTTCGGGGATACGAAATGATCCACCGATTTCAACTAATTCACCTCGCGAAACAGGCACTTCTTTTTGGTCAGCAAGGGTATTGAGCGCTAACATCACTGCAGCTGCGTTGTTGTTGACCACGGTCATGGCTTCAGCACCTGTGATATCCAATAACAGGGATTCGATATGTGAATCTCTGTCACCTCGACGTCCCGTGTTCATCTCAAACTCAAGATTGCTGTAACTTGTTGCCACCTGACTGATTGCTTCGATAGCCGTGAGAGGAAGTTCCGCCCGACCCAGATTGGTGTGCAGTACCGTTCCTGTGAGATTGATGACCCGAGTCAGGCTCGGAGCGTGGATTTCGCGCAACATGTTTGATAACGATTCAATAATTTCAAGATCGGTTGGGACATCGGTCCTGCCAGCTTTCAGTTCCTCCCTGATTTCGTCTAGGATCTGTCGGATGCTTTCTGCAACCCTGGGGTGTCCGTAGGTGGTAACAAGATCACCAGCCCCGGTTAATAACTTATCTACTCCTGGTAGTTGAGACAGGATTGATTGAGGCATTTAGACTAGCCCTGAGCCGCTCTCACAGCAGTCTGAAGAGGTCCGAGTTTGCGGATCCAGGCTCTTGTTGTGAGGGTTTTGTTCTTTTCCCAGTTGTCTTTTGCAGTCGCTGCTGTGGGTCTGTCTGGATAGATGCCTAATAAGAGGACATACCACTCGCTACCCTGGCTGTTAATCCGAGTATAAAGGGGATCAGTAATGCCGTACTGCTGCGCGTATTGGATAACACCTTCTTCATTCTGCAATGCCAGTAGTTGAACTGCATACGCATCAGCAGGGTACTGCAGAATCGACTCGATGCCGGTCGATGTGGGAAGAGATTCTTCAGGTTTGTTGGATACCAGTGCTGGTTTTTCTGAAGGTGTGCCTTCCTGAACGGGCTCTTGGCTGATCGCCCGCGGGTTAACTGCAGCAATCCTGGATGAATCACTGGCATTCTCACACTGCCATCCACTTCGATCCTCCTTGCCATAGCAGTACCATTCACGTTTGGTTGTCGGACTCGTCAGGAGTTCGGGTGTATCACAGTCTTGACCTTTACAGTCATCACCATCGAAGAAACCACCAATAAAGGCGCATCCGTTAACGGTCAGAAGGGCCATCATGAGGATGGTTGATTTTAACGATTTCATATTGTTCCGTCGTGTACCTGGTGAGTGGATTCAATCATAGATTTGAATCAGACGACAGAGGAATTCATCGGGATGAGAGCTATCGGCGAGGTACAGTGATCGACGATGTTATCCTGCATGAAGTTGGTCTTTGTGGGGAAATAGACTAAAGATACCCCCGGTATGGATAAACACAATATCGCTACTGGTAGTGAAACGGCCCAGGCTGAGCTCGGTCATTAGACCGTGAAATGCCTTACCTGTGTAAACTGGATCCAGTAGTATTCCCTCGGTCCGTGCCAGATCCCTGATGGTGTCAAATACTGGTGTATCGGCTCTCCCATAGCCTGGTCCCACGTAGCCACCAATGATGTTTACCTCTAAATCATTGATATTGATGTCATATTTGTAACGTTCTCGCCACGCCTGAATATCTTTGGAAACTTTATCGACAAAATAAGCCTCATTCTCGCTGACGCTGAACGACATTATCCCGGTGTCCAGTTGATACAGATGATTTCCCAGAATGAGTCCACCCGCTGTTCCTCCTGAACCTGCCGCAGAAAAGATGAATCCCGGATTGATATTGACACTGGTAAAGTCAGACTTGAGTTCTCGGCAGGCCTCTATATATCCCCAGAGGCCGATCTCATCACTGGCACCTATCGGGATGGCATAGGGTATTTCACCCTGCTGGCGGTACTGGTTCGAAATGTCTTCAACAACGCGATCCAGTTCTTTAAAATCCGCTCCGGAGACAAAACTGATGTTGGCGCCAACCAGTTCATCAAGTAGCAGATTCCCATCAGGATGCTCACTGCTTTTTCCCCTTAAAATTAGATGAGAGCGAAGCCCCAGCTGACTGGCAACAATGGCTGTTGCGCGACAGTGATTGGATTGGACTGCGCCAGAGGTTATAAGAGTGGTAGCACCTTCCTCCAATGCCTGAGCTACACAGAATTCCAGTTTTCTCAGTTTGTTGCCAGAAGCTGCGGTGTCTGTAAGGTCATCTCGTTTCATCCAGATAGTCGGTACCTTGTGTTTCTCACTAAAACGACGCAGAGGAACAAGAGGGGTTGGCAATCTTGCCAAATTCAATCTTGGCGGAGTGATAGGTTCCATAACATCAGATGATTAAAACGAAGTCAGGATGTTAAAGCTAAGTTGCTTGTAATACAAAAAGGAAAAGAGGTGGGACTGGGCCTAGACAGCAATGTTAATGTACGCCATCAATTATCAACCAAATACCGGTTGGAGGAGAGTTGAATCGCCGGATTAAAGCTTGTTGATAATTTCCCGACCACCAACGACTGACATGAGTATTACGGTTTCACCTACATCGGTAATCGGCACATCAAAAATATGCCGGTCGAGTA
>PBRC01000059.1 GCA_002725285.1 Gammaproteobacteria bacterium | reverse complement strand
TGTGCGTTCAGCTATCGTTTAATCACTCAACAAGACTACCTGGGTAAGTTAACCTTCGCCCAGAGCATCGATTGCCACGAGGGTGAGTGTCATTGAATTGCTTGACGCTGATACCAACGCCTGGGACTGACCGGAATGGTTATCGGCTTGCATAGACCAGGTAGTTCACATCTGTATCCCTGGACAGTTTGTAGGATTTTGTGATTGGGTTGTAAGTCATCCCTGAAATATCCTGGAGATCGAATCCGGTCTGCCGGAGCCACGTGGCAAGTTCGGAAGGCTTGATGAATCTTTCGAAATCATGCGTCCCTCTCGGCAGAAGGTTAAGAACATACTCGGCCCCCAGGATGGCAAATAGATAGGCTTTCGAATTTCGGTTAATGGTCGATATGAAAAAATGCCCGCCCGGTTTCAACAGCTGATAACCGGCATTGATAACTGACTCAGGATTCGGTACATGTTCCATCATCTCAAGGCAGGTGATGACATCGAATTCGCCCAGCTGGTTCTCCGCCAGCGCTTCGATGGTAGTTTGCTGATAGTCGATTGCCAGATTTGATTCATGTCGATGNAGCTTCGCGACCTGCAGTGGTTTAGCGGCCATATCGATACCGGTAACATCTGCCCCTGCTGTTGCCAGGGATTCTGTGAGGATCCCGCCACCACAGCCGACATCAAGCACTCGTTGGTTATCCAGCGATACAAATGAGTTGATGTAATCCATTCTCAGGGGATTAATATCATGGAGAGACTTGAACTCGCTGTTCCTGTCCCACCACTTTCGAGCCAGTTCATCAAATTTGAATACCTCGGAAGGATCGAAGTTCTGTTGGCCGGGTGAGTTCATGATTCGATCTTGCCCTGCCATTGCCTGACATTAGCCATGAGTCTCTTTAGATCCATGTGCGTGAGTTTGCTGTCGGCTAATACCTGCTGACCATTAATCCAGACATTGCTGACNTGATGTCCGGTGGCTGAGTAGATTAGTTGGGAGAGTGGGTTGTAAATTGGTTGGAAATTTGGCGCAGAAAGATCAACTGAAATGAAATCCGCGAACTTTCCGACCTCCAGACTGCCAATATCATCTTCAAGTCCCAGCATTCTGGCACCGTTAATTGTGCCCATGGCCAAAGCCTCTGTTGCGTTGATCATCGTGGCAGTTTTTGAAACACCTTTTGCGAGGAGCGCCGCGCTTCTAATCTCCTTGAGCATATCGAGATTATTGTTACTCGCCGCGCCGTCAGTGCCAACGCTGATATTTACACCGCGCTCATGGAGTTCTGCGACCGGGCAGAAACCACTGGCCAGTTTCATATTTGAGTCCGGGCAGTGAGCAATATGCACGCCGTTCTCGGTAACCAGCGTTATCTCCTCATCTTTCAACTGGGTCATATGGATAGCTTGCAGAAATGGTGTCAACAAGCCCAGGTCCTTGATGCGTTCAATAGGACGCTGACCAGTTTCGCTGCTTGCTGTGGCGATCTCATCCTCAGTTTCATGCAGATGCAGGTGAATGGGTATCTGCAGTTCTGTGGAATAGACTGCGATTTTCTCGAAACCCTTGTCTGTAACCGTATAGGGCGCGTGAGGCGCAAACGCAGTACTGATTAGACGATGGTTTTTGTAATCATCGTGGAAGGCAAGACCCTTGTGGATATGTTCCTCTTCACCGGTTGCCCAGGCATTCGAGAACATGACGACCGGCATGCAGACCTGTCCCCGAAACTGATTGTCAGTGAAGGCTTTGGCGACCGCATTGGGGAAGAAATAAGTATCTGCGGCGCAGGTTGTACCTGTACTGATCATCTCCGCGACCGCCAGGCTGGTGCCGTCGTATACGAAGTCATGGTCAACGACACGACTCTCAATCGGCCAGATATAATTACTCAGCCAATCCATCAGCTCTTTGTCGTCGGCGTAACCTCTCAGTAATGTCATCGCCGCGTGACCATGAACATTCACCAGACCCGGGATCACAATCTGTTGNCTTAGCTCGTGGCAGGGCCAGTCTGGATATTTTTGCCGAGCTGTCTGTGTTTCGAGCAGATCAACTATTCGTTCGTCCTGGATGACCAGACTATGATCCTCCAAAATGATATTCGCCGGAACGACGGGCACAATCCAGGAGGGATTTACGATGAAACCAGGGTTCTTATCTGTCATTTATTCATTATAAGGGATAGGAACGACGTAAGTGCATTTAAGTAAGAGCTATTCGGGTCAGCGTTGATTTTTTGCAACCAGATTGTCTCAGGATTGATCGATGATTCGGCGGGTGAATATGGGACCTGAATCGCAGTAAATAAGTGGTCGGAATAACGGTTCCTGATAGCACAAGATCCTTAAGAAAAGGCGACTCTAGGGCCTTGTATATGCTACACTGGTGCGCTTATGTGACTGATTTATGTCGACGCTATATCGAGTGATTTTTAGTTCATTTACTAGCTGTAAGATTCCCGTTTAATGTCTGATTTTGACGGTGATATCACCACCATAAACATCGAGGATGAACTCAAGCAATCCTATCTGGATTATGCCATGAGTGTCATCGTTGGGCGTGCTTTGCCTGACGTGAGAGATGGGCTAAAACCAGTTCATCGACGGGTATTGTTCGCGATGAGCGAACTGAATAATGCCTACAATCGACCCCATATGAAATCCGCCAGGATTGTCGGCGATGTTATCGGTAAATATCATCCTCATGGTGATACGGCAGCATACGATACGATCGTGAGAATGGCGCAGGACTTTGCCATGCGTTATCCGCTGGTAGATGGCCAAGGCAATTTTGGATCTCTCGATGGAGATGGCGCGGCCGCCATGCGGTACACAGAGATTCGCATGAAGAAAATCGCACATGAGCTGTTGGCAGATCTCGATAAGGAGACTGTAGATTTCATTGACACCTACGACGGCACATTACAGATGCCAGTGGTTTTGCCATCCAGAATACCCAACCTGCTGGTCAATGGTTCGAGTGGTATCGCGGTGGGCATGGCGACAAACATCCCACCTCATAATCTGACAGAAGTGATCAATGGATGCCTGGCGCTCATTGAAAATCCAGATATTGATATTGATGGTCTGATGGGGTTCATTCGAGGACCGGATTTTCCAACTGGTGCGACCATAAATGGTCGCGGCGGGATTGTGCAGGCTTATCGATCGGGCCGAGGGCGCATTCAGGTACGTGCCAAATGTGAAATCCAGACAGATGAGAAGGCTAATAGAGATACGATCATCGTTACTGAAATTCCATATCAGTTGAACCGGGCCCGATTGATTGAACGGATCGCGGAGTTGGTCAAGGGAAAGAAGATTGAAGGAATTACAGAGCTTCGTGATGAATCTGCTACCGATACCAGAATAGTGATTGAGCTGCGTCGGGGTGAAGTTGGCGAGGTGGTTCTCAATAATCTCTATGCACAAACACAATTGCAGAGCGTCTTTGGGATCAACATGGTTGCACTGGTTGATAATGAACCGAAGGTGCTTAAGCTTAAGGAAATACTGGAATACTTTGTTCTGCATCGGCGCGAGGTGGTTACGCGCGGGACAATCTACCTGCTGCGTCGTGCCAGAAGCCGTGGTCATGTGTTGGAAGGTCTGGCTGTGGCACTTTCGAATATTGATCCTGTTATTGAACTGATCAAGGGCTCAGCAAATGCCCAGGAGGCCCGGGAGAAGCTTGTTGAGACACCCTGGCGTTCTGAAAACGTGCAGCAGATGCTGGAGAAAGCCGGACCAGATGCCGCCAGGCCTGATGGTCTTGAAGATCAGTATGGTTTTAAGGACAACAGTGAATACCATCTCTCTCCTGAACAGGCTCAGGCAATCCTTGAGATGCGACTGAATCGATTGACGGGCCTTGAGCAGGAACGGTTGATTGAAGAATATGAAGAGGTCATTGACGCGATTTCTGATCTGATGGAGATACTGGAAAAGCCAGAGCGATTGATGTCGATCATCAAAGAAGAATTGATAGAAATCAGGGATGAGTATGGAGATGAGCGACTAACCGAAATTGTTGGAACGCAAGAAGATTTAACCATGGAGGATCTGATAACCGAACAGGATATGGTTGTCACCTTGTCAAACGCTGGTTATGCAAANACTCAACCCGTCGTTGATTACCAGGCTCAGCGTCGTGGTGGTCGCGGGAANTCAGCNAGTTCAGTTCGTGAAGAAGATTTCATNGAAAGGCTGATGGTAGCCAANACTCATGACACTATNCTCTGNTTCACCAATCAAGGTAAAGTATACTGGTTGAGNGTGTTTCAGATCCCCGTGGCAAGTCGGGCTGCNNGGGGTCGNCCTNTGGTCAATATCCTTCCTCTCGATGAAGACGAGCGAATTACGGCGATGTTGCCGGTTCATGCTTATGAAGAAGATCAATTTGTGTTTATGGCGACTGCTAACGGCACCGTGAAGAAGACGCCTTTGATGGATTTCTCCAGACAACGATCTACGGGTCTGATTGCCATTGAACTTGAAGAAGGCAATACGTTGATTGGTGTTGCGATCACTGATGGTCAATCNGATGTCATGCTGTTTGGCAGTNGTGGTAAGGTGATTCGTTTTAAGGAATCCGATGTGCGTGCAATGGGTCGTACTGCGCGAGGAGTCCGGGGNATTAAGTTAAAGACCAGCGAGAAGGTGATTTCTCTGATTATTCCNAATCCAATTGCAGAGATTCTNATTGCCAGCGAAAATGGTTTTGGAAAACGTGCTCGTCTCCAGGACTATAGCGTAATTGGNCGGGGTGGCCAGGGTGTCATCGGTATAAAGAGGAATAGTCGAAATGGCGCAGTGGTGGGTGCGATTCAGATCTTTGAAGGTGACGAGGTGATCCTGATTAGCGATCAGGGTACGCTGGTACGTACTCGAGGTGATGAGGTGTCACTGCANGGAAGAAACACNCANGGTGTTAGACTGATAAATCTGAACGGNGGCGAAAACCTGGTTGGTCTGGCGCGTGTTGAAGAGCCTGATGAGCCGGACGAATTGGAACAAGAAACCCACTAACCCGGTTTCCAATATGTCAGAAGACAAACCCGATATAGAACAACAACTGACTGAACTGAGGCAGCGGATTGATGATCTGGACCTGGAAATTCTGGGTCTGCTAAACAATCGTGCTAAGTGTGCGCTGGAAGTTGCTGAAGTAAAACAGAAATCCGCAGGTGATGTCGCGCCGGTCTACTATCGACCAGAAAGAGAAGCGCAGGTCTTAAGAAATATTGCCAAGTTGAATCCGGGACCCTTGAGCAGTGAGAAGGTGGTTGAGGTTTATCGTCAGATAATGTCCGCCTGCCTGGCACTGGAAGAACCTCTGAAGATCGCTTATCTCGGACCTGAGGGGACATTTACTCAGTTAGCGACACAGAAACAGTTCGGTCACGCGGTGATTGGTATGCCAGTGGTGACGGGAGATGATGTTTTTCGGGAGGTGACATCAGAGAATTGTAGCTATGGTGTGGTGCCTGTTGAGAATTCGACAGAAGGCGTGGTGAGTCATACCCTCGATAATTTTATTAATTCATCGTTAAGAATATGTGGCGAGGTTGAATTGCGTATTCATCATTGCCTGATGGTAGGCGCTGATGTTGCGGAGAGTGACATAGAGCGGATTTATGCGCATCAGCAGACGTTTGGGCAATGTCGTCGATGGCTAGACGGCCATTTGCCGAAAATACCNCGCATTCCCGTCAGCAGTAATGCTGAGGCNGCAAAAAAATTGCGAGAGGAAGACAATGCGGCAGCGATCGCTGGTGAAATAGCAGCTGATGTTTACGGATTAAGAATTCTGTCAAAAAAAATTGAAGACGAATCGGACAATACAACGCGGTTTCTGGTTGTGGGACGGGAGGATATTGGGCCCAGTGGAAATGATAAAACCTCCATTATGGTCTCTGCTCACAATCAACCTGGTGCCCTCTACAAACTACTGGAACCGTTTCATCGCCATGGCGTGTCGCTCACGTCTATCGAAACTCGACCTTCTCGCAGCGCCATGTGGTCCTATGTGTTCTTTATCGATTTCGAAGGGCACAAGGACGACGAAGTCTCAAAAACTGTACTGTCCGAGATTGACGGTGAATCGCTGGAAGTCAAGCTATTAGGCAGTTACCCACGAGCATTCTATGGCTAGGTTCTCTGATAATCAGACCCAGGACTTCTATTCTCTGGCATCTTCCGGAATTCAAGAACTTCAGCCCTATCAACCGGGTAAGCCGGTTGATGAGTTGGAAAGAGAGCTGGGATTGACTGACGTGGTCAAACTGGCCAGTAATGAAAATCCACTGGGTCCCAGTGAAAGTGTTGTTGACGGTCTTGCGAAAGTGATGAGGGAGTTGGCGCGCTATCCAGATGGCAGCGCTTATCGTTTGAAGGAAAAACTGGCCAGCCGACTGGGGGTAGGTTCAAATTGCGTAACAATAGGCAATGGCTCGAATGATGTCCTGGAACTGCTGGTAAGGGTATTTTTAAGACCTGGCAACGAAGCGATCGTGTCCCAACATTCCTTTGTTGTTTATCCGCTTGCAACCAGGGCAATCGGGGCTGATCTTCGTGTTGTCCCTGCTAAGAACTACAATCAGGACCTTGAAGCAACCCTGAACTGCGTTACCAACAAAACACGAATGGTGTTTATCGCCAATCCGAACAATCCAACAGGAACCTGGATAGACAAGGTATCGCTTGAAGACTTTGTTAGTCAGCTTAGTCAAGACGTTTTGGTGGTGTTGGATGAAGCCTATTTCGACTATGTTACTGAGCCAGACTATCCTGATGGTATTGAATTCTTCAAACGCTACCCCAATCTGGTCGTCACTCGAACCTTTTCGAAGGCGTACGGGCTGGCTGCACTCAGGATAGGTTATTCAGTCAGCCATCCGGATATCGCTGACTTGATGAATCGTGTTCGACAGCCTTTCAATGTCAATGCCATGTCCCTTGAAGCAGCAGAGATTGCTCTGGATGATCAGGCACATGTGCAGCGATCAGTAGAAGTCAACAGGCAGGGAATAAGTGTTCTGACCCGGGCTTGTGATGATATGGGATTGAAATACATACCTTCTGTGGGTAACTTCCTCTGCATCGATTTCGGACGAGATGCCATGCCGATATACGAGGTCCTGCTAAGCCAGGGTGTTATTGTCAGACCTATCGGTGTCTATGAGATGCCCAACCACTTGAGGGTCACGATTGGTACTCCTGATGAAAATGAGCGTTTCATTGAGAGCCTGAAACGAGTGCTGGCATGACAAATCCTGTTGTTTCCAGGGCAGCGGTGATCGGACTTGGGCTGATTGGCGGATCTGTTGCCGCGGCCTTGCGCCAACAAGGCTGTTATGTTTCTTCTTATGATATAGATGTCTCAAATACAGCTTCAGGTCTGGATCTCGGGATAATCGATAACGCTGCTGAAACAGTCTCAGATGCTGCTGAGGGAGCGGAATTGATTGTAGTGGCAGTGCCGATACTATCCATGAAGGAGGTTTTCTCAGCGATAGAAGAAAGTTTCGATCAACCTCATATCGCCATCACAGATGTTGGTAGTGTAAAAGGTGAAGTCCTCAATAGTTTGAAGCAGGTTGCCGGGAAGATCCCCAACAACTTTGTTCCAGGGCATCCAATCGCCGGTTCTGAAATGAATGGAATTGCAGCTGCTGATGCAGATCTGTTTAGACAACACCAGGTGATCCTCACCCCCCTGGAAAACACGTTCGAGGACTCGACTTCTCGTGTGGTTCAAATGTGGCAAAGCTTTGGTGCCGACGTGAGCAGCATGCAGGTTGACCATCATGACATTGTTCTTGCTCAAACCAGTCATTTGCCGCATCTGCTGGCATATGCACTGATTGATACCTTGTCTTCGCAGGGTGACAGCCTTGAGATTTTCGATTACGCCGCCGGTGGATTGCGGGACTTTTCTCGTATTGCTTCCTCAGATCCTACCATGTGGCGGGACATATTGACGTCCAATTCGGGCCCCTTGCTGACGATTCTAGATCGATATATGGCTGAGCTGGCCGAGGTGCGAGAAATAATTGAGCAGGATCGGACAGGTGATTTATTTGATCTGCTGCAACGGGCAAAGCAGGCCAGGGACCACTTTAGTAGTATTCTGGAGAAACGTTCCTGATGGAACCGGCTCAGGTGAGTAGGTTCAGATGAGTAACAGGATACCTGTCATCGCTATAGATGGCCCTAGTGGTTCCGGAAAAGGGGCCATTACTCACAGACTCGCCAAGCACCTGGGGTTTCATATTCTGGATAGTGGTGCCTTGTATCGGCTGATTGGTCTGGCAGCCCGCATGAATGATGTTGAATTGGATGCAGAGCCAGAGCTGGCAAGGCTTGCAGCTGATTTATCGATTGAATTTGAACCAACGGATGATGCGGAAGAACCCATTCGAATCCTGTTGGATGGCCAGGATGTGACGCTGAAGATACGTAGCGATGAGGCAGGTTCGGATGCGTCCAGAGTTTCACCCTACCCGAGGGTTCGCGGGGCGATCAGAAAACTTCAAAGGGATTGCATTCGTCCTCCGGGTCTGATTGCAGATGGCAGGGATATGGGGACTGTCGTGTTCACAGACGCCGACGTAAAGATCTATTTGACCGCCAGTGCCGAGGCGAGGGCCAAAAGACGCTATAAGCAGTTGAAAGGTAAGGATATTAATGTTAATGTGGCCGACCTTTTTCTGAGCATCCAGCAAAGGGATGAGCGGGACATGAACCGAGAGGTCGCGCCGCTCAAAGCAGCTGAAGATGCGATCATTGTTGATAGTACCGAACTGAGCACTGATGAAGTGTTTGCCAGGGTTCTGGAAATAGTGACAGAAAATATCGGACTGAATCGCGGAACCAACCAATGAATCGCGACAAAGTCCTAACTTTAACCAAGACCCGCTGAGCATTGGTTGTTCTTCTTTCGATAGAGGGTAGAACAGACGTATAGCGGATGAGAGTTGCGAGACTCGGGAAAAATACATATGAGCGAAACAAAGGAGAGCTTTGCGGAGCTGTTTGAAGAAAGTCTAAAAAACATCGATATGAAATCCGGTTCCATTATCACCGGTGTCGTTGTAGATATCGATAATGAATGGGTCACAGTTCATGTTGGCCTTAAATCAGAAGGCGTGATTCCGTGCGCACAGTTTCAAGATGAATCCGGTGAACTTGAAGTCAATGTTGGCGATTCGGTTCAGGTTGCAATGGATGCTGTCGATGATGGGTTTGGTGAGACGCGATTATCACGTGAAAAAGCCAAGCGTGCGGAGAGCTGGCAGATGCTGGAACTCGTTTACGAAGGTCAGGATATCATTAAGGGTACGATCAGTGGCCGGGTTAAGGGAGGCTTTACGGTCGAGATTCGAGATGTTCGGGCGTTTCTGCCAGGGTCCCTGGTCGATGTTCGGCCTCTCCGTGAAACTGAGCACCTGGAAGGTAAAGAACTTGAATTCAAGGTCATCAAGCTGGATCAGAAGCGAAACAACGTGGTTGTGTCTCGCCGTTCGGTCCTTGAAGAAGAGAATAGTGCTGAACGAGAAGCCCTACTCGAGAGTTTGCAGGAAGGCCAGGGAGTAAAAGGTATTGTTAAGAATCTGACTGACTATGGTGCCTTTGTTGACCTCGGTGGTGTTGATGGTTTGCTGCACATTACAGACATGGCCTGGAAGCGTATCAAGCATCCGAGTGAAATCGTTGCAGTGGGTGACGAGATCGACGTCAAGGTGTTGAAATTTGACCGTGAGAGGAATCGTGTCTCACTGGGTCTGAAGCAGTTAGGCGAAGATCCCTGGGTTGCGATTACCAAGCGATATCCGGAAGGAACACGAACCAATGCTCGCGTTACGAATCTGACAGATTACGGTTGTTTCGCCGAATTGGAAGAAGGTGTCGAGGGTCTGGTACACGTTTCTGAAATGGACTGGACCAATCGCAATATTCATCCCAGCAAAGTGGTTCAGGTTGGTGATGAAGTTGAGGTGATGGTACTCGATATTGACGAAGAACGTCGCCGTATCAGTCTGGGTATCAAACAGTGTCAGGGCAATCCCTGGGAAGAATTTGCCGCTCTGTATAACAAGAGTGACCGAATCAAGGGCTACATCAAATCTATCACTGACTTTGGTATCTTCATTGGCATTGAAGGCAATATCGACGGTCTTGTGCACTTGTCTGATATTTCATGGAAGGAGCCGGGTGAACAAGCCATAAGAAGATTTACCAAGGGCGATGAAATCGAGACGGTGATTTTGTCAATCGACGCTGAGCGTGAGCGAATTTCGCTTGGACTCAAGCAGCTTGAGGAAGATCCGTTCACCAACTATGTTGCAAACAATGAGCGTGGTGCGATAGTGACAGGGAAAGTCAAGGAAGTGGATGCCAAACAGGCGGTACTTGAGATGGCCGATGAGGTTGAAGGAATACTTAAAGCTTCGGAAATCAGCCTGGATCGTGTCGAGGATGCTCGTAACGCCGTCAGTGTTGGTGATGACATCGAAGTGAAAATCATCAGTGTAGGTCGAAAGAATCGCGTGCTGGGGGTTTCTATCAAGGCGAAGCATCTGGCGGATGAAGAGATGGCCGTAAAGGAGCATCGGGAGCGTGAAGCGGAGGTAAATCCAACCACGATTGGCGACCTGATTAAACAACAAATGGGACAGGGCCCCAGTAGTGCCGACTAGGCTTTAGGTTCTCATGACCAAATCGGAACTGATAGAGAAAATAGCTGCAGCACAAAGCCAGTTATCTGTCAAAGATGTTGAGCTTGCCGTAAAGATGATCCTGGATCATATGACGGATGCTCTTGCAGATGGTGATCGAATTGAAATTCGAGGTTTCGGCAGCTTTTCTCTTCATTATCGTGAACCCAGAATTGGTCGAAATCCCAAGACAGGTGAGAAGGTGGAGTTGGCAGGGAAGTATGTGCCGCACTTCAAACCTGGTAAAGAGCTGAAAGACCGGGTCAATCTTGGCATGTTAGCGGAGTTTGAATCGGCCTTGCCTGATTCGGCACCAGTGCGCCTGGAACCTGATTAATAGCAGCAGGCAGTGCGTCCATTGGATGTGAAGATCTCAGTCATTTGCCAGGATTTTGTCCGGAAAGACTATCCCGGGTTCCTGGTATGCATTGATGGCTTATAGGCTGGAACAAAGCGGTGTGGCTCCATGAGGCACACCGCTTTTTTTAGGTCTGATTAAGCAACGGTTCAGGTATAATCTGTCAATATGCAGATATTCTTGACAGTTGAGCCAGGCTCATCGGTCTAGAGAAGTTGGTTTTCAGATGAAATTGATTAAAAGTCTGGTTTTCAAAGTTGTCGCTGTGATGGTGTTCTTATTCGCATTATTAGCAGCTGCGGATAATAGCCAGAAAGTGGCGCTGACATTCCTGGACGTATCGACGCCAGAGTTGTCGTTGTTCTGGTGGGTGCTAATGGCGTTTGTAGCGGGAGGCGTGTTTTCTGCGCTGATAAATACCTGGGTTAATACCAGTTTGAGATTGGCCGTGAGGAAAGCAAATTCAGAGGTTAATAAAACAAATCAGTCCATTGATCAGGCTCGTGCTGAAAATGGAAAGGAAACAGAGTTAGACTCAGCGACTTAAACTATTTGATTGAGTCTGGCAACACACAGAATCTATAAGAGAACAAAACGGTACAGATAATTGGAAACTTGGCCGCTATACATACTCATTGTTGCAGCGATCGGCATCGGCTGGTGGATAGGGCGGCGTGAGCGTGTAAAAAGTGCCGATACGGCTGTACCAAATTACTACCAGGGTTTGAATTATCTGCTTAATGAAGAACCAGATCGAGCAGTGACGACATTTATCCAGGATCTGGAAGTCAACAAAGATACGCTTGAGACTCATCTTGCCCTGGGTGGCCTGTTGAGAAGGCGTGGCGAGTTAGAGAAGGCGGTTGTTGTTCATGAGAACATTCTGTTGAATGCTCGACTCGATAGAGATGTCATGCTCAATGTTCAGCTCGAACTGGCTCAGGATTACCTGCTGGCGGGATTACTTGACCGGGCAGAGGATCTGTTGCTGAAGCTGACTCAGGAAGAAGGCCATATTCGTAGCGAAAGCATGAAACTAATGCTGGAAATCTATGAGCGGGAGAAGGAGTGGCATCGGGCGGTTGAAATGGGCGAACTACTCGCCGTTGGCGAAGACTCAGAAAAGTACGAAAGAGCCATCTCCCACTACTACTGTGAGATTGCAGAAGACCTTTTGAAATTGGGACCTAGGGATGAAGCCCGACAGGCGATCAGTGATGCCATTGGACACGATGCCAATAATGCTCGCGTCAGTCTGGTCCTGGGTCGACTTGAACTGGCGGAAAACAGACCAGCTGATGCGATTCGTGCTTTGAAACGTATCAAGGATCAGGATCCGGTTTACGTGGCAGAGTCGCTTGATCTTTTGAAGGCTGCCTATGAACATAACACAGAGTCTTTACAGGACTTCCGGCAGTACCTGTTTGAATGCCTGGAAACCACACCGTCGATATCGATCGTACTCACCCTGGCGATGCAGATTCGAGATGAGCAGGGCGATGAAGCCGTAGCGAAGTTTATCAGCAATTACCTGAAGAGAAATCCAACCATACGTGGTTTGACTCAACTGATCGATCTGCATATGGATAATACCGACGGTATTGCCAGGCAGAATCTTGCCGTACTCCGCAGTTTTGCCGAGGCTCTGGTCGCTGACAAGCCAGCGTATCGCTGTAAGGGTTGTGGTTTTGACGGCAAGAAGATGCGATGGCGTTGCCCAAGCTGTAAAAAATGGGGCTCGATCGAACCTATCTTTGGTCTTGAGGGCGAGTGAATTATCAGAATCACACAAGTCCTTGGTCCTGCCGCTGACTATCTCTGTCGAGCTTATCCCTCACATTCTTAATATATTACTTACTTTCCTGATCCCGATGTGGTGCTAACTTTCGTTCCGCTACTTAAGCGAATGATTCTGAAAACCAATAAAAGGATCCAACTATGAAAGCGCGAAATCTGTTCGTCACCTTCTTCACTTTCCTGTTGCTGTGCTGGGGCAACGTCGTCATGGCAGACGATATCGCATCAGACGGGAATGAAGGTGAGTTAGAAGTTACCGTCAATATCAATACTGCCGATGCTGAAACGCTTGCCTCGGTTCTGGATGGTGTCGGTCTTAGCCGAGCACATGCCATCGTTACTTATCGTGAAGACCATGGGCTGTTCTATTCTGCTGAGGAATTGTCTGCAGTGCGAGGTATCGGCATCACGACCGTTCAGAAAAATGTAAGTAAGATCGTTACCGAGTAAATGTTTGCCTGGGTGCCCGCCGAATCCCTCGTGGACCAGGCGGGTTATTACCAGACTGAGTAAATCCTTAGTGTAAAGCAGGTGGTTTTCGAAATTCGTAACAGATCATATATTCGGAAGGTACCTATTTTGCCGGAATAGCGAATGCTCTCTAATTCTCCGCATTATATCTTTCTGTTTCTACCCCTGGTTGTATTGGTGTCCTTTCTTCTGAATCAACGGCGGTTAATCATAGCGTGAAAATGTGGCTGGTGCTGGCTTCACAGTTTTCTATGGCTATTGGAAACCTGTTTGCCTGTTGCTGATCATCACCGCCATCCTGACGATTTATTCTCCAGGATGAACCTTGCATGCCGAGAGATACCGGTCGGATATCGAGCATTTCGGCTACCAAACACCATCTTCTAATGGATTCGTATGAAGTCTGAATGCCGCGGATCGCTAGCAATTCTTCGATATCACGAAAGCTGAGTGTGAATCGGTGGTAGAGCTAAACGGCATGACTAATCACTTGAGGCGGAAATCGATGTCGAGCATAGGGATTACTTGATTTACTCATCCCATTATTGTCCCGTCAAACATTTAACGTGACAATGCCCAGCCAACGTGACAATGCCCGGCGGATAGTTTCCAAAATCCAACGTATGCGGCTCTTAATTTTCAAACTGATGCTGGTAATAGGTTACCTCAATTCCTGAAATACTGAGGGATGCTTGCGTAAACGACTTCACCAATTCACGGTCGGCACTTTCATATGCCGATGTAGTAAGCAGCGTCTCCCCGCCATCAGCCGTATCTTCCCCCAGTTTGGAAGCAAGGGTCAATTCTTCACCGAAATACCCCTCCATAGTTTCAGAATACAGCAGGTTTCCGTAGCCAATACCGGCGCAGACTTTGAAGGGCTCGCTTTCGGTCAGCATTAACTTATTCTCCCGGACAGCAGCATGGGCATCAAGTGCAACCCGAATGGCATCATCAGGATGCTCAAATACCCCATAGACATTGTCTGCCTCAAATTTGAAGTCGATGTTATTGTAAGCATCAAGAATTGGTTCAACAATCTGTCTCATCATCACCAGTCGCGTAAGAAAATGCACTATTCCGTGCTCTTCGGAAATTCGTGAAAAACCTGATGAGTCCAAAATCAT
>PBRC01000058.1 GCA_002725285.1 Gammaproteobacteria bacterium | reverse complement strand
GTTAGTCACGTTATGTTAGTGGTTAGTCACGTTATGTTAGTGGTTAGTCACGTTATGTTAGTGGTTAGTCACGTTATGTTAGTGGTTAGTCACGCCAGGTAGTGCATCCGAAATGCTACACAATCTCATTCTGAAACACTAGCTCGGATAATTCACCAAGGTGGCGTTAAGTTAATATTAGCTGAAAGAAATTCAATAGGTTACTGAAGTTCGATGAATTTGAGATATGACACATTGTGCCTGGTGAGCTATCCGGGCTAGTTGTTGTTAACTCGATCTCTATTTCTCGTTCACCAAGCCTGGTGCTATTGGACGGCTCTTGTTGCGGTTGTAGAATGTCGTCACGATTGCAGAAGCCGTAAAAAGAGAAACCCCGCCGAGGCGGGGTTTCAGATTTGGATTGTGGCCGACATAATATTGGACAAGTCCAACATTACTAAGGTCTATCCGTGAGCCTGACCATCCGATTTTCCCAATCGAACCCGAGGGTTCGGTTGAGTCGTCGGACCAGAACCGGAGTTCTGGTTCGGCAGACTCGGTGCAATTGATTGCCAGGTTCTTCATCTTCTCTGCATGGCCGAGGCCATGTTGAGTTGAGGTCGTACCCGGCTCCCTCATGCGTTGGTTGCTTCCGTTGCCAAACGTCTTTGGTGCATTCACAACCAGTTGCTTTCAAAGCCTTATTTTAAGACGCTTTGCAAACGTCCTCACTAATTGGGTCGATCGCCGTCAATTAGTGATGCAGGTATCCGGTCTTTGCAACGACAGGGCCGCAAAACTTCCGAAGAAGTTGCCGGTAACCCTTAAGCCGCTTTTGCCTCGGCGACCTCGACCCGGCACAGGTCTCTCGGTCTAAACCTGGCTGTTGTTCCCCGTTTCCGGTTAACTTGCCATGCCTTACCGTTAGAATGTAATTTAGCACAACGATAAATGATGGCTAATGAAACGTTTGCAATCTCCCGTGGATAAGCTGGGGATAACTGATGTATAACAGCGAATAATCCGTTAGGCTTCTGTGGACAAGTCTATATCTGATCGATAATGGTCTGTATATGATTGAATTTACTATAAAAACCATACATGAATAGCTTTCATAGTCAGTTAATTGCTAAAACAACTTTGTTGAAATAAGCCCGGGTTCCTCTGTGGGTAAGGTGCTGAATTTGGTTGCGTCTTCTAAGGAGAGTCTGCCACTGGCGAAGCTGTTTTGTGTAACCTCACCTTCAACGACTGTTTCATACTTCTGAACCTGGAAGGGAGCACCAACATGACCGGGGTTACCACCAGCGTGAGTACTGAGGCGAAACTCAAACCATAGACAATGCTACTCGCAAGTTTTACCCAATAAGCCGAGACCTGCCCACCAAAGATGACTTCTCGATGGATAATATCGATACTGGTGTTGGTTGCCAGAGGTAACAGGCCCAATATCGTGGTTACTGTTGTTAAAAAGACTGGCCGCAAACGCTGCGTACCCGTTTTCACAATAGCTTCAATCTCGTCAATCCCTGACTTACGCAACTCGTTATAGGTGTCAATTAGGACGATGTTGTTGTTCACTACAATACCTGCAAGCGCAACGATACCAATACCCGTCAGGATCGCACTAAATGTCTGATTGAATATCAGCAGACCCAGCAGCACACCCGCCGTTGACATCACCACCGCTGACAAAATCAGGAATGCCTGATAAAAACTGTTGAATTGAGCAACCAGCAATACAGTCATTAACAGAAGTGCCATCAAAAACGCATAGCTGATAAATTCCAATGACTCGTTCTGCTCTTCGGCTGCGCCTCTGAATTTGATATGGATACGCGAATCAAACTCAGACTCTTCGAGCCATTGCAGGACTTCATTTACTTTCTTATCAGCAACCACACCAGGGTTCACATTAGCCCTGACATTCATAATGTATTCACCATCAATTCTTTGAATCGAATCGAGTTTGTTTTTTGCTTTTCTTATGACAAAATTACTAAGGGGTATCGATCCATTGGGCGTCATGACTCTGAGATTATCCAATACATCAATATTGCGATCGGCCCTTGGATAGCGAAGTCGAATCTCTACTTCTTCCTCTGCATCATTGGGTCTATATTCACCCAGATACAGCCCATTCGTCACCAGTTGTACGGCGCTACCCACTTCATTTACGTTGACATTAAAAAGGGCTGCCTTGACCCTGTCGACGACAATCTCCCACTCGATACCCGGCAGGACGCGCGTATCTTCAACATCTCGTACACCATCCAGTTGATCAAGATACTCACGCATTTGCTCTACAGTGGGTTCCAGGTCTTCCCGGAACTTTGACGAGATCTGGATCTGGATATCTTTTCCGGTTCGCGGCCCATACTCCTGCTCCAGAATCTCAGCATCGATTCCCGCGAGAGGTGCTAGTCTGTGTCTGACTTCCTCGAGGATGCCTCTCCCGGTACTCCCGACTTCCCGGGCATCGGCCATTTCGAGAAAAATCGAACCAATCTGATCCACACGGGACCCGCCTCCACCGAAGAATCGACCCCCCTGATTTCCACTGCTGGTGTTCGTAAAATAGCTATTAACACCATTCAACGGCATCATAGTATCTTCTGCTTCAATCACCAGGTCTCGAATCTCGTCTTTAGAAAAATTCCCACGCGCACTTATGCTGACACGCCCATAGGTGGGGTCGGTTGAAACGAAGTAGATATATCCCGGACTGTATTTCCCGTAAAGACTGAATATGACATACAATACAGCAAACACAATTACTAGAATCAGTATAGGATACTTCAGCACATTGCTGAGAAACCGAGCATAGAAACCCGTAACCCCATCCAGGGCTGTTACATCACCATGCTCCAGTATTTGCAGCTGTCTAACAGACTTCTCATCAACGCTACCCACCTTGCCGAACAACGCGCCGAGGGTTGGACCAAAAAACAACGCATACATTAGTGAACCCACCAGTACCGCGAAGACTGTGATAGGCAGATACATCATGAATTTACCGGAGGTACCTGGCCAGTAAAACAGTGGCATAAATGCAGCCAGGGTGGTTGCTGTGGAAGCCAGTACCGGCCAGAGCATACGCTTTGACGCAGCCAGATAGGCCTCTTGACTGGGCAGACCTTCTGCCATTTTCCGATCTGCATACTCCGTAACCACTATTGCGCCATCAATCAGCATCCCCAGACCCAACAACATGCCGAACATCACCATGAAGTTATAGGAGAGGCCCATGATGTTCAGAACCACCAAGGCAAAAAGGAACGAGACCGGCACCGCAGCACCGACCAGAATCCCCGAACGTATTCCCAGTGCCGCAACAACCAGAGTCATTACCAACGCCATCGCTGTTACGATATTGCCTTGCAGTTCAGTTACCTGTTGTTTTGCAAATGGTGACTGATCCTGGCTTAACACCAGGCGCACATCCGCCGGATAGTTCCTGATGTGCTCCGCTACCAGGACACGAATTTTCTCGTTCATGTCGATGACATTCGCGCCAGGTCGGCGCAGTACTTCTACAGAAATGGCAGGTTGCCCATTAACACGGGTATAGCTGTGTCTGTCCTTGAATGTGCGACGTACATCTGCAATCTTGTCTAACGTAACCACAGTGTCGCCCGTTGATGCGATCGGCAGTTCAAAGACATCCTGTCGATTTTCTATCAGTCCCGGCACCTTGACAGCGAATCGACCCTGACCTGTATCCATCGCTCCCGCAGCAATGAGCCGGTTATTGTTACGAACCGTGTTGAACAAAGTCTGTTGGGAAATTGAATAATGTTCCAGCTGTGTTGGATCAATGATAGCTTCCAGCAGTTCTTCCCGATGACCTGAGAGTCGAGCTTCGAGAACTTCAGAAAGTGACTCCAGTTCATATTTCAGATCAACTGCAAGATGGTAAAGCACGCGCTCCGAGACAGTCTCTGAGGTAAGGCTGGCGACAATCACTGGAAAGTCGGTCATGGTCACGGCCTTAATGACGGGTTCTTCAGATGTCCCTGGTATCTCAGCCTGCGCACGATCAACAGCAGCTCTGACTTCCGTTATCGCCACATCTGGATCATAGTCAATATCAAACTCCAGTGTCAGACTCGCCAGACCCTCTCGTGCATACGATCTCACTTCCTCAACGCCTTCAAGGGAACGCAATTCACTTTCCATTGGGCGGATGATCAGTCTGTCTGCATCTTCAGGTGAAATACCAATATGCGGAATAATGACATTAACTAACGGTATCGTGATGCCGGGATCGGCTTCTACCACGATCGTCATTCGTGCCCCGATTCCAGCCAGAACGATCATCAACAAAACACAGAGTGTCGACCGGGAGTTTGTTATCACTGCATGCAGAATCCGGTACATCAATCGGCCCTGCGTACATCGTCACTAATCACAGCCTCAACAGCTACCGCGTCAACTGCAACCGTTTCAACCGTTTGGCCTTCGAACACCAGTTCCTGACCAAGTGTGATCAGTCGAATAGACCGCGGCAGCCCAGTTAGCCAGACCCCATCGACAGTGTCACTGGCAATCTGTACTTCAATAAATCGAACCTGATTATCGTTATCGACTATCTTGATGCCAATTTCTCCGCTATCGGTTAGTGACAGCAAAGCAGGCGATATTCGATGTGCCGAAATACCCTCCCGGGGAAAATGGACATCTGCCGATAATCCATCGCGCAGGATAAACTCTTCATTTCCAATTTCTATTTCGATCCGATAGGTACGGGTGATCGCATCAGCTGAGTAGCTGATGAAACTGACTATACCTTCTACTGTTTCACCTGAATTCAATTTGGCCTGTGCAAGGTCACCTATCACCAGACCACCAATATTCTGTTCTGACAAATGTGAGACAACCAGCATCGGGTCGGGATCAAGAATCTCGGCACAGATGTTGCCCCGTTGCACTACATCACCAATATCGACGGGTCGTTCCTGAACCATGCCTCTAAACGGTGAACGGATGAATCGATAATCCAGGTCCAGCTGACGACTCGTCAGATTTGCCCGCGCAGTAATAAGATCAACTTCCGCACTGGCAATGTTTACCTCGGCTTGAAATCCTTGTTTTGATAATTTCAAAGCACCTTCGTGCTCCAGCTTGGCGTGCCTCAGTGCCGCCTTGGCTTTTTCAAATTTCACGTAGCGATCTTCCATGGATAGTTCACACAGAATGTCACCCTCTTCTACAACTGTTCCTTTTTCTACCGGCAATGCCACAACCCGACCGCTGGCTTCTGCTTTCACCTGCACAATTCTCTTGGCTTGCGTTTTACCGCCAGATACAACCCGTGAAATGAATGACTCTGCCTGACTCAGTTGCGTGCGCACACGCGGTATTACCTGATCTGTCTCAATCTCATCGACTGATACGGACATTTTCTCATCAGCAACAAACTGACCCGATACCAGCCAGCTAATTAGCACCACCGCAATGACAGCCGCGATAGCATATGTTGATTTCACAATATTTCCCTCACAAGGAATTCCAGCTATTGGATAGACTGGGCTCGGCATTCTATCAATACTCTCTGATCTTGACGAATGGTTTGAATATCGATCGTATCGTGGTGTGTTAATCAAGACCTGGAATGTCTCCGCGATCACTAAGATCGCCAGGAACAAATCGGTCAATCTGAACGACACAGGACAGTGCAGCAGGAATGGTTCAATCACCTCAGAGTCGAGTAGTACTTGCTTAAGTGCACTTACGAGGTGCTCTACACTCACGACCTTGTTAAGCGTATGACTATTAACTGCAGATTATTCCCCAACTATACGTCGTCAGCCCATATGGGCTGACGTCACACTTGGTTCAGCCGCAGCGCGTACACTGCAAGGACCCTAAACGGTATGATCGAGTTTGCAGGTCTGGTTGATGTTAATCCGATAGCGCGGGTATCACCGCCTTAGAGAAGAACGTCAAAGAAACGGTCGATATATGAACAACGCAACGAGTTCTGACCCCTGGTTTCTATGCCAGCACATTATCCCCTTCACGATGTAGTTTAGTTTTCTCATCGAGAGTGGGATCTTCACCAACCTGAACAATGGTTTTGCCAAAGTTCCCACCCATCAGCATGGCGCTGAACGCATCATGCGCTTGCTCAATACCCTGCCAGAGATCTTCCTTGTATTTCACAAGGCCATCCTGAATCCAGCCACTCATCTCGGCGAGGAACTGATCCTGGTATTCATTCACAAAGTTTCCCACAAACAGCCCATGTACGGTGACATTCTGTTTCGAGAATGTTGCTTCACCCGTTTCTCGCCAGGTGGAGGCTGCAGAATCACCTTCTTGATTGCCATACTGGGAAATCATGCCACACAGCGTGATTCGAGATTCTCTATTCAACAATGGCAGGACAGTTTCGTAGACCGCGCCCCCAACATTCTCAAAATAAATATCAATGCCATCCGGACAGGCCTGCGCCAGCTGATCAGGAAAGTTCTCGTCTCGTCGGTTAATGCAGGCGGAGAATCCCAGAGTGTCTGTTACAAACCGACACTTTTCCTCAGAGCCAGCAATACCAACAACTCTGCAGCCTTTGATTTTTGCTATCTGACCGGCATTCTGACCAACTCCCCCGGATGCAGCAGAGACTACTGCTGTTTCTCCAACTTGTGGCTTGCACTGCAGATAGACACCCGAGTATGCCGTTAAACCCAGCATACCCAGAACACCAATTGCTGTTGATATCGGTGCAAGACCAGGATCAATCTTGCGGGGAAACATATAGTTAAATACAGAAATGTCTTTGCCAACCAGCCCATATTCCTGCCAGCCATTGGTGTTGAAAATAAGATCACCTTCCTGAAATTCGCCCAGCCGACTCTGCACTACCTGAGACACAGTCCGACCATGGCAGACGTCGCCAACTGCCTCGACTCCGGAGCGTCGTCGTCCCCACTGGTAGGGATCCATGGACAGATAAATGGTCCTGGCACAACACTGATCCCTCTCAGGTTCCGGCATTGCACCCAATGAAAGATCAAAATCACCTGGTGTTGGCCAGCCCTCCAAAGGGGTTCGAGCGAGTTTCCACTGTTGGTTATTCATAAAAGGCTCTCGGTTACTCCCTTATATACTACTCGTTTATATACCACCTATCGCTGCTGAACAAATTTCACAGGCAGGATTTTTGGACGTGGCTTAAAATCCTATCGAGTGTGCGTTTGACCTTAAATTTCACCCCCACGGGCGTACCAGAACATAAGAAATGACCCTGAAAAAGCATTATCTGTTCTTTTCTCTGGCACTAATCCTATCCTCACAGGTTTTCGCAGAAAATTACCCCGATATGGTCGGTACCTGGAAAGGCCATGTTCGCGTCGTATCTTCTGGTGAAGCATGTCAGGATGCGGCAGGGATTTTCTGATGCCATGTCTTTAGTCCGGTAAAACACAAATCCCCGCTTCCTGACCATAGGTGTACTGGAACATCGATGTTTATCAGGGTGCTTTCCGACAGTTCGTTAATCTGGAGAGCTGCAAGGCAAGCCACCAGCACCGGTTTAACTTCTGGTGTAATCCATTCAACCAGCTCGGGAGCCGCGTCCCGGACCTCGTCAACAAACTGCTGGCCCTAAACGCGTCACACCACACCAAACACTAGTCTGAATGTTCTTTTTACTTGCAATTCGGTGTAACGAACACTTAGAATGCGCCGCGCTGGTAATTCACCAGTGAGCGTCATCCTTAGTTGTTCGGTGTATTCAACACATGCACCCGCCCTCTTAATTGAGAACCAATTTCTGAATGCCGCTACGTGCCTCATTATTATTGCCGCACGTTTAAGGCAAAGCTCATACGTCACTGCTTAATAGAAGTTTCGTGACGCGCTTAGTCCAAATCAACAATGACAACGGCGAAAACATTTCGCCCACAGGATTCTAATGATTTTTGAAACACTCGGCCTTTCAAAGCCGATTCTCCGTGCTGTGCAAGAACAAGGCTACAGCACACCTACACCCATTCAGATAAAAGCCGTCCCGATCATTCTGAACGGTAAAGATCTTATGGCTTCGGCTCAGACAGGCACCGGCAAGACAGCAGGCTTTGTTCTGCCAATTCTAGAACGTCTCATGAGCGCACCGGGCACAAAGAGCAACCGGGCTCGCGTCCTGGTCCTGACACCGACCCGGGAACTAGCAGCTCAGGTTCATGACAGCGTCAAAAAATACAGCAAGTACGTAGAAATTCACTCTACTGTGGTCTTTGGTGGTGTGAACATCAATCCACAAATGAGAGCACTGCGTCGAGGTGTAGATGTGCTGGTTGCAACACCAGGTCGTTTGCTGGACCTGTTTCGACAAAATGCTGTGAAATTCTCAGATATCGAAACACTGGTCCTCGACGAGGCTGATCGAATGCTTGATATGGGTTTTATCCACGATATCAAGACAATTCAATCCTTAATGCCACAATCAAAACAGACTCTGCTTTTTTCGGCCACCTTCTCGGATGAGATCCGTAAACTCGCCGCAGGCATGTTAGAAAACCCCACTCAAGTGGATGTTTCGCCCAAGAATACAACAGCGAAAAACGTTCAACAGAAAATTCATCCGGTCGATAAGAAGAGAAAACCAAAACTCTTAAGCCACCTGATTCGCGATGAGAAGTGGTCCCAGGTACTGGTATTCAGTAAGACCAAACACGGTGCAAACCGACTGGTAAAACAGCTCTACGATGACGGCATCCTGGCAACTGCAATCCATGGTAACAAGAGTCAGGCGCAAAGAACGAAGGCCTTGTCTGAATTCAAAAACGGCAAAGTCGACATACTTGTCGCCACAGACATCGCTGCCCGTGGTCTGGACATCGTTCAGCTGCCCCAGGTTGTGAATTTCGATCTGCCTCATGTACCAGAGGATTACGTTCACCGCATCGGTCGTACCGGGAGAGCAGGTCGAGAAGGACATGCTATATCGCTTGTATCAGCGGATGAAATCAAGCAACTGCAGGACATTGAACGTGTCATTAAAAAGAACATCGAGAGACAGGAGATTGAAGGGTTCGAGCCACTCCATGCAGTCCCAGACTCACGGCCTGTTACAGCAAGCCATAAACCAAATCGAGACGCAAAAACCAAGAGTAACTTCTGGAAGAACAAATCCAAAGATTCGAACAAGCGCCGAAGAAACAGCAAACCGAGACGCAGAAAAAGATCTGGCGACACTTCGCTTGTCGCCTGAATGATCTGCACGGAGACCACGTGGGGATGTTTTTGACAAAAACATGCTTTATTCTTCGTGCGATCATGTCTTTACGTTGTTCAGCGAGATTATTCAGCGAGATGCCAGGTGACAGGTCAACCACTGGTTGGCTGTTTTAACTATCATAATTCCTGGCCAGTCGTTGATAACCACATGACAAGTCGTTTGAAATGAACCGGGACAAGGGACAAATTCATGAGTTCGAAATATATTATCTATGGTGGGGAACTCAGCTACTTCACCAGAAAATTAGAAGCGGCTCTGTATTTTTATGACGTCGATTTTGAGACGCGCAGCAAAAACAAGGAAAATCCTGCTGAGATCGAGTCTCGATCAGGCACTCATCAAGTTCCGGTTCTGCAAACACCTGAGAACTGGATGATTGGCGACACCACCCCGCTGATGCATCTTATGGATTCACGAATACCAGAGAGAAGGATGTTTCCAGAAGGGCCGATCGGCATCCTGGTACATACGCTCGAAGAATACTTCGATGAATGGATTGCCCGCACGATGGTACATTATCGCTGGCACTATCCGGAAAGTGCAGAGTTCGCATCACTGAAAATGGCAGATGGTATACCAGAAATCGCAGCCCGGGTTCGCGCCTGGGGGCCTCGCGCCTGTCGCGCAACCGGTACCGAGTCAGAAACCCAACGCAAGGCAGCAGAGGATGAGTATTTGAGAATACTCAATGCAATGGAAAAACAACTGGCTGAGACAACCTACATGCTAGGCGATCGTCCGACCGCAGTAGACTGCATTCTGCTGGGCGGCCTCCTCGCCCATACTAATATGGATCCTGATCCAAAAAAGGTAACAGCCAAGTTCAGCAGGGTTGTAAATTGGGCTGAAACAGCCACGAGTGGCTGGTCTGGGAATGGCTCTATCCTGCCATTTCCTGACTCGACACCGTTTGCTCAATTTGTGCTTGCCGAAATGGCATTGACTTACCAGCCATATATCCTGAGCAATAAAGCAGCGCAGGAAGCGGGAGCGAAGGCATTTCACACAGAGATATACGGGGAAGATGTAAGTTATCTATCTCGCCCGTATCCTGAAAGATCAAGGCAAATGATTGTTAATAAAATCCAAAACAACCTAACGTCTGATGAAAGGGGAAGGGTTCAAGCCTGGTTACATTCAGTTGATCTTGATAAGTGTTTTATTGATTAGAGCTACATTCTAACGGAGGGTGATATGGACGAGAGCTACGGTGATCGACTAGGACAGTATGCGCAACTTGTTGTCGGCTACAAGCTTGGCGAGATGGTGTCACTCATGATCTATCTGGGAGACCAGTTAGGTTTATATCAGGCAATGTCAGGAAGAGACAGCGTCAACGCAGGACAACTTGCAGAGGAAACGGGCCTGGATGAACGATGGTTGCAGGAGTGGTTGAGAGGCCAGGGAGCAGCAGGTGTAATTAATCATGTGGGCGAAGAACGATTTCAGCTACCCGATGTCGCAGAAGAAGCCCTGCTCAACGATGACAGCCCTGCGTTTTTGACAGGTTTCTTCTTCCGCCCGCCTTCACACGAGATTATTGATCGTACAATGGATGCATTTAAAACCGGTCTCGGCGTCAGCTGGGGTGACCATGGTGATGGTGCATCTCACTTCTTATGCAGGAGCAACCGACCATTTCACCTGCGACTACCGGAACATGTTATTCCTCTTTTGGAGGGAATGGGAGACAGGCTGGCCCAGGGTGCTGATGTATTGGATATCGGTTGCGGATCAGGACATGCACTCAGTGTACTGGCCAGCGCTTACCCTAATTCAAGATTCCTTGGTATTGATCCTGCCGCCAATATGATTGCCCAGGCAAATACCAGCTATGGCGACATCGGAAATGTCAGATACGAGGTCGGCTACGGTGAGTCGATCAACGAAACCAATCAGTACGACCTGATTACCACTTTCGACTGCATGCATGATATGACGGACCCCATTGGCACCATGAAAGCAGTTCGCGGTGCAATCAGAGATTCAGGATCCTGGTTGATTAAGGACATTCGCTCACACGATACCTATGCGGAAAATCTTGAAAATCCTGTGGCTGCCATGATGTACGGATTCTCAGTTCTCTATTGCATGTCCTCCGCTTTGTCAAAACCCGATGGTGCCGGACTTGGTACCCTGGGATTTCCTCCCGCGGTCTGTCAGCAGATGGGCGCAGAAGCCGGGTTCAGTAGTTTCAAATTTCTCGAATACGAGGATGATCCGTTCAACAACTACTTTGAACTGCGTCCCTGACAACAAGAAATTATTTGGTACGTCGGACTTCGATTAACTGAACAGTATTAAAACACTTCAATATTCTGCAAGAACTTCGATCAAACGTTTTATTGCAAAAATGACTGACGCCATCGGTAAGGCAAACTTCGAAGACGGCATGTATGTGAACGCTGGTGATATTCTTGTGGAACTCACAAATTCAGAAGAAACCACGCAGCTTGCAGAAGCCAAGGCCTCAGTTACAGAATCAGCTCGTCAGTTCAATCGCGTACAGAATCTCATTGCACAGAAGCTGACATCAGAAACGCAGTTGGATACTGAGCAGACGCATGAGCAAACTGCCAAAGCCAGGCTAGAGGCAATTCTCGCCAGATTGGACGATCGTTTGATTCGAGCACCCTTCAGCGGAATCCTTATCGTCGAATTTGCTAACCAATTGAGAGATCAGGGACTTGAGTTTATGGAAGCCCTGCTTAAGGCATCCGAGGTTCGCCTGCGGCCCGTGTTGATGACTGCACTATCCACAATGACATTATTTGTCGTGCCCGTTTTTTACAACCTGTTAGCAAGAGGAACAGGACCCCCGGGGGAAACCGCAGCCAGACTGGAAAGTCTGGCACAGGGTCCTGGCCCCCGACGGGCAGTCAGTAATTCAACAGCGAGAGTTACCGGCGATCCCCTGGCTATTCTCCACCCTCGGCCTCATTTTCCAGGATTCTGGCACCGCGCAGAATATTGCCCATGGCATAGTTACCCTCGTGACAGGCATATTCGTACACAGGATCATCTGTTGCAGGCCAGGGATATTCACCACTCCAGGATCCCGTCCAGATGGCAGGATCTTCGACAGTGAAGCTATAGTGCAAGGTCTTTTCATCAATCCGTCTGAACCTTTCCACCACATGCAGCGTCTCTGATGCCAGGTAGAGAGCGGTACGCGCCTTAAAGTTAGTCGTGTCCACGACCAGAGTATCACCCTCCCAATGCCCAACTGAGTCGCCCATCCACTTACGTATCTCTTCTGGCAGGTGCTCTGAGTTCATTCGAACAATCCGCGCATCGTGCACCATTTCACTTAGAATCATGACATGCTCAGGTGTCTGAACGATTCTCTTCAGGTTGTTATAAAGGGCAGGCAGCATGGGTGGTCCGGCGGTCGAGCTGAATCCCAGCAGACACCGATCACTCAACGTCATTAGTTCGGGATCATCGTAGGGGCCCTGGACACCCTCTTCCACCCACCAGGCCTTACCTTCATTGGCCTGAAATGCACTAAAAAAAACTTTCCGCTTATCCAAACCAACATCCGTCAATTTCGGCTGCCTGCCATCTTCAGGCGAGAATATGATTGAAGTCCGGAACTTGCCATCAAGCTCAAATCCGGAATCACCCGGGTCAACCCAGAAGGCATTGTAGCCACCCACATTACCGGCAGCCCCGGGGGAACCGTCACCACCGGCTGGTGGTGCACCGCGTTCAGGATCGCTGTCCTCATTCATGAGGTTACGGCCAAATTCAACGCCAAATGCCAACAGGTCTGCAACCCATTTATACAGATACAAGTTGTCACCAAAAAATTCCGGTCGCTCCAGGGGCGTTAGTGTCGCCACATTGTAGTTGCCACTGAGATCGGGCGTTTGACTACTGTCAGCCAACACACAGGGAATACACGAGACCCAGATTAGCAGCATCAGCTTCGCAAAGAATCTTGTTGTTTGTTCATTCATGACTGAGTCCTCGTCGATATCATTCCCAATGACTTTCCTATCTCAGCTGATCACAGAAAGCCCTGACTCGAAAAGTCTATACTTCTGATCAAAATTTGCCACTACTTCATTAATAAAGCGACTCAGGGTAACTCTCTAATCCTGGTTTCTGAAAGATCCAATAGGGCATCTTCGTGTTCCAGCAGATCTTCAAATGATGCATCTGTTCCGAGTTCGATTCCCTCGTTGCGAACCGTTTCGGTTCTGTAGTAGCTGCCTCCCATGGCATGTATCACGACACCCGTTGGTGCATTTTCCGTGGATAAATATAACGCAGCTGGTGAAATCAAACGCGGATGCATGTTCTCTCTGGGATTATCCGGGTCAATTCCCAGTTCTTTATCTAGTGCCGTCATGCGGGTATCCGCGCCAGGTGCAAGACAGTTGACCCTAATGTTATGAGTTTTGCCTTCGAGCGCCAGCACATTCATTAATCCAAGCATCGACATCTTTGCGCATCCGTAGGCACTTTGTCCAAACATACCGAAAATCCCAGAAATACTGCTGGTTAAGACAATCCTGCCATAGCCGTTCTGGTACATTACCGGCCATGCCGCATGTGTCATATAACTCGTGCCCAGCAGATGTACCTTAATGATAAGGTCGAAATCCTCAATCGGCATATTCTTAAGGGTTCTATTCCTTAAGATACCTGCGTTATTTATCAGAATATCGAGAGTGCCAAATTCAGAAACTGCCTGTTCGACTATCGCTTTAGCCTGATCCGGTTCGGCTACAGAATTGTAGTTGGCAACAGCAACCCCGCCAGCCTCTCTGATCTCTTCCACCACCTGATCAGCGCTGTTACTTTCTCCATTTCCGTGAACACCTGTCCCAAGATCGTTAACCAGCACTCTGGCACCTCGTCTGGCAAACTCGAGTGCATGGTGACGACCAATGCCACCCCCTGCGCCGGTCACAATAACCACTCTATCTATGAATTCACTCATGTCTGGGTTCCATGCAAAAAGACGAACAAACTATCGCGTGACCTAGAAAGTCGCAACAGCGTTGATCGGCGAACCAGTGCCATGTGGCACTCTTAATGGTGCTGCAGTCAGAAGAAACTCCCAACGATTTAACTCTGCCGCCATCTCAGCAACGGCTTCAAGATTCATAGTATCAAGAATTGGCATTCCCAGCGCGACTAACACCATCTCATGGACCGGTGCACCCACACCTTTAACTCCAGACGGATAAACATCCAATCCGGCATCGGAGCCAATGATCGCTACATCACGCTCTCTCAACCACTTGACCGTTGAAGCATGAAATCCTGCAAACCCTTCCGACGATTTCCAGGCACCCAGCTCAGCTCGACGCAGCCAACGTCCGGTCCTAAGAAGGACCGCATCACCGGCACCAACTTTGGCACCGGTTTTCTTCTCCCAGGCTTCCAGGTCTTCTGTATAAACCGGAGTGCCTGGCTCCAGCCATTTCTTATTCTTCAGTCGCGGGATGTCCATCAGCACAGCCCGAGTGAAAATCCCGTCTCCAAGACTGGAAACCGATCCGGTTTTGCACCCGTCCATGGTAACGGTTGAAATTGGATTTCCGTTGTAATATTGACCCTTATGAGACAAATGACAAAGAGAATCAATATGGGAATGACCAAAACCGTGAAATACCACACTTAGAGAATCAACAGCCCAGGCGTTATTTTCATTCGGCGCGACCACCATCTTGTGTTCGAAAGGACTCGGGCTGTCAGCCGCGGGGGCGGTTAACAACGTTTGTGCCATTGAAACAGATATTCCTTTTAAGACAAGCGCTGCTGCTGATTTTCGTTTCTCCTTTGTGATCAGGTTGATCGTGCCAAACTGATCATCGTCTCCCCAGCGTCCCCAATTGGACAATTCACCGATCATTCTCTCCACGTCAGCAGCGGTCATCTTACGGTCGTCAGCATGAAGCACACCTGACGATAATCCACAGATCAGTATCACAAGCATCAAACTCTTCAAATGTCTTTTCATCTTCGTTACCTCTCTATTCTGATTTTTTATCTAACAAATTATCAGGGTCGCAATCTACTGCTCTAACCTCAGTTCTTCCTGTTCTCTTGAGAGTACTTCCTTTTCAATCCGATCAAACAAGACGATGTAGAAAACGCCACCAACCCCCGCGACAATGGCCGCAATCGGAAAGAAGAATGCCCACCCAACCGTCGCTGCCACAATTCCGGCGGTCGAACCGGCTGCCCAGACCCCCAGGTTCCATACACTGGACTGAAGCGCATAGTCTGTACCAGCCTGGGCTTTTGAGGCCCAGCGAAATCGGGAAATGGTTGCAGTATAGGTATAAATCGAGGTTGCAAATGCCAGCAATGCCACCATTGAAATCAGCATTGGCAAGGCTGGCAGATCGGTCATTCGGGCAAAGACGAAGTACATCAGGCCTTCGAATGGCAGAACTGTCACGCTAATCAATGCTGTATTACGCATGCCGATTCGCCCAATGAGCCAGGGTGTCGACACCGCCGCCAGTCCGGATCCGGCAATGACGGCAATGGGTGATAAAATACCAAATTCGGTCAGAGTCAAACCCTTGTCGGCAAAAAAGGGACCAATCATTGAACCGAAGAAAGCACCACCGAATCCAAACATAAACAAAAAGGGCATGATGTAATAGGAGTCACGGCGTTTCAGGGCTTTGAGCAAATTGGGTCTTTCACCCCTCTGCTCCCGTTTCCGGCTTGCTTCCGGAGGAGCTGGCTCTTGTCGGATAATAGCGGGAAGTGCAGCGAACAACATCAGACCTGACGCAGCAAGCATCGTCATGGGCCAACCAAACATATCCACCAGAGCTACTGCACCAGATCCCATCACGCCTGCAATTGCGCCCAGGAAATTGATCAGAGAGGTACCCACTGGTCGCTCGGCATCATTCATGGACTCAGCTGCATAGGCATCAACCGCGATGTCCTGACAGGCCATTACAAATGACTTAAAAACGAGAACACCGACAATGATATGAACAGCTGTCAAAGATGGTGGTATCAGGGCCAGAACCGCATAGGCACAGGCACCCACCAGTGTGCACGGAATGATCCAGCTCTTGCGACGACCAATACGATTGTTACCGTAGTTATCGACAACTAACGCCATCAGCCACTTCAGGCCTCTCGGAATACCGGGTAACGCAAGCAACCAGAACATTTCCAGTGGCAGACCTTCTTTCCGAAAAATAAAAGGTAAAGCCACACCCGTGAAAGCGGCCGGAAAGTACTGCGCCATATGCAGCACACCCAGCATTACCAGTTTGGGATAGTCTTTTTGCTCAGCTTCGAAGGAAGCATTCAGTTCGCTGGCTGTCTCCATCAATCGTACTAGTCTCTTGGTTTACTCCAACTGGGTAACCAGGTGTCATCTTCCGTACCTTCCTTATCTTGCTTACGCGCACCTTTCAACATCAGACGCATGGCGTAATTACCTTCATGACAGGCATATTCAAAAACATCCGCATCGGTGCGACGCATCTCAAGCCTGGCTGTCCAGGGAACATCATAGGTATCTGGATCATCCACGGTAAATTCGTACTGTAAGGAATCTTCATCAAGGCGGGTGAAACGTTCTGTTAACTTCATATTTGCACCTGTGCCGCGAAACATCTGAAGATGATTGAAGTTACTGGTGGTGACAACGAAGGTGTCGCCATCCCAGATTCCCCTTGAGTCGCCTTTCCACAGGCGCATGTCTTCCGGAAGGGGATGGGGATCACCACCATCGGTCGGGATCACGCGATGATCGTTAACCATCTCCGTGAGGATAACGACATGGTTCTTTGTTTGATGAATTTGCATTATGTTGTTGTAAGCGCCTGGAGTCATTGGGGGTCCAGCATTGAAGCCCATCAGGCAACGATCGTACTGGTTACGATCTTCCGGTCCCTGGGGTGAACGTCCCCAAAGCTTGAGGAACTCACCCATACGCCTCTTCGCCTTCTCTTTCATGGGTGGCAGGCGACCGTTGGGTGGATCGACTACTAACGAGGTGCGCCTGGTGCCTGTCATCTTATCGCCCATATCAAGGAAGAATGCGTTGTAACCAACATCTACATCACCCTGTCCTTCATACTGTTGCCCAATCCTGGATTCACGCCCTTTACGGACGGTTTCTTCGAATTCCTCTATCTCGTCTTCAGTCAGAAACTCTTTGTCTTTGAAGTATTCAGGCCTTTCAAATGGCGTGATCGAACGAAAATCCCAGGTACCCTGCAGGTCAGGTTTCCCAAACGAGGTTCTTGGCACATCGGTCGATGCACTTGTAGTCAGGCAGGCTGTCAGTAACAAAAATATGACTTTATATATAGATCTCATTATCAGTTCCTCAGGCAGATTCAGTCTGTTGATTTGGCACCCTTTCGTAAATGCTTGTACATCATGTCTTCGGCGAACTCCACGCATTTGAATTCAAGTATCCGGGCACTTGGATCCATGCGTCGATAGAGTGGTATTGTTATTTTCCATGGTCTTGTGAAGATCTGCGGGTCATCGATTGTCGCCACATACTGGATATGATTCGGCCCTGTCAGGGTGTAGCGTTCTTCTACCTTGAGTGCCTCCGTGTGGTAGTTACCAGCGCTGTCGAACCATGTATCCGGCATCTGATCTGTCACATCCACAACCAGCGTACTCCCTTCCCATCGTCCCAGAGAGTATCCCATCCATGAGGGTAATTCTGCCTCTGTGCCCGGTCGATCCATATGAATCAATCGACTGTTGCTGCCAAATTCATAGGCAATAAATATGTCGGTATCGGTTTGAAAAATCTGAAACGGGAATGGCATATAGGTCAGCCTGGGTATGCCGGGAATGTAACACTTAACCGCCGGGTCCAGACTGGCCCAGTTTTTCTTGTTTGCACTCCTTTGTTTGAGCGCTTCTTCCCGATATGGAATCGTTCCACCGTCGACAACACTCATCCCAGCAGGAATACCGCCAAACGCACCGACAGTTTCTGTTACCAGACCTTTGCTTGCAGCGTGACTTTCGAGGTTCCAGTGGGCCGATCCTATCGTCTGCCAGATGCCACTGAGGTCTGGTCGCGATCCCGGGGTCTCAACTGATGACGTGGTGCTGGTACAGCCCAAAATAGTCGACAGGCAGAGACCGGCTAGAAGGATCAGGCAGTTTCGATGTCTATATTTCATAGTCTCTGTTGTCATAATGTAATTATCATTAACCATTCGGATCCTCTCTCTGCTTTTGCTGTTGTTCACGATCCTTGTTGGCTCGGAAAATGACATACTGATGAATCAGCTCAGTATCCTCTTCGGTTAAAAACTCTGCAAAACTTTGCATGCCGGAATCCTTCAAAATGCCACCTCGTACAATGGCTTGAAATGCCTTGTGTTTGTCCAGGGACATCCTGCGAAGATCAGCCGAAAGATAGCTTCGACCCAGACCACCATGGCAGTTCGCACAGATGTCGTGGTATAGCTGATCACCGCGCTTCAACTCTTCATTCGAGGCGGTCAATGGCGGTTGCTCAGGAATTGAATAATCCCTTTTAGTTGGTTCTGGCAAATCAACCTTGCCACCAAGCTTGAATACCATCAGTTTGCCGCCGCCATTAAAGAGATAGTTCGTACCGACAATTATCGCCATGTACTGTGTATCGTCTATTTCGTAGGTTATCGGTGGTGCACCTATGGTTGCGAACGCCTCGTATGACCATAGCAGTTCTCCGTTGTCTGTATTAAAAGCCGTGACAACACCATCGCCATCGCCTTGAAAAATTATTCCTCCTGCGGTTGCCAGCACGCCGCCGTTATATCCACTTTTGTTTCTCACTGACCACACCACTTCACCTGTTAGTGGATCAAATGCTTTCAGGTGAGCTTTTGGTTCCGGCATTGGAGCCGCTGCTGCAATCAGCTTATTTCTATATTCCCCGAGAGCGACGCCAAGGTTCATGCGTCCCCATCGAATCTTGTAGGCTCCCGTTTTGGCAAATTCTTCAGGCAGGGCGTAGAAGAACGGAAGATCGTGCGTTGGAATGTACAGAATGCCTCGATTAGCGTCGAAGGACATTGCCTGCCAATTGTGCGCTCCACTATTACCCGGCACTATCCACTGTGGCTTTTCTTCAAATACCACATTTGGATTTTCAACCGGCCGTCCCGTCTCAAGATCAATATGACTTGCCCAATTGGTCACGGCAAACGGATGGGCTCGAAGTACCTTTCCATCAGCACGATCAATGACGTATGCAAATCCATTCTTCGGCGCCTGCAGTAATACTTTGCGTTCTACGCCATCCACTTTCATATCAGCCAATGCCATGTCCATGGCGGAACTATAGTCCCAGTTGTCACCGGGAACGGTCTGGTAATACCACTTCATTCTGCCGGTATCGGGATCGACGGCGACAATCGCTGTCAGAAAGAGATTGTCTCCACCACCAGGAGAACGAATTTCACGGGACCAGGGAGCACCATTTCCAACGCCCAGGTATAGCGTGTGGAAATCAGGATCATAAACGATGGAATTCCAGACGGTGCCACCACCACCAAATTTCCACCAGGTACCACTCCAGGTCTTGGCCGCCATTTCCATCTCTGGATGTTCGAAGGGTTTTGACGGGTCACCTGGAACCAAAAAGAACCGCCATACCTGCTCTCCGGTCTCTGCATCATAGGCAGTGACGTACCCTCGAATTCCAAATTCTGAACTGCTCTGACCAATAAAGACCTTACCTGATGCAACTCTCGGTGCTGCTGTTATGTTAAACGGGCTCAGAGTATTCGGATCTGTTGTATCCACCTCCCACACTTTTTCACCGCTTGTGGCATCAATCGCTATTAGTCTGGCATCAAAGGTCGCCACGTAAACACGTCCCTTGTACACGGCGACCCCACGATTGATCGGTCCGCCACAGCAGGAATAACGAATAAATTCACGTTTCGTTTTCGGATTAAATGTCCAGATTTCTTCCCCGGTTGCAGCATCTATCGCAAAGACAACACTCCAGGGATCTGTGAAATACATGATGCCATCAACAACCAGGGGGGTTGCCTGCATCCGAAAACGACTCTTGAGTGGTTTGTACCAGGCAAGACCCAGTTCTGAGACGTTCTCGCGGTTAATCCGCGTCAGGGTTGAAAACCGTTGCTCAGAGTAGGATTGACCATAAGCTATCCACGACCCTGGCTCATCGACGGCTGCCTGTGTAATGCGTTTGTCGTCAACCGCGGCGACTTCTGCTGGCGCCTCAATCTGAACATCTTCTTCAGGCTTTTTGTCTGTGCACGCCGCAAGCAGAACTATAATTGCAAGAGATCCCAGGGCAAGACTACTTCTAAGCAATGGATGCCTCTCTTATTCTTGTTTGACGGTTTTTCCCTGACTCATTGTTCGGATGGATTGGTGCCGTCTTTCGGTGCGCCTGTTCCGGTTGAACCTATAAACACGCGACTACCATCGCCGAGTCTGATGTCTCGACCTGCGCCGTAGCATTTAGGATCGCAGTCGGCGTCTTTGCTCTGATATCCGCGTACGATCACCTCTGTACCCACCGTTAACAGCTTTTTTGTCAAACCCGCTCGTAAAAGAGTATTTGGCGTGCCGGCTTCCATCATCCAGGCTTCTTTCTGCCCGTCTTCAGTGGTTACATCGACATGTATCCAACAGTGCGGATTGATCCATTCTACCTTGACAACCTCGCCCTTTACTTTGAATGGTCGGTCCGCATCAAATTCAGAAGAAAAGGCATGATGACCGTACACTGCTGCTGGCCAGGTCACGAGTAACACCATCAACCAACCAAATCCTATCGACCGAATCATTATTGTTTGCTCCCTATCAAATTTGGCAATCCTGTTCCCTCTTAACCGATCCGGATTGTTTGGTGAATGTGTTAGCGCACCAAGTAACTACCGATAAAGATCAGATGTCAATATCTCACCAATGAACTGCAGGCCAGACAATCACTTGAACAAGGGGCTGTTTCTGTACAAAGTTATCTGTGAGGCTGGGTCAGATGCCTGGATCTAAGCAACCCGACGTTGATTTGTTCCGCGTGCTTCCTGACATCGTCGCTCGAATTCAGCAACGTTTGAATCCGGATAGTTCTGGCGACAACCTAGTGTTCGACAATCTGAATTCTCTCGTCTTTCTTCTGAGCTATCATCACCATTTTTTTCGCGTTCCGAGGCACACACTGTGGCATTCATATCACAGGGTGTCACTGTGATTACTGCGTCATCTGCCACAAATACCGACGTTCTGCCTTCTACTGAAATCGATTCTTTTTGGATTCTCTTTTTGCCGACTATAGTGCCACTGGTACTGACATCTCTCAGCCAGAGCATTTCGTTCTGCAGGTAAAGTTCACTGTGCTGCCTTGAAACCTGGCTGATGGGGACACAAACACCGCAACCGGTATCGCGTCCGATGGACAACAGCAGGGTGTCCTCGTTAGCCGCAAAACTCCCGGTATCAGGAACTTTTTTGCATCCTCAATAGTGACTGTTGAATCCCAGGACTTCATCGTAATAGCAAACGGTTGAAAGCGCGTTGATGGCAGAGTCTGACCAGCCCTGGTAAATTAGAAGCTTGCAGCCATGATTCTTAAAAGCAAAAAAGATCCGGGTCAGAGGCATTCCCTAGGTTGGAATCTCGTTAACAACCCGCTGCAATACCGACAAATGCTCATCAGCACTGAGATTTCCTCCCAGCGTTCTCAAGCACAGATGGGAAAGACCTGCCTCGCGCCAGCCCACGACACGGTCCTGCCATTCGGATTCTCTCGGACCCACAACAGCGACACCTGCTTCAGATCCAATGGCATCCGGATCACGCCCGGCTCTCCTGGCTTCTCCCTTAATGTTTTCCATGATTCTCAGATACTCATCTGGCGGGCATATCACGAACCAGCCATCTGATTGACCACCCAGGCGTCGAATCACACTGGGCGCCGGGTCTGCTGAGGTTCCAATCCAGATAGGAATGGTCCGGCCAGGAAGAGGGTTAATACCCGCACCACTGACCCTGTCCCATCGCCCTTCAAATTCCACGGTCTCCTTTGTCCATAACAGTCTCAACAGCTCAATCTGCTCGTTACATCTCTTCCCCCTCGTCCTGAAGTCCTGGCCCAGTGCCTGATACTCATCAGCACTGTTGCCAACACCAATACCAAGCCGCAGCCTGCCGCCAGACAGAATTTCAATCTCTGCTGCCTGTTTCGCAACCAGAACGGTCTGCCGCGAAGGAAGTATTATCACTGATGGAACAAGCTCAATCCTGTTTGTTACAGCAGCAATATAGGCCAGGACGGTCATCGGCTCATGGAGATGTCCACTGCCTGGTCTTATCACCTGATCGGGTACTCGCAGATGAGTCAAACCTAAATCATCAGCTGCCTGCGCAAATGCTTTGATGGCACCGAGGTCATTCTCAAGCTCTCTTACTGGTAGTGAAACGCCAATCCTCATTTTCGCCCCTTCGGTTTTGAATCGAATCATCTTATACCGCGTTTCTTTATCGCGCGAGGCAGCTGGTTCAACGATTCAATGATCCGTAGTTGTTATTTGATACAAAGCTTTATTTTTTGAATCTCCGTAAGTGGTTGATTCTTATAAGGATGAAACAGATAACTTGCAAGATTCGTCTCATATATGTGACTTTCAGGACAGGCACTCACTGGTTTCCGACCGAAAACAACTAATTTGAGTAACACGACTGTGGAAACCAGCACCTAAATGCAGGGCAATGGGTGCAGGAAAAAGGATAAGAACCAGTTAATTTTATAAGGAAGGACAGGATGGAATGGGGCGTTCATTTACCGCAACTTGGTCACCAGGTCAGCCGCGAAAAAATTGTTAACTTCTGCCAGCGCATCGATCAACTCGGCGTCCATTCCGGATGGGTAAGTGACCATGTCTGTTGGCCAGCGGATATCGACGCTAAATACCCTTATACCGACGATGGCAGTTTTCCCGCACCTAACGATATGGCCTGGCTGGACCCGATTGGCACTTTGCTGTTTGTCGCTGGCTGTACTGAGAATATCAGACTTGGTACTACCGTATTGATCCTGCCTTATCGGCTGCCCGTGGTAACTGCAAAGCAGTTGGCGACCCTGGATGTCGTTTCAAATGGCAGACTCATTCTGGGCGTTGGGGTTGGGTGGATGCATGAAGAAGCCGCAGTACTGGGTATGCCCTTTGACAATCGCGGCAAGCGCAGTAACGAACAACTGGATATATTCAGATCTCTGTTTACGGAAGATGAACCTCACTATGGCGGAGAATTCTATGAACTTCCCGAGGTCCGGTTTGAGCCAAAACCAATTCAGGATCCTGTACCTGTGTGGGTTGGGGGTGATACAACGGCTGCTTTCAGACGAGTGGCGAAATATGGCCAGGGCTTTCAGGCAGCCTTTCAACCCATCAAGAGAATCAGGGAGGAAATCGCTGAAATAAGACAATGTTGTGAAGCGATCAACCGCGATCCGGCTGAACTGACTCTTTCTGTTCGCGTTTATCTTGATCCCGGCAGCGTCATGGAAGAATCTAAGTCAATCTCAGGTTCCCGCGATCAGATGCTCGCAACCATCGAGGATATGAAAGCGATTGGCGTATCTCATATTGTACTGGACCCCGTTGCACCGGGTGGCATATCAGGAAGGCTGGAAGCAGTTGAAGTATTCATGACTGATGTCGTTGACTGATAGTTGACTGATAGATGTGCTGTCTATGTTGTCATAGGCACCGGTGGAACCCGCTCAGGATTTGCCATCATTCTGGAAATCATATCTCCAGCAATAATCTCCAGCAAAAAATGTCGCTTGAGTCCTGAGATATGCTCCGTTGTTGCTCTGCAAACTTGTAGACTGTAACGTGACAACACCGAGTGCGCCAATCGCAATGATCAGCAATGACAGCATGAGTTCAATCAGCGAAAACCCGTGCAGGCGATGAGAGCCTATTTCCACGTCAATGTTTTACCGCATAGGGTACATTGGGGTTTTCTCCTAAAGGACCAACGGCTTCCCTAACTTGACAGCAGGTACGCAGGTACGTTTTAAATACAGATCACACTAATAACAAGAATGCGATTATCCATCCGGTGACACTAGCCTGAAGGCTCAACCTTAACAACTACTAATTTCCCTGGACGCCAATGATATTCAACATCAGGCGCTGACTCGCGAGTAGGACTGATCCCATATTCCACAGCCCGAAATCCATGCTTCATAGAGCTTTCGGACTGAAGTGTTTTGCTGATGAGTGTTGAGTTCCAGACCTTAGCCTGCCATGTTGGCAAAAACCGATACGCAGCGATCCCTGAGCGATGCTAACCCTCGGCGACATCCTCGTCTTCTGGTTTGGAGGATCGAATTGCCCGGCTAAATTAAGTCACCCTGGGCTAAAGATCGACATACCATCAACGTATGAAACCTTGCCCTCACTACCGACACGTTCCCGGGTAAGAAATTCTTTGAGTGAATTGGCATCCAAATTTGTGTTGGCCATAAATCGATCACCGGCCTCAGTTCGTCCAAGCACAATACCGCGTGCGGGTTCGCCGTCTCGGTCAAATCTCACCGTATATGTTTCGACGGTAGCCCTGCCAGATGCCTGTTCGTTGACGACACACGGTTTCTTAACCATATCCTGCGAAGGCAGTTCGGACATCAGGCCATTGATGGGTTGTCCACTCGGATGCGGGTCAGTGGACAATACTGCAGCAGAATGTTTCGTCAGAAACCAGCCGTTTCCGGTCACCAGGCCTTTTTCAGAACTTTGTCCCTGTAATCTGTTCACCATACCGGCAATAGAATGCAGGGTGTACGCGCTGGCAGGTCCACCTGCGTAAGGCAGGCCACCTGTCACCGTAAAACCTCTCGGATCATCAACAGGGATCCCAACCATTTTACAGGCCATTTGTACCGCCGCCGGAAAACATGAATAGAAGTCAATATGATGGATGTCATTAATATCAGCGCCACTGTTGTGTAATGCGCTCAGCGCCGAATCTTTCATCGAAGGGCAAGCAGCAAAGTCCGGACGCTCACTCGCCCAGTAGGCCTGCTCTTTACTGTCGGCACCACCCAGCCAGTAGATCCACTTGTGTTCAGGAATGTCCAATTTGCGAGCCTTTGCCACCGACATCACAATCACAGATGCTGCCTGTTCCGTATTTAGTATCGCATTCAGATATTTTGGATAGGGCCAGGCAATCATTCGATTCTCAGGTGTTACGGTAATCAGTTCTTTCGCACTACGTCTGGTTGGAAACCAGGCATAGGGATTGCTCGCGGCGACTTCCGCAAATCGAGTAAAGAGATTGCCCATCCGTTGCCTGTGCTCCTCCAGGCTTAAACCCAATCCAGCTCGCAGTGCATTTTCAAACAAGGGATAAATATCCGGTGGATCAATCAAACCGTATTTCCGTTCAAGTTCTGTATTACCGACTTCATCACCACCCACTAACGTGGGCTCACCCTCGCCACCTCTCGCCCAGTCAAGTTGCGCATTTTGGGCAACAGCTTTAAGCAGGATTTTAAGATTGTTGCATCCACCCACTACCGCAAATTCTGTCTCCCCTTTTGTGATCTGTTCAGATACAAAATTTGTAATCGTGACGCCCACTTGTCCACCTATGCCAGTCGTATAGCAATGTTTCGGGTGAGCACCTAACTTCTCGGCAACAAACCCCGGTGCATTCTGTGGATGCCAACCGGCCACACCAACCAGTGCAACTGTATCGATATTCTCAAGTTCAGCTTCACTTATCCCGGCATCCTGTGCAGCCGACCGTGCTGTTCGGGTTAACATGTCCAAAGGTTCTATATGACGCTCAACGGTTGCCTCGCGGTCAACCAGCTGACCGGAACCCACAATAATTGGGATCTTTTCTTCATTCACTGGACCTGACTCCAAAAATAACTTCTACCGGGTACATAATGAAGAAGCCTGCTGATATCCGCAATCGCTCAATGACAATGACGTTCTTTCGCGTGATCAGCCACATCTATTCACCTTCCCTGAACTGAATCAGATACCCGAACGGCGCAGTCCATCAAGATAATGGACTTGAAATCCACACGGGTTCTGTCGGATTATCCATTTAGGAAAAGTCACCTGCATAACTATCATGAAAAAGATCATATTTACGCTCGGCATAATCCTACTCCTGGTTTCTATCTGCGCTGTTTCCCTGTATAGCTACTTATCTCCTGAACAGCGAGTTCAGCCAGTCGCTGACAAGTCTACGCTCCGTCAGACTGAATCAGGTGATGTTGTTGGATTTACGAACGAAGGCGTCTCTGCCTGGTTAGGCATTCCATATGCGCAAGCGCCCGTCGGTGACCTGCGATGGCGCGCACCAAATCCTGTAGAGATTTCTCCGAAAGCCAGGGACGCACTGGCCTTTGGTAGTGCTTGCCCTCAATATTCAGGAGCGAACTTGCGAGGCAATGAAGATTGCCTTTTTCTCAACATCTGGTCACCTCAGAGTACGGGCACCAGCTCGCATCCCGTCATGTTCTGGATTCATGGGGGTGGCAATAGCATCGGTGAAGCAGCAACCACAATTTATAATGGTGCCCGTTTAAGTCGCGAACACAATATCGTCCTCGTCAGTATCAATTATCGATTAGGTCCACTTGGATGGTTTAGACATCCAGCACTAAATGATGAAAAAAGCACTGCCGCTGATCAATCGGGGAACTTCGGCACCCTTGACATCATCATGGCTCTTCGCTGGGTTCATAATAATATCGCTGCTTTTTATGGCGATCCCGGCAATGTGACCATATTCGGTGAATCCGCTGGTGGTTTTGATGTGCTTACCATGATGGCTTCTCCCCTTGCAGAAGGTCTGTTTCATAAGGCCATCTCTCAAAGCGGTGGTCTAAATCTAACCCCCGTATCAGTTGCCGAAAACTTTAAGGACGATGATCGGCCTGGTCACAATCTAAGCTCTGCTGAGATCATCAACACGCTGCTAATAAGGGAAGGCCAGGCTTCAAATCGATCTGAGGCCAAATCCAGACAACAAGAAATGCGACCGGAAGAACTCGCTGATCTGCTCATAACACTGACTCCCAAAGAATTGCTCTCTCTATATTCGGGTTCCTTTGGGGGTATGTTGGGGAATCCTGATATCTTTGCCGATGGACATGTGCTCCCGGCTGTCGAGGATTCCATCGAACTCTTCTCTGATGTGAAAACTTATAATGAAGTGCCCGTCATCCTTGGTACCAACCGGGATGAAGCAAAACTTTTCATGGCTTTCTCAAGTGCCGCTGTAAGCAAAACATTTGGTCTGCCATCCGGATTTAACAGCCTTGCAACCTACAATCGAGACAACCGCTATGCCACTGATGGGTGGAAGATTCGTGCGGTGGATGACCTGGCAATTGCAATGAAAAGTGCACAAAAAGAAGGGGTCTACACCTACCGTTTTGATGTCGACGATTGGCGCGATGTTGGTCTTATCGAACTTAAGGATCTCTTTGGTGCAGCCCACGCAATGGAATTACCCTTTGTGTTTGGTAACTTTCCGAAACCAATGCGCGTTATTTTCCCGGATGCCATGCGGGATGAATTCGAGATAGTCTCCCGGCATATGCGTTCCTATTGGGCCGAATTTGCCTATAGCGGATCACCCGGTCAGGGAAGATCAGGCGATCTCATCACCTGGAATTCCTGGACTAATCCACCTGACTCAACACCGGGTCTCATGGTATTCGATACAGAATCTGATCAGGGCATCAGAATGATTGACGAAAAAATCTCAACCAGCGACCTGCGCAAGCGATTCCTGGCAGACACCTCATACGGTTCTCAGGATCAGTACTGCTCTGCCTACAAGCGGGTATTTTCAGGCAAAAACTTCGACGCCGATGAATATGCCAAACTGGGTGAGACCGGTTGTTCAGACTAGGATAAACCGTCGAACCAACTAGCTGTCGACATTCTAACGGGTGAGGACGAAGACCGGATTAGAATAAAACCAGAGATCATGCCAGGGGTTTTCGGCAGCCGGATCATTCTCTGGTTCCAGCTCCCCGGTATTAGTACCACGCACACGAATATAGTGAGAACTACCGACAGGCAGTGTCTGGCTCATGGCTATATACTCACCCTCTTTTTTCCAATCCGCTGAGCTGAACCTCTTTATGACTCGTGTCGATTTATTTTCATTGGCGGCAGGGTCCGTGACCGGACCGGTAATCTCGCCAACGATCAAATCAACTCGCGCAACCTGCGGATTTTCATTAGCTGGATTATTTGTGTCAGGATCAAGAACCTTAATACGAACTGTGACCTCGCTGCCGCTGGTAATCGATATTTCTTCTCCGATCATGGCTGATTGATCACCCTGGTCGACCTGGACAAAAAGTTCACTAATGAGATCACCGGTCGTCACAAATATGTTTCCACCTCGCAGGCCCGACAAAATCGAATCATGATTCTTTTCCGCGTAGACGTAAGTTTTTGAGAACTCACCTGGCCAGAAATCAACGCCACCTTCGGTATAGTGACGATGTGAATCAGAGTTTGCGGTAATCCACCAGCGACGTCCTTCGCCCAACATGGAGTCCCAGAAGCCACCTACCCTGGCGGTCATCTGATCGAAGCCTCCCATGGTCGGAAAGAAGCGATAAACGCCACGAACCCTTCTCGCAGGATCTGCCAGCAGTGGCATCGTTGAAAGGGCAATTGCCTGATGACCGGGAGCCCCGGCCATGCCAACGGCAATATTCGGTGCTGCATTGTTCCAGCGGCGGAATTCAGCGGGATGATAATCACCATAGACACCATAGGCAGTGGCTGATCGTGAGGGATGATTCGCAATGACAAGAGGCGGCTTTTCCAGCATCTGCATTGCCTTTAACGCCTCGATCATTTTCTCTTCAGTATCACGAGTAGGATCACGCGGAAAGACCTCTCGCTTATCAAAGCCCGATTCCAACTCAAACAGCACATCTGCCTCATCATGGTTATGAGGAATGATCAGACTGCTGTGATCTCCAGCAGGCGTATTCAGCTCCATGCCGTAAAATTGAATAAGCTCAGGAATCTCTGCGCGAGACTTCACCAACTCCGGATAAGCCAGATCAAGATTTATTTTACTGTGGCCCGGTCCACCGTGATCGGTCGCCACTATCCAGGATAAACCGAACTGTCTCGCCATGGCGGCGTTTTTGGGTATGGGATAAATCGCTTCGCCCCCCACCTTGTAGGTTGGTGGATTTTGAGTCCAGTCCCAACCGACACTATATTGGCTATGTATGTGGTGATCGCCAGCAAGCCAGCGCTTGCTATCTTTATCCGTTGCGACAGAATCCGTGGCACTGGTACTTACAGACAGGAGTGAGATGCATAGTGTCAAGCAGGCAGGCAGGCCAATACGATTCATTTGATGGATACCGTTAAAATGGTGCCAGAGCATATCGTGAAAACCAGTTTGCTGCACGGATAAATAAATCTAGATCGATTGTCTATTCAGATTCAATCTGGAAACTGTGTGACGTCAGCCCATATGGCACCGTCTGGCCCTGTTTGCTAATAGACACTTCTGCTAATTTAACCGAAGCAGAGGAGTTTCAAATGAGCATATCAAACACAGAAAAATGCGTTAAGAATATACGACGCAAGACCCGCCGCAAGTTTTCATCAGAAGAGAAAATCGGAATAGTACTGGATGGGTTGCGCGGTGAGCATTCAATCGCTGAGCTATGTCGTAAGGAACGAATTAACAATAATCTTTATTACTGCTGGGGCAAAGACTTCCTGGAAACCGGAAAGAAACGACTGGCTGGCGACACGGTTCGTGAAGCCAGCACAGATGAAGTGGTTGATCTAAAGAAAAAAAACACGGATCTCAAAAAAGCTGTTACAAAACCTGCGACTAGTAGGCTAGACTGGGGTAATAATGAGCAGAAAAGTGCCTCTTAGAATTTAGTGCTAGTGGTCCCATATGGGCTGACGAGGTACAGCTACGGGACTACCGATCTGGCAGCTGCAGACAACCCAAACATCAAAGAAACCGTGATCTCGGAGCACCATGACGCACCTCAATACATACTGGCAGACCAGTCCCTGAGCAATCGCATTCAACCTGCACCTTTCAAGAACCATGATGACCAGGAATTACTCCTGATTGAAACGCTGGTTGGTCGAGCTCCGCCCTATGTAGTACCTCGACCTGTTCCCCGGTCCAGGCAGCGACATTACTAACTCTTCGATGAAGCACGATTATCGATATGAAAGACCATAAGATCTCATCTTAATACTACTTCAAGGAAAATAGTCCGTGAAAAAAATCATCCTCATAATCGCCGGCATCTTTCTTCTGGGTATCGGCGTCGTTGCATTTATCTATCGCGATCTGATTCCTATCGCATACGACTTCTATCAGATGATGCCAGATAAGAGCTTCGATGAAACAATCCCTCCGCCTGCCCCTGACTACGCGTCTGATTCATGGTGGGCAGCGCTGCCTGGAAGGTCTGATGAGGCAGATGTGATACCCAATGCTGACGTCATCGACAATCAGCCAGACGCCAGCGTGGATGTTTTTTTTATCCATCCGACAACCTATTTCGAAGCAGGCAATAGCTGGAACCAGCCATCCGAAAACGAGACGGCTAACCGGCGCTTAAAACTAGGCGTAATGATGGGGCAAGCGAGTTCTTTCAACGGCTGCTGCAAGATCTACGCGCCAAAGTACAGGCAAGCGGCACTGTTAGCCTTCATGGACGGTGACGATGGACCAAAGGCGCTTGATCTTGCATACGAAGATGTCAAATCCGCTTTTGAGTACTTCATCAAGCATCTTAATATGGGACGACCCTTTATTCTGGCATCTCACAGCCAGGGCTCATTTCACGCGGTTCGACTGCTCGAAGACTATTTTACCGGCAAGCCACTTCTTCACCAACTCGTGGCTGCCTATCTGATCGGTGGTCCCATGACTAACGAGCATCTTAACAAAACACCAGATATCCCCCTTTGCGATTCGCCAACCAGTACCAGGTGCCAGATAGGCTGGAATACAGTAGGCAAGGAATACAGCGCCAGTAACTATGCCGATTCACACTGCATCAATCCCCTGAACTGGCGCGCCGACCAGGGCTACGCGTCCAGCAACAATAATCTCGGTGGCGTCAGATTTACGCCCGATAACCGTCAACCGGATATTGATCCTGCTGTCGTGGATGCTGAATGTCAGGAGGGAAAACTGGTAATCAGCAGGCCTCCAACCGGATACGATTATATGATGATGGGACCGGAGAATTATCACATCTACGACTACAGTCTCTTTTATATGAACATCAGACAGAACGCCATTGACAGGAGTCTGGCTTTTCTTGGTGCTTCAGGGAGTGCAAATCCTTAGAAAAACGACCTTACGCCAGAATCTGTAGCGTTCTGTCTATGAACCAGTAAGAAGCCACAGACCCGATAACATAGAGAGGAATTACCGTAACTTGCTGTTCTAAGGGCAATCTAATATGTCGAACAAAATAAACGAGCGCCAATGCGACACATACGATCAGTAACTGACCTATCTCTATCCCGACGTTAAATAAAAATAGTGCCAGTACCGCATTCATCTGGGGGAGACCGATCGCTGCCAGTGCACTGGCAAATCCAAGGCCATGAAGCAGACCAAACATAAATGTCACTACCCAGGGTTGACTCCGTATAAGACCCCCTTTCCCTTTCAGGGATTCGATACACAGGAATATAATACTCAAGGCAATTAATGCTTCTACTGGTGCTGCTGACAGGGTCACCAAGTTGAATGCAGAGAGCCCGAGAGTGATCGAGTGCGCCACCGTAAAACTGGTGATCACCTTGAGCAGATTCACCCAGCCAACAACAATATAGAGCAGCACCAGCAAAAACAGGACGTGATCCACGCCAAAGAGCAAATGTTCAATACCGAGAATCAGATAAGCAGGTACGGAGTGATTCTGTTTATCCAACAGCAGCGTCGTGTTGTTAGATGAAATCAGATGGCTGTTAATACTGCCATCCAGAAGTTCCAGTGTTACTAACGTATCTATCAGGGTGCGATCCAAACCAACAATTTCAATGGTAGACAAATCACCATCTTCACAGATAAGCTCAAACTTTTCTTGCAAGGCAGAGATCCCAGCAACCATCGATCCTTCTACGAATCTGCAATTTGACTCTACTTTCAGATTAAGAAAGCGACCATTTACCTGAGGTTGCTTGAACTCTGCCTGCCATCGCCCTTCTCCTAGATCAACCAGCTTTAACAGCGAAGGTCTTGATTCATGAGCAGATGCTGTACTGCTTAACAGCAGCACGATCCATATCAGAATCCGGGTGTTAATCGCGGACGATCTCATATTTCTCAAGCAATCCCTGATAATAGCCGTCCATCGCAGCATCTTTTCTACTCTGCCGATAATCGGATAGGACTCTTTTTTCTATGTATGCAAGCGGCGTGGTTTCCTTCTTGAAAACCCGATCAAGTTTAACGAGGTGGAAGCCAAAGCTGCTCTGAACAGGCCCGTGCCAGGCATCCCCGGCTGATTTGGGCATCTGAGATACAAACTGCTCACCAAAACTTGCTCTAATCTGCCTTCGGTCCTGTGCAGTATAGTTTTCATTTAACATCGATGGCTCCCCCAGCTCCCGCCAGTGCGCTCCCTCGCTGATCTGTTTTTTTGCCAGCTGCACATCTGCTTCCTCTTTAAAGTAGATTTGAGAGAACGAATAACGAACCGGCACCGAGTAATATTGGAGGTTCTCGTAGTAATACTTCTCTGCACCAAGCCACTCATCTGTCTCTTCTTCCACTTCTTCCATCAGGAATCCAAGTTTCTGTACCAGACGACGGCGAATAATGGTGTCATCACGATCCAGCCCCAGCTGGATGGCTTCGCGAAAGAAGATTTCTTCTTTGATCCAATTGTCTACCAGAGAATCTAACTCCCGGGGTGTGGCGGGCTTGCCGGTCTGGGTTTGCCAGAGTTTATCGAGGTGATCACGAACCCTCGCATCAACGACGACCTGGTTCGGCTCCCCCGAAAAATAGCTATCGGCACCGAATAACAGAACACCGATGATGAAAAACCAGAGCATTGGTTCTTTCAAATGATTAGCAACCCCCTGCAACTGATATTACCCGGGCTGACCGGAGAATTTCTCTAGCTTCGAACACTTGAATAACCTACACCGCACACATCACATTTTCCGGTTGAGCCAAATCTATTAATAATAGAGCTTCCCTCTTCTGATGCCAACAAATAGGAATCCTCTTTTGCGCAACTGCGCTCTCAATTGCGCACCTGTACAAGCTCCGCAATTGAGAGTGCAGAGTCCACCAGAACTCATCATCGCAATGTTTGACAAGTGGAAAGAGGGGTTTTATGAGGTACTCGCAAAATGTGACGATCGAAGTGCTGATGCTGGCTGTAGACGTTCCAGGTTACGCTTCCTTATTGACGATGATTCTTTTTCTCGGCGGTATTCAATTTACCCGCATGGGTATTCTTGGCGAGCACATCGGTAGAATCAACCTCGAAACAAAATCACGCCCTCTCTATAATCATCAAGTAGAAATACGAAATCATCAAGTAGAAATACGATTAACATAACACCGTCTTTGAATCATGACCTTCCCAACATTTCGAGTGCTGTCTGTTTAGCCCATTTATAATCCGCCTTACCATTGGGGGCTCTCTGCACTACTTCAACGAGCAGCAGATTCTTTGGTAGCTTGTAGCCTGCCAGATGTTCGCGACAATGTTCCATCAACTGGAGTTCATCAGCACTATCTGAAGTTTGTGACAGAACAGCAACGACACGTTCACCAAATCTCTCATCAGAGATACCAACGACCAGGCAATCCACGATACTGGCATGACTCTTAATGACCTCTTCAACTTCTTCCGGGAATACTTTTTCACCAGCAGTATTGATACACATTGATCCCCGACCCAGCAAGGTGATGCCGCCATCGGCTTCTACGGTCGCATAATCGCCGGGAAAAACATAACGTACGCCATCAATTTCTCGAACCGTCTTCGCCGTTTTCTCAGGATCCTTAAAGTAGCCTATCATGGCACTTTGAGTCCCGATCAAACCCATCTCACCGGAACCAGGCTGCACCTCATTATCATCATCATTAAATACTTTGGCGTCAGGATTCATTCCAAATTTGGCAGTGGTTGCAGAATCTTCTCTTGTAGAAATTGATGTTCCCATCCCTCCTTCCGTTGATCCCATGGCATCAATCAAAGTCATTTCGTTGTGCCTCAAGAGACCTTCCTTTACTTCCTGAGACCACATCACACCTGATGAAATCATGGTATTCACACTGGAGATATCGTACGGATCACCCTTGTCATGCGCTTCATCCAACGCGTTAAGTAAAGGGCGAGCAAAAGCGTCCCCAACAATCGTAAGGAGACTTGCTCGATGTAATTGGGCTTCAGACCACAGAAGGTGCGGATCAAGGCCCAGGTGATTTACGGTGACAACGGCACCACCTGTCAGACTCGTTACCATCGCGCCGACCCACATACCGGTACCATGCATCAGCGGACAACATACCAGGCCAACAGGCAGCGGGCCCAGATTCATGGCCTGCCTGATATTCTCCGGGAGATCGTCAGGAGTTTCTGAGGGCGAGATACCAAGTGTCGCGCCAAACCCAGCCAAACCCATGCAATGCTGACCATTGGCATACATCACACCCTTAGGCATTCCTGTGGTTCCACCCGTGTAGAGCATGTATACATCTTCAACCTTTCTGTCGATGCGGGGCATGGGATCAGTGTCTGCAATGGCATCTTCGTATGCTACCGCACCATCAATCAGGGGGTTTCCGGATTCATCGTCAACTTGAATAAAACACCGAACATCATTCAGCTCATGTCGAATTGTGTCAATTCGATCCGCATAGGAACTTTGGAATATCACCGCTTCCGCATCAGCGTTGTTCAAAAGATAAACTAGTTCCTCTTCCTTATAGCGGTAGTTCACATTAACGGGACAGCCACGCAACTTGAGGATGCCATGGTGCGCTTCCAGATATTCATTGCCGTTGTGGAGATAGATTCCCGCCTTGCTGTCAGGCTTCAAACCGTGTTCAGTCAGCACCTGCGCTATTCTTGCAGCACGATCGTCATATTCAGTCCAGGTTCGAATCAGGTTGTCACATATCAATGCAGGCTCATCACCGATGGTATCCGCAATAAACTCATAAGCAGTCGCAAAGTTCCAATCAGTCATATTTACTCCACTTCCCTTGTTAGTGTTCTACTTCCCACACCCACCTCAAAGCACATTGGCCCCACCCAATGCGTCGGATTGCTTAGTGAAACACTTTATTTCTTGGAAGCAAAGCCTGGCGGCTGACAATGGTCCAACATTTATTGTTGAACATTATTGCTGGCAATACTGATACTATGAACTTCGGATATAGTATCCAGTGGGCGTTTGAAGCGAAATAGCAAAAAGTGCGCAGATCGACCCAGGCAAGCATGTCAACTGCCGTCCTTGCCACAAAAGGCCTTGTGTTCGCTGCTGGATTAGGTGGCTATCTATACACTTGTAATGTGTATACCCTTTACAGACAGCTTTTGTTTATGTTGGCGCTTACAGATCCGCTATTTATATTTGGAGAATCAAACCAGCGCCTACATGATCTGATTGCAAGTTCGAGAGTTTAGAACCTTGTATAGATAATTACTTCTTAACTACTTATAACAACAAGAAATTACTATGAGTCTAATAACCTGGTCCTGGATCTTCCTTGCCTTTTACATCTCACTCATGGTGGGTATTGGTTTCTACGCCCAAAAGAAAATCAAACATGCTGATGATTTTGCGACCGCACGTGGTTCATACGGTCCCGTTTTCCTCGCCATCGCGTTCGCTGCTTCGACTGCCAGTGGCGCCACTTTCCTTGGCAGCCCGGCGCTGTCCTATGAATGGGGGCTGGCCGCGAACTGGGGAAACTTCCTTTATCCCGTCGGCGTCTATTTCGGCATTCTGATTTCAATGCGCCTGATTGCTACCTCAGGCAATCGCTTCGGTAATCGCTCAATACCAGAATATCTGGGTGACAGATATCAATCTGAAGGTATCAGAGTTCTGGTTTCCCTGCTGTCACTGGTCCTGTTCTTTTACCTCGCGGGACAACTGGTCTCAGGTGTCGTGATGTTTGAGCTCATGCTGGGTCTGGACTCGAATTGGGCGCTAATCATTACAACCGTTGTTCTGCTGATTTACGTTGTATTAGGGGGCGCCCACGCGGACATACTAACCGATGGCGTACAGGGAGCAATGATGCTTTCACTGGCCGTTGTGGTCATTGTTTTGACCATGATTGGCTTTGGTATCGAGGGCGGATTCGGTGGCATGTGGGAAAACCTAGAAGCACAAGATAAGAATCTGGTTACTGTGCTCAATCCAAAGACACCTCTGTATCATTCATGGTGGTCGATTTTCGTTATTGTATTTGCGCACATGCCGTTGGGTCTTCTTCCTCATCTGGGGAACAAACTCTGGGCCCTGAAAACAGATGGCGATAGATTGCACTTTGTGAAACTCGCTTTTCTGATAGGCGTTACCCTCGGCATGCTGGGCCTGGGCGGGCTTCTTGCAAGAGCTCATTTTGGCGACGCGCTCTACCTGGACGGCGCTAACCCGAACCAGTCCTTACCGATGCTTTTTATTGAACTCTTTCCAACCTGGCTGGCAGCATTGATTGGTGTTGGTGTCTTGAGTGCAATAATGAGTACTGCTGACGGCCTGGTTGTTTCTTCTTCTCAGATTATCGCTAATGACCTTTATCGACGAACCGTTGTGCCCATTACCAAACCGGAGCTGAGCGAAGATGAACTCGACCAGAGAGTACTCAAGATCAGCAGGATATCAACCATCGTGGTTCTGCTCATCTGTATGTCGTTGGCCTGGTCATTGATGGAGGTAAACGTATCTCTTATCGTTTGGATTGGTATTGGCGGCATGATGGCCTCATTCGCTGGTCCTTTGGTTGTCGGGGCACTGTGGCGCGGCGTCAGCAAACATGGCGCATATGCCGGATTGATCACAGGATTTCTTACCTTTCTGATCCTGCATACGCAATCACTCAATCCGGACTGGTTTCCGGAAGGACACATGTTTGATGCTGTGAGCTGGTTATATGGTGAAGGACCAAATCCTTTTTCCTGCGCCGTGATGGGGGAAATTGTCTCAATCTCATTCACAGTACTCGTATCGAAATTGACCCAGCCTCTGCCTGAAAGCCACTTAGAAAACCTTTTCGGCGGATCACCGGTAGAGGGAACAGGTTAACCAGATAACCAAGAAAGGCAGGGATCGGCATGTTTGAGGGGAACTCCAGCGGCAGGGATGCCGCCGGTTAAGCGCCCCATGGATCGGCTCGAAGCGACCCCATAAAACTTACCGGTTCCTGCCTTTCGATACTCCCTGCAGCATAATTTGGTATGCACAACCCACTTTAGTACAAAAAGGCCAACCATGGCTTTGCACAAACCCTAACTAGATAATAGATTCCCGCTGGAACAACCTGGCCGTCACCATCACCAGACCAAGTCCCAACAACAGCCCTGAAAACCCCGAATAGAAATAGGCGATCGTCGGAACAACTTTCACCCCAAGCACTTCGACAATCAGAATATGCTGACCCAACATGGGTATGGCAAACATCCATTCCTTCGTGGCGAATGGACTCAGCATCATGTACATCGATGGAATCATTGGAATGATAATCAACAGTCCCAGATAACTCTGAGCATCCTTAAAAGATTTGGCAAACATCCCCAGCAATAACTGCATGCTCGTTGCCAGAAATGCCAGCGGCAGCGTGGCAATGATCAACAACAGGATCTGTGTCGACGTGATATGAAAATTCAGGCCGATTTCTTCGAGTGGCACCTGGGTCATTGCCAGAATACAGAAGACCAGTGTCATCACCATACCAACGGAGGCAAACAGACTCGCCGCCAACCACTTCCCTATAACAATCTCATGACGTTCCACAGGATTTATCAGAAGCGGTTCGAGAGTTTTTCTTTCTCGCTCTCCTGCCGTGCAGTCAATGGCAATTCCCATCCCTGACACAAATGCTGCCAATATGATGTACATGGGAATAAAATTAAGCGCAGCGACAGCACGCTGCTGTTTGGAAGCGACATCGATATCCTCTGCCAGAACTACTCGCATCACTTCTGGAGAAACGCCTCTGGCAATCAGCCGTAACGCTGCGATGCTGCTGTTATAACGTCGCACCAGAGTCCGAAACCGATTGACCGTCGCCATGGCATCGGTTCGAGAACCATCATTGACGATCTCAATCACTGCAGTCTTTGATTCCCGAAACTTAGTCTGATAGTTGTCAGGAATTACAACGACCAACTCCTTTTCCTTGTTCCTGACGGCTTCCTTTGGATCACCGGAAAATTCTTCGATTTTAACGCCGTTTTCTGCCAACCACTGAATCAGTGCGGGAGCATTCTCCGTTCCAATGATGGGAACGACAGTTTGTTTAGCAGACGTCTGAAGACTGATAATAATAATCATCATCCCGTATACCAAAACTGGCGCCAGAACTGGGAAGAGAAATGCCGACATGAGCGAACGCATGTCGCGACGCCCATCTCGGAGTTCCTTACCAAAAACAATGCTGATGGGATGCACTAGTTTGCTCCCTCAACAACTCTCTCAACGAGTTTTATGAAGGCTTCTTCGAGGTTGTCATCCTGTGCTTCAGCCCTGATTTCATCAGTAGTCCCACTAGCGACCACCGTGCCCTCCGAAATGATGACAATGTAATCACATAGTCTTGAGACTTCATGCATAATATGGCTGGAAAATAGAACGGTAATACCGCGCCGCTTCAGCTCCTGAATCATTTCCCGGACAGCTCTCGCTGTCATAACATCCAGACCGTTGGTGGGTTCATCCAATAGAACATTTGGTGGGTCATGTATCAGAGATCTGGCCAGACAGACTTTTGTTCTTTCTCCTTGTGAAAACCCCTCAACCCGCCTGTCGGCGATTGAACCCATATCCAGAAGCTTAAGAAGTTCTTCGGTCCTTGTTTCAAGCACACCTTCATCGACTCGATGCATTCTACCGAAATAGTGGACATGCTCACGCGCCGTCAGCCTGTCATATAGACTCTGACTGTCAGGCAGAACGCCTATCTTCCTCTGAGCTTCTCGTGGTTGATTCAGAATATCGATACCATCAATTCGTGCTACCCCGGCGTCAGGTTTCAGTAATCCATAGAGAATCCTGAGGGTGGTCGACTTACCCGCGCCATTCGGGCCTAACAATCCTGTAATCCGACCATTGTTGGCTTCAAATGACACATCCTTTAAAGCTTCCACCTCATCGAACGATTTCTGTAATGAGCTGACTTCGATCATTACTGATCACCCTCACTATCAAGGGCTGTTGGCCCGGCAAAGCTGGTGAAAAAAGGTGGTCTGCTGAGATCTGAAACGCAGCCGAGCTTAGCGGTCTTAGCTGATCTGTTAATGATGAAGTCTTCGAGCAAATCCGGGACACAACCTTGAAGCATTGTGCCATGGCCTACACCTGGCACCACAATATGTTCAGAATTGGACAGCGTTGCGGATGCTTCCCAGCCATATTTTGGTGGCGTCACAGGATCAAGTTTCCCTGATAACAGTAAGACAGGCACATCGGATACTACGGGTTCAAAATAGTCTTCCGGGATCTCACCCATAGGCCAGAATTCGCAAACTGGTTCCAGAAGAGCATAGATTGCGTTATCAAAATCTTCAGAGTGGCCCGGTTGCGATACTCTTCGCATATCTTCTGAGCAAAGNACAGATGCCATCATACCGGCACTCATGTCGGATCCATCACCGGCTAATGAATACCCCAATGTCACCAGAGGCTGAAAATTCCCCTGGTACGCCTGTTCTATTGCCAGCGGTAATAATGAAGAGACCGTTCTGTCGTACATAACAGCTCTNACCAGCCGATTGATAATCAANGGATCAACAGGCCCGGTTANTGACTCCCCTGTCCTTGGGTGAACTATTGTCTCNGTTCTGGGATTCTGTTTCAGATCTANAACCAGTGCTCTGAAATGNTCCTCAAGATCCGGGAAAGCAGCAAAGCATCGCTCTTGAGCTTCGCAATCCGCGAGTAGTAACTCAAAGGCACTTTGAGCGTCCAGGGCAATATTTGCAGGAATTGGAATGGTAAGNGGGGCAACCCCGTCGAGCACTATACTTCTAACNGAATCTTTATGGCGACGAAGATACACCAGCGCAGCTCGCGTACCATATGAGCCACCAATTATGTTGACATCNCGGTACCCCAAAACCTCACGCACCTCATTCAGATCGTCCATNGCAACTGGNGTGGTATAAAGCGCTGGATTTGCATCGTATTCAGATAAGCAATCCCTCATCATCTCTAGTTGAATCGCAGCGGCTTCATCCAGTGTCACATCCAGCAGTTNACCCTCAATATCCGCTTCACAGGCTAACGAGTTGGACATNCCTGTACCTCGTTGATCAACCAGGACAACATCTCTTTCGCGACGAAGCTTTGATAGCAGGGTAAATACATAGGGACCGACCTGGACCGCTGATTGCCCAGGTCCACCCGCGAGGAAAAAGATCGGATCAGGTTTTACCACTGCCGTACTGGCAGGAATCAACATGATATTCAAATNAATTTTGCGACCCTGCTGCNAAACGCGATCCTCGTAGACACTGATCGTGCCACAAAGACTTTCAGAAACGATNCCTGTTATTTCCGCTCGTTCNGGACGCTCACATCTGGTAANGAGGTCGTAGTTAGGTTTGACCAGGGTACTTTGATCAACGCCCAACNCACAACCGGCAAGTAACAGGGAACANGCAAGGAGGAGTCGATGGCTCATNAATTACCACGATGGGTTTCGGGTTCGAGAACTAAAACACACTTTCAGCTATCGAGCAATTCGGTCCATAGATGTACTGNTCCTTGNGGGTAACTNACGATTTCATCATTGTNCGTCTGCTANTGAAGAGCTTGTNCCNCGTATGGTCNTCACCAGTNAACATTTTATAAACGNCTCACGGTCATGCCCGAGATGCAATCAAGAATCACTGGCAATCTGAAAAACACAAATCATCTTCTTCAANCAGAAAATGATGAAATCAGCTAACTCACCATTATTCACCTGAAGCATCCTTAAAATGTCGTCTCAGNCNGANTTTGGCGCAATCTATGCCNAAATGCCCATAATGGNTGAATCTNGAGTCAGNTAAGATACAAAATACCAGNAATTCGACGCTGGTAAACNCTTCAAACATNCTCTACATTGTCAAAACTNGACGTTTGTCCCCATTGNNTAACACTNCGTCAGGTGCTGTACTAANATATGTTCGTAGGATGCGATNATTTNCAAGGACTGGACTCTTATTCAGAGCCCGGTATTTNCANCTTTATAGNGGCGGCAAAAAATGCAGGGAAGAAGTTCAGCAAGCATTCGAGCTGAATCAGATTCAGACAAATCTGCCGTTAGNCAAAGCGAAAATNACAACTCTCATCCATCNNTCACNCTCCCTGACGCTTCATTTCTNCTTTACGGAACTCTGGAGCAGGTGGGATTCGATCTGGTCATTACCAATCCTGCTGGAGAAGTATTCATTGTCTATGACTACTTCTCATTCAACCCACCACCCAATCTCATGCTTGCAAACGGTGCTGGTCTCTCTCCCGAGATGGTCGAAGCGCTGCTTTACAATTCTATTGTCGATGCTCGTTTCGCCGGACCAGCCGAAGACCCAGGTCAGGCAGAGGAGATTGGTGCGGTTCTATTTGAAAGTGGCGATGTAGTCGCGATACGAAACGGCGAAGAAGTCGAGCTTTCAAAAGGTGACCCCCTCTACAAGGGCGACATTATTAAAACAGGTGATAGTTCCTTTATTCGCGCCAAAATGCTGGACGATACCCGGTTCAATCTAGGCAAGAATGGCGAAGCAACACTGTCAGATTTTGCATATGATGCGAATGCAGGCATTGGCAGGTTCGAAGCGAGTGTGCGGGTTGGTGGCTTTCAATACAAGAGTGGCGGTATTGGAACACTGGCTAACAATATGACACAGGCTCACTCAACAATTCGGACGCCCAGCGCCATCATCGGTATCCGGGGAAGCGAGCTCGAAGGTAATGTCGACCAGTCAGGTCAAACAACTGTTGTGCACCGATCCGGTATTCTGGACATATCTGATATCAATCTGGCAGGAACGGTAACCCTGACCAGCCCGGATAATACAGCCGTTATTGCCTTGGACGGTACACCTAATTTCTTTGCCCAACCTACCGCACAACAGCTACAGGACTTAAACGCAAATCTGCCACCTCCTCCGACTGCTGCTGAAGAAGCCGATGCTGCAGATGATGCAGACCAGGAATCCGAAGAAGATACTCAAGGACCCGAAGGAACTGAAGGGGAACCCCAGACGGAAGACGCCACGGAGGGTGATGAGACCCCTGATGAAACCACCGGTGAAGAAGGAGAGGGAGAGGAAGGCGAAGACGACGCCGAAGAATCAGACGACGAATCTGAAGATGACACTGAAGAAGACGGCGAAGAAGACAGCGCTGATGACGAACAAACTGACGAGGCGGATGAAGCTGACGGCACTGAGGAAGGACCAGAAGACGGAGCTGAAGGCGCCGAAGGAGAAGATGCCCAAGAAGGTGATGGCACAGAGGGTGACGGCACCGAAGGAGAGACCAGCGAGGAAGGTGATGCCGCAGACGGTGGAGAAAGTGCAGATGACGCTGCTGAAGACGGACCGGAAGATGGCCCTGACGATGCACCAGAAGATGGCACACAAGACGAACCAGAGGGTGAACAAGCTGCCGACGAAGACGGTGAGCCTTCTGCAGATGGAGAGCCTTCTGCAGATGGAGAGCCCTCAGCCGATGGAGAGCCCTCAGCCGATGGAGAGCCCTCAGCCGATGGAGAGCCCTCAGCAGATGGAGAGCCCTCAGCAGATGGAGAGCCCTCAGCAGATGGAGAGCCCTCAGCAGATGGAGAGCCT
>PBRC01000057.1 GCA_002725285.1 Gammaproteobacteria bacterium | reverse complement strand
GCATCATCCCTGTAGGGTGACGATGCATCTCCGTTAAAAATGTAGTCGGTTGATATATGCAGGATAGGCAGGTTGCATTCATCTGCAATCACGGCCAGATTTTGAGCGCCGAGGGCATTGACGTCATGTGCAATCTGGGTATCCGATTCTGCCCTGTCCACGGCTGTATAGGCGGCAGCATTGATGAATATATCTGTCTGATGCTTCCCCTGTAGTTCTCGGATGGCATCAATGTCGGTGATATCAAGATTACCGACATCTGTTGCGACCACTTCGAGTCCGTAACCAGGAGCTTTACGGCAGATTTCACATCCAACCTGACCGTCACACCCAGAAATGAGTGCTTTCATGGTTCAAGATTTGGAAAAGAGTTGGCTCCCCGACCTGGGCTCGAACCAGGGACCCAATGATTAACAGTCATTTGCTCTACCAACTGAGCTATCGGGGAATGTCAGAAGGGAGCGGATTGTATAAGGCTCGCGATTTGAGGTCAACATAAGTCCGTTCGTTACGACTGGTTAGAGATCACTGACACATAGCTGTCAGGAGAAAACCCGAATAGGGAAGACGATTTTCTGCGACTCGGCTACTATACGCACCTTCACGATCGGAGATCCCATGAAATCTGCTTCATTCGAAGTTCATTCAGATTACAGCCCTTCAGGCGATCAGCCTGAAGCGATCCGCCGATTGATCGACGGTATTGAATCAGGACTGGCTTCACAGACTCTGTTGGGCGTGACCGGGTCTGGAAAGACCTACACGATCGCCAACGTCATAGAGCAGTTACAAAGACCTACCCTTGTGATGGCGCCGAACAAGACACTGGCGGCTCAACTTTATGGGGAGTTCAAAGAGTATTTTCCTGGAAATTCCGTCGAGTATTTCGTTTCCTATTACGACTACTATCAGCCAGAGGCTTATGTTCCTGCATCAGATACTTATATCGAGAAAGATGCAGCCATCAACGAGCATATCGAACAGATGCGGTTATCAGCGACCAAGGCGTTACTGGAACGCCGTGATGCGATTGTTGTCGCTTCGGTTTCATCGATATACGGACTGGGAGATCCGGGTGCCTACCTGAAGATGGTAATGCACCTGGATCGGGGCGATAAGGTGGATCAGCGCTGGATTCTGCGACGCCTGGCAGAACTTCAGTACACACGAAATGAAATGGAGCTGCACCGGGCAACCTACCGGGTGAGAGGGGATGTCATTGATATTTTCCCGGCAGAATCTGATCGAGATGCAATAAGGGTCGAATTGTTCGACGATGAGATCGAAGATCTGTGTTTTTTCGATCCACTCACCGGCGAAGTGATTCACCGTGTACCCAGGGTCACGATATTTCCCAAGTCACACTATGTTACACCGAGAGAGACCATCGATAATGCGATCGGTGAGATTCGTGATGAATTAACGGTAAGACTCAAGTTCCTGAAGGAAAACAACAAACTGGTTGAAGCCCAGCGGCTGGAACAGCGAACCCGTTATGACCTTGAAATGATCAAAGAACTGGGTTACTGCAACGGGATTGAAAACTATTCCCGGTTTCTGTCCGGTCGTGCACCGGGAGAGGCACCACCCACACTCTATGATTATCTGCCGGATGACGCACTGCTGGTGATTGATGAATCTCATGTCGGTGTGCCGCAGTTAGGTGCCATGTACAAGGGTGACCGGTCACGAAAAGAGACGCTGGTGGAATTCGGGTTTCGCCTGCCCTCGGCACTGGACAATCGACCCTTGCGGTTCGATGAGTGGGAAAAGCTGGCACCACAGATGGTGTTTGTTTCGGCAACGCCGGGGCCTTACGAGAAAGAAAAGTCAGGGCAGGTGGTAGATCAGGTCGTCAGACCAACGGGCCTGGTTGATCCAGCCCTGGAAATAAGGCCAGCTCGAACTCAAGTGGATGACGTGCTCTCCGAAATAAAGCGTCGAGCTGAAAAGGATGAACGAGTTCTTATCACAACGCTGACCAAACGCATGGCGGAAGACCTGACCGATTATCTCGATGAGCATGGCGCTCGTGTCAGGTATCTGCATTCTGATATCGATACAGTCGAGAGAATGGAAATTATACGAGACCTGCGAATGGGTGAGTTTGATGTCCTTGTGGGCATCAACCTGTTGAGAGAAGGCCTCGATATGCCGGAAGTCTCGCTGGTGGCGATTCTGGATGCAGACAAAGAAGGGTTCCTTCGTTCAGACCGGTCCCTGATTCAGACTATCGGACGAGCAGCCAGGAATCTTAACGGGACGGCGATCTTGTATGCTGACAAGGTGACTGACTCCATGCAGCGCGCGATTGATGAAACAGACAGACGTCGTGAGAAGCAGAAAGCCTACAACAAANCCAACAACATNGTGCCTATTGGCATTACGCGAGGTGTGACCGATATCCTGGAAGGNGCAAGAGATGNNCCTGCTCGANGGAAGAGAGGCAAGGTNGCCGAAAAGAAAGGTNGATACCGAAGTAATGTACTCAATCAGGATGATCTGGAGAAACAGATTCTCAATCTTGAAAAGCAAATGTTCGAGCAGGCCAAGAACCTCGCATTTGAAGAGGCGGCTATGCTCCGAGATCAGATCGAGGAATTAAGAGAACAATTTGTTCGCGGGTGAAGCCCGGCGTAACGAGACACTCGTCGTCCCCGCATATGTCCCGTCTTGGGGTGCAGGATCGAGTCAGGCATGACGAGATACCCATCGTCCCATCATGTGTCTTGTCATTCCCGCGCACGTGGGAATCCATCAGCCCAAACCTCATGCCAATACAGCCCACAAGCTGGATTCACAATGCGTTTCTTGCTAAATTACGCGGCCTCAAACCCCCTGGTACCCGTTCATTGTATGAATACTCAGGGATTTTGAGGAAATAATGTGCAGGAGCGTAGCTCAGTTGGTTAGAGCATCGTCTCGACAAGGCGAGGGTCCTCGGTTCGAATCCGAGCGTTCCTACCAAGTCCAGGGCTTTGGCGTAACCAAAAAGACACAGGTGCGCCAAAGCACCTAACACAGAAACTCAAGCTAAAACCACGTGGCCTTCAGTAGGGGTCACCACTGAAAGCGAGGACAACATGCCAGTCATTACTCTGCCTGATGGAAGTCAGAAGCAATTCAATCATTCCGTTTCAATTCACGAAATCGCCGAATCCATCGGACCCAGACTTGCCAAAGCCGCTCTGGCTGGNAAAGTNGATGGTGATATTGTTGATACATCTCACATGCTGGAANATGATGCGGAAGTCGCCATTGTTACCATCAAAGATGAAGCTGGTTTGGAGGTCTTGCGCCACTCCTGCGCTCATCTTATGGCTCAGGCGGTGCAGCGTCTGTTCCCGTCAGCCCAGGTCACCATAGGCCCGGTTATTGAGGACGGTTTCTATTACGACTTTGCCTATGAGCGCACCTTCACACCCGAGGANCTCGAAGCAATCGAGAAAAAGATGCATGAAATTACCAAAGAAGATCTCGGCGTGACTCGATCCTTGATGTCTAGATCNGAAGCCATNGATTTTTTCAACAAGAAAGAAGAGAAATACAAGGTAGAGATTCTAGAGAGTATCCCATCTGAAGAGAATCTGTCTTTCTATAACCAGGGTGAGTTCACAGATCTTTGCAGGGGTCCTCATGTTCCCAATACTGCTAAGTTGCAGGCGTTCAAGCTGACCAAGGTTGCTGGTGCCTACTGGCGTGGTGATTCGCGCAATGAAATGTTACAGCGAATTTATGGTACTGCCTGGCCTGACAAGAAGGCGCTCAAGAANTATCTATTCCGNATCGAAGAAGCNGAAAAGAGAGATCANAGAAAGCTGGGCAAGAAGTTCGACCTGTTCCATACCCAGGAAGAAGCACCTGGTATGGTTTTCTGGCATCCGAAAGGGTGGCAGATCTGGCAGGTTATCGAGGAGTATATTCGGGACGTTCAGAATGAAAATGGCTACCTGGAAATCAAAACACCACAGCTCGTGGATCTTTCACTGTGGGAGAAATCAGGTCATGCCGATAAATTCGGTGATGACATGTTCTCCGTCACTACCGAAAACAGAATATATGCCATCAAACCCATGAACTGCCCTTGTCATGTGCAGGTATTCAACCAGGGCCTGAGGAGTTACAGGGATCTACCAATTCGCCTGGCTGAGTTTGGTTCGTGTCATCGTGATGAACCGTCAGGGACATTGCAGGGATTGATGAGAGCCCGGGCGTTTGTTCAAGATGATGCACACATCTTCTGTACCGAAACGCAGATCCAGGACGAAGTCATTGATTTCATTAACGTGCTTGAAGGCGTGTATGCCAATTTTGGCTTCGATGAGATCATCGTCAAGCTATCCACTCGCCCCGAGCAGCGTGTCGGCAGCGATGATATCTGGGATAAGGCAGAGGCAACTTTAACCCAGGCTCTGGAAACAAAGGGCCTGGAATTTGAAATTCTGCCGGGAGAGGGAGCTTTTTACGGTCCCAAGATAGAGTTTTCACTGAAAGATTGTCTTGCTCGTGTCTGGCAATGCGGAACCATGCAGGTTGATTTTTCCATGCCAGGTCGTCTGGACGCCCAATACGTGGACGAGAACGGCAGTCGACAGGTGCCCGTCATGCTGCATCGGGCGATGCTGGGCTCGTTTGAGCGTTTTATCGGCATTCTGATTGAGAATTATGCGGGTGAGATGCCACCCTGGCTTGCACCGGTTCAGGCTGTTGCCATGAATATCACAGACAGTCAGGCTGATTATTGCCATGAAGTGTGTAAATTATTGAAAAACAAAGGATTTAGGGTAGAAGTCGACCTGCGAAACGAGAAAGTCGGATTCAAGGTACGAGAACACACCATTCAGCGTGTACCCTACATGATTGTGGTGGGAGATCGAGAGGTTCAGAGTGGTCAAATAGCTGTCAGAGCACGAAACGGGGATGATCTGGGCACCATGTCCGTTGATGAATTCTCAGAACTATTGCTAAAAGAGGTCGAAAAAATGGGAAGATCCACCTGATTTTAGGTATACTCCCCGGCCCGACTTAGAGGAGAAGTGGAATTAAGAAAGGCGATTCGAAAAAGTCCCTAATCAATGAAGAAATTGAAGTAACTGAATGTCGTTTAATTGGGGCAGACGGAAGTCAGGTAGGCATAGTACCAATCGAACAAGCGCGAGAAGCAGCACTGGATGCCAAGCTGGATCTGGTCTTAATCGCGGAAGATTCGAATCCAGTAGTGTGCAAGATTCTGGACTATGGAAAGCATGTATTTGAGGCGAAGAAGGGTAAAGCCGCCGCCAAGAAAAAACAGCGCAAGACTCACGTCAAAGAAATGAAGTTTCGACCAGGGACGGAAGAGGGAGATTATCAGGTAAAACTACGCAACCTGGCACGTTTCCTAACCGATGGCGATAAAGCCAAAGTCACCTTGCGATTTAGAGGTCGAGAAATGGCGCACCAGGAAATAGGCATGGAGCTGTTAAAGCGGATCGAAGGTGATCTTGCCGAAATTGGAACTGTTGAGTTGCATCCAAAGATGGAAGGAAGACAGTTAACAATGGTGTTAGCCCCAAAAGGTAAGAAGAAAGGTCAAGCAACCGCTTAGAGTTGCCCCGGAAATCCCAAAGACATTTGATCCCCACGAAAGTGGGGACCGACGATTCGGGATCTAATGTCGGGACAAGTGCCATCTTCACTACCAACAAGCATCGAGCCACTCAAAAGAGTCAGGCTCGTTTTATTGTAAAGAGTTAAAATTGCGGAGTATGAAAATGCCAAAACTCAAAAAAAGTTCTGGTGCAGCCAAACGGTTCAAGAAAACCGGAAAAGGCGGATATAAGCACCGACAATCCTTCAGGAATCATATCCTGACGAAAAAAGGTACCAAGCGCAAAAGACAACTGCGAAACATGAAGCAGATTGCCGATGCCGATGTGCCATTAATCAAACGTTTATTAGGTGACTAAAACACGATCTTTAGTTTACCCGCGAAAGCGGTGGTCACGGATTCGAGGTTCTATTTCGGATCTATAGATCGCACCAAACAAATATCGTCAGGAGAAAACAATGCCAAGAGTAAAACGAGGTGTCACAGCACATCGTCGACACAAGAAAGTACTAAAACAGGCTAAGGGATACTACGGTGCGCGTTCACGCGTATATCGCGTTGCCAAGCAGGCCGTAACCAAAGCAGGTCAGTATGCCTACAGAGACAGAAAAGTTCGTAAGAGAATGTTTCGGGCACTCTGGATTCAGCGAATCAATGCTGCTGCCCGTGAGTGTGGTCTGTCCTACAGCCGCATGATCAATGGGTTGAAACAGCAGGATATAGAAATTGACCGTCGTGTTTTAGCTGACCTGGCAGTGCATGAAAAAGAAGCGTTTGCTGCACTGGCCGAAAAAGCAAAAGAAGCGCTGGCCGCTTAAAGCAAGCCCGTTAAAGTGGATTGTTCCCACGAAAGCAGATTATCACCCCCGGGAGGATTGCTATCCCCGAGAGGAGTGTCATCCCGAGAAGAATTGTCATCCGCGCGAAAGTGGCGGTCCGACGATTCAGGATCCAAAGTCGGAAAAGAACAATGCCAGATCTAAGCGAAATCACTGAAGAAGCTCAACAAGCCGTTGAGACCGCACTGGACCTTGCAGCCCTGGATTCTGTTCGTGTCAGCTACCTTGGCAAACAAGGTAACCTGACCCAGCTTCTGAAGGGTCTGGGTAAACTCCCCGCAGAAGAAAGACCCGCAGCAGGCGCAGAAATCAATAAGGCGAAACAGGCTGTTCAGGAATCTATCAATCACAAGAAAGCCCTTCTTGAACAGGCATCAATTGATGCCAAGCTGCAATCTGAAGTGATCGACGTGTCCCTGCCCGGACGTGATACCGAAACAGGCGGGCTGCATCCCATCACAATGGTACTGCAACGCATTGAGAACTTTTTCAGGAGCGTTGGTTACGATGTCGTTGAAGGACCTGAAATTGAAGACGACTATCACAATTTTGAAGCGTTGAATATTCCTCAGCATCATCCTGCAAGGGCGATGCACGACACCTTCTATTTCAACCAGAATATTCTGCTACGAACTCATACATCGCCCGTTCAGGTGCGCACGATGAAAGAGCGAGAACCGCCTTTCAGGATTATATGCCCGGGAAGAGTCTATCGGTTTGACTCCGACCTGACCCATACACCGATGTTTCACCAGATCGAAGGTCTGCTGATTGACCGGGAATCAAGCATTGCTGACCTGAAAGGTACTATCGTTGAATTCCTGCAGGTCTTTTTTGAGAAGGATCTTGATGTGAGATTCAGACCTTCATACTTCCCCTTTACAGAACCGTCAGCAGAAGTAGATGTGCAATGCGTACACTGTGTGGGGAAAGGATGTCGTGTTTGTGGCAATACTGGTTGGCTAGAAGTCATGGGGTCCGGCATGGTCCATCCCAGAGTGCTTGAGTATTCAGGCATAGATCCCGAAGAATACAGTGGCTTTGCCTTCGGCATGGGACCAGACCGACTGGCGATGCTGCGCTACAGCGTGGACGACTTAAGAATGTTTTTCGAAAACGACCAAAGATTCCTAAAACAGTTCAATTGACACTGCCATCCCAAGGATGGCAGTGTCATCTCCGCGAAAGCGGGGATCCAAAAGAACCACCAGGAAAACCAGGCCCAAACACATGAAATTCAGCGAAAGTTGGCTAAGAGAATACGTAAATCCTGATCTAA
>PBRC01000056.1 GCA_002725285.1 Gammaproteobacteria bacterium | reverse complement strand
ATTTGGACAAGCTGTGCTGGTAGTTGATTGAGACCATCAAGAAGTTTTTCACATCGATCAACCCAGTTGAGTGTAAGCCAGAAAATCACTACCTATTCAGACATTAGCCATCCAATATCGACGAGTTCTATTCCAGACTTCATATTCCAAAACTCGTACCAAACGATACGTTTGCATTCTAGAAAAAATGCTGACTAAACTGCTTATTCTCAGAGCACGTTGTATATTTGAAGAACAAGAGGGGATATTAGTCATGTCTAAAGGAGAAGAGCTTCTCGCTAAATATGAGAAGGAAGTTGAGGCAATATGGCGCCGAATGACTCCCAAGTCCAGGGAGCTGTGCGAGCGAGCAGAAAAGTACATACCCGGCGGCGCACTGCGGTCTCACTCCACCGGAACCTATCCCTCCTATGGTGAATGCGTGGATGGATGCTATCAGTACGATATCGACGGGAATCGCTATATTGACCTCTCTTTAGGTATGACCAGTATCATTGGACATAATCACCCAAAAGTAGCACAAGCCGTTCAAGAACAGATACCAAAGGGCCTTGTTTCTTTCATGCCCGAGCTCGGTAAAGATGCACTGGCAGAAATGATGTGTAAACGAGTACCCTCGGTCGAGAAGGTGTGGTTCACATTGGGTGGATCCCAGTCCTTCATGTGGGCCATACGAGCGGCCAGGGCCTTTACCGGCAGGGACAAAATCATAAGGATACAGGGAGGATACAACGGCACTTACGACGACGCATACGCTGTTCCACCTGGGCCACCTGGACTGCCCAAGAATACACTGGACAATATACTTTTTACCCATTGGAACGACAAAGAGGGAACTGAGAAAGTTATCCGCGAAAACAAGGNTGATCTGGCGGCTGTGCTCACTGAAGGACTTCAGACAGGGGGTACGATTCCCCCTAACGATGGGTACCTGACATTCCTAAGGGAGATAACCTCAAAATACGGTATCGTTCTTATTTTCGATGAAATTGTGAATTTTTGGCTTGCCCATGGCGGAACTGGAGATTTGTATGATGTAAAGCCCGATATGAACTGCTATGGCAAGGGCATCGGGGGTGGTTTACCAATGGGCCTCATTGGTGGCCGCAGCGATATCATGAAATTGTTCAGCCAGGCGGANAAATTCAGAGTAGCGGCCATCGTTGCTCACCAGGGTGATCCCATGAGTGTTGCCGCCAGCACAGCTTGTCTCAATATACTAACCGCNGATGAAATTGCTCGNATTAATNCCATGGGTGAATTGCTGGCCAATGGCATCCGAAGCATTCTCAANGAACTGGAAATCAGGGGACAAGTGATAGGCTATGGCAATCATCAGAGTGTTCACCTGACGACTGCCGATGAAGTAGTGGATCCGGTTACCTATTCGAGAACCGCTAATGCACCAGGATTNCGGGACGCGATGGCACTGTATCGTCGNTCGCTCATTAATAAGGGGGTACGCACGTTGGAGAACTTGATGGCCCTTAGGGTATCAACACCGATATCGGAGAATGAGATAGAAACTGCGCTAGCTGCTATGCGAGAGGGATTTATCGAAATCCACCCCATACTCAAGGAGGTGGCGCCTCATTTGGTAGCCTAGCTAAGTACTATGCTGGGGATATCAAATGCATATGATCTGGAAGCAGATTATAAACCGGCATCTAACTGCTCGACCGGACTGCCAAAAAAATTCTGGATCAGTTGAACCAGCTGAGTCGTGTCGGCATCCATATGTACGTGATGCGAACCATCGATAGTTATGAATTTAAAGTGCTCGTTTTCACTGGCCAGTCGTTCCAGGTCTGCCCTGTACCACTTAAGACCATTGTTGGCTCCAACAACCAGGATTTCTCCGCTGAAGGAACCAACATTGTGATCCATCTGTTGATAGGTGATGCCCAGAGCATCTGACCAGCGTACCCTGGGATCAGAGATCCAGCTAAAACCCCCATCAACTTTCCTGCTTCCTCTTTCGACCAGTATACGAGCTGAAGCCACTGTTTGACGTGTAGCCTTTGCGACTCCCTGGGCCATTTCTTCCTGATTTAGAAATACTCTCAAAGTCCCTGATTTCTTTGTCAAATTTACATCGATTGAATCTCTATGTAATTTAAGCCACTTCCTGTTGCTGATGCTTTCGGCCCATCCATCAATAGCAAACAGCCGCTTAATCCTGTCTGGATACATTCCGATAACATGTGAACTGACCTCTGCTCCCATGGAATGAGCCAACAGGCTGAAGTTTTCCCATTGCAGCTGATTTGCAGCGGCAATGATATCTTGTGCATCCAGTGTTCCCAGATATGGTGTATGCAAGGGCCTGCGGTCTGAGTATCCGTGGCCTGCAAAATCCAGTGCGAAAATATCAAAGTCTGGCAGTGCAGGAGCAATGAGATCGAATGAATTGGCATTATCTAACCATCCGTGTAGAGCCATGATAGGAGTATTACCTTTTTGTCCCCATCGTTTACCTGCAAGCTTTCTGCCCTGGATATGAAATTCAACTTCTCTCGGTATCACTGGCTCTTGTCCTTCTTATTCTCACGGTAATTCCCCATGCGGATACTTTTGCCATCTTGGAATAATACTTTTTATAATTCCTATTCTCTCTGCGATTAGCCCTATATTCCAGGGCAGAAAGAGACTTGGCAACTTTATCTAAAGGAATGCCACGTCCATAAAGATGAAACCTGGCTGTCCTGTAGTTACAAATTGTGCAAGGTCGGTTTCTTCGAAATTAACAAATTAGCTACTTAACAGTTCAGCCACAGCGCGATGACCCTGTTCCACGGCTGCTTCTAGCATCGCACTCGCAGCAGAGTCGGCATTCGCGACAGTTATACGACCAAAAGGTTTGCGAGCGCGGATATGGGGATAACGCTCATCTTCATCGTCTTCATACATTTTGTCGAATAATGCGTGGGAATACATATCGTATGCATAGCCATGTGCCCAGCGATTTACCGTGACAGCTAGTATATCTCCGGCCGGATCAAAACCTGCTGTACCCAGCATGCTGAGCAGTTGTGTGCGGACATTGCGTTCAATGGTTTCAAAAGACGTAGACAAGAGGTCATAGCGGCCTTGCCGATACTGTTCTTTTGGGGTCAAGCCCTGGTTGTTTGTATGTGGATATCGAAACATGGTTGCTGTCACTGGTTGGTTTTCATCGCTGGGACTGGAATAGTCGCCAAGACTAACAGGATAATCCAGTTGCGCACCGATGTGGTAAGAGCCTGGTGAAAGCACCGCGCCAATCCTCAGTTTTTTCCATGCATGCCAATTACGAAGTGCAACGTTTGTGATGAGTATTGGCTGTCTGACCTGATTCGACAGTGCCTGTCTCTGGGCAGGAGGTAACTCAGGACACAGGTACGGAATGATTGAATTGTTACAGGCGAGCACACAGCCATGTGCCTTTACCTGATAAGCCTGACCGTGCTGAACATAGGAAACGCGAACATTTTTTGCTGATCGCGGATTGCCTTCATGTTGCAATCTGGTGACTGTACCGTTTAGCCTGAGTCTCACAGGCGAATTGGGTCTGTCGAGTTTTGAATAATCAAAACGGGCCGTGACAATGTCTTCCATGCTGTTACCAGACGCGGCAGATGGAATCATCGAACGCACGAGCAGGCGGGCAATGGAAGCATTACCATCTGGAAAACGATGAATCAGTGGATCATATTCTTCTGTGTCATCCGGCAGACCGGCGGCACGCCAGCCCGGCAGACCTGCATAAGTCAATCCCAGGTACGCATCAACCGCTTCGATGCCCATACCGGGATCATAAGCGAGATCCTGGAGTACTGCGAAAACCTCAGGCTCGGTAACACCCAGATGATTGCTTAAAAAGTCGCGATAGCTGATGGTAGAAAGATATTCTTCTTTTGCATCAGCCTTAATCTCGGAGATCTGATCTTCTTCTATCGTAAGTAAACGAAGAAATTCCTTTTTGGCCGCATTTGAGATTGGCATTTGGGCCACGGATTCTTCTACCGAAAGAGACGTCTTCGCCATAGGAAGATATTCGAAGAAAGGACCGGCGAAAGGCACGGTTCGATCAGCATTCCATTTCTTCTTACTGAAATGTAAGCCTGCGCTGAGTCCATGTCGTTTGTAGAAATCTGAATCAAATGCTGTTTCGAAACGTCTCAGGTTTATCCCCAGATCATTCAGCAATCCTTTGACGATCTGGCTGTAATCTGAAGGTTGTACAAGAAACGAACTGCCACCACAGGCTATCAATGTACGCTCACCTACCTGAAACTCATTACGTTTNGCATGACCGCCAAAATCATCGTGGTTATCAAGAATAAGGATGCGCGCGTCAGGCTTCTCTTTTTGATAAAAATGAGCGGCCGAAAGACCACTGATTCCAGCGCCCACGACAACCAAATCATATGGCTCTGAATCAGGTTCCCGGGCGATACCCCAATCAGTTTGTCCATAGCGGGCGAGCTGGTGCGCTACCTGGAAAGACCCTGGATGATTACCTCGTATTCCTGTGCGTGCCGGCGGGTAATCACGACTTAAGAGGCTAGAACTGTCTGTCTGTGCAGCCTGGGTCTGCGCGACACCTGTCAAGACTGGCGCCATGGTCCCTACAGCCATTGTTCCAATGCCATGCAGAATATCCCTGCGGGAAATATGCCGATCCATTCCAAGTTTTTTATCAGTTGAGTTCATCAGCACTATCCTGAGATTCAGTTCCCTGCAATGTTTTGGGTCATTAGAAGGCTAATTCTGGTGTGACACTCGCGGATAACCGCGCAACCTATCGTAGTAATGTTTATCTGTCCTCCAGCCATGCAGGCTGTAAATCCAAGAAGTACAGGCAGGGGAAGTACGGGACACCCGCGTTTTCTTGCTGCCCGGCATAAAAAACCTCCTCAGTGATCAACCCTACCGTGTGTAAGCCAGCAGATCAGTATCATTACAGTCATTGACCATCTGGGGGAATACGACGTCTCTGACGTCCAAATTCAAATGAGTGTCAGCAAGTACCGTACTTGATCGTTCATCAAACAACCAGGAGATCGACGTCATCGGCTTTGGGGAAGCAGGATTCGCAAGCAAGCGGCTTGTCCACATGGGCTTATACGGCAGGGAAGTGGAACTGAATTGCGGAATAAAAACTTTCAGCTTGGCCTTTCACATCAATACACCAAGCTTCAGGGTTTTAATCTAAGACCGGACATGCCCAACATGTTAATCACCGCATCACTGTTTGGATTTGGTGCTGATCGCATTTATGTAGATTTCGGTTGGGATAATCTGTCCGAGAAAAGTGTGTTTCTCTGATCTATTGTGCGTTAACTCGATGGTGTTGACCTTGGGCCGTATCTGGAAATGTACGACACATTTTGAACAACAGATGCAATCAGGAGCAGAACTATTAAGAACGCAAGCGGTGGTCTCATCGATGTGCTCATCATGATGCGGGTCGGGTAAGAGATGGTTCTGTCGATTGCAGCAAGCTTGTAGATGTGACCATCAGCGAACTTCGGATCAAAGATCAGTTCGGCGAGGTCTCTGCGGCTTCTATAACGCATCATGCCAGTGACACCAAAACTTAGATTGTCTTCAGCATTCCAGCTGTCGAGGTTGCCGCCTACCCTCCTTGCCTGGAAGACCGGGTGACCACCGTGCTTTAACAGCTCAAGCGCGAAGGGCTCGAAGTATTCACGAACCAGGTTTGATGCTGACATCTCCTCTCCTGATAACGGGTGAGTAATGTCGCCCTCGTGTAATTCAACAAGGTTCAGCATGACGAACTCACTGCCATCGTCTTCTTCAATAAACTTTCTGAAGACTGCAACATCTGTATGCTGACTACCCTCATTCGCCACAAACGCGTTCACATAGCTGTCAGTTTCTACCGCACTGATCGGACCACGCCAATTGAAGTACCAGAGTGAGAATACACCATAAACAACAGGTACCAGTATCCAGATTTTCCAGTTCACGAACACCTCCAGCGATTAAAGTTTTGAAACAAAGCTCTCGAAATCAAGTTCGGTCTCGCGCATCTGCGCACGGGGAATGTTTTCCACTCGGGTATTCTGTGTCTTTTGTCAGTTCCATCCCAGTTGATAACGAGACCCACGAGGTTTCGGGTACTTACGCTTTTCCGGCAACTGGCACAGTCGGTCCATCCTCGTCACCGACCCATCGGCATACTCCCAGATCAGCTGTTCGCCGTCCATGTAACGCCGAACCACCACCGGGCCCCATCCAAAGACGTGAAAGTCGAGCACTCCGTTATTCCATACCATACTGGCTGAAGTGCGCGGGCAATACTCCCGGTCACCGATGGAAAAGAGCACTGCTCCCTCGGTGTCATTCGAGGTCAGGCCTCCCGAACTGTTCGGCCCTGCATCATGGATAATGCCTGAGGACGTAACCACGGTGCGTGCACCACACTGCTCAACCCGCTCAACATGACCAACCTTTCCTTCAACGCCCAACCATAACCCGCGTATGTCATCAGCACCCGCCACTAGGGACTCAGTGCACTCCGCCAGGATTGGCAGTGGATAATGATCATAGCTGCAGCCTGGCGTATTTCCCTTGGGAATATCTGCGGCCAGCTTTCCGCTGTTATCCAGCTCTGGCAATTCGCAGTAGTTGACCAGACTGCCGTCACCCGCCAGGGTCTGGGGATCAATTGTCAGCGGTGGCCTGGCTGAAAAAAACAGCATCCAGAACGCTGCAACAAATAAAGCCAACAGCGTAGCCAGTANCTTAATCAGTATTTTTTTTGTGAGTTTCATCAATCGCCTCTAGTCNGGCCAGAAAATGTATTCTTCATCTGCCTCAAAATACTCAGCCAGGGATTTGTCGAAGGCGACAGGCAGTCCCGCGACGTACGGGTAGAGGGGTTTCACTGCTGAAGCCTTATGGGCTGCAGGCAATGCCCGCAGCTTCCGGTCCCCGTGACGCACCACACGGTAGTAGCTGCTCTGCCGGAACAACGTTTGCCGCGACCAGGATTCACACTTTCCCCTTGGAAATCTTTGCCAGACATAGTATTAATGTTTATCATTACTTATGTCAATGATCCAAGAAGTATGCCCAGCGGGTTGGTTCACCTATAATTGCTTTTTTCTCCAATCGGAAGTTATGAATTCCTCATTAGATCGTCAAAAAGCTCGAAGTCTCGCCACCCAGATGTCGCTTATGGAAGCTGCGGAGAAACTGATCTCAAGGAAAGGAATTCAAAACGTATCGATCAAGGAAATCGTTAAAGAAGCCGGGCAAAAAAACGAATCGGCACTCCAGTATCACTTTAAGAATTTGCAGGGACTGATCGATGACATCCAGGTACATCGCGACCAGCAAACTCATGAGAAGCGTTCAGAATTACTGGCTAAATTGCTATCAGCCAAACCTACTCCATCGTTAAGGGATCTCTGTCGCATAATGGTGATGCCTACCTTCNTCCTTGCACAGGCANACGCTAAATANCGACGATATGTNATCAGCTTTTCTCATGAACTGGCACTAGTGCAGGATTCTGCACTGACCAGNGTCAGCAGGTATGGCGGCGGTGGCGAAAGTGGGCAAAGAACNGGTGAACTGCTGCGTGCTGTCCTCCCCCACCTGAATGAATCGGCCTGGCGGCAGCGAATGGATATCGCCGTAAGAATGTGCTCGATTTCTATGGGAAATCACGCAAGGCAAACAAACGCGTTTCGAGGACCGAAGGCTGAACTGTTCGTCAGCAATCTGATTGATGCCTTGGAAGGCGTACTGAGTGCGCCGGTATCCAACGAAACAACATCAATCGCGAGGTCAATTACTCCACAGTCGACAAATGACGGTAAAAAAAGNTCGGGGCAGTCTGTCTGAAATGATACTAACAGTACCCTTCACGTCGATGTGCTCCCTGAATTGGTTGATGCGTTTAGGATCCTGAATCAGNTAATCAGCCATCTCTATTTAGCTCAATTTCTAACAGAGGTTTGTTTAATACGATCTTATGCCTTGGTGATGTGCATTGCACCTCTGTGGAATACCCCAGCTTTAAAGTTTCAATCAGCTCATGGTCCCCCNAAAATGAGCTTAACCTCTATTGAGTTAGAACAACGCCTGGTTGCTTAACGCACGAGGTACAGATGCTCCAAGGTTGTCAGTGACGCCTGGTTCCGAAATTCTGCACCAGAATGGCGAGCTGACGTTTTTTACAGATCCGAGAAAAATCCCCAACGATCTGCCTCTGCCATGAGAGATGAACATCTCTCGGATCAGGGTAGGTACCAACTATCTTGCACGTAAAATCTTCTTTGCAGCATTGCGTCCTGGTGCGCCGGTAACNCCACCACCAGGATGGGTACCNGAGCCACATAAGAACAGNCCATCAATTGGTGTGGCGTACTGAGCAGCATCNGGATGGGGACGGGCGCTGAACATCTGGTCAGGCTCTAGTTTACCGTGACATATGTCTCCCCGGGTCATGCCAAATGTTCGTTCCAAATCAAGTGGTGACATGCACTGGTAGCCTACCAATATCTCTCTGATATTGGGCATGAGTGTCTGCAGATAATCTAGAATCTGCTCAAACACCACTTCTCGCATATCGTCCCAGTGTTTCCCATCGGCAAGATCATACGGCATGTATTTGCAGAGCAGACTCATCACATGGGTTCCAGGCTCATCGGTGAGGCTATCGTCTCTTGTGCTGGGAATCAGTGCTTCGATAAAGGGAGGATTTGACGGAATCCCTCGCCGCGCGGACTGGTACGCATTCTCCACATGATCTTTGTTCTCGACGATCATTATACTGCTGCGGTGATGTTCCCCCATTTCTGTTCCGGGCAAACAGTCAAAATCCGGTAAACCGCTCAGCGCCAGATTGATTCGCAATGAAGCTGATTCCTGCCTGAATGCTTCGATGTCACGGGCAAAAGACTCCGGTAAATGCTCGGCACCGACCAGTTTGAGGAAGGTCCGATTTGGATCTGTATTGGCAACCACTATCGGCGCAAGCAATTGCCTGCCGGTTGTAAGCAGAACTCCCTTCGCTCGGCCACTATCAATAACGACAGATTCGACAGGTGCATTTGTCTCAATTACGACACCCTTATCTTTCGCCGATGCTGCCATCGCCTGGGTGATGGTACCCATACCCCCTCGTACAAGACCCCAGTCTCCCTGGCTACCAGCAACTTCACCAACGGCATGATGCAACATGGCAAGACTGGCCCCAGGCTGATGCAGCGAGGCGTAGTTTGCTGGCGTCATTCTGGACGCGATCATCGCTTTTAGTTTGTCGCTTTCGAACCACCGTTCAATGATGGTATCGGGAGGTCCCAGCAAAAACTGCAGTAAACGCCAGCGCTCATCGCCGTTTAACTTTAGGATGTCCAATCCAAGCCTGGCGCTACCGACCAGGTCGCCCAGGTCGCCGCTGTGCAGTTTTGGCGGCTCTCGTAACCATTGCTTCGACAGGACTGCACCTGCCTTCTCTACAATCTGATCAAACTCCTGCAGGTTGTCAAAATCAGTTTTCGAGAATTTTTCAACTTCCGCTCTGTCATGGGCTTTATCTCCGTTCAAAAGCAGGTAGTTCCCATCCGAGTCAGGATAAAATCCACTTTCCACGATCATGGTTTCATAACCGTAGTTCGCAAGCTCCAGTTCCTCAATAACCTCGGTTCTGAGCAGACTCACCACGAAAGACGCTACAGAGTTGCGAAAGCCCGGATGAAATTCGTCACTGACAGCAGCACCACCTACAACATGGCGCTGTTCCAGCACACACACCTTCAATCCACCCTGTGCCAGGTAATTCGCGGCGGTTAGGCCATTATGACCAGCCCCGATGACGATGGCATCAAATCTCATGAAACTACCTCTCGACCGTAACAATTGACACTACTGTTATCTTTCCACTGACTGATGGCTATTTCCGTTTAGCCTGCACGCTTTGAAATCAAGTTGCTTTCAAAATGTGTATAGTCTGATCAAACAAGAACAATGTCTATTAACAAGATGTTGCCATTCCAGACATTACAGGCCAGTTATACCATTATTCTTTTACAGCAAAGGAATGTTGGATGAACAAGCGAGATCGTAAGTTAGGTATTAACCGTTCGATTAGCCGTCGAGATTTTATCAACGGCATTGGCGTGGCTCTGAGTGGCAGCCTGATGTCATGTTCGTGGTCGGAAACCGAAATGCCTGCTTCCCCGTCTTTGCTACTGCGGGATTCAAATGTCGCCTATCCACCGATTCGGACTGGCCTGCGAGGCAACCATCCGGGCTCCTTCGAGGTCGCACATCAACTTCAACAGGGCAAACGGTGGGATTCTTCAAAGGTGGAAGATACCTTTGAGCGCTACGATCTGGTGATCGTGGGCGGTGGTCTAAGTGGTCTGTCGGCCGCCTGGTTCTACCGCGAAATCAAGCCGGATGCACGTATTTTGATTTTGGATAATCACGATGACTTCGGCGGTCATGCCAAGCGCAACGAGTTCTGGCATGGCGATCAGATGCTTTTATCACACGGCGGCACGATCAACATTCAGGACTTTCATCAATATGGCGAGGCAGCGCAACGTATGATCAGGTCGCTGGGTATTGACCCAGAACGTTATACAGAGTTCATTGATCGGGACCTCCATCGCTCGATGGGTCTTCGCAACGGCGTTTTCTTTGCTGAAGAGACATTTGGTACGGATCGACTGGTGCCAGGGACGGGTGAACCCACCTGGCGTGACTTCCTTGAAAAGACACCGCTTACTGAGGTTGCCAGGGAAGACATCGCCCGACTGTATGAGACAGAAGTGGACTACCTGGCCGGTTTGACTCTCGATGAAAAGCGCGAACGTCTGCGCCATATGAGTTACCAGAATTTCCTGGTTGATCTGGTTGGCATCAATCCTGAGTCTTTGGCAATCTTACAGAAAGATGGCTACTGGGCTATCGGAATTGATGCCTTATCAGCCTGGACGGCAACCGGAGATGGGGCGCCAGGAACAAAAGGTCTCGGGTTCGGAACAGAGGCCAAGGAACGACTATATTTTCGATTCCCGGACGGCAATGCTTCGATTGCACGCCTGCTGGTACGCTCGATGATTCCAGCCGCAGCTCCCGGCATCGGTATGGAGGACGTCGTATCAGCACGTTTTGATTACGGGCAGCTCGACGACAGAGATTCAGCCGTTCGTATTCGCCTTGAGAGTACCGTTGTCGGTGTGCGCCATATCGGTGATCCAGAGACAGCCCAGGAAGTTGAGATCACTTATGTGCGAGATGGTCGAGCACATCGTGTACGCGCGGGCCAGACTGTGCTCGCCTGTTACCACTCGGTGATTCCTTATCTATGTGAAGAACTTCCGGCAGAACAGAAACTGGCCCTCTCCCAGTCTCTAAAAGCACCGTTGGTTTATACCAGCGTAATGATTCGAAACTGGCGTGCATTTGCAAACCTGGGTGTTAACAGGGTGCATTGTCCTGGTTGTTATTTTAACTCTGTCCGTCTGAGCACACCGATGAGTATCGGTGACTATCATCACGCCAGATCGCCCGACCAACCAACGATAGTAAATATGTATCGCACGCCACTTGCCCCTGGCCTGACAGCTCAGGAACAGTGGAAAGCGGGACGTAATGATCTGCTCACGACCACATTTGAAACCTTTGAGAGAAACATTCGCAACCAGCTCGGTCGAATCCTGTCACCGGGCGGCTTTGATCCGGCAAGGGACATCGAAGCTATCACCGTGAATCGATGGCCCCATGGTTATGCGTTTGGCCAAGATCCTGAAACAGGAGACGTAGCGTACATGCTCGATGAGGTGCCGCTTGCCAGAGCGCCCTGGGTTGTCGCCCGTCGACCGTTCGGGCGCATAGCGATCGCCAATTCAGATGCAGGTGCCAACGCCATGAGCGAAGCCGCCATTGGTCAGGCACATCGAGCGGTAATGGATCTGGCCATGTCTGATTAGACAAGGTGATGTTCTGCAGGGGACCACTGCTGGCCAAAACTGCGATCTTCAACGAATGTTTCAGGGTGTCCCAGCCGTGTGGCTACCTGAGTTGTTATGACTGGACCCGTTCCGACGATGCCTCTTAGCGGTATCGCAAAGTAGCGAATCGAGAGTGTGTGACGTCAGCCTATATGGTACCACCTGGTCCTTCTTGCTAAGAGACACTTCTGCTAATTTAAGCTAAAGCAGAGGCCACTCTCTCAAGGCGATTTGTATCAATACCAGAATCAGAGCCATTGGCAATGTTCGCAACAGAAATAGTTAACGAGCCACTAGACTAACATCTGCAACCACGATAACCACCACGACAGCCAACAATCAAACCGCGCAGAAGTACCCAGATTCGAAAAGTATTCTTTACCAGATCAATTATGGTTCTTCCTTATCGGAGAAACGATCGAATACATGCCGAAACCCCCTGAACAACCTGTCTTTGCTGAAAATCCCATCGTTCGCTTCTTTGTGACAGTCTCTACAGGGACTAAAGAAGCCGGCCTCTTTGGCGCTCTCACCCATCCGACTGTATGCATCCTCGTGGTCAGTGATAAAGGCCGGTAACTCGGTTATTCGAATGGGCGGATCAGTTGGGACTGACGTTAACCAGTGGCTAACGGTTGAATCGCTCACAGTATCCATAGAATTCTGCGTAAGATACTCACTGATATGTGCGGAAGTTTCAGCATCGAGTTCGGCATTTTCCTGGAAGTGATTCTCAATTCCCGACATCAGCTTAAGCCAGCTCTTTGCCGGTAGTAACATCGGAGGATAGGCTATATGGCAAGTACCGCACTCGTCGATGTAGGAATCATCTTTGGTAAATAGCTCAGCTGGGTTGCCTGCGTCAATCTTGGTCGATGCGGCTACTGACTTTTCAGCGGCAACGCAATATAGAGTACAGTTGGCGGTTAGATAAAAGAATAAACTGATGTGTAACCAACGCGGCATTATTAAAAGTCCTTCTTCTCTCCAAACTGAAAGTCGGGACCGTAGCCTTTGTATAATCTTTCTTTGTCGAAAATTCCGCTTGCTCCTTGTTTGTGACAATCCTCACAGGGGCTGAAGAAACCGTCTTCTACTTCTTCAAGACCGATTTGCCTGACAGCTGGCTGGTGTTCCACAATAAACGCGGGTAGTTCCGTAATCCGAATGGGTGGATCGCTGGGTAGATTCTTCTTGAACTTGGCAATCCGGTCTGATTTCTCATATTCCAGAGAGTTTTTCTCTAGGTAATCTGCAAGATGATTCACAGACTCTGAATCGAGTTCTGCATTTTCTCCAAAGTGATCTTCGAGCCCCTGAAGAATTTTCTGCCAGCTTTTCTCAGGTAATAATCCTGGCGCGTATCCCAGGTGACACGAGGCACACTCTTCAATATAAACCGGATCTGTTTCAAAGACGGGCGGCATCTTGTTGTCGTAGTTACTACGATCCCCGGGATAACGTATTTCCTGGCCCGAAACACTGACTACAAGCGAAAGTGCCAGCGAGGGGAACCATAATAATTTTCCAGCAGCTTTTCTTGACTTGGTATTCATCCTATTCGCCCACCACTGTTTAGTAGAAGTTACTGTTCACTTAACCACAGCAGGATATCGCCTTTTTCCTGGATTGTGCACTCACGTCCGATTGTCCATTTGCAGTTACGAAGAAACCACTTATTGATTTTCTTGCGCTTGGTCAGTCTCTTAGGATTAACTGATGGTGCCATGGGTTCAATTATCTTACCCGTTCGCTCATGCCTACCTTTTGCCAGCAGGGATTCTGTGTGACAGGTAGTGCAGCTTCGGCCGTTATTGTCTTGATACCAAAACTGCTTCCCGGAGTCTGCAGAAAAGGCTTGTCCCACAATGGCCTCGTACTCCTTTAGTATGGCAGCCCTTATTTCTGAAGCTGACGCACAAGCTGTTGACAGCCCAGCTACGACGCCGATCAGACTGACAGCTAAATTGAACTTGTTTGACATTAAAAATCACGAGTAGCAAATCCAGGATAATCTCAGAACTGCTACCCGAAAACGTCTACCTAAGCATCGGTATCGATGCAGAAGATCTGTAATACACCCCCCTCAAGCGATGCAGCGGGTAATGGATTATTTGAGGTACAGATTTTCCCATCCGGTGTGAAGCTCGTATCTCGCGTATAAGTATTTGACAAGGGCACCGGGTAGACAACAAACCGCTCTTCATCCTGAATGAAGCGATACAAGCGGTCGGTCATATTTTCATTCAGCCATATATCCTGTGTCTCTGGATGTATCGCCAGCGCATAGGGTGCGGGACGGTAACCCGGAGCAAACTCAGGCATATCGTAGACCTTACTGTGAAACCAGTCATTAACATCAATGCGTGCCAATTTTCCTTCGGAATACCCTGTTACCCATAGAATTCCTTTGTTATCGAAGTACATTCTGCGTGGTCCACGAACTGGCGAATTAAACTCTGTGACATGAAGTGTATCCGGATCAACTCGGCCAATTTTGTCACCGAATAAACGCCCGTACCACATGGCGTCATCAGTTGGACTGATGTCAATACCATAGGGTTGTGTACCACCAGAAATACCCCCGGCCTTGACTTTGGGCAACGGGATGATATCGAATTTTCCAGAGACAGGATCAAGCTGACCTACATGTTCTGCACCGGCCATTGTAAACCACACCATACCTGACTTGGCGACACGAATCGTATGAGGATATCGACCTTTGTATGCATCAGGCAGCTTGTGAGAAGGTTCCCACTCGTTGGTATTGGGATTGAAAATACCAATGCTGGTACTACCTGTATTGGTGACATAGTACTTTCCATCATGACCTAATGCTAATGAGTGGGGTCCATCTGTTTTGGGTTCAAACTTCTCAGTCTTCCCTTCGGAGGGTGAGGTGGTGTAGTAGTAGTCAGCTTGAGATCCGTTCTGGACGACATATTCACTTACACCAGACTTTGGATCGGTAACCGACATATGATGCAATGCCTGATCAACAGTATAGAGCATCCCCGTCTTGGGGTGTGCGATGGTGTCATGAGGCACGCCCTGCGTCAGCAAAGGGTATTCATAAATCTTAGCCGTCGATAGTGCTTTCTCGTCTACAGGAAACTCCGGTCGAACTGTCAGAGGTTTGCCATCAAAACCCTCCGCAAAAATTTCAGACCTTCGGTCAATGAGCTTATCGTCGAAGTTGCCGATATACATGTGCATGCGTTTCACGGTACCTGTCCAATTCTTGGCGGTACGAGGTACTCGAGTGAATGAATTACCCATTTGATGGCAGGAAAGACAGTCACGTTGAAACTGGTAGCGATTAAAATCCTTGTCGTCACCTTCTTCGAATGGCAACTGACCAAAGTGGTAGGCAGCGGGCAGGCTATCAGAAATTTCTCTTTCGCCAGTCATCGCTTCCATGACCATATTTTCCTCAATAGTGGCCGTTGCACCCAACTCGATCGAAGTATTGACATCTCGATAATAGGGTAAGCGCAGACGCACGCTAATGTCACCTGCGAGGTCGGTTTTGATCTCATACTCGCCGCTGGCATTAGTAAAAACTGATTCAGATACATTGTCTTTACTGGTCAGCCTGACCATGACACCAGTCATGGGATTACCGTCTACATCTTTGACCTGGCCTGTCACGACACCTGCACTTACGGGTGCAGCTGCAAGGATTGCGGCTAACAACCCAACACGTACGCTTAAATTCTTCATCATAACCTCCTGTCGTTACGCCAATTTTGCCAAACGGAATGCAGACTCTACACAGGCCAAGCCTACCGAATCAAGCAAAACCTCAAACTGCTCAAACTGCTCAAACTGTGAATAGAGTAAGAAAACCGGCACTAATAATCTTCGGAGCCCTTGTTACCGCTTGTATCCAGCTGGTTATTAAGAACTCTTAATCAGAACCGAGTTTATTTACCTACCAGAATTCGAGTTAACACCATAAGCATTTACCTCTAATATGGGTTCACGTTCTTAACCTGCTTCTACGCCTTGCTTCGTGTTGTTCAGCGCTGAATTAAATATAGTAAACTTGTCTCGTTCGTATGTTATTCGATAGATATCAATAAGGAAGGCAGGCATCATGACAAAGCTCAACGAACCAGTGACCTGGTACGCCTCTGTGTATTCGCCGGAGCGAGGGCGACAAATCGCAAAGACGACCAGCGACGGCGTCGATTCGACCACGGAATACCTGACAGATGGGCAGTACTGGGCCTACAAGCCGATCACCAACCCTGACGGCAGCAAGATCGCCTTCTTTATCGTGACCAATGAAATGGACAAGGAGACAGGCGATGTCTCTCTCTGGAAATCAAAAACCTGTGTAATGAATCCGGATGGTTCGGATATTCGGGAACTGACCGGCGATGACCAGTTCAACGGTAACCTGCACTGGACCCGGGATGGTACCAATCGCATTGTCTGGTTTCGTATCACCAATCATTCCGGTGAACCCATGGATCTGTCTGTGGTGAAGATTTGGCGAACCACGACCGACGCAACACCGGGAGACGAAGAAATGCTCTCCGACCCGAACGATCCGGAATACTACCGTGAATACAGTCACTCACATTTGAAGGATGGACGTCTCTTTGTTCTGCGAGGATCGAAAAGACATTTCCTGATGACACCTGATCCTGTCGGTGCACCAAAGTATGAACCGATCGCCTATGAAAACGATCCGATGCATCTGCACAAGATCTGCATCTCTCATGACGAAACTAAAATCTCGTACATGAAGCAGACACTTGAGGACCTGCCGAAGGACGAATACATGGGTGGCATCGTCTGCTATGCAGACTTTGACCCTTCCGTGCCATCGATTTCCAATGAAGTCGAGATTCACGAACCGGATTACCATCGGATCATCTGGTATTCCAGCTTCTCGCCCGATGACAAACAGATCCTATACACCGACAATGGCAAGGTCATGCTGCACGACATCGAGACGAACACCAATATCAAAGTCTCGACTGACGACTCGCTCGAGTATCGCTACCCTAACTTTGAAGGCAGCATTAAATAGCTGATGGGGTCAGAGTGCATTGATAAATCACTCCGATCCCTGTAGAGGAGGTTGTATGCGTGGAGAACCATTCTTGCTGGCAAATGCCCATGAACATATCGGCGAAAACCTGGGTGTCAGTGATTGGGTGTTTATTGACCAGGTTCAGGTCAATGTTTTCGGAGAAGTGACGCGATGGCGCACCCCCGGTCATTGCGATCCCGATTATGCGAAGAAGGGCCCTTATGGCGGCACAATAATCCACGGCTTTCACATGATGTCCCTGCTATCCCACTTCTATCGCGATGTAGGCCTTTGGCCCGAGGACGGTCAGAACCCACTTAATTATGGGCTGGATAAAGTCAGAGTACTTAAACCGGTGGTTATCGGTGATGGGGTTCGCCTGAGATCCCATATAAGCCTGCTCGACGTTCAGGACAAGGGGAAGGGTGAGTACCTGATGAAGACCTGTCACGAAATCGAAGTATACGACATGCCAGATCGAGCACTCTACGCGGAATACCTGACCTACTGGTTTCCAAGAAAAGAAATGGAGTAGGAGTGCATTAACGGGAAAGACAGTGAAAGACCGGGACATCCAACAAGTCGATCTGGCTTACTTTCTGCTGCATACATTGCTTGCAACCGGTTGCACTGGATGCTTGAATCCTGGGTGTCCGATACTTTCCTATATTTTCCCTGAAGATACAGATTGAGAAGGCTCAGGCTCGGGCCACAACAGCCCGCCTATAAAGCAGATTAAATAGTTGGCAGTAAGTCCCCAAACTCCGGCACTGATACCGAGAGGAGACCGCGAAGCCGCATCCCAATACCCAAGAGCTGCACCAACCCACAACACGAGCGTAATCCCTGTGCCCACCAGCACACCGCAGAGCACTGACCGGCCAGATAAACGCCGCCAGAATAATCCCAGTATAAAAACGGGAGAAATCTGAACCATAAATTCCAGTTTGAGTCTTATAAGGGTCCAGATCGAACTCTCTGTCTGCCGGGAAACCCAGGTCATACCCACCAGGAAGGCGATGAGAATCCACCCAAAAAGCTTACCTGACAAGAGCAGGCCTTGCTGGCTTGCCTTCGGGTTAATATATACGCTGTAGATGTCTTTGGTGATCATACTCTGGATCGAAAGCAGCGCTGAATCTGTTGTTGACATAATTGCGGCAACCAGCGCAACGAAGACAGTGATCACCAACCAACGAATGAAGTCACTCTCGTTGATGATATCCAGCAGCATGAGCAACGTGACCTGGTCACTCTCAAAGGTTGACAGATCTGTGAATCGGCTGATGGCGATAAATCCAAGGGTGAAGGCGAGCATCGTTGTAAGGAAAGGCATAAACACCATCCCTGCCAAGGAAATGCGCAATGTTGTTAGCGAACGCGCTGAGAAAAACCGCTGGATAGCATGAGGGTATACTGACACACCGAACATGAGTAGAAGCAAGGTACTGAACCAGGTACGAATACCCTGCCAGCCTGGCACCTGCAATTTCGCGGGCTGCCCATTTTCCGCCGCGATTTTCTCTGTCGCGGCTGTTAATCCACCGTCAAAGGTCAGAATAATGTAGAGAATAATCGAGAAACCCCCTACAAGCAGAATGCCCTGAATCGCATCGGTCCAGGCGACAGAGCGCATCCCGCCAAGCGTTTCGTACGTGAGCATAACAATTACCAACAGGATGACACCAGTCATAAAATCGATGCGTCCTCCTGACAATCCCTCCACTGCATGGCCCATGGCGACAAGCTGTTCAAGGATATAGTTAGCAAGTCCCCAACACAGCAGAACAACACAAATGATTCGTAACCAGTGCGACCCAAACCGATGGTAAATATAGTCAGCTGGTGTAATGTATCCGAACTTTCGTGAGAGACGAAACAGACGCGGTCCATAGAGAGATATCATTGTGATAGTTAGCACCATGAACATGATACTAACAACATAGGTGCCCCCTTCCCGATATGAGCGCCCAGTAAATCCGAGCATGGTGTTACCACTATACTGCGTAGCAAAAAGAGTAAGGAAAAGAACAAACACACCAAAACTTGATCCACCAAGGTAAAAATCCCGAAGCGACTTCTCCCTGGCACGAAGCTTACCGAGCCAGCCGATCCCTATCATCACAAAGAGATAGACCGCCAGGAAGACTATCGGTGTGATACCGAGTTCATGGACGCCATCATTCACGCGATGAAACTCCCATCGCCCTACCCCGGGTCATCGTCTTTCCAAAAGCCGAAGATGCCGATCGCAGTTAGAATCGCAACACCCAGCGAGCAGACAATAGAGGTCCAAATCCAGACCGGGAAGCCAAGCAGGACATACCCCATCTCCCCTTCGCTCCGGTACCAGGGAACACTACACACGACCAAAACAATGAGTACGGGCAAGAACCATTTTTGTTTCGAGGGCTCCTGTTTAACCGTAATAGCTTTCCAAAAGGCATCCATATCCCTCTCGCCCTTGTACTCCGGAAAGGGAGACTCATTTTCTTCTCGATCATTCATATGCAGGAATTATATTTAACTGAACCATCCTTGAAAACGGGGTCTGACCCATTTGGCAATTCCCCGTATCCCAGACGAAGGCGTTCAGGCGACAGGTACCAGCCTTACAATCTTGCTACCGTTTTTGACCTCCAGCAGCAGATACACAAATCCGTCATAGCCAATCTCGACGTCACGAATCCTCGCCAGGTCTTTAATCAATGTTTCCTTATGCACTACCTTGTTTCCGTCAAAGACATAGCGAAACAGGGAACTCCCCTTCAAGGAGCCCAATAGAAGATTGTCTTTCCAGTGGGCGAATCGATCATGATTGTAAAATGCAAAGCTCGATATCGCTGGCGATGGTGTAATGTCAACCAGGGTCTGTTCAATCGTCGAAGTATCAAATTCAATATTTCTTGGCTTGTGACGTTCGACATCCCCGCCGGAGTACTCAAGTCCGAGGGAAAAATACGGCCAGCCATAGTTCCTGCCCGCCAGCAGCTCATTGATTTCATCCCCACCTCTTGGTCCCATCTCCGTATTCCAGACGCTACGCTGCTTGTAGTTCCACTCCAGCCCCTGAGGACTGCGGTGGCCGTAGGTCCAGATCGTCTGTTGGGTAAATGGCAGTTCGTCAGGAGAATTGCCAGTACTGACGACAAAGGGATTATCCGCAGGGACTGTTCCATCGTCATTCACCCGATGGATCTTGCCGGACGGGTTATTCATATCCTGTGGTCCATAAGCATCGCGCATACCAACACTGATATAAACATGACCAGAGTCATCAAAAGCGATCCTGCCACCCGCACCGGTATCAGCACGGCTCGTGTACCAGGCTGGGTCCGTTTGCCAGATCGTTTCTACCTCCACCCATTCACCGTCTTTAATTCGCCCACGGTCGAGCCGGTTCATCGAGGTATCCAGCGGCTCGCTGTCCACGCAATCCGTCGGACACAAATCCGTATAGTGCAGATAGAGCCAGTTATTGTTTTCATAGTTTGGGTGTTTGGCAATATCCAGCAACCAGCCAGTCCCGTATTTAATCCCCATAATATCCAACGAATCACCAGTCTGTGGCGTGCCGCTGATCAACTCAGACTGAATCCCGTCAGGGGAAATGATAGAAAGCCCTCGTTCCCTTTCGGTCAAAAGAAGAGATCCATCGCGCATCGGTTCTATACAAAACGCCATGGGGTCGAGATTGTCAGCAAACAGCTCAATGCGGAACAAATGTTCCTCTGACTGCAACGGTTGCTCCTGAACAACCACCTCGGTATCGAATCGAAAATCCGTAAAACGCTGGCCCAGTCTGCGTTCTGCAATATAGATAGAAAGGCCTTTTATTTGCTGTCGACTTAATGTGGATTCAAAATCTGGACTACCTGTACCATCATGGCGATTCTTAATACTCGCAATCAGATCAGCGACAGTATCACCGTACTCCAGGTTCGTTTCGATCAATGCAGTAGCAGTTTCAGAACCTCTCAGGTCACTACCGTGACACTCGCCACAATTTGCCGCGAACATCGGCACATACATATCCAGGTTACCAGTTTCCCAGAAATATAGAGCGGCAAGGCCGACAGCCACTACTAAACCAACAAATGAAAGTAAAAAGACCTTTAACTTCGACATAAGCACCCACCTATTTTCACAACATCATACCCCCTTCTTGATATTACTGCAGAGCCGCATTTAGCCGGCATGCCCCTGTTGTCCTGATGCGAGTATCGGTTTACCGTGGTTCTTGATTGCCGGTGATCGAATACATTTCTTCTGATTACCAGCTTCATAAATGCTAAGAGAGCTGCCTTTGTATTTCATCTCAAATTCTTAGATCCAGCTGGTGATATGCGGTTACTGGTCGATCAGCCCTTCATATCGCTGATCGGTTAATGCATTGAGAAATTCCACAATTGCTCCAACCTGCAGGGCTGAAATCGGCTGTCCCTGCGAGAGTAAATCCAAATTAACGGTATCCGGGACTTCCGACTCACCCCAGGGTTGCCCGGTTTCCGGATTTGTCTGGCTCTCGGCGTTGCTTAGCGTGAACTTATTGTAATAAAGCACAACGGTTCTGAGATCCCTGAAGATTCCATTGTGCATATACGGTCCCGTCACAGCCACGTTTCGCAAGGTTGGTACTCTGAACTTGCCAGCCTGCAGCGGGTCGTCAATGTCAGGGTTTTCAAGCAGCCCCTGGTCCACATGCGCGGAGCCGAGTCCATTCTCTTGCCGAACAGCAGCGTTCACCGGCAAACCAATGTTGTGATAGCGATGATTACTGAATGCCTCATATTCCTGGTCTTCCCGGGTGTCTATCAAATGACAGCTGTGACAATTAAAAAGCTGTGAAAAGAAGAGCTTCCGACCAACTTCCTCCTGCTTCGATAACTTGTATTCACCGCGCAGGTAACGATCATATTTTGAATCAAACGGCGCAAACTGCGGCATCTGTTCAAATGCCACGATGCTCTCGGTGATTGCTGCAAACGCCTTAACCGTGTCGTCAAAAATCGTCTCGCCGAAATGCTGTTTCAATGCATCCGCGTGGGCCGGATTCTCGTGCACCCGTTTAACAACTGCACCCTTATCCGACAGGGCCATCTCGATCGGGTTGGTAAAGGGTTGCCCCGCCTGTTCCAACATGCTGGCTGCACGTCCATCATGGAAAGTGCCGCCAGCAATTTCACCGTGAGTGTCCCGACCAAACACCGGAATGAGCATCGCATATGTGATGGTTGGTGCATTGCGGTCGCCAAGAGACTCTCCATCATCCCCCAACGAAACTGCACCTGATATACCGTTGTCGCGGCTATCGCTGAATGCCGCTGCAGGATCATGGCAGGATGCACATGCCTGGGTTCGATTGGCGGAGAGGTTGGTATCGAAAAACAGGGCCTCACCAAGCTGTACAAGCTCGTTGGCGATAGCCGACGAGGCAAACAATACACCACTCAGTGCCAGCAGGCGGAGGATAGTAAATCGGGGAAATATATGGTCGCTTAAGACGCTCATCACAATGTAATACCGTTATAGCCCATCTAAATTAACACAATACATTTGACGTACAAGTCCTTGCGAGTCGCTGTACTACTCTTCTTGAACACTCTTCTGAAAATGTTGTCTGTTCTGCCCACGAGTAATACCCGTCGCCACTTCTCTATTGATCCAGGCCCAACTGACGGCACCAAGCATTGATATCGTGGCAGCTCCTGCAATGAAAATCCCGACATAACCCCACAGGTAATCCCCAAGCATCGCCAGTGGTATATAGACAACAATCATCTGAAGGACAGAGATCACCAGCGCCGGTATCGGTTTCCCCAATGCATTAAAGCTGGAAGTTGAATTAGCCATAACCCCCATAAAACCCATGCCCAGTGGAACGATAAGAAGATAGTATACAGCTGCCTGAACCACTTCAGGATCATCGTTGATCAGTGAGACCAGCATTTCGGCAGACATAAAAAGCACGATGTAAGCAAACAGGCCCCAGGCCAGTGCAAACCAGTTAGCCAGTCGCAATGCAAGCTTTACCCTGTCGAAGTAACCAGCACCCCAGTTTTGACCTACAAAAGGCGCCAGGCTCATAGACAGTGCGAAGATAATCATTTGAATCATGGATTCAATACGAGACGCTACTCCAAAACCCGCTATGACGACAGCGCCATGCCCCGCAAGCAACCTCGTGATAACACCCATTGACACCGGTGCTATGAGATTACTCGCCACTGCTGGCAGGCCAACATGAGCGATCTCCCGGCACGAGGAGAAAAATCCCTTCATTTCAAATGCCAGCAAATGGTCTCTGATAATCATTACGTAACTATAGGACAGGAAACTCACTGTTCTGGCTATGACAAAACTGACCGCGGCACCCTGTAGTCCCATCTCAGGCAAACCCAGTAATCCGAATATGAAGAACGGGGCTATTACAATATGAAGACCGGATCCAATTGTCATTAAATAACCCGGTGTGACTGCATCACCCATAGCCCGCATCAACGTCATCCCGACGAGTGTAATCGTAAAGAACGGCATACCAAGCAACCAAAGTTGCATGTAGTCCACCGTAAGATAGAGAACCTCATCTTCAGCACCGAGGAGACTGAAAAATCTCTCCAGGTTGAAATAGACCAGGAAACCCAGGATGACCGTCAAACTCAGAACGAGAACAACACAATGAGTATTGAGCAACTTCGCCTTCTCTGTATCACCAATCCCCATGATCCTTGCGACAACAGAAGATGCACCAACACTTAGGCCCATGGCGATAGCTTGCATTACCATCACCAGTGGAAAAGTGAAGCTGATGGCAGCGAGTTCTTTCGTACCCACTCGACCGATATAAACTGTCTCCATCAGACTTGCTGTCATGATAGATATAAAGCCGAGTACCATGTACCCGGTAAGCCTTATCAGGTGAGAATGAACGGCACCTTCGGTGAAATTTCCGCCTCCACCTGTCGGGCGATTCGATTCTTCGTCTGTGCTGACAGTCTGATTCACAAAAAGAGGTAGTCAAATAAAGCTAAAGCGCATCTAGGCATAAATGATGAAGTAATGCCACTCCCTCACCAAAGTTCGGGACCAACGAGTCGATCTAGCCTAAGTCCTGTTAAGGTCTTCTCCTACAATCCGTTTAAGCAATCACTTGGATCACAGATGTCCCAGACTTCTCCCTACTTTGCAGATCTGTATCGGCCACAACAACCGTGAATGCCGAAAATGGTCAGTACCGGGGCATAGTCTCCGTGAAGGCGGGTCGTTCCATGAGCCGATCATAATAGGATTCAAGACCTGATCTGCCTTCCCGCCAGTTATCTTCCGGGGTTCGCCAACCTGCATATCCGAGGGACGCCGCCACAGCGATTGAAGCCAGACTCACTGATTCACTTTCTTCTCTCACCATTTCCGCAAGGCTCTCGTAACAACGTCGTGAGCGTTCTGCTTCCTTCTCCAGGACAAGTGCAGAACGTTTCTTTTCTTCCCTGTAGTTTTTTTCCATAGAACGAACAAATAATGAATCCATCAATACGGAAGCGACTGACTCAAGGGCCAGGCACTTTCCTTTCTGGACAGGATCAGAAGGCAATAACTTTCCTTCGGACAAATCATTAAAGTAGTGAGTGATTATCAGTGATTCACAGAGTGAGTGTCCGTCATCAGTAATGAGTACGGGTATCTTGCCACCAGGCCCTAGTTTCACGAGTTCATTGAACCCGGAGATAATAATTTCTTCCACCATGCCCATTAACCCTGCTTCCCGAGCAGCAAGTCGCGCACGTCTGGCATAAGGGGAATTGCCACTAATATAGAGCTTCACGATAAGCTGCCTTTTGATTCTTAAAAACCGTTGCAGTGTACGAATGCACAAACATGGTGTCCAGGTTCAGACCTGGCGACAGTGATTTGCTGGTTGGGAAAGAATACTGATCAAAGCCTCACCAATGTATCGGAACAATCCATAGAATCAAGGATCGGACAAAAAGACCAAAGAGTATCTTTCCTGATGTTTACATGGCTATTATATTATAGGTTCTGTAAGCAGGAGATTTTTTGTTTTGTCGAATGAAATTTATGCCATTGCTACATTGGGTGGCCCTGAACGCAATGTTGAACGGATTGGAACTTTTATTGCGTGGATTATCTCGAATAATTTGCTAGAAACAATATTGACACGTAAAGCAAGTTCTTCGGTCGCTCGCGTACAAATGCAGGACCTCAATGGACTGGAATTTCTAACTACCGTTTTGCATGGTGAATTTAAGGCAGGGCATCTCAGTGAAGAAGGACAGAAATTTGCGGAACACTATTTCCTCAAAGGCCAATACGATAAAGATTATGATGCCTGCGGCTATGATGGAGATGATAACTGGTTACGATACGATGCAGTTGCGCCAAAAATATCAGCCGCCTATCGTCAATTTATTAATCCGAAAAGCAGAATAAAAGCTCGCCTGGCGAAGATCATACAATTCCCTTCTAAAGCTCGTTAGCTACTCATCATGCTCGTAGCACCACACTACTTTTGTGACTTGATCGTAGCTGAATTGTCAGGCTGGGAATACATGGTCAGGGAACTAGCTTTCCAGCGCTTTCCTCGCCCCGGCAATTGCACCCGTGTAAATGCCTCTTACCATTTCCGAAGCCTGTTCTTCAGGTGCATCCTTTGGTTCAAAATTGCCAGTCCAATCAACAATACAACCATCTTCATCCGCAGTTATTTTGACAAAGGCACTATAGTCGGCAACAGGAAGCGGACAATCCTCATTAATGATGGCGTACGAAAAAGTAAAATTTTCCGGGTCGTAAGATTCAAGCCGCTCAACAATTAGTGCGCCCCCCATCGTAATGGAACGGGTCGCACCAACTCCTTCACCAGTTACTTCGAAAGCAGTCACAGGTCCACCAATCTTTATGCCACCGAAGTCTCCCAGGATATCCCATACCGCTTTTGCATCGGCCTTAACACTTTCTATTACTTGAACCATTGTCAATTTATTCACCTTCTTTTATTGGAATTAGATATGGTGCAAATGATAACAGTCCCCGGTAATACCGAGATAACTTTTTTCGCGGACCGGAGATCATCGGTGAATACCACATCGTAATATTCAGTTCACTATGCTGGCACACTGGGGTATGGTCGACTCAGTCGAATTAGCTTAAAATGAGTAATTCCACAATTCGCCGCAGAACACCAATGATCAAATTCCTTCAATTTCTTCTTTTGCTGACCGCTCTGAATATACAGGCCGTAGCGGATATCCCACGTACCTCATCAGGTAAACCGGACCTTTCCGGTGTTTACGATACTGGTACCCTTACGCCGACCGAGCGACCCGAGTGGTTGAATAACAACGAATACCTCTACCCGTTTGTAGCCCGCGCCCTGAACTGGTTCTTCTCCGTTGCATCTGAATGGGTAATCTGGAGCGACAGCGATCCTGATCGCGAAGCGCCAGAGGCTGGCGGCGAAGGTACTAACGCCGCCGGTGCTGGTCGTGTGGGTGGATACAATGTCTTCTGGGTGGACCCGGGTAGTGCACTTGGTACGATCAAAGGTAATGTGCCAACCTCTATCATCTACGATCCACCTGATGGCAGATATCCTCCAAGCCAGCCTGGTGTGAGCGAGCGCTTGGGCGAGATCTATCAGAGTTTCGCACACGATAATACCGGCACTGCCTCATGGCTTGGACATGAAGGTCCGGGGCCATTTGACGGTCCCGAGTCTCTGGCTCCTTCCGAACGCTGTCTAATTTCATTCGGCGCAACGGTGCCAACAATTCCAAGCTTATATAACAACTACAAGCGCATCATCCAGACAGATAGCCACTTTATAATCCTGCATGAGATGGTACATGATGCGCGAATTATCCGTATTGACTCTGAACACCTGCCCCTGACGGAAGGCCAATGGCTGGGTGATTCAGTCGGTCACTGGGAGGGTGATGTGCTGGTTGTTGAAGCCAAGCATTTTAGAAATATCAGCGGTCTACCGGGTGCGGATGAGAACCTGCACGTGGTCGAGCGATTCAGTCGTCAGGAAGACGGCAACCTGTACTACGATTTTACAGTGACGGACGAAACTGTCTGGAAGGCCCCCTGGAGTGGTCGCTACGAATGGCAGTCCAAACCCGACAGTAATGTTTACGAATACGCCTGCCATGAGGGCAACTACGCCATGGGGAATATCCTGCGGGGTGCACGTTTGCTGGAGAAGGAATGGCGGGAAGAACAGGCAGCCAATACTGATTTGACCTCGAGTGAGTGAAAACACTGAGGTCAGTCACAGCATTCGAATAACAGTTAGTTGGTTGCCTGGTTAGCTACTTCTCTGCCAGTGCCTGATACAAAACCTGCCGATCCGTGTCGTAACGGCGACCTGCAAAGAAGAACAGCGGAATAGCCAGAAAAGAGATCACGGTGAACCAGAGCAATGCAGTGGTATAGGGCTCCGCTGCACCAGCAGCCATCAGATAATCCACATAGACACCTGCGGCGCTTACACCGATCGCAACACCAGCCATATTAAGCAGCAGAATGTAAAGTGCCACAACCGTACCGCGAATCTGTGGCGGTACAAGTTCCTGTACGGTCGAGAACGTCGGCCCATAGAAACAACCCAGCTGAAAGAATCCTGCAAAGATGCCAAGCCAGAACCAGGGGGTATCAGGGTCAACGAGTCGATAGGCCAGGCTGATGGGTGCAAGCAGCAACATAATCCAGAACAGGAACATAGGTCGTCCAATGCCTGTTTTCCGCAGGAATATGTCACCGCCGATCCCGCCAAAGAGATTACCCGCCAGTCCTGCCACGATCCCTATCCAACCCGTAATCTGTGCAATCTCGGCTCTTTCGAAACCACGTTCCTGCACGTACCACAGCTGGTCGAATGTAGCTGCTCCCAGGATAAAGTGAAATGCCACACCGCCACCCATGGTCATAAGCAAAGCTGGCGAGGTACGCAGAGCCCAAAGCAAAGTCTTGATAATCTCACCAAAAGACTGCTTTGGCGCTTCCCCTTCGAGTCCACTGGCAAGATGGCGGCGCGGCGTTTCCTTGATAAACCACATCGCGATAGCAAAAAAGATGCCGATACCGCCCAGCAGGTAAAAACAATTACGCCAGCCGATAGCTGGGCCCAGATAGCCAACCACCAGCAGACTGACCCCCACACCAATGGGCACACCCATATAGTAGAAACCTGAAGCAAATCCTAACCGACTTGAAGGGAACCGGTCAGCCAGCAATGACATTGAAGTTGGCGTCATGATTGACTCACCAACACCAATAAACATCCTTGGCAATGCCAGGCTAAAAAAGCCTCGCGCCGCACCCGATGCTGCAGTGAGAATACTCCAGAGACCAAGACCAACAGCGATAAGCCTGGTCCGATTGACAGTATCAGCCAGTGCGCCCATAAACAGACCTGCGGCTGAATAAAATGTTAGAAAAACCAGACCCGTCAGCAGCCCAAATTGAGTATTGGTTAATTCCAGATCAGGCACGATGAAGTTAGCAAAACTTGCAAGCAACTGACGGTCAACAAAATTCATGACGTTTAGAAATGCCAGAAACCCCAGAAAAGCATAACTGCCACCCGTTACTTTCTCATCTTCGGTCATTGATTCCCCTGGGTTGTTATTCTTCTGCACAGGAGTGTCTACTATTCTCTATGCCGAGGCAATGCACGAATGCTCGTTCCCCGGGGTTTATCGACACTTATCCTTCCTTACGCGATCAGCTATGATCCGCTGACTGAGAATTTGATGGATAGCGGCTCTGTCCGGGCAAAAGTTATTGAATAACGAGAAATTTCTATACTAGCTCAAAACTGTATTGGAGGATTTATGAGTGAAGCACCTGTGCTGATTGAAGACCATAAGGGTGTCCGATGGATAAAACTAAATCGACCGGATGCCATGAATACGATTACACCCCGGATGCTGTCGCAACTGAATGATGAGCTTAAGGCAGCCGATGATAATCGTGATGTGAGAGTCGTCATAATGACGGGTACCGGTCGCGCATTCTGTGCCGGGCTGGATCTAAAGCAGGCATCACGAGGAGAAGGAATCGGCGGAGCACTATCGGGAACCAGTGGTGCGTCTCATTTTTCCACCAGAGAAATCTGTACCGTTACTTTGCAGAGGATGGACACCCCCGTTATCGCAGCAATCAATGGTGCAGCAGCAGGCTATGGACTGGATCTTGCCCTCGGCTGTGATATGCGGTTGATGTCGGAAAGTGCCATCCTGATGCCGGGTTTTGCGAAAATGGGTGTTATTCCGGAAAGTGGCGGTACCTGGTATTTACCCAGACTCGTCGGCTGGGCAAAGGCGTGTGAAATCTCCATGCTTGGCGATACACTGAATGCAGAACAGTCCCTGGATTTCGGTCTAGTAAACAAAATTGTTCCTGCAGAGGAGCTTGAAACTATTACTACCGAGTGGGCCAGCAAGATAGCGAACAATGCTCCCCTTGCAATTACAGAAATGAAGAGACTGTTCAGACACGGTTTGACACAGGATTTTGAAAGCCATTCACATCATGTGCTTATGTCAGTACTTAACCTGTTTAAGTCAAATGATTTTAAGGAAGGCGTACAGTCTTTCATTGAGAAACGACCACCAGAATTCAAGGGAAACTAGACCGGATAATTCACCAGGGCGACGTTAGATTAATGTTAGCTGTAGGAAATTTAATAGGTTACAGAGATTCTGGTAAATTTGAGATATAACAGGCTGTGCCTGATCGACTTCAGAAAAAACCCGAGTAGCGAACGCCATTCGGGTTTTCCTGTTTCAAATCAACCAGTCACTATCAACTGAAGTTCTATAGCTAGTCACCCCAGTGATATCGGATATCCACACCCCAGAATCTGGGTGTCAGTGGCGCGCCAGTAACCTTCCAGTTACCAGATTCAGTTGATGTGCCAAATCCTCGCAAAGCCTCTTCGTCAGTTACGTTGTTGATAAACGCCCGGACAGACCATTTGTCATCCAGGCTTCGCCAGGTCACACCAACGTCAGCCCTGAATCGATCCGGCACTTCATCCAGCTTTCTTTCCAGAGCCTGATTATAAAATTCACCCGTATACGCATAGCTGCCCCTGAACGTAAAGTTGCCCATCTCTGTAGGTACCTCATAGGCTGCCCAGACGGTGTATTTAGTTTCAGGAATTCTTTTGAGCGGCGCACCCTTGCTGTTCTGAGAAAAGAGGTCAGGTCGCGACGTTGCGTCGCCAAACAACGAGGCTGGTAAAGACGGATCATCGTTGACTGCAATGAGGTAACCTTCAGCATATTTGGTTCGGGTTATACTTAAATTTCCCCCGACCGTGAAAGCATCCGTTGCAAGCCACAGCCCTTCGATTTCGAATCCACTGTTACGTGCACCATTCGCATTCTGGACAATACCCACGATGGAGTTCCTTGCAGGGTCAAACACGTTGACCTCATCCTGGTAACCTTCGTAGTCATATGTATAAATCGACATATTGACCTGCATCGTGCCATCAAAGTGCAATCCCTTGTATCCGATCTCATAAGCAGTCACTGTTTCTTCGTCATAATCGACTGGCACAAGACCACCGGTGACGGGATCCTCAAAGCGCGCGCTTACAATACCTAACGAATAACCGCCAGAACGGTAACCCGTGGTCAGCGATAAATACACCAGAATATCGTCATTCGGAGTCCAGTCCAGATTAATGCGATAGTTGGTATCACGCCAGGTGTTTGTGTCGGTCAGATGCGAGGTGTAGCTGATTGGAACTCCCTCATAAATTCGAAGTGGTGTGGTACAGCTCGCGTCTGTCAACTCACACGTCGGTGTCAGCGGATTATCTGGATCTCCTGAGTAAGTGGCATTACCCATCGCAATGTTGATCCAGGCAAGATCTGTCATACCGGGGGTATGGAAGCCCGCGAAACCACCTGCCACCGCAGCACCAGGTGTGTATATACCAGCACCGGCCACTACACCTGCGCCGCCAAAAGCATAAAGTGCGTCAATGCCATAGTGGCTGAGTTCAAAGTATCCACCTCGAATCTCCCTGACAGCTTTTTCGTCTTCTGCATAACGCAAGCCAAACACCAGCGCAAATTTGTCGTTAATCTCCCAGGTTGCCTGGGTGAAAATCGCGACTGCCTCGTTCTTGTTGGTGTTCGTGTGGTGGTACCAGTCACCTCTTTCGTTGCCTAACCAACGACCTGAAATAGAGGTTCCTTCAGCCGCATCACCTAGGTTGACGTGTTCGGTACCAAATCCGATTGCACCAAAGTAGTTCAACCCACCCAGCATTGCATTGGGCAGATCTAGGGTGCCGTAATTTGCCGCCTGGGTAAATCGCGGGGTACTGTCCGTTATGCTGTAATCCTGCTGACGAATTTCATCGAAGTAGTACAAACCGGAGGTGATACTGATATTGTCCGTTGGCGACCAGAAGATCTGGAGTTCATGTGATTTACTCTGCACATCTTCAAGAACTGTAATTCGCCCCTTGGTAATATCGTTATTTGCATAGTCAGTGTCTATATTAAAGGTATACTTGAAGTCATTAGTGCCAAAAACATATTTCAAAGACAGATCGTCATTAATATCCCAATTAATCTCATTCTGGCTTGCGCGATGTTCAAATCTTTCATGGTTGCAGTCAGCAGTGATGTATGGGAATGCACAACCTTCACCATCTGCGTTGATATTAGTTCGATTCTTGGGATTACTGACAGATGACCCTGCCATAAGAGCCGCTGTTTCAGGTCGGTTGTAAGCAGCATTAACAACCCATCCAGCTGCGCTATCGACTCCTGGTATGACATATGCGCCCCATACGGTACTGTTGTCTGCCGGGTCTGTGAAGGCCATCGCGCCAGGATAGTCTGCATCCACTGTCTTCAGGCCGGTTGCATAGACATCTGAGCTGCGTGTGCCGCGTATTGGCGTCGGGCCTTCAGTAATTAACGCGCTTGAGCCAATTATCCTGTTCGAGTCACGATCATTACTCCTTATTTTCACTGTGATGTCATCAGTTACATTCCAGGTCAAAGCCAGTGAGAAGTTGCTATCATCGGTCGAACTCGTATCTTTGGAGCCGTTGATACCCTGCTGCACTCCATCAATATCACGCTTGATGCCAAGCGCTCGAAACGCCAGTACATCTTCTATGAGGGGACCGGAAACCACACCGTAGATCTCGCGATCATTGTAGTCACCCAGTTGGGTGCGCAGATCAGCAGACCAGTCAAATGTCGGGTTCTTGGTAATATAGTTGAGTGCACCGCCAATCGCGTTTCGACCGTACAGCGTACCCTGCGGACCACGCAACACCTCAATGCGCTCAATGTCATACAGCGCGTTCTCTGAGGCCGCAATACCAAAGTCGGGAGAGAACACCCCGTTATAGTACGTTGCGACACCCGGGTCACCGCCCAGGGCTCTGAAATTTCGACCAACACCACGAATCCTGATGTCGTAAGCATCCCGGGTTGTTGCCGGAATGTAGTTAACCATATCGTCTGCACCCTGCATGCCGAACTCTTCAATAGCGTCTGCTGAAAATGCAGTGATCGATATGGAAGTGTCTGAGACAGTAGCTTCGATCTTTTCAGCAGTAACAACCACTTCTTCTATCTGTCGCTGCTCTGCGGCCATTATCGAAACCGATAAAATGCTGGCAACACCGAAGATCAACAGGTTGGATTTCTTATTCATTACAGTCATAAACAATACCCGCTGGTTACGTTTGGATTTACTTCTGAAAAAAATATTTTTTTATTCTGGCTAATCGCTGATCTTAAAGAATAACCATTGAAACTAAAACAGTTATTCATCAAAACAAACCCCTTTAGCGGCAATATCTTTGGTCTCTCCAGCGAAAGGGTGAGGAATAGCAAAGAAAGAGAACACCCAGGACGTCGACCTGACCCACGTTGGAAGGAAAGACCTGGATCGCTGGGAAACAGACCTAACTTACATTAACCCATCGAAGTCTTTTATGGGCTATTCGGTATCTGCCTAATCCCTGAGTCCCCGGCATTTCCTTCAGCAGTCAGGGAAAATGGGACCTTAAGGCCCTTTTTGGCTGCTTTCAGAATTTTACTGCCAACATACTTTTCTCCCATGCTGACAACTTTCCGATAGCGTTCAACTGCGGCAGCCCTCTGATTCCGAAGATCAAGTATCTGAGCATGAATGAGGGAGAACCTCGGTTTTGCCCAGGAGGGTAATCTGTCCCTGGTTTCCGGAGAAGCTTTTTCAATATCTCCAAATACTGCGATTGCACCCGATGCATCTTGCAGACTGAAGAAGGCACGAGTTGCCCATAGCCTGGCAAGTACGATATCAATTTCATCCCGATTATATTTCTCCCAGGTTGAAACAAAATTCTCAACCGCAATTTGGGCGTCCCTGTATTTCTCCATTTCAACCAGAAGGGAGATATAGCGGATATGAAACCGCTTGTTTTCAGGGTATTTCTTTACGAGTTTCCACAGAAATTCAGATGCAACAAGCCTGTTCTCTTCACTTTCCTTTAAGAGAAGATCAACGTAGATATATTTGGCAACATCCTTGAAGAACTCTCCCTCTTCAGTGACTTTCTTAACGTAGGGTAAACTTTTTCTTGAGTTTCCGGTCGGAATGAACCACAGATACTTGCTAAACACTTTAACAAAGGGGGGAAGGTTATCCGCAAAATAGTAGGCAATACCAAGATGTAACTTGGCGTCAGAGAGAGCGGGGTTAAGCTGGAGTGTTTCCTCAAGGTAATAAATGGTTTCGGAACCATTTGTCCCTGCCCTGTAGTAGTTCCCTCTCACCGCATGCAGGTAAGTAAGGATAAAATGTGCCTGACCGCAGTTATAATAGCCATGGAAGTCCCGTGGATTTTCCTCTATTTCATTCTGGCAAAGGCTGAGCGCTGCCGCCCCATCATCCAGAATAGTCTGATCAAAACTGGGGTCATTCTCATCCCATGAGAGTCGAGTCATCAGCGTATTCAGGTTAAATGTATAACCAATGGCATTCTTCGGGAAAGATTCTTTGAGCTGATCGCTTATTCGGTTGGCCGCATCAAAGTCACCTCTCAGTCGCAACAGGGTGCCTTCTGTCTTCAGTGATTTAAGCGACAGAGAATCGCCAGCCACTGCAGGCTGGAGAAGCAGATCACAGGCGAGCCAGAGGAAAATGAGAATGATAAAGAGCTTCAATTAGCGATACCCGGCAAGCTTAGGGTTGGACACTAAGTAACTCGTCGAAAATGCACTGGTTCCTGTTTCAGAATAAATCGAAATCATCTTTCAAGACCAAGATGCCTGACCATACCGTTATATATCTCAGACTGTCGCATGAATGATGGCCGCTCGTTCGTGCCCTAACCATATCCATAGATAGGTACCTGGGCACCTGTATGAAACTCGATTACTGAGTCATTTGTCGCATAGTTAATGCCCATCATACCTCCTTCAGGCGTTCGTAACCGAACGAAATACCCCGGACTGGCATGATCAAGAGTCAGAACTTCACTTTGCTCCGCAATAATCTGCGCGGGCTGTAAGTACAACGCAGGACTGATAAGAGTGAGCAGCATTATGAATCTCATGTAAATGTTAACTCACAATCGCTCTGACATCTCCATCTCTATTCACTCTATTGACGTGATCAAAGAATAGCATCTTATTGATAATTTTTTGCTGAGGGGACATGGCGCGCCTACTATTACCGACGCATAACTCGCGGCTGACACAGGAGAATAAACGTGAACCGGTTACGATCCACTCAATAATGAAAGAGTTGCGCGAACTAAAACAACAACTGATCCCAGCACTGACATCGTGAGTGTCACTATTCGAATACTACTCTGGGTCACATTCCCGATACCCAGCCTGGATGCATAAAATCCCAAAATGGCACCAGGCACCAACATCAGAGAAACCAGAATATCATCAGTACCAAAGTCTGTGCCAAGGGCGATGGCAATCACCGAGACCGTTCCACCTAACAGTAGTTGCATCGACAAGGTTGCGCGAAACTGTGTGCTGTCCTGATGTTGATAGAGAAGCGCCACCGGCGGTCCCCCAATTGATGAGATGGTACCCATAAAACCTGAGGCAAATCCTGCCAATGCCAGAGAAATGCGATTGACGGCCAACTTACGACCAACAAGACTTAATCCGACAGCAATAAGTATCAACACGCCAAACAGGAAGTCAAAAGCAAGACCACTTACCATGGCCAGAACAGCAACACCTGGGAACGTTCCTGTCAGGCGGCCAATAAAAAGGTAGCCCAGATCATGGAAGTTGATTGACTGCCAGTCCGCACGAGAGACCAGCGCAGTCAGAATAATGTTTGATACCAGTATGGGTACGGGTACAAAGATCGGATTGATAAGCAATAAAAGGGGTGCAGCCAGCAACGCACCGCCCATACCGAATCTGCCTTGAATGACACATGAAAAGAATATTACGATAATTGCCGATATGGCTTCTTCAATTGAGACGGGAATGGTAGTGACCTCTTTTTGACCTATAGGCATTTTGACTGAGAACAAACACTATTGTCAGGTACTCTTGATGGAAGCATTGTCGTACTTGATTCTGTAAGTGTACCGGGAAATACCATGCGATATTGACGTTATACTGATGCGTTATGCAGAGACTATTGCTGACATTATTAAGTGTCTTGTTCGTGACGCTGATCGCAACACCAACATTGGGGGCTGGCTGGCTCTGGGATACTGGCAATGGAGTGGGTTTTGTCGCATTTGCCGGGCTTCTCTATTTGGGTAGATCCGAGGGCTCAGGCAAAAACCAGCAGGCACATCAGTTGCTGGGATTCGCTGTGCTGGGTGTAACAACGACACATGCTTACTGGTTCTTGCTCTTTGACGCTGCAGTGATCGAGTACATCAAGCCAGGCGCACCTGTTTACATGTGGGCGGGGATCCTTGGCTTCATACTACTCACTGTTCTCATTTTCACAGGCTTGCCGGAATATCGCCTGCGCCTTCACAAACGTTACGCGATCTTTAAGTACTGGCATCGAGGTCTTGCATTCGCAACGATAGCGGGAGCTGGTTATCACATTGTGGCCAGCGGATTTTACCTGAGCATTTCATTTCAGGTTGTGCTGTTCGTGATGTTAATCATTGCAGCACTGTTTGGTGATCAGCTAATCACCCGACGCGAAGTGGAAACACGACAACCCTCAGCTATGTATCTAGTCGCAGGTGTGCTTTGCGTCTGGTTGTTTGCGGGGATCAGGAATTTTTCAATATGAAGATATTCCTCTGCGTACTGGTACTGGCAACAACCGTATTACTTACAGTGGGCACTCCGTTACCAGGTGAACAGCCGGTAAAGCAAAATCGCTGGCTTAGCCCGGACCCGATACTCCCGATGACCTTTGCTCACAAGACTCACAAAAGTGAGAACTGTCTGGACTGTCACCATAACTACAGTGACGACACCGGCGGCGGACCATGTATGAACTGTCATGTTTCGGACCAGGAAGTGTGGCCACTGCTGGAGACTCAATTTCATGATCTATGTCGCGGTTGCCATGAAGATAAACAGTTGGCGGGAGAGGAAGGCGGACCAACCCGTGTCTGTATTGAATGCCACCTGGATGAGGAACTGCCGTAATTGTCGAATGTGGGAAGCTGACTCTCCACACGAGTTCAAATCGGTATTATTTTAATACAACACTAGGCAGTTGAACCGCCATCCGCCATGTAAACTGACCCAGTGATAAAAGCACTATCATCGGATGCCAGAAACAGCATGATTTTCGCGATGTCTACAGGCTCAGCGTAACGCCCAAGAGGAATACGCGACAGCATCAGTTCTTTTGCTGCTTCAGCCTGTCCCGGCGCGAATCCTTCCTCCAGGCTTCGCATCATCCGAGTTTCAACCGGTGATGGATTGACAGTATTAACCCGTATGTTCATGGGAGCACACTCTTTGGCCGCAGACTTCATCATGCCAATGACCGCGTGTTTGGAGGTTACATAGGCGGAGACATTGGGCCCACCATTGATCCCCGCAACGCTGGAAGTAATGATGATGCTGCCGCCACCGCGTTTACTGATGGCAGGTATCGCTGCCTTCAAACCGAGAAAAGGGCCTTTCACATTAACAGCCATGACCTGCTCAAATCGCTTCTCGTCATAATCAACGATCGGAGTCACATCGCCCTCGATACCTGCGTTGGCGAGTAGAATATCAACACCCCCGTAACGCTCTTCAGCGGTGTCAATCATTGCCTGGTTATCTGAGGCACTGGTGACATCTGCAACACAGTAACTAGCCTTGTTGCTGCCGATCTCATCACAAGCTGATTTGAGCGCTTCTTCATCCAGGTCTGCAAGCAGGACATCCGCTCCCTCGGCCACAAAATGTTTCCCGACGGCTTTGCCGATACCACCAGCCCCGCCCGTGATCACAGCAACCTTTCCTTCCAACCTGTTCATATGTCTTCTCCTGCCTGACTACGACGACGGTGAACAATGAGTGACATTCCCACGCACGTCTCTGAGATTATCGTATATTAACCATGTACCTGCTGATGGTATTTCGAGCAAACAGCCCGAACAGGATGGCAATGAGCAACGCAATACCGACACTACTCAATGAGGGCGATGAGTCAGCCCACATCCATCTGATTAATTCATAGGCCGGGTAGAGCACAAGCAGGATATACACTGACATCGCCAAAGAGATTCTATCGATGGTTTGCTGCCTGACTTGAAATGGCTGTCGAGAAATCTCGAAAGCAGGAGGTAGCTTCGCAACATTCATCGCAGTCTCCTCAAAATGGTTTCACAATAGCCAGATAGAATATCAGCGTAATGACAACGATAACAATCGGTGTTGAGACCACGAGAAACCACCAATGCAGGCGGATCGCTTTCTCATACGCTTCCGGTGTTCCTGTCGCACGTATTTTCGCCTTGTTGAGACTGAAGTGCGCCAGGTAGTAGTCCATTACCTCGACTGGAATGAATACAAGCACTACCAGTACTAGTTTCATGGCGAGCCAGCTGCTTACCAGTGTCCAGCCACCTGCAATCATCAGCATGGGTCCGGTGATCAGAAGGATGGGAAATGCAACATGTTCGAGGATTGCACCCTCGTCGAATCGTTCCATAGCCCAGTTGCGTAACCTGATACGATCAGGATCTTCAGGATTCTTCAGCCAGTCACGAAACAGCGGGACCAGGTAGTAGGTATAGGCAACTGATGTACTCCAGAACCACATACCTGCAAACACCAGGTGGATGAATTTTATCTGTAGGTAGTATCCGGCTAGGAAACTCTGGGCGAATTGCAGCATATTGATATTCTAGCAGTCCTGGTTGAAAAACAGCATATCCACAAAGTCAATCGCCTGCGAGTAAACAGGGAAAAGAACAGGATCGCCACAATCCCGGAGGGTTGAATTTACGTTTCCGGAGTGTCACGAAGATACACCAACAATCTCGTATTGCCGCTTGCGTCGCTTTCTATAGTAGACTCACAGTAACAACACCGAGGTGTTCGGATAACAATGGGGAGGAGCATGCCAGTAAAAGGCAAGTGGGCGTTAAGAATCACAGCAGTACTAATTGGCGTTATCGGGATTCCCATGACCCTGTTCGGCGGTGAGTTGGCCATACTGGGCGGTACGCCCTACTACCTCTGCGCAGGCTTGTTGATGTCGATCAGCGCGGTGGAACTGTGGCGAATACACAGGCGTGGTTTTTATTTTTTTGCTGCAACGCTGTTACTTACTCTCGCCTGGGCAGTTTACGAGGCTGGGAACGAATTCTGGCTGGTAGGATCAAGAATCTGGATCGTCGGCTTACTCTCGCTATGGCTGTGCATGCCAATGATTCGACGCAGTCTGTGGGATGGTGACGCACCTTCACTTTTCAGTATGCGTACCGTACAGGTTTGCACAGCCAGCAGTGTTGCGGTGCTGCTAGCGATGTCCTTCAACCTGGTCAATCAGCCCGTTGTGTCTATTTCGAACACAACCTATGGCCCGCCTCAAAACACCTCTGATTGGACGGCATATGGCGGCAGCCATGCCGGTACCCGTTATGTACCTCACTCACAAATCGACACATCAAATGTCGAAAAACTGACCCGGGTGTGGGAGACAGATACCAGAAGAGTCGGGCGTTTCAGCGCAACACCCATCCAGATCGATGATGGCATATACCTCTGTACAGCTCAAAATGTTGTACTCGCGCTGGATCCTGACACCGGTGCGGAACGCTGGCGATATGATCCTGAAAACAAAACACCACCCTACGGCATCCTCGGTAATTGCCGTGGCGTGACTTACTACCATATCCCCGAACGCGTCAAGGGTGAGTACTGCGCTGAACGTATTTATACAGCCACAACAGATGCGCGCATGATCGCGGTCGACAAAGCCTCAGGAAAACCCTGCGAGGAGTTCGGCATTGACGGACAGATCTCTTTGCTTGCAGGGATGGGCGAGGTCAAACCCTTTTATTATTTCGTTTCTTCTCCACCCACGGTCGCAAGTGGCGCATTGGTCGTCGGTGGATGGGTTCTGGACAACCAGGAAACAGGAGAGCCATCAGGAGTAGTCAGAGGTTATGATCCACGTACTGGTGCATTACTTTGGGCATGGGATATGGGGCGTGAGGGCAATACCAGTTTGCCGCCCATTGGTGATCACTACACTCGTGGCACACCCAACGTGTGGAGTCTGACCTCGGCAGATGATGAACTAGGCCTGGTATACGTACCCACCGGCAACGCCACTCCCGATTACTTTGGTGGCCACCGCACAGAGATTATGGACAAGTACGCCAGCTCAATCGTGGCAATCGATGCAAAGACTGGATTGACCCGTTGGCACTTTCAGACCACTCATCATGATATCTGGGATTATGATGTTGCATCGCAACCGACCCTTGTTGACCTCACACTTGAAGGGGTCAGTCGCAAAGCGGTCATTGTCCCCACGAAACGGGGTGAACTGTTCATGCTGGATCGAGGCACCGGCGAGTTACTGGCAGAAGTAACCGAGAAACCTGTACCACAAACAGATATACCCAACGAGCGATCCAGTGCCACGCAGCCGTTTTCCACCGGCATGCCCTCTTTTGCACATCCACGCGTTCGCGAACAGGATCTTTTTGGCATCAGCCCGTTTGACCAGATGGCTTGCCGTAAAACATTTCTAGGATTGCGCTATGAAGGCCCGATGACACCACCGTCCACCCGGGGCACGCTGCTGTATCCCGGACCTGGAGGAGGGATGAACTGGGGAAGTGTCGCTGTCGATGAAGAGCGCCAGTTAATGGTCGTTAACAATATGCATCTGCCATTTGTCATTCACATGATCCCACGGGAAAATGATCTGGATACCACCGAGGGGGAAATAAATCCTGGTTATGGTATTGGTGGAGCGCAGCGAGGCACTCCATTCGCGGCGATCGTCAAGATGTTTGCCTCGCCTCTATTTATACCCTGCCTCAAACCACCCTACAGTGAGATTGCTGTTGTCGATCTCACCACACAGCAAATTGTCTGGCGACGCGGCATGGGCTCTCTCAATCTTGGCTTCCCTGCCACAGCAGGCTCTATTATCACGGCCGGAGGACTAATTTTTAACGGGGGAGTCATAGACGGAGAATTTCGCGCCATAGATGCACTGACCGGAGATGTGGTTTGGCAGGATTCACTGCGTAGCGGCTCAGATGCGACACCGATGAGCTATGTGAGTCCGAAGACCGGTCGCCAATATGTATTGGTCACTGTCCCGAGCCAGGTACGACCTCTGCGCAATCCCCTGGAAGATCCAGAGGGTGCCAGCGATGGTAGGACGCAAACAGGTGGCAAAGTGATAGCTTATGCGCTGCCAGAGTAGATCTGACAGGTAATCATGATCTGCCGGGTACTTCCAATCGCCCACCCTATTTCTCTTTTCAAAGGAAAACCCGATTACAACGTCATTCATTAAAAACGCTGCCCATTTTGCTTATACTCCAAAACTCAGCTGACTCCAGTGAGTCTTTAATATTTACCCATCTGCTGAGGTACAACCATGAATATTGTCAAAGAAAAACTACAAGCAGGCGAAACAGTCATCGGAACAACTGCTTCAGCCAACAGCGAAACGGCTTTCTTAGCAAATTCAGGTTTTGATTTTCTGCTCTTCGACACTCAGCACTCCACTGACGACATCAAGGGACTGCGGCGCCCACTTGCCTCCATGCGAGGAAAACCGGCAATTCCAATTTTACGCGTCGGTGATAACAGACCCGATCAGATCTGTTATGCACTGGATATTGGTGCAAAAGGCATCATTGTTCCGATGGTCAATAGCCCGGAGGAAGCCGCCAACATGGTGCAATGGTGTAAATATCCCTTTGAGGGCGTCAGGAGCTCAGCTGGCATGCGGGGTGAATGGGGCGAATTCAAAAATTACCGCGAATACATGGACGCGGTGAATAACCAACTGTTGATCATTCCCATGATCGAGACCGAGGAGTGTCTGGATAACATTGACAGCATCCTTGCAGTTCCCGGAATCGACGTCCTGCTGATTGGTCCCTCTGACTTATCGATCAACCTCGACGTTCCATTGGATTATCAGAATCCAAAATACACAAGCGCTTTGGAGACGATCGCATCCGCCTGTAAAAGTGCAGACGTGGTGCCGGGCGTATTTTTTGTACCACCCGGTATTGAACCGAACTGGCTGATTGAGAAAGGTTACAAGTTCTTCACCCTGCCCTGGGGCGGCTGGGCATCAGAGGGGATTCAGCGAGGTCTGGTGAATATTCGATAATCCCAGATCACATATGGCGCGATACTTTTAGATGACTGATCTTCCTGAAACCTTAAGCCCAAAATCAGATTCTCAACTATTTTATGAGAATCTTTTCGGATCTCCAATAATACCTGTCCGACGCAAGTTATCTATCTGCTGTTCCTCAAAACCAAGCTCAGCGGCTAGTACATCATCAGTGTGCTCACCGAGCCTGGGCGGTCGCTTCATTTCCACTGTGGACTCTGACATCCGCGGGGCAAATCCAAGCATCGGCACCTTGCCATGTACCGGTAGTTCCATCTCGTGGATAAAGCCACGTTCCACCAGGTGTTTATCATGATGTATCTCTGCCGTATCGAGGCATGCGGAACAGGGCACACCAGCACCGGCGATGGCTTCCATTGCCTCGTATTTTGTCCGCTGACCCGTCCAGTTGCAGATTTCCTCATAGAGTGCTGCGCCGTTCTCGACACGTGCAACGCTGGTCTCGAAACGTTTGTCGATGAGCAATTCGGGGCGTTCCATGGCTGCAACCAGTGAATCCCAATGTCCCTCATTCACAGGCATCAGGTAGATATAATCATTGGGGCCAAAGGGTTTGCATGGATAGATATTCACAGGCGGGACGCCGCCTGCATTTCCGTATCGTCCGGAGGCTTGAGTTCCCCACTCAGAACCAATGTATGCACGTGTACGCACAAAGTAGATCATTGCTTCCTGCATCGACATCTCGATTTCCTGTCCTTCGCCGGTGCGTTGTTTCTGGACATAGGCCGCAAGTATCGCCATGGCAGCCTGCACGCCAGTTCCTGAATCTCCGGTGGTCGACCCTGGCATCATCGGCGGACCATCAGCTTCACCCGTAATTGAGAAGGCACCAGCCGCAGCCTGGGCTATCATGTCCATACAGCGGTAGCCTGAATAGGGACCAGATGTACCAAAACCCTTGATTCTGGTGTAGATCAATCCCGGATTGACGGCGCTTAGTTCCTCGTAGCCGATATTCAGTTTTTCGACAATACCCGGGCCATAGTTCTCAACAAACACATCGAATTTTGGTACGAGTTGCATAAAAACGTCGCGACCTTCTTTCGACTTAAGGTCTAATGCGATACTGCGCTTATTTGAATTCCAGGCGCAAAAGTAGGCAGAATAATCCTTGTTGACCGTCCGGCCCACACCTCGTCCCGGATCTCCATATTCAGGCGATTCGACTTTAACAACGTCAGCCCCTAGCCATGCCAGAGCCTGTGTGCACGATGTGCCCGCCTCGTACTGTGTCATGTCGAGAACTCTCATCCCGTCCAGCGCGGCCATATGAATCTCCCATCAGTATTTCCAAGGTTGTTTATACCACGTACTGAGAAACCAAGCGCAACAATAGATTTCAATAGATTTCAATAGATTTCCTGCAGGAATACAATTACCTGAGTTCGTTGCGAGCCCCAACACACTTGCTGCAGGCACACTCATAACAATCATGACATTGTGCTGTTAAACTGCAAAACTAACCCGCTATCTCTAAACGACAAAACTACCCCTAAATGTGGTCAACGGCAACCCGGCGTGTTATGGAATTACCGGAAGGATCTGGATACTGCACGGGTATTGGATTTTCGACAAACATCGTAGATCTCATCCGTGCCGCCGACAGGTCCTCGCATACGAGATAGCAGCAGAAACCAGCACCGGATTCTCTTACCTTCTCCCGCAAGTCGCCGATATCGATCAGCCAGTCGTCTTGCGTCTCTACAAATACAGGATTAGCACCAACCGAATGAATTGCGGCAGGTACGGGTGCAAGCGTATACGGTGTTCGCTGGTAGTTGGCGAACTTCTGTTCGGGTAATGAGCATTAGCTGGACTCTTCGAGTGACTGGTTATAACCCTGCAGTCACCCAGACTTCAACACATCCATGGCCTCATCAATCCCATGCTCTGGAATTGCTTCCTGTTGAGTGAAGGGCTTTTTGAAACGTGGCGGTTCAGTCATAACGCTTCTGTTCAGCGACCTCGAAGTCCCAATCCTGATCAGGAAAGTACTTGCGCAGTCTCCAGTCACAGGATCGGGCATGACCGTCCATTCCTTCCAGACGACTGATGCGAGACCCGGTCCCGGAGAATGGTAGATTCGCATCCCGACTTAGCTGCTGCCAGGTAAGAACCTTTAAGAACTTCATGACATTAAGACCACCCGTATATCTTGCAGCCCGCTTCGTTGGCAGTATGTGATTGGTGCCGGAACACTTGTCACCGTGAGTAACCGATGAGCCTTCACCAAGAAACAGCGACCCATAATTTTTGAGATTGCGCCGCCACCAATCCAGATCTTCCGCAATGACCTGCAAATGCTCACTGGCAAAGCTGTCAGAGACCTGACATATCTCATTGCGACTACTACAAACAATGATCTCAGCATGATTGTTCCACGCCTGCATGACTACATTACCACTCGGCATGTCGGCAGCAAGTTTAGGCATTATGCGTAACACGGTTTCCCCCAGATCACGACTGGTGGTGAACAGCCAGACCGGGGAATCCGGTCCATGTTCCGCCTGGCCAGCCAGATCCACTGCGACCGTCATCGCATCTGCTGAATCATCTGCGATGATGGCACTTTCTGTCGGTCCAGCAAGAAGATCAATACCGATTTCACCGAATAGCTGTCGCTTTGCCTCGGCCACATAGGCATTGCCCGGTCCAACCAGGATATCTGCAGGGCGCGTATCGAACAGGCCAAATGCCATGGTGGCAATAGCCTGAATACCACCCATCTGCAAAATAACATCTGCACCAGCCATGTCCATGGCATAAGCAATCGCAGGTGCTATGCTGCTACCCCGGGGCGGGCAGGCGGTTACGATAAAGGGCACACCCGCGACCCTGGCTGTTGTGATGCTCATGATGGCAGAAGCAGCGTGAGCATATCGACCACCAGGCACATAACAGCCAGCACACTCAACAGGAACGAGAGACTGACCAAGTCGAACGCCAGGTTCAGTTTCAATGGCAAATTCACTGATACTCTGTCGTTGTGCTTCGGCGAAGTGCTTCACCTGTTGATGTGCGAAACGAATGTCCTGCTTCTCCTGCTCAGGAACCTGTTCGATCAGTGCCTCTCGCTCACCTGCCGAAAGGATAAATTCACCAGACCAGCCATCAAGCTTAAGAGCTATCTTTCTGACGGCACTCTCACGGTTTAAACGAATGTCCAGCAGCATGTCAGAAACTGTTCCACTGACAGTTTCAGCCTGAGCTTCTCTATCCAAAGTTGCCTTCTTCAGGTACTCCATTGATGCCTCCGTCGACTAACCAAACTCTTTGATGACAACACCGGGATACAGACTGGTGCATTTCCCATCATGCATGGCCGGTTTACCGTTGACCAACACATGTTCGACCACCGGCACTGGTGAGTTAATTGCCGATATCACAACGACACTCTATGGCAACCGAGCCAAGCACACCGATATCAACATGATAGTTAGCGTGTAACCGACCCGGACCTTCAAGACCAATATACTCGGACGGCATAGGATCATTAGGTCAGAGTAAAGTGCCAGAGTAAACCTGGGAGATCAATGAAATCAGCTGAGAGTTTTCGTCATTCTGGTAGAGGCCTAGTGCTGTTGTACATATCGAAATAACAAATACCAAGCAGCATGCCTCCAAGTCGTCTAGGATGGATGTACCCCCCGATATCCGCATGAGTCCAGCCAGGGCCGTTTGCTTCTACTCGTTCCTTGATTTGCGGAATGTCGTCCGTCACGATTGCGCACATGTAGATACCTTGACCGTTACGTTTAACAAAGCGTGCCACTGCTTCTTTCATGTCAGTAGGTTCCAGATATTCGAGACTATCGAGAGGAGCACGATCCCTGGCGTCAAACCAGCTGACTCCCGCATCATAGCCAAAGAGATCACTGTGATATCTGCTTGTGAAAAGGCTGCCCATGTTGAGTGTGTCGATGTAGAAGTCGCACATATCGTCAAGATTCGGCCCCGCAAAAGTGATCTGCCAGATCCGGTCGGAGAGACCAACGCGCGCTCGTTCCTCTTTACGAGACAGGATAATTCCGGTCCCACGACACTCATCCGGCAGGACAAGGAACCGATCCGCACCCTGCTCATGAACCTTTATGCCTCGATCAGCCATGTGTGCCGCAAGACCAGCTGGATCAGAAAGTGAAAATCCCCCTGCAAAGAGGCCTCCATGTCCCTTCTTGAGAAAATTTGACGCCGGACCATCACCCAGTGGTTCGAACAGTTCCACCTGGTCATGTCCCCATTGCAGAGTCACTCGACGGGCAACTGCGACTTCATCCCTCGTGTCATCGACAACCTCTGTATCAAATATCGAATTGAAATCACCAGCCACCCTGTCTGCATTGGGTACGGCCAATGCCACCCGATCTGTCTGTTCAGGTATCGTCCCTGTGCTCATTTTTGTCTCCCTCCTCTCTTGCCCGGGATCTCGTATTTAATGAAAGTTAACATGAGGTCGCTCATTCCTCAAAGTGGCAACGATGCGTTATGCTGTTAATCATCATAGCCAAAAGTGTGTTTGGACTGCCGGATTCGTGATGTAACAAGTTCTATGCTGTTAATCATCATAGCCAAAAGTGTGTTTGGACTGCCGGATTCGTGATGTAACAAGTTCGATGAACAGCGTGAAATCGATT